>NZ_JAYMVV010000023.1:0-784 GCF_048056635.1 Phaeobacter sp. JH20_08 | reverse complement strand
ATAGATGACGGTTGCGGCGAGGGCGATGGCTGAGAGGAAGACCTTCGGACAGCGGTCGTATCGGGTTGCCACTCGTCGCCAATCCTTAAGCCTGCCGAACATGATCTCGATCCGGTTGCGCCGTTTGTATCGGCGCTTATCGTATTTCACAGGTTTCTTGCGCTGTTTTCGGCCGGGGATACATGCGCGTATCCCTTTGCCTTTCAACGCTTCTCTGAACCAGTCGGCATCATATCCACGGTCCCCGAGCAGCCAATCGACGTCCGGCAGGCTGCTCAGCAATGCCCGTGCGCCGATGTAGTCGCTGACCTGACCAGCCGTGACAAACAGGTTGAGCGGCCGCCCTTGGCTGTCGCAGATGGCGTGCAGCTTGGTGTTCATGCCGCCCTTGGTCCGGCCAATCAGGCGTCCACGCCCCCCTTTTTCACGCCCATGCTGGTCGCCGTTCGGTGGGCCTTGAGATAGGTCGCGTCGATCATGACGGTCGTCTGTTCGCCGTGCTCGGCAGCCAAACCGGCCATCATCCGGGCGAAGACGCCCTTTTCGCTCCATCGTTTCCAACGGTTGTACAGCGTCTTGTGCGGACCATAGGCGGCGGGCGCGTCACGCCATCGTAAGCCATTGCGATTGATAAATATAATGCCACTCAAAACGCGGCGATCATCAACGCGAGGCTTGCCGTGGGACTTGGGAAAGAAAGGCTCAAGACGCGCCATTTGCGCGTCAGTCAGCCAGAAGAGATCAGACATGTTCACCGCTCGATTTTCGAACCGTGAATCATGCA
>NZ_JAYMVV010000022.1:0-221696 GCF_048056635.1 Phaeobacter sp. JH20_08 | reverse complement strand
TTACAGCTGGCGGTTTTTCGGGTCTGGCGCGTGGTGTATGAAACCGGTCGGCAGCCGACAATCGACATATCGCGCCTGGAGTGTGGCTCCCTATGGGGGCCTTGTTTTATTCACTGTCGGGGATATGGTGCCCAGGAGAGGACTCGAACCTCCACGTCCATACGGACACTAGCACCTGAAGCTAGCGCGTCTACCAATTCCGCCACCTGGGCAGGTGTCGTGAGGGGCGTATAAGCAGAAGCGACGGGGCCGTCAAACGGAAAATTCACCGCTGCGATTTGTTCTGTTCTGACGATGGTATTCACAGAATACAGCTACCTGTGCAGAGCTGCTGAGTCGTCATGATCTGCGCTCTCCGATCTGATTTGGAAATCACCGATACGATCCGCTGGCGTCGCCAAAGCATCATAGCAAGGGAGATCAAATCGGGCGTTAAGCAGCCATATCTTGCAGCGTTGCACCTATTGCCTCGACTTTGGTCGATTTGCGCCTTGTTCCAAAGGGCGCGGGGCGGTAAATCGAAGCAGCAGCTAAGGTAGGAGCCAAAAGATGTCCAAACTGGTCACGATCTATGGCGGGTCCGGTTTTGTCGGCCGTTACATTGCGCGCCGCATGGCCAAGGAAGGTTGGCGTGTGCGGGTGGCCGTGCGTCGGCCGAACGAAGCCATGTATGTCAAACCCTATGGTGTCCCGGGGCAGGTAGAGCCTGTGTTGTGCAATATTCGCGACGATGCGTCTGTTGCGGCGGTGATGCAGGGGGCAGATGCAGTGGTGAACTGCGTTGGCATCCTGAACGAACTGGGCAAGAACACCTTTGATGCGGTTCAGGCCGATGGCGCTGGTCGAATTGCGCGAATCGCTGCTGCACAGGGCGTCGGAGCCATGGTGCATGTCTCGGCCATCGGTGCCGATGAAGACAGCGACAGCGATTATGCCCAGTCCAAAGCGGCCGGGGAGCGGGCTGTTCTGGAGCATATGCCCGAGGCTGTGATATTGCGGCCGTCGATCATCTTCGGGGCTGAGGATCAGTTCTTCAACCGTTTTGCCGCGATGGCGCGCCTGTCGCCGGTGCTGCCGATTGCCCATGCCGACACAGAATTCCAGCCGGTGTACGTCGACGATGTTGCCAAGGCTGCCGTAGCCGCGGTTGTCGGGAAGGCAAAGCCTGGCGTGTATGAGCTTGGCGGCCCCGAGGTGAAGAGCTTTGGCGCACTGATGCAGCAGATGCTCGATGTGATTGACCGTCGGCGCCTTGTGCTGTCGCTGCCGGGCCCGATTGCGAAGCTGGTCGCGCTTGGCTTTGATATTCTGCAGTTCGTCAGCTTCCAGCTGTTCGAGAACAAGATGCTGACCCGTGACCAGCTGAAGAACCTCGAGAACGACAATGTGGTTGCCGAGGGCGCAAACGGGTTCGAGGCGCTGGGCATCCACCCGGTTTCATTGGCGTCTGTGCTGCCGGACTACCTGTGGAAGTTCCGCCCGGCTGGTCAGTACAGTGAGTTGATGGATTCAGCCCGCAACCTGCGCAACGACCTCTGAATTCGCTTAGAGGTCAAGGTCGGCTAAGATTTGAAAGGCGCGGGTTTGACCCGCGCTTTTTTGGTTCTGATGGCCGGATCCGGTCGATCAGGCCTGATAGGCGATCATCAGGAGAATCGCGCCCAGAACGACGCGATAGATCACATAGGGTGTGAAGCTGACCGAGCGCAGCATGCGCATCATCAGCGACAGGGCAGCAAGGGCGGCCAGCATTGAGAGCGCCGCAGCGATAGCTGCATCGCGAATGAGTGCCGGATTTGCCTCGACGGCGACTTCGGCACCCAGCAAAACACCAGAGGCCACGATTGTTGGGATCGACATTAGCATTGACAGCCGTGCTGCGTCGATCCGGGCGTAGCCCAGCTGGCGGGCGCCCGTAATAGTGATGCCCGAACGGGAAGTGCCGGGGATTAGCGCCAGCATTTGCCACAGCCCCATGATCAGCGCATCTCGTGGCCCCCAGTCCGCGCTTTCCTTGTCGGTTGGGCCGAACCGATCTGCCACATAGAGTACCAAGCCAAAACCAAGCATCGTCCAGCCGATGACTTTCATCGACCTGAGTGCGTCACTCCATCCGCTGAAATGCAGAAAGGCGCCAAACAGGACTGTAGGGATGGTCGCGATGATCAGCCCCATCGCCAGCCGTGCCCCGGGTGTATCGAGGCGTCCTGTGAAGGCGCGCGGCAGACCGATCAGCCCCACCCGCACCTCTTTCCAGAAGAACAGAACCACGGCGACCAGTGTTCCGACGTGAACGGCGACGTCGATAACCTGCCCCTGATCGTCGAGCCCGGTCAGCCCTGGCAAAAGGATCAGGTGCCCGGATGAAGAGATTGGCAGGAATTCCGTGATGCCCTGAATCAGGGCGATAAGGATCAGCTGAAAAAGCGGCATGATATAGGTCCGATTGGGGTTCCGCAGGGATGGCAAAGAACGGTCTGGGTGTAAATCCGTTGATTTCATTGGTGGGATAGCGTTAATGGTCCGCATCGGACCTAAAATGTCTGTACATTTCTGCTGGAGAAGGTATCAGGACATAACTGCTGACATATTAGGTCAGCAAAGTTGACTTTTAATTCGCTCCGCTCCGATGGATCATTTATCGCAGCCAGCCCAACATGGAGTCCGCCCCGTGGCCAAGCAACCGATGCTCAAATTCGTGCAGATCGACCGCGACATGCCCAGCAAACGGGCCGCAGAAGATCGCCGGGAAGATTTCGACGAAATCTACGCAGAATTCGCGGCCGCCAAGGCCGAGGAACAGGCCAGCCGTTGCAGTCAATGCGGTGTACCTTATTGCCAGTCGCATTGCCCCCTGCACAACAACATTCCCGATTGGCTCCGCCTGACTGCCACGGGCCGCTTGCACGAGGCCTATGAGATCAGCCAGGCGACCAATACCTTCCCCGAAATCTGTGGTCGTATCTGTCCGCAGGATCGCCTCTGCGAAGGCAATTGCGTCATTGAGCAGTCCGGCCACGGTACTGTCACCATCGGTGCCGTCGAGAAATACATTACCGATACCGCCTGGGACAAAGGTTGGGTGCAGCCCATCGCCCCGGCGCAGGAACGTGGCGAATCCGTGGGGATCATCGGGGCGGGTCCGGGCGGCCTCGCCGCAGCCGACATGCTGCGTCGCGCAGGCGTGAAGGTCACCATCTACGACCGCTATGATCGTGCCGGTGGCCTGCTGACCTATGGTATCCCGGGTTTCAAGCTGGAAAAGGACGTCGTGATGCGCCGCAACCAACTGCTTGCGGATGGCGGTGTTGAATTCGTGATGAATTGCAACGTGGGTCAGGACATCTCCTTTGACGATATCCGCGCCAAACATGATGCGGTGATTATCGCCACCGGCGTTTACAAATCCCGTGATCTGGAAATGCCGGGGTCAGGTTCTGGTGGCATCGTAAAGGCGATCGACTTCCTGACCGTGTCCAACAAAGCGTCGAATTTCGGCGACAGCATCGAGGAATTCGACAACGGCACCCTGAACGCCAAAGGCAAGCGTGTCGTTGTCATCGGCGGGGGCGATACGGCTATGGACTGCGTGCGGACCTCGATCCGTCAGGGTGCAACGTCGGTCAAATGTCTCTACCGCCGTGACCGTGCCAATATGCCCGGTTCGCAGCGCGAAACCCAGAACGCCGAGGAAGAAGGCGTGGTCTTTGAATGGCTGTCCGCGCCCAAGGGCTTCACCGATGAGGGCGGCAAGGTCGCTGGCGTGATGGTACAGAAGATGCGTCTCGGCCAGCCTGACGCCTCGGGCCGCCAGGCTCCCGAGATCATCGAGGGCGCCGATTACATCGAGCCTGCCGAGCTGGTGATCAAGGCGCTTGGCTTTGAGCCGGAAGATCTGCCGACGCTCTGGGATCAGCCGGAACTGCCGGTCACCCGCTGGGGCACCGTAAAGGCTGCATTCCAGACCGGCGCGACCGATCTCGATGGCGTCTATGCCGTTGGTGACATCGTGCGCGGCGCGTCGCTGGTGGTCTGGGCCATCAAGGACGGGCGCGATTGCGCTGAGGCGATCCTCGACCGTTTCAACACCGCCGCCAGCAGCTTGGCCGCCGAGTAAACAGATTTCTACCGGGCAGGTGCCGCCCTTAGGGGGCCGCCCACCGGAACGGGAGCATGACATGACAAAATATGATGCAGAATGGGTTCGCGCCGAAGAGGCAAAGCGTCAATGGATGGCCGAGAACGGTCTTTATGCCGAGGAGGAAGAGCATTCCTCCTGCGGTGTTGGCCTTGTTGTCTCGGTCAACGGCAAGCGCAGCCGCAAGGTGGTTGAGGCCGGCATCAACGCGCTGAAAGCGATCTGGCACCGAGGTGCGGTTGATGCGGACGGCATGACCGGCGATGGCGCCGGTATCCACGTTCAGATCCCGGCACCGTTCTTCTATGATCAGGTGCGCCGCACCGGCCACGAGCCGCGCGAAGATCAGCTGATGGCGGTAGGCCAGGTCTTCCTGCCACGCACGGACTTTGGCGCTCAGGAACGCTGCCGGACCATCGTGGAAAGCGAAGTTCTGCGGATGGGCTACTACATCTACGGCTGGCGCCATGTGCCGGTGGATGTCACCTGCCTCGGCGAGAAGGCCAACGCCACCCGCCCTGAGATTGAGCAGATTCTGATCTCCAACTCAAAGGGTGTGGACGAGGAAACATTCGAGCGCGAGCTCTATGTTATTCGCCGCCGCATCGAAAAAGCCGCTGCCGCTGCGCAGGTCGGCCAGCTCTATATCGCGTCGCTGTCCTGCCGCTCGATCATCTACAAGGGCATGATGCTGGCCGAGCAGGTTGCCGTGTTCTACCCCGACCTGATGGACGAACGGTTTGAAAGCGCCTTTGCAATCTATCATCAGCGCTATTCCACCAACACGTTCCCGCAGTGGTGGCTGGCCCAGCCCTTCCGCATGCTCGCCCATAACGGCGAGATCAACACGCTGAAAGGCAACATGAACTGGATGAAGAGCCATGAGATCCGTATGGCCTCTTCGACCTTTGGTGACTATGCTGAGGATATCAAACCCATCGTCGCCAGCGGGTCCTCCGACTCCGCGGCACTGGACTCGGTGTTTGAAGTTCTGGTCCGCGCCGGTCGCTCGGCGCCGATGGCAAAGACCATGCTGGTTCCCGAAAGCTGGTCCAAGCAGGCGGTGGAGCTGCCGCAGGCCTGGCGCGATATGTATTCCTATTGCAACTCCGTGATGGAGCCTTGGGATGGCCCGGCCGCGCTGGCGATGACCGATGGCCGCTGGGTTTGCGCCGGTCTGGACCGCAACGGCCTGCGCCCGATGCGCTACGTGGTCACCGGAGATGGTCTGGTGATCGCAGGCTCCGAGGCGGGCATGGTTCCGATTGACGAGGCGACCGTGGTTGAAAAGGGTGCGCTTGGTCCGGGTCAGATGCTGGCTGTCGACATGAAGAAGGGCAAGCTGTTCCACGACACCGCGATCAAGAACAAACTAGCCTCCGCGCTGCCGTTTGGCGATTGGGTGAAGAAGATCAACGATCTGGACAGCACCCTGGCCACCGTTACCGAAAAGCCGTTGTTCAGCGGGGACGCACTGCGCCGCCGCCAGATTGCCGCTGGCTATACCATCGAGGAACTGGAACAGATTCTTGCGCCGATGGCCGAGGACGGCAAGGAAACTCTGGCCTCAATGGGGGATGATACGCCGTCGGCAGTGCTGTCGAAAATGTACCGCCCGCTGAGCCATTTCTTCCGCCAGAACTTCTCTCAGGTGACCAACCCGCCGATCGACAGCCTGCGCGAATACCGTGTGATGTCGTTGAAGACCCGGTTTGGTAACCTCAAGAACGTGCTTGATGAAGACAGCTCCCAGACCGAGATCATCGTGCTGGAAAGCCCCTTTATCGGCAATTCCCAATGGGATGAGCTGGTCAAGAACCTGAACGCGCCGCTGGCTGAAATCGACTGTAGCTTTGCCCCCGGCCAGGGGTCTCTCAATGCGGCGCTGGCCCGTGTCCGCGCCGAAGCGGAGGAGGCTGTCAGCTCCGGGGCCGGTCACATTGTCCTGACCGATCAGCATTCGGGCGAGGGCCGCGTGGCGATGCCGATGATCCTGGCGACCTCCGCCGTGCATTCGCATCTGACCCGCAAGGGCCTGCGGACCTTCTGTTCGCTGAATGTGCGCTCTGCCGAATGTATCGACCCGCATTACTTTGCGGTGCTGATCGGCTGTGGTGCCACTGTTGTAAACGCCTATCTGGCCGAGGATTCGCTGGCTGACCGTATTGAGCGGGGCCTGCTGGATGGCAGTCTGACCGAGAATGTCGCCCGTTACCGTGAAGCCATCGACCAGGGTCTTTTGAAGATCATGGCGAAAATGGGGATCTCGGTGATCTCCTCCTATCGTGGTGGTCTCAACTTCGAGGCGGTGGGCCTCAGCCGTGCGATGTGTGCGGAATATTTCCCCGGCATGGTTTCCCGGATTTCTGGCATCGGTGTCACCGGCATTCAGACCAAGCTGGAAGAAATCCACGCCAAGGCATGGTCGGGCGGTCAGGATGTCCTGCCCATCGGTGGCTTCTACAAGGCGCGCAAATCCGGCGAAACCCACGCCTGGGAAGCGACCTCGATGCATATGATGCAGATGGCCTGCAACCGGGCCTCGTTTGAGCTGTGGAAGCAATATTCGGCAAAGATGCAGTCGAACCCGCCGATTCACCTCCGCGATCTGCTGGACATCAAGCCTCTGGGCAAGCCGGTGCCGATTGAAGAGGTCGAGAGCATCACCTCGATCCGCAAGCGCTTTGTCACGCCGGGGATGAGCTTGGGCGCGCTGTCGCCTGAGGCACATAAAACCCTGAACGTCGCAATGAACCGCATCGGTGCCAAGTCCGACTCCGGCGAGGGCGGCGAAGATCCCGCACATTTCGTGCCGGAGCCGAATGGTGATAACCCGTCGGCAAAGATCAAGCAGGTGGCGTCGGGCCGCTTTGGTGTGACCGCTGAATATCTGAACCAGTGTGAAGAGCTGGAAATCAAGGTGGCCCAGGGCGCCAAGCCCGGCGAGGGCGGCCAGCTGCCGGGGATGAAGGTCACCGACCTGATTGCCCGCCTGCGCCACTCGACCAAAGGTGTGACCCTGATTTCGCCGCCGCCGCACCACGATATCTACTCGATCGAGGATCTGGCGCAGCTGATCTACGACCTGAAGCAGATCAACCCGCGCTGCAAGGTGACGGTGAAACTGGTGGCGTCCTCGGGCGTTGGCACCATCGCGGCCGGCGTGGCCAAGGCAAAGGCCGACATCATCCTGATTTCCGGCCACAATGGTGGCACCGGGGCCTCGCCTGCGACCTCGATCAAATATGCTGGCCTCCCGTGGGAGATGGGCCTGACCGAGGCGCATCAGGTGCTGAGCATGAACAACCTGCGCGACCGGGTGACGCTGCGCACCGATGGCGGTCTGCGCACCGGCCGCGACATCGTCATGGCGGCCATGCTGGGCGCCGAGGAATATGGTATCGGCACCGCTGCGCTGATCGCCATGGGCTGCATCATGGTGCGCCAGTGCCAGTCCAACACCTGCCCCGTGGGCGTGTGTACTCAGGATGAGGCCCTGCGCGGCAAGTTCACCGGCAATGCCGACAAGGTGGTAAACCTCATCACCTTCTATGCGCAGGAAGTACGGGAAATTCTGGCTTCCATTGGCGCGCGGTCGCTGGAGGATGTCATTGGCCGGGCCGATCTTCTGGCGCAGGTGTCGCGTGGCTCTGCCCATCTGGACGACCTCGACCTGAACCCGCTTCTGATCACGGTCGATGGCTCTGCCAATATCGTCTACAACCGCGATAAGGAGCGCAACCCGGTGCCGGATACGCTGGATGCGGAGATCGTACGCGATGCCGCCCGCTTCCTGCAGGACGGTGAGAAGATGCAGCTGTCCTATGCGGTGCAGAACACCCACCGGACCGTGGGCACCCGCACCTCCAGCCATATCGTCCGCAACTTCGGTATGCGCAACACGCTGCAGTCAGACCACCTGACGGTGAAGCTGCAAGGCTCCGCCGGGCAGTCGCTCGGTGCCTTTGCGGCCCCCGGTCTGAAGCTTGAGGTCTCCGGGGATGCCAATGACTATGTGGGCAAGGGTCTCTCCGGCGGAACCATCGTGGTGCGCCCGCCGATGGCATCGCCGTTGAACGCCAGCGAAAACACCATCGTCGGCAATACCGTTCTCTATGGTGCGACGGCTGGCTATCTCTTCGCAGCCGGGCGTGCCGGCGAGCGGTTCGCGGTTCGTAACTCAGGGGCGAGCGTGGTTGTCGAGGGCTGCGGTGCCTGTGGCTGTGAATACATGACCGGCGGGATCGCGGTGATCCTGGGCAAGATCGGCGCCAACTTCGGCGCGGGTATGACCGGTGGTATGGCCTACATCTACGATCCCGAAGGCAAGGCAGAAACCCTGATGAACATGGAGTCACTGGTGACCTGTCCGGTGACCGTGGCCCATTGGGAAGATCAGCTGAAAGGTCTGATCGAGCGCCATCTGGAGGAAACCGGCAGCCGCAAGGCCGCTGAGATCCTGCAGCATTGGGAAAATGAGAAGGGCGATTTCCTGCAAATCTGCCCGAAGGAAATGCTGAACAAACTGCCCCAGCCTTTGGCGATCGAGGCAGCAGCCGTTCCGGCGGAATAGGCCCCGCCACTTCCTCTGCATGTGCCTTGGATGGGCTCCGGTCGCTGCTGCGGTCGGGGCCTTTTCACCTCCGGGCGCCTGCTCTTGGCAATCTCTTGCGGGCCAAGGGATTTCGCGGTTGGAGCAGGCCCGTTCTGTGCCGTATAGAGACCCTATGGCGAAGGCAGGAAAATCAACCGGGGCATCCAAGGTTCCCCCCAAGGGCAAAGCCCGCAGCAAGGCAGCAGCCAAGGGTACACCCCGCGCAAAGCTGTCACCGCGTCGTCTCCTGCGTCGCTGGCTGGGACGGGCTGCGCTGGTCTTTGTTGCGCTGACCCTGCTGCCGATCCTGCTGTTTTCCGTGATCAACCCGCCGATCACCCATACCATCTGGTCTGAATATCGCCGTCTTGGTGATATTGACCGCGAATGGGTTCCCATCGAACATATCGCTCCGGCCTTGGGGCGTTCGGTTGTCGCCGCCGAAGATGCCCGGTTCTGCCAGCATTGGGGCCTTGATGCGGAGGCCATCCGTGCGGCAATCGCCGAAGGCGGCCAGCGTGGAGGGTCGACCATCTCTCAGCAGGTGGTGAAGAATGTCTTTCTGTGGCAGGGGCGCAGCTGGTTCCGCAAGGCGCTGGAAACACTGATGACGCCGATGGTTGAGGCGGTCTGGAGCAAACGGCGCATTCTGGAAGTCTACCTGAATGTCGCTGAAATGGGCGAAGGTGTGTTTGGCGCCGAGGCGGCCGCGCGGCACTATTTCGGTGTCGGTCCGGATGAGCTGAGCCGCAGGCAGGCTGCCCTTCTGGCCACCGTTTTGCCCAATCCCAAAGAGCGTTCGGCAGCAAAACCCACTGCGTTCATGCGCAAGCGGGCGGCGCAGATCATGGATGGGGCGGCCACCATTCGCGCAGATGGCAGGGCGGCCTGTTTCGAGGATTGAAACTTCTGGCGCTTTTAGGCATTGCTGTCTGATCCCAGCCACCCGCAACAGGAGATCCGCTGTCCCATGGCCCGCCTCTATCATGTGCCCCTCTCCCCCTTTTGCCGCAAAGTGCGCCTGTCCCTGGCCGAAAAGCGGATCGAGGTCGAGCTGGTCGAGGAACGCTACTGGGAGCAGGAGGCCGATTTCCTGCGCCGCAATCCGGCGGCGAAGGTTCCGGTGATCCGCCTGGATGGCAAGCTGATGGCCGAAAGTGCCGCTATCTGCGAATACCTTGAGGAAACCCGCCCGGAACCCTCGTTGATGCCCAGCGATCCCGATGGTCGCTACGAGGTGCGCCGTCTGGTCAGCTGGTTCGATGATAAATTTCACCATGAGGTCACCTCAAAGCTGCTCTATGAGCGGGTGAACAAGAAGGTGACCGGGCAGGGCTACCCCGACAGTGGCAACGTCAAGGCGGGTGCGCGGGCGATCAAATATCACCTCGACTATCTGGCCTGGCTGCTGGACCATCGCCGCTGGCTGGCTGGCGATCAAATGACCCTCGCAGATTTCGCCGCCGCCGCGCATCTGTCGTCGTTGGACTATATCTCCGATGTTGATTGGAACCGGTCCGCCGTGGTGAAGGACTGGTACGCAAAGATCAAGTCACGCCCGGCGTTCCGGTCGATCCTTGCCGATCAGATCCCCGGTTTCAGCCCACCGGCCCATTACGCCGATCTGGATTTCTGATAGACACGGGCAGAAGGGGGCTGTCTGCCCCCTCTTGAGTCCCTTGGACTCAATTCACCCCCGAGGATATTTTTGGCCAGATGATAGCGACACACGGCATCAAGGACAGGTTGGTGAAACAGGCCCTTGCCGAGGGGTTTGTGGCCTGTCGGATCTGTCGTCCCTGGGATGTGCCGCAAGTGCCCGCTCGGCTTCAGGCGTTTCTTGAAGCGGGATATCACGGTCAGATGGGCTGGATGGAGGAACGCAGCCACTGGCGCGGCGATCCAGCCCAGCTCTGGCCTGAGGCGCGCTCTGTGATCATGCTGGCTGAAAGCTACACGCCAGAGGTGGATCCGATGGCCGTTGTGGGGCAGGCAGAGCGCGGCGCGATTTCCGTCTATGCGCGCAACAAGGATTATCATGATCTTGTGAAGAAGCGCTTGAAACGGCTGGCACGCTGGCTGATCGCGGAAGCCGAGCGGGCGGATGAGCCTGCCGAGGTCAAGGTATTTGTCGACACCGCGCCGGTTCCGGAGAAGCCGCTGGGCCAGGCGGCGGGCCTTGGGTGGCAGGGCAAACACACCAATCTGGTCAGTCGGGACTGGGGCAACTGGGCCTTCATAGGCTCTGTTTTCACAACATTGGACCTGCCTGCCGACGCGGCAGAGCGCGACCATTGCGGATCGTGCCGGTCCTGTCTGGCGGCCTGCCCGACAGATGCGTTCCCCGCCCCTTATCAGCTGGATGCGCGGCGTTGCATTTCTTACCTCACCATCGAGCACAAGGGCCCGGTCGATGAGGAGCTGCGCGCCAAGCTGGGCAACCGGATCTACGGCTGTGATGATTGCCTGGCGGCCTGCCCCTGGAACAAATTTGCAGTCGCCGCCAGCGATATGCGCTATGCGGCGCGACCCGAGTTCGAGGCTCCGCAGCTGGCGGAGCTGGCTCGGCTGGACGATGCCGGGTTCCGGGCGTTGTTTTCCGGTTCCCCCATCAAGCGGATCGGGCGAGATCGCTTTGTGCGCAATGTGCTTTATGCCGTCGGTAACTCCGGCCTGCCGGCCCTGCGGCCCGTGGCCGAGGCTCTGGTCGCGGATCCTGACCCGACTGTGGCGGATGCGGCCCGCTGGGCGGTTCAGCGACTGAGGTGACGCAAACAGGATGGATCGTCGCGGCAGCTTCGCTAAACCGATGACCAGGATCAAGATTAAGGCGAACGGAGGACGGGCATGGCGCTTTTGCTTGGGGTGGACACGGGCGGAACCTATACCGACGCGGTATTGATCCGGGATGATCGCGATGTGCTGGCAAAGGCCAAAGCACTGACGACGCGGCAGGATCTGGCCATCGGAGTTGGAGAAGCCGTCGCTGCCGTACTTGCGCAGGCGCAGGTAGCACCGTCAGAGATCGCGCTTGCAGCTTTGTCCACGACGCTTGCGACCAATGCGCTGGTCGAAGGGCAGGGGGGCCGCGTTGCGCTGATCTATATCGGGTTCGGCGAGGCGGATCTGGATCGTCACGGCCTGCGCGAGGCGTTGAAGGGCGACCCGGCGCTGGTGCTGGAGGGGGGGCACAGCCATTCCGGTAGCGAGGCGGCGCCCTTGGACCGGGAGACACTGCGCGCGTTTCTCCAGCGCGAGGCCGTATCGGTCAGCGGTTTTGCCATTGCCGGCCAGTTTGCGACGCGCAATCCAGCGCACGAGCTGGAAGTTGCCCGGATCATCGCAGAAGAAACCGGCGTTCCGGTGACCTGTTCGCACCAGCTGTCGGCGCGGCTCAACGGGCCGAAGCGGGCGTTGACGGCTGTGCTGAACGCGCGGCTCATCGGAATGATCGACCGGTTGATCGGGCGCGCCGAATCCCGCCTGAGCGAGCTCGGCGTGACTGCTCAGATGATGGTTGTGCGGGGTGATGGCGCCTTGATGTCGTCACAGCAGGCCCGTGCCCGTCCGATTGAAACCATCCTGAGCGGCCCGGCTGCATCGCTGGTCGGTGCCCGCTGGCTGACCGGCGTCGAGACTGCGCTTGTCAGTGATATCGGCGGCACCACCACCGATATCGCATTGATCGAGAACGGCAAGCCCAAGATTGATCCGGCCGGCGCCGAGGTTGGCGGCTATCGCACCATGGTTGAGGCCGTGGCCATGCGCACCAGCGGCCTGGGCGGTGACAGTCAGGTGCATCCGATCGCTGCCGGTATGAGTGGCGGTGTGACCCTTGGCCCGCGTCGCGTGCTGCCGATTTCCCTGATCGCCGATATGTCCCCTGAGGTGGTTCATGCAACGCTCGACAGTCAGCTGCGCGCAGTGACTGTCGGCGAATATGACGGGCAGTTTGTTCGCGCGATTCCGGGACAGACACCAGTGGGGTTGAGCGACCGGGAGGCCCGGGTTCTGGACCGGATCGGGACGCAGACACATCCGCTGGGCGCCGTGCTGCACACCCGGATTGAGCAGGGCGCGCTGATGCGGCTGGTGGATCGCGGCCTGGTGCAGATCGCCGGGGTCACCCCGTCCGATGCCAGCCATGTCCTTGGACGGCTTAGCAGCTGGGATGGCGATGCAGCGCAGAAGGCGCTGACGCTTTTTGCCCGCCGCCGCGTGGGGTCGGGGGACCGGCTGGCACCGGATGCTGTGACATTGGCACGGATGATCGTAGATCAGATGACGGAACAGACGTCGCTCACCCTGTTAGAGACTGCTATTGCCGAAGATGCTCCGGCCTTTGGGACCTCGCCGGATCAGCTTGCCCGCCATGTTCTGATGCAGCGCGGGCTATCCCGACATCAGGGGTTGGTCGCTCTCAGCGCTGGCCTCAATGTCGATGTCGTCGGGCTTGGAGCCTCGGCGCCCAGCTACTATCCGGCGGTCGGGACCCGGCTTCATTGCCGTATGATCCTGCCGGAACACGCAGGCGTGGCAAATGCCATTGGCGCGGTGGTGGGCCGTATCACCATGCGGCGCAGCGGCACGGTTACCGCACCTGAGGAAGGCCGGTTTCGCGTCCATCTGGAGAATGGCCCGGAGGATTTCACCGGTTCGCAGGAGGCTCTTGAGCGGTTGGAAGCCGAGCTGCGGGCCGAAGCCCGTGCCGCCGCAGAGGCCGCAGGCGCGCAGGATATTTCCATCCAGGTGGACAGGGATATCCGCATCGCCGAAGTCGAGGCGCGGGAGGTTTTTGTCGAGGCCTTTCTGACGGTGGAGGCGAGCGGTCGTCCGCGCATTGCCCACGGCTGACCGGCAGAACATGCGCAAGGCAGCAAAAGGCCCCGCCGATTGGCGGGGCCTTTTATCTAGAATGCCGGATATCGCATGGTGAGCCGATTACTCGGCAGCGGTCTCGTTCCTGCGGGGCAGAACCCAATCCGGGCGCGCAAAGTGGCAGGTGTAGCCGTTTGGCTGCCGTTCCAGGTAATCCTGATGCTCCGGTTCGGCCTCCCAGAAATCGCCAACGGGTTCGACCTCGGTCACCACCTTGCCGGGCCAGAGACCTGACGCATCGACATCCGCAATGGTGTCTTCGGCAATTTCTTTCTGGCGGTCGTCAACATAGTAGATCGCAGAGCGGTAGCTCATGCCCAGATCATTGCCCTGCTGATTGACCGTGGTTGGATCATGGATCTGAAAGAAGAACTCCAGCAGCGTGCGATAGCTGGTCTGGCTCGGGTCAAAAATCACCTCGATCGCCTCGGCATGGGTGCCGTGGTTCTTATAGGTCGCATTGGGCACATCGCCGCCGGAATATCCAACCCGGGTGCTGATGATACCGGGGCGCTTGCGGATCAGGTCCTGCATGCCCCAGAAACACCCACCGGCCAGGACGGCGCGTTCTGTTGTGCTGCTCATCTAATATCCTCCACTTGATCGATATAGTCGCCGTAGCCTTCTGCCTGCATATCGTCCAGATGGACGAACCGCAGAGAGGCCGAATTGATGCAATAGCGCAGACCGCCGCGATCTGCCGGGCCGTCCGGGAACACATGGCCCAGATGGCTGTCTCCATGGGTCGAGCGGACTTCGGTGCGGATCATCCCCAGGCTCCGGTCTTCCAGCTCCTGAACATGGGCGGTTTCGATGGGTTTGGTAAAGCTGGGCCAGCCGCAGCCGGACTCATATTTGTCTGACGAGGCAAACAATGGCTCACCGGAGACGATATCCACATAGATACCCGGCTCCTTGTTGCCCAGCAGCTTGCCGGTGCCGGGGCGTTCGGTGCCGGATTGCTGGGTGACGTAATATTCTTCTTCCGAGAGGGCCGCAATGGCGTCCGGGTCTTTGGAATAACTGCGCATCATGTCCTCCGATCTTGGCTGTTCAGCTGTAAATGGTGTCCTTCGGGGCAAAAGCAAAGCTGTATTTCATCCGCTCGCGTTTGTGTGTGACGAAAGAGGCAGGGCACATGTCATCCTCAGGGGCGCTGCTGCGCCGATTGCCGCGCCAGCTGGACCGCCAGAATGCCAAAGGTGACGATACCGACGCCGATCAGGTCCAGCAGCCCCAACTTTTCGCCCAGCAGCAGACTGGCAACAGCCACACCGAAGACTGGGTTGAGAAAATGGAAGGTGGCGGCTCGCACGGCACCGATCCTGTTCAGCAGCAGAACCCAGATGAAGGTCGCCGTCAGCCCCGGCACCAGGGTGGTGTAGAGAAAGGCCAGCGCCAGCGGCCAGCTGGGGTTCAGCCGGAAGGTTTCCACCATCGGTGCAACTGCGAACAGCACGGCAGAGCCGACCAGCATCTGCAACCCCACCACCATCATGAAGTTGCCACCCGAGGTTGCCCCCCGCAGCGCCAGGGTGGCCAGCGTCAGGGCCAGAACACCGATCCCGCAGAGCGTGACGCCAAAGAGGTCGACACCCGCGCTGATGCGGGTTCCCATGATCAGGGCAACCCCCACCACCCCGGCCAGCAGCCCGGCAACACCCAGCCGGGGCAGCCGCTCACCATAGGCCAGCCAGAGCGCGATGGCGACCAGCATCGGCATGGTCGACGCGATGATCGCGGCCAGCGAGGCTTCGATGGTTTCCATGGCGACGAAGTTGAGGCCCAGATAGAGCGCGTTCTGGCAGATGCCAAAGACGATGGTGGCGCGCAGCTGGCCGCGTGTCAGACGCCAACTCTGGCCCATGTAGCGGGCGACAGCGACACCGATCAGACCGGAAATAAGAAAGCGGAAGGCAAGCGAGTATAGCGGCGAGGCATCGGCGACGATGATCCGCGCCGAAGTAAAGGCAGACGACCACATGAAGGCAAAGGCCAGCCCCATCGCCAAAGCGCGCAGATCCATCGACATATCCCCCTGCCGGTCCGGTGCCGCAGCCCGTTCGGGTGTGGTCGCGATATGTTTAGCAAGGCAAGCATTCGCTGGGAACCGAATTCGGCTGGCCGGTCGGGGATCTTGATTTTTCTGGAGCTGCGATGTTCAGGCACAAAAAAGGGCCGCCCGAAAGGCGACCCGAAACACGGTCAACCGTGCCTTGACCCTTAGCCGTTCACGCTGTCTTTCAGCGCTTTGGCGATGGTCATCTTGACCACTTTGTCGGCCTCTTTAGTGAATTTCTCACCGGTGGCCGGGTTGCGCACTTCGCGCTCGGGGCGCTCGCGGCAGTAGATCTTGCCAACGCCGGGCAGAGTCACGGCACCACCGCCGGAAACTTCGCGGGTGATCAGCGCGCAAACGGCGTCAAGCGCAGCGCCTGCCGCTTTTTTGTCGCTGTCCATCTCTTCAGCCAGTGCGGCAACAAGCTGGGTCTTGGTCATCGGTTTGGACATTCTTAGGTCTCCTTGTCACTGCCCGAGTTATGGGGCCTCATCGCGTAACTCTAGCGTTATGTTGTGGCCGAACACAACGAGTAGTGTTGTCAAAAACCCCATAAAATAGGGGTTTTTGAAGAATTAGCGGGAAAATCACCCTCAGAGAAAGGCTGTTTCGTCAAAGGAACGCAGTTTTCGGCTGTGCAAACGTTCCAATGGCATGCCACGCAACTGCTCCATCGCCTTTATCCCGATCTGCAAATGGCGGGCAACCTGGGTGTGATAAAACTCAGATGCCATCCCCGGTAGCTTCAGTTCGCCATGCAGCGGCTTGTCCGACACACAGAGCAGCGTTCCGTAGGGCACCCGGAAACGATAGCCATTGGCGGCGATGGTGGCGCTTTCCATATCCAGCGCGATGGCACGGGATTGCGACAGTCTTTGCACGGGGCCGGATTGATCGCGCAGTTCCCAATTGCGGTTGTCGATGGTGGCAACGGTGCCGGTCCGCATGATCCGCTTCAGGTCGTAGCCTTCCAGCTCCGTCACCTCGGCCACCGCATCCTCAAGCGCGACCTGGATTTCCGCCAGTGCCGGAATCGGGGTCCAGATCGGCAGATCGTCGTCCAGAACGTGATCCTCGCGCAGATAGCCGTGCCCCAGCACAAAATCGCCCAGCGTCTGAGTGTTGCGCAGCCCGGCACAGTGACCGACCATCAGCCAGGCGTGCGGGCGCAATACCGCGATATGGTCGGTGGCGGTCTTGGCGTTCGACGGGCCGACGCCGATATTGACCAGCGTGATGCCCGAGCCGTCCTGCCGTTTCAGGTGATAGGTCGGCATCTGCGGCAGCTTCGCAATCGGCGGGATCTCCGTGTCCGCGCTGGTGATTTCATGATCGCCGGTGGTGACAAAGCTGCTGTAGCCAGAGTCCGGATCCGCCAGCTGCGCACGGGCGTAGGCTTCGAACTCGGCGACATAGAACTGGTAGTTGGTGAACAGCACGTGATTTTGAAAATGCTGCGGGTCGGTTGCCGTGTAATGCGACAGCCGGGCCAGCGAATAATCAATGCGCTGCGCGGTAAAGAGCGACAGCGGACCAATATTGTCCGGCGACTGATAGGTGCCGTTTACAATGTCGTCATTGGTGGTCGCCAGGTCCGGCACGTCGAAGACATCGCGCAGCGTGAAACCGGCAGCGCCTTCCTGTGGGACCGTCAGGCTGGGATCGGCCGCCACGGCAAAATGCACCGGGATTGGCGTATCTGAGACAGCGATGGTCACCGGCTGTCCGTGGTTGCGGATCAGCAGGCCGATTTGTTGGGTCAGGTAATGCCGGAACAGATCCGGGCGGGTCACCGTGGTTGCATAGGTGCCGGGGGCCGACACATGCCCATAGCTCAGTCGGCTGTCGACCTGTGCAAAAGACGACGTGGTAAAGCGGATCTCAGGGTAGAATGCGCGGATACGCGGGGTGGTCCCGGTGCTGCCGACGGAGGGACCATCGGTCAGGATGCGCGAAAACTCGGCGCATAGAAACTGCGTCGCCTCGCGGTACAGCTGCTCCAACCGGGCAACGGCCGCCGCGGCATCTGTAAACTCTTCTGCTGCCGGAAGCTGCGGGATCTTAACTGTTGTCATGATTATGCTCGATCACTGAAAAACGGGGGCACTCTGCCATCGGATGACGGGGTGGCTCTGGAATGGACACGGGGGCCGGCCGACACGCGCCGGGGGTCAGGACGGCCCGGCGCTTGCGATGACTGGTATCTTCTCGAAGCTGCGCACATCCACCAGCCCCAGATCGGAAATTCGCAATTCGGGGATCACCACCAGCGCCAGCAGGGAATGCTGCATATAGGCGTTGTTGAGCTTGCAGCCGCAGGTCTCCATCGCCTCGACCATCTTCTGCGCCTTGGCGGCAACCTCCGTCGCGGGGCTGTCGGACATCAGCCCGGCGATGGGCAACTCAACCAGAGCCAGCTCCTGTCCTTCGCGGAAGATGGTGATGCCGCCGCCCACCTCGGCCAGACGATTGGCCGCCAGCGCCATCTGCGCGCGGTCAGTGCCGACCACGATCATATGGTGGCTGTCATGCGCCACGGTGGAGGCCATCGCCATCTTGCCGCTGTAGCCAAAGCCGGAGACAAAGGCGTTGGTGACGCCACCCGTCGCCCGGTGGCGTTCCACCAATGCAATCTGGCAGATGTCGCCCGCCTCGGCCAATGTGGCCTCGACCAGCCCGTCCTGCACCGGCAGCTCGGCCTGTAGCGCTTTGGTCGGGGCCTGGTTCTCAACCACACCGATGACATTGGCGGTGATCACATTTGCGCCCTCAGGCGCGGCGATCTCAAAATCCTCAGCGCCCAGCTGATGGCCCAGATGCACCGTGCCACGCGCGGTTTCGGGCCAGTCCAGATGCGGGCAATCCACGGTGATCTCGCCATCCTTGGCTACGATCTCGCCACGGGCAATCACCAGCTCGATCGGCAGGGTCTTCAGATCGGAGGTCAGGATCACATCCGCGCGCCGACCCGGGGTGATAGAGCCGATGTCACGCTCCAGCCCGAAATGCGTCGCGGTGTTGATCGTGGCCATCTGCAAGGCGATCAAAGGGTCACAGCCGCATTCAATCGCGTGGCGCACCACCCGGTTCATATGGCCGTCATTGACCAGCGTGCCGGAGTGGCAATCGTCGGTGCAAAGAATGAAATTGCGCGGATCCAGTCCCTTTTCGGTGATCGCGGTGATCTGCGCCTCAACGTCATACCAGGCCGAGCCGAGCCGCACCATCGCGCGCATCCCCTGTCGCATCCGGGCAATCGCGTCCGCCTCGCAGGTGCCTTCGTGGTCATCCGCCGGACCGCCAGCCACATAGGCTGCGAAATCCGGCCCCAGATCAGGCGAGGCATAATGCCCGCCAACGGTCTTGCCCGCGCGCTGGGTTGCGGCGATCTCTGCCAGCATCTTGGGATCGCCCGCTGCCACACCGGGAAAATTCATCATCTCGCCCAGCCCGATGATGCCCGGCCAGCTCATCGCCTCGGCCACATCCTCGGGCGAAATCTCATATCCGGTGGTTTCCAGCCCAGGCGCCGAGGGCGCGCAGCTCGGCATCTGGGTAAAGATATTGACCGGCTGCATCAGCGCCTCGTCATGCATCAGGCGCACGCCCTCCAGACCCAGGACATTGGCGATTTCATGCGGGTCGGTGAACATCGAGGTGGTGCCATGTGGGATCACCGCGCGGGCGAATTCTGCGGGGGTCAGCATCCCGCTTTCGATATGCATATGCGCATCACAGAGGCCGGGGATCATATAGCGCCCGTTGGCCTCGATCACCTCGGTGTCGGGGCCGGTGCAATAGCTGGCATCGGGGCCGACATAGGCGATGCGCCCGGCCACGATGGCGATGTCATGATCGGGCAGTTGTTCGCGGGTGTGAACATTGACCCAGACCCCCTGGCGGATCACCGTGTCCGCAGGGCGGCGACCTGCCGCAACTTCAATCAATTGGGGGGCTACATCGGGCCAGCTTGGGAATGCGATATCTGTCATGGCCCAATTGTTCTGATAACCCGCGCAAGCGCAAGACCCCTTGCGCGCTAGCGCAAACAATAGCTGCTTTTTGCAAATCAAGAGAACCACCAGCCTGTGTTGCGGCTGCTATCTCCGGGTGCGGCGCAGGTCTCTTGGCGTTGTGGCAAAGACGCTGCGAAAGGCGCGGGTCAACGCGCTGGGGTTCTCATAGCCGCAGCGCAGGGCGATCTCCGAGATGCTGAAATCCGTCTCTAACACAAGCCGTCTTGCCTGTTTCAATCGCAGATGCCGATATAGCGTCTGCGGCGTTGTGCCCAATTCACCCTGCGTGCGACGTGCCAGATCCCGCAGGCTCCGCCCAACCCGTCGCGCGACTTCGCCCAGCGGGAGCGGGGTTTCCAGATTGGCCTCCATCACCGCAATTGCACGCCCGACAGAGGCGCTGCGCACGGGTCTGGATGTCCCGGTCTCCCCTGGCTCGCCGCTCAGGAACAGGGCGGCAACATCCAGTCGCAGGGCCTGCCCGTGCTGTCGCGCGATCATGTCGAGGATCCCGTCAAAGGCTGCCATCGCGCCTGAGCATGTCAGCCGGTCCCGGTCCCACAGAAACCGGTGCATCTCGGCCTGAACGGTCGGAAACGCCTCGGCAAAGGCGTTGATCTCCGCGCTGTGGATGGTGGCGCGGTAGCCATCCAGAAGTCCGGCCTCAGCCAGCAGCCAGGCACCGGTATCGAATCCCGCCAATACGCCATAGCGCCGCTGCGCCGCCCGCAACCCGCGCGATGTGGCTTCGGTTGCATGGCGCAGATAGCGGTAGCTCGGCATGGCGATCAGCATATCGCCCTCAGCTTTGCTCAGCGGCGCCTGCGCGCTGACCTCCATCGCCGCCGATGACATCGCGGTATTGCCATCAAGCGTCACGAACCGCCAGGAGTACAGCGGTCGGCCTGCAAACGTATTGGCGGCCCGCAGCGGCTCCACCGTATTGGCAAGGCAATGGCCAGAGAACTGATCAAACAGCAATAGGTCGATCTGCTGCGTTGCAGCGTGTGGTTTCTTCCAGTTTGGCACGAAAATGTCCGATGCTGCACGATACTGACCGTATCCAGTCCTAGGCTCAGGTCAACGTCAACAGGGATCCCATCACGGGGGAGCAAGACATGCAATTTGGTCTGTCTGAAGAGCAGGCGATGATCGTGGAAACCACGCGCGCCTTTGTCACCAAGGAGCTCTATCCTCACGAGCTGGAGGTCGAACGCAGTGGCCATCTGCCAATGGAACGGGTCCGCGACATTCAGGCCAAGGCGATAGAGGCCGGGCTATACGCCGCCAACATGCCCGAAGAGGTGGGGGGTGCCGGCCTCGATACGCTGACCTGGCTGCTCTATGAAAAGGAGCTGGGCCGCGCCAATTACGCCCTGCACTGGACCTGCGTCGCACGCCCCTCGAATATCCTTCTGGCCGGCACGCCGGAGCAGAAAGAGAGATACCTCTACCCCTGCATTCGCGGTGAAAAATGGGACTGTCTTGCGATGACCGAACCGGGGGCTGGCTCTGACCTGCGCGGTATGACCGCGACAGCGCGCCCGGACGGCGATGACTTCGTTCTGAACGGGACCAAGCATTTCATTAGCCACGCGGATATCGCGGATTTTGCCATCGTTTTCATGGCCACGGGAGAAGACGACACAGCGCGCGGCCCGAAAAAGCGGATCACCGCCTTTTTCGTCGACAAGGGCACGCCGGGGTTCACTGTCCGTGACGGCTATCGCAACGTAAGCCACCGGGGCTATACCAATGCAGTGCTGGAGTTTGACGACTGTCGCCTGCCAATAACCGCAGTGCTGGGCGAGGTCGACAAGGGTTTTGATCTTGCCAACACCTGGCTTGGCGCCACCCGTCTTCAGGTGGCTGCGACCTGTCTGGGCCGGGCTGAGCGCGCCTTTGATCACGCGGTGTCCTACGCCGCAGAGCGTCGCCAGTTCGGCCAGCAGATTGGCAAGTTTCAGGGCATTTCCTTCAAACTTGCGGATATGGCAACAGAGCTGAAGGCCGCCAACCTGCTGACCTGGGAAGCCGCTTGGAAATTCGACCAGGGCAGTGTGACCGAGGCCGACATGTCGATGGCCAAGCTGAAGGCAACAGAAATGCTGGCGATGGTCGCGGATGAGGCGATCCAGATCCATGGCGGTATGGGGCTGATGGATGAACTGCCACTGGAGCGCATCTGGCGGGATGCTCGGGTGGAGCGCATCTGGGAAGGCACCAGCGAAATCCAGCGTCACATTATCAGCCGGGAGCTGTTGCGTCCGCATGGTGGTTGAAAGCATGGCGGCGACCGGTCTCAGGCTCTACCCGGACGCGTCGGGCGGGCGGGTCAGATTTCGCCTTCGGCGAGGGTATTTAAGGCCAGAAGATGCAGAAAGGATCAAGCCCCCGGAAGGGCGCTGCCGCAACCGGGGGCCATCTCCTGGCGCGGTCATCGGCGTCCCCGCCTGTACCGCCTGTCGAGGCTCGTCGATTCTGGTTAATGAAACCCTACCCATCTTCTGGCTCCAAATATCCTCGCCGAAGGCATCGGGCCCTCTGTTCAGGCGGGAGCCATGGCAATGATACGTGACTTCAGCACTTTGTTTCGGCCCTCTTCCATCGCGGTGATCGGTGGCGGTGCCTGGTGCCGTCAGGTGATCGAACAATTGCAGAAGATCGGGTTTTCCGGTCAGATCTGGCCGGTGCATCCGAAGGCTGCGGAGGTCTGCGGCTTGACGGCGTTTGCATCGGTGGATGATCTGCCCGCCGCGCCCGATGCCAGCTTTATCGGCGTCAACAGACACGCCACCGTCGAAGCGGTGGCGGCGCTCTCTCGCCGAGGGGCTGGGGGGGCGGTCTGTTTTGCCTCCGGTTTTCGCGAGGCCCAGAGGGAGGCCGGTGATGGGGCCGACCTGCAGAACCATCTTTTGCAAGCGGCGGGAGAGATGCCCATCCTCGGCCCTAACTGCTATGGGTTCATCAACTATCTGGATCAGGTATTGCTATGGCCGGATCAGCACGGTGGCGTGCCGGTGGAGCGCGGCGTGGCAATCCTCACCCAGAGCTCCAATATCGCGATCAATCTGACCATGCAGGCGCGTGGGCTGCCGATTGCTTATGTGGTTACCGTTGGCAATCAGGCGCAAAGCGATATCGCACAGATTGCGCGCGGCCTGCTGGAGGATCCGCGCGTAACCGCCATTGGCCTGCATATCGAAGGTGTCCGCGACCTGCGTGCCTTTGAATTGCTGGCGCATCAGGCGGCCGCCTGTGGAAAACCGATCGTGGCGCTGAAGGTCGGACGCTCGGATCAGGCGCAGGCGGCGACGCTGTCCCATACGGCGTCGCTTGCCGGTCAGGAGGCCGGTGCCGATGCGCTGTTGCGGCGCTGTGGTGTGGCACGGGTGGATGATTTGCCGGTATTTCTGGAAACGCTGAAGGTTCTGCATGTGCTTGGCCCGCGCGCCGGATGCCGGGTTGCGACGATCAGCTGCTCCGGGGGTGAAGCGAGCCTTGCTGCCGATCTCGGGCAGGCGCAGTCTGTGGTCTTTCCGCCGTTGTCCGACGGCCAGCATCAGGCGCTGCGCGCAGCCCTGGGCCCGATGGTCGCGCTGGCCAATCCTCTGGACTACCATACCTATATCTGGCGGGACGTGCCTGCGATGACCCGGGCGTTCAGCGCCATGGTGCATCCTGATCTGGATATGGTGATGCTCATCGTGGATTTCCCACGAGCAGACCGGTGTTCGGCCGAAGACTGGGCCTGCACGGTTGAGGCCGCAATAGCAACGCGGGCGCAAACCGGTGCGCCAATGGCCATGGTCGCCAGTTTGCCGGAACTGATGCCCGAAGAGACCGCGCAGCGGCTTATGGCGGCGGACGTGGTGCCGCTCTGCGGCCTGCGAGAGGCCATGGGCGCGGCGGCGGCGGCCAGTCGTATCGCGGTGCCATCTGATTTTCCCCTGGCCCTTCCAGGTCCGGTCTCAGGGGATGGCGACGCCAGTTTGATCCCCGAAGGCCTCGCGAAACAGCGTCTTGCGGCGGCCGGTCTGCGGGTTCCCCGAAGCCACAGGCTAAGCCGTGATGCGCTGGCAGAGAGCCTGCATGACATCGTGTCTGGGGTGGGGTTTCCGCTGGTGCTGAAGGGCGAAGGTTTCGCGCATAAGAGCGAGGCCGGGGCAGTGCGGTTGGACCTCCACTCGCCTGAGGCGGTCATGGAGGCGGCGCAGGAGATTGGCGCGGAACAATTGCTGCTGGAGGAGATGATCACCGGGACCGTGGCCGAGCTGTTGGTGGGGGTCATCAGGGATCCCGCCCATGGGTTCGTGCTGACGCTGGGTGCCGGTGGGGTGCTGAGCGAAGTGTTGCAGGACAGCCTGTCGCTGTTGCTGCCGGTGCATGAGGACATGCTGGAAGAGGCGCTGGATCAGCTGCGCATTGCCCCGCTGCTTGGCGGGTATCGCGGCGGCCCTGCGGCGGATCGTGTCGCAATTCTGCGCGCGATCCGCGCGGTTGAAGGCTATGTGCTTGCCCATCTGGACAGGCTGGAAGAACTTGAAATCAATCCGCTGATCTGTACGACCAGCGATGCCATAGCAGTGGATGCACTGCTGCGAGAGAGGGAAACCACCGATGACTGACACCCCCATTCGGACCCGCCGCGATGGCGCCATTCTGGAGATCACGCTGGACCGTCCAAAGGCCAACGCCATTGATCTGAAAACCAGCGTGGCCATGGGCGAGGTGTTTCGGGATTTTCGCGATGACCCCGACCTGCGCGTGGCAATTGTGACCGGGGGAGGCGAGAAATTCTTCTGCCCCGGCTGGGATCTGAAGGCCGCCGCCGACGGAGATGCGGTGGATGGCGACTATGGTGTCGGCGGCTTTGGGGGCCTGCAGGAGCTGCGCGATATGAACAAGCCGGTGATTGCGGCGGTGAATGGCATCGCCTGTGGCGGTGGTCTGGAATTGGCGCTGTCGGCGGATATGATTCTGGCCGCAGATCACGCGACATTTGCCCTGCCAGAGATCCGGTCGGGCACGGTGGCCGATGCCGCATCAATCAAACTGCCCAAGCGCATTCCCTATCACATTGCCATGGAACTCCTGCTGACCGGACGCTGGTTTGACGCCGAGGAGGCGCACCGCTGGGGGCTGGTGAACGAAATCCTGACTTCAGATCAGCTGATGGATCGGGCCTGGGAGCTGGCGCGGCTGCTCGCCTCCGGCCCGCCATTGGTCTATGCCGCGATCAAGGAGATTGTCCGCGACGCCGAGAATGCGAAGTTTCAGGATGCGATGAACCGGATCACCAAACGCCAGCTGCGCAGCGTTGATATTCTCTATGACAGCGAGGACCAGATGGAGGGCGCGCGCGCCTTTTCTGAGAAACGCGATCCGGTGTGGAAGGGCAGATAAGGCGCCGATGCGGCAGATGACCCCGCTGTTGTCCTGCGATTAACCTCAGCGCAGCCTAGACCCGGTAGGCGCTATTAAGTGTGGGCCCCGGCCCACAGCGAAGGTCAGCATGGCTGTGTCGCATCGGAGCCTGCATAGCCTCGGCGCTGCGCTGCACAATGCAGGCTGCTCCTAGACCTTGGTAAACACCGCAATCAGCGCCTTGTCCGTGCTGTGGGGGCCGGTGGCTTTGGGACCGTAGATGGCCACCTCCGGCAGGGTCAGCCCACGGATCCAGCCGCCCTTCTTAAGACGTTCGAGAGCCGCAGCAAAGCCGCAGCGGGCGGAAAACCGGGCATTGATGGCAAGCGCAAACACCGACCTCGGTCGGGCAAGGCGCAGGATACCCGGCAGAACCTCTGGTCCGACATGGCCGTGGGTGAAGGTTCCAGAGGAGACGACACCGGCATATGTGCCGCGTGGCACCGGGACGCCGGTGGTCAGATCCGCTTCGATGATATCGCGGTAGACATCCTTGCGCAGTGCCTGTGCCAGCATTTCAGGGCTGATATCGGTCGCATCTATCGGAGCAATGCCCTGCCGCTCCAGCGCGACGCCGCAGAGCCCGGTTCCTGCGCCGACATCCAGAACAGGGCCGCGCCCGTCGGCGGCAGCGAACAGGCGGGCCACCTGATCCGGCAGGATGTAATCCGATCCTGCGGCAAAGCTGCTGTCGTAGCTCTCGGCCCAATCGGCATAGAGCTGCCGGGAGTGCTGCGGCGTCTCCAGCCCGTAGGCGGCGGCCAGCGTGATCTGTTTTTGCGCCATGGCCACAGGAAATGCGGTTTTGACGCTTGAATGAAGTCTTGCACCCGCACAGGCTCGCGCGCATCTATGGCACATGACAAAAACGCTTCTCTGTCTTGGTCTTGGCTATTCCGCCCGCGCATTGGTCCCGCAGCTGCTTCGGGCCGGCTGGCGGGTCATAGGCACCACCCGATCCGCCGAGGATGCGGAACCTCTTGCAGGCGTTGAACTGATCACCTGGCCCGGTGCCCCCCTCTCGCTGGATGGGGTGACGCATATCCTGTCGTCCATCGGGCCGACCACTGACGGCGATCCTGTGCTGAACGAACTGGCCGGTGCTCTGGCAGAGGCGGCGCAGGGCGATACCCTGGAATGGGTGGGGTATCTCTCCACCACTGCTGTCTACGGCGACCATGACGGTGCCTGGGTGGATGAGAAGACGCCTGTAACCCCTTCCAGCCAGCGTGGCCGCTGGCGTGCCGCGGCTGAGACAGGCTGGCAGGCCATCCCCGATCTGCCGCTTCATATCTTTCGCCTCGCTGGGATCTACGGCCCCGGACGCGGCCCCTTTGCCAAGCTGATGGCCGGAAAGGCGCGCCGTATCGTGAAACCCGGTCAGGTGTTCTCGCGCATCCATGTGGACGATATCGCACAGGTTATCGCCGCTTCCATCGCACAGCCTGATCCCGGTGCGATCTACAACCTCTGTGATGATGATCCGGCCCCGCCACAGGATGTGCTGGGCTTTGCCGCCGAGCTGCTGGGCCTGCCGATCCCTGCCGAAGTCCCCTTCGATGAGGCCGGTATGACCCCGATGGCGCGCAGTTTCTATGGCGAGAACAAGCGCGTCAGAAACCAGCGTATCAAGGACGATCTGGGGGTGGAGCTGCTTTACCCAACCTATCGAGAGGGCCTGCGCGCGGTCCGCGCCGCCGAGGACCTCGAGACCTTCGTCCCGCCGCAGGAAACGACGGGGGTTTAGGCCCGCTTCTCTCCAATCGTCGCCACGCCCAACACGTCCAGAACCTTGGCTTCGATCTGTGGCGCGTTCATGGCGGCGACATTGTACATATCCGCGGGGCTGGCCTGGTCGATGAAGGTGTCGGGCAACACCATGGAGCGGAATTTCAATCCGCTGTCAAAGACGCCTTCCTCCGCCAGAAGCTGCGCCACATGGGAGCCGAAACCGCCCACTGCGCCTTCTTCAATGGTGATCAGCGCCTCGTGATCAGCGGCCAGCTGCAGGATCATGTCGCGGTCCAGCGGCTTGGCAAAACGTGCATCCGCAATTGTCGGGGTGATGCCTCTGGCGGCAAGCGCCTCGGCGGCCTTTTTCACCTCACCCAGCCGGGTGCCAAAGGACAGGATCGCCACGCGTTTGCCCGCCTGGATCATCCGGCCTTTGCCGATCTCCAGCACCTCCGGCACCTCGGGCATATCAACACCTTCGCCCTCACCGCGGGGGTAGCGGAAGGCAATCGGGCCGTCATCATAGGCGGCAGCGGTGGCTGTCATATGGGCCAGCTCGGCCTCATCAGCGGCGGCCATCACCACCATGCCCGGCAGGTTGGCCATATAGGCAATGTCGAAACTGCCCGCATGGGTCGCCCCGTCCGCACCGACCAGACCGGCGCGGTCGATGGCAAAGCGTACGGGCAGGCGCTGGATCGCCACGTCATGCACCACCTGATCATAACCGCGCTGCAAAAACGTGGAATACATCGCACAGAAGGGCTTCATCCCGCCGGCGGCCAGCGCGGCGGCAAAGGTCACGCCGTGCTGTTCGGCTATGCCGACGTCAAAGCAGCGCGAAGGGTAGCGTTCTGCCATCAGGCTCAATCCGGTGCCATCGGGCATCGCCGCCGTGACCGCGCAGATCTTGTCATCCTCAGCCGCCAGCCGCACCAGCTCCTTGCCAAAGACCGAGGTATAGGAGGGCGCGTTGGAGGGCGCTTTCTTCTGTTCGCCGGTCACCATGTCGAATTTTGCGGTGGCGTGGCCCTTGTCGCGGGCGCGTTCCGCCGGGGCATAACCTTTGCCCTTCTTCGTCAGCACATGGATCAGGATCGGACCGGTGGCGCGCGCCTTCACGGTGCGCAGGACCGGCAACAGCTGGTCCATATCGTGACCATCAATCGGCCCAAGGTAAGAAAAGCCCAGGCTTTCAAACAAGGTGCCGCCCACCGCCATGCCTTTCAGCATATCCTTGGCGCGCTTGGCGCCCTCGCGGAACGGTTCGGGCAGCAGGGATGCGGCCCCCTTTGCCACCGCTTTCAGTTCCTGAAAGGGTTCTTCGGCATATAGGCGCGACAGATAGGACGACAGCGCGCCAACCGGCGGCGCAATCGACATTTCATTGTCGTTCAGAATGACAATCAGCCGCTTGCCCAGATGGCCTGCGTTGTTCATCGCCTCAAACGCCATGCCGGCCGACATCGACCCATCGCCGATGACGGCAATTGCATCGCCGCTGCCTTCGGGAATGATACCGCCCAGATCCCGTGCCACGGCAAAACCAAGCGCAGCGCTGATCGAGGTGGAGCTATGGGCCGCGCCAAAGGGATCAAAGGGTGATTCCGAACGTTTGGTGAAACCGCTCAGCCCGTCCTTCATCCGCAATGTGCGAATGCGGTCGCGGCGACCAGTCAGGATTTTATGCGGATAGCACTGGTGCGAGACGTCCCAGATGATCTTGTCGCGGGGCGTGTCAAACACCGCATGAAGCGCGGTGGTCAGCTCGACAACACCCAGACCTGCGCCCAGATGGCCACCGGTGACGGAAACGGCGGAAATGGTTTCCTGCCGCAGTTCCTGTGCGACCTGCGTCAGCTGTGCATCGCTCAAGGATTTCAGATCCGCCGGGCGGGTGATCTGATCCAGAAGAGGGGTCTGGGGCCGGTCTGACATGGCAGCTCCTTGAGCGTTTGGCGGGCGTTTGGCTCTGACGAGGCGCGGTCTCTTGCGGCTCAGCTATCGCGCGAGATAACGAAGCGCGCGGTTTCCTTCAAGGTTTCGGCGGCATGACCATAGGGGGTCAGCGCCTCACAGGCCTGTTCCATCAGGGTTCTGGCGCGATCCTTCGCCGCGTCCAGCCCCAGAAGAGACACAAACGTGGCCTTGCCCGCTTCCGCATCCTTGCGCACGGCCTTGCCGACCTTGGCAGCATCGCCTTCCACATCCAAAATGTCATCGGCAATCTGAAAAGCAAGGCCAAGCGCATCGGCATAGCGTCGCAGCGGGCTGTCATCCGCCCCGGCCATGACCGCGCCAGCGGTGGCGGACCAGGCAATCAGGCAGCCGGTCTTGCGGTTCTGCAACTGGGTGATCTGATCCAGATTCAGCGGCCGCGCAGCGGTTTCAGCGGCGATATCCAGCATCTGACCGGAGACCATACCATCCTTGCCGGAGGATTGCGCCAGCCCGCGGATCAGGGTCAGCGCATGGGGTCCGATCTTGGGATCGGCAAGCAGCTCAAACGCAAATGTCTGTAAACTGTCCCCGGCCAGAACCGCCATCGCCTCATCCCATTTCCTGTGAACGGTGGGCTGGCCCCGGCGCAGATCATCGTCATCCATGCAGGGCAGATCGTCATGCACCAGCGAATAGGCGTGAATACATTCGATCGCCAGCGCCGCTTCAAGCGCGGCCTGTTCGGCAACCCCATGCAGGCGCGCGCTTTCCAGAACCAGAAACCCGCGCAGCATCTTGCCGCCGGTGATGGCATAGCGCATGGCCGCATGCAGCGGATCATTGCCGCCCAGCCGGGCCTCCATATGGGTGGTGATCCGGGTCTGGGCTTCTTTCAGCGCCTGGGCAAAGGGCCGGCTCTGCGTGTCTGCGGCGGCGCTCATGACTCAGCCGGCATCCAGCGGCTGGGTCCCGGTCGGCGTGCCTGCGGCATCTAGCGTGATTGCCGCCACCTTTTCCTCGGCCCGCTTCAGCTCGTCCTCGCAGCGCTTCTTCAGCGCGGCACCGCGCTCATAAAGCGCAATGGACGCATCCAGCGCCACATCGCCGCGCTCCAGCTGATCCACCACGGTTTCAAGCGCGCGCATCGCCTGCTCAAAACTCAGCTCGTCAACGGGTGTTTCTGGACTGGTGGTGTCGGTCATCTGCCTGCCTCTATCAATTCTTCCACATGGGCTTTGGCCGCTGCGGCCAGCGCGTTCAGATCATATCCACCTTCCAAAGTCGAGACGATACGCCCCGCGCAGATCTCCGCCGCCAGCGTGCAGAGTTCGCGGCTGAGCCAGCGGAAATCCTCGGTGCTCCAATTGAGTTCGGCCAGCGGATCATCCTGATGCGCGTCAAAGCCGGCGGAGATGACGATCAGCTCCGGCTTGAAGGTCCGCAGCCGCGGAAACACCTGATCGACATAGGCCGACCTCATGTGCACGCCCCCTGATCCGGGTGGCAGCGGCAGGTTCAGGATCTGGCCGTGCGCGCCGTCTTCCTCGGGGCGACCGGATCCCGGCCAGAGCGGCATCTGCTGGCTTGAGATGAACAGCGCCCGCGACTCATCCCACAATAGATCCTGCGTGCCATTGCCGTGATGCACGTCGAAATCCACCACCGCCACACGCGCCAGCCCATGGTGATCCAGCGCATGTTTGGCCGCCAGTGCGGCATTGCCAAAGAAGCAGAACCCCATCGCGTTCTCCGTCTCGGCATGGTGGCCGGGCGGGCGCACCGCGGCAAAGGCGTTCTGAACCTCGCCCGTCAGGACCATATCGACCGCGCGTACAGCTGCCCCCGCCGCGCGAAAGGCGGCATCCAACGATCCGGGCGACAGGAATGTATCGCCATCAATGCGACCAAATCCCTCCTGCGGCAGGCTGCGGCGCAGCTCCTCCAGATAGCTCTTTGGGTGAATGCGCAGGATATCGTCTTCCGCCGCCATCGGCGCGGTGACCCTGTGCAGGTCCAGCCCCGCCAGCGCATGCAGCACATGCTCCAGCCTCGCCACCCGCTCGGGATGGCCGTCGGGCGTCACATGCAGCAGGCAATCTGCGTGGGTTAACAAAGCGGTCGCCATGGCGCGTCCTTTTCTTCTGGCCGGAAATATCCCCGCCGGAGGCATGAAATCGCCGCGCAGCGGCTCCGGAACTCTGGGCCTAATCCGGTGCCAGCATATATCCTGCGCCGCGCACCGTCTGCAGATATTGCGGCTGCTTCGGGTTGGGCTCGATCTTGCGCCGCAGCCGGGTGATCTGCACATCCACGGCGCGTTCCTGCGCCTGACCACGGTCGCGGCCCAGATCCTCGACCAGTTTGGTGCGGCTCACCGGCTCGCCCGGACAGGCGGAGAAGATCTTCATCAGCTGGTTTTCGGTGCCGGTCAGTCGGATCAACTCCTCACCCTGCCACATCTCGCCGCGCTCGATATCATAGCGGATCGGTCCCAGATGCAGCACTTTGGGCGCGGCATCCTGGGCCGTGGGCTCAGGCATCCGCCGCAGGATTGCATTGATCCGCAACAACAGTTCTTTTGGCTCGAACGGTTTGGACAGATAGTCATCCGCGCCAGCTTCCAGACCCTCGATCCGGTCATCCGTTTCGCCCTTGGCGGTCAGCAGCAGGATCGGGGTGCTCAGGGTTTCGCGCAGCGACCGGGTGAGCGAAACCCCGTCCTCGCCCGGCATCATCACATCCAGGACGATCAGGTCGAAATCCAGCCCCGACAATACCCGCCGCGCATGAGCGGCATCGCGGGCGGCGGTGACCAGAAACCCGGCGCGCATCAGGAACTTCTTCAGCAGCCCGCGAATGCGCTCATCATCATCGACAATCAGCAGATGGGAATCGAACCGGGTCATGTGCCACTCTCCCGCAGCTTGGCATAGGCGCGCCGCATGTCGGCGTCCATCATCGCTTCCAGCACGCGCTTGAAGCCCTGCACCGCTTCCGGGCCGGCATCCTTGTAGGCGGTGCGCATCCGGGCGCGCTGCGCATCCGAAAGCTTGGCCTCCAGCGCACGCCCCTTGTCGGTCAGAAACAGATGCCGCTCGCGCTTGTCGGTGACCCCGACCCGGCTTTCCACCAGCCCATCACCGATCAGGGCCCGCAGCACCCGGTTTAGCGACTGTTTGGTCACCCCCAGAATGCTCAGCAGATTATTGACCGTCGTGCCCGGTGCACGATTGATAAAATGGATCGCCCGGTGATGTGCCCGACCATAGGCCATCTCAGCCAGAATACGATCCGGGTCTGCGGTAAATCCGCGATAGGCAAAGAACATCGCCTCAATGCCCTGCCGCAACTGCTCATCCGTCAGAAACAGCAGGCTTTCGCCGCCAAATCCCTGCCCCGGTCGCCCTTCTGCCATGGGTCTCTCCCCTGTTGTGTTGAGGCCATTTTAAGTCAGCGTTGTTGACATTCCAAGTCTGAAGATGTATCGAATCGCAGGTTTAGCGCAACATTATGTCCGAACCGGTCATATAATGCGCAACTTCTGGAAATTGGGCGAGGCATTAGGAGGTGCGCCATGGCGGGTTATGATGATCGGGACGGTTTGATCTGGATGGACGGGGAAATGGTCGACTGGCGCGATGCCAAGGTCCATATCCTCAGCCACGCGATGCATTATGCCTCCTCCGTCTTCGAGGGTGAGCGCGCCTATAATGGCAAGATCTTCAAGAGCCGCGAGCATTCGGAGCGTCTGGTCGCCAGCGCAGAAGCGCTGGATATGCCGATGCCCTATACCGTGGATCAGATCGAAGCCGCGAAGCAGGAAACCCTGAAAGCCAGCGGATTGCAGGATGCCTATGTGCGGGCCGTTGTCTGGCGCGGCTCGGGCGAAGACATGGGTGTCGCTTCGGCGAAGAACCCGGTGCGCATGGCCATCGCGGTCTGGGGCTGGGGCGCCTATTATGGCGATGCCAAGATGCAGGGCGCCAAACTGGATATCGCGGAATGGAAACGACCAAGCCCGGAAACCATCCCGGTCCACGCCAAGGCGGCAGGTCTCTACATGATCTGCACCATCTCCAAGCACAAGGCCGAGGCCAAGGGCTGCTCGGATGCGTTGTTCATGGATTACCGTGGCTATGTGGCGGAGGCGACCGGCGCCAATATCTTCTTCGTGAAGGATGGCGAAGTGCATACGCCGAAACCTGACTGTTTCCTGAACGGCATCACCCGACAGACCGTAATCGGTATGCTGAAGGATCGCGGTATCACCGTGCATGAGCGCCACATCATGCCGGAGGAACTGGACGGGTTCGAACAGTGCTGGCTGACCGGCACCGCCGCCGAAGTCACCCCGGTTGGCCAGATCGGTCCGCACAGCTTCGAGGTGGGCGAGATGACACGTGAGATCGCCAAAGCCTATGAGGAACTGGTGCGCAGCTGACCCCGCGCGCGGAACGCCAGATCGCTGTTACAATGCAAAAGCGCGGGGAAAACCCCGCGCTTTTTCCGTATCAGCCCCCTTTTGGGGGCCGTGGGCGTGGTGCCGGGATCAGACCAGCTCGGTGGTGACGGTCACATTGCCGCGCACCGCGTTGGAGTAGGGGCAGATCTTGTGGCCTGCCTCGGTCACCGCCTTTGCCTCCTCGGGGGAGAGGCCGGGCAGAGCCACCTTCAGTGCAACGGTGAGACCAAAGCCGCCTTCGTCGCGCGGGCCAATGCCGACCTCGGCGTGGACCGACACGTCATTCGGTACCTTGGCGAGGCTGTCGTCCTGAGTGGTCGCGAATTTCATCGCGCCGATGTAGCAGGCCGCATAGCCGGCAGCGAACAGCTGCTCGGGGTTGCTGCCCTTGCCGCCGCCACCCATTTCCTTGGGCGGATCCAGATCAAAGCTGAGGTCGCTGTCGTGGATGCTGGCTTTGCCATCGCGGCCACCGGTTGCGGTTGCTGCGGCTGTGTAGACGGGAGAAACACTCATGATGGGATCCTTTCCTGTGTCACTGTCGAAGTAAATTACATCGTGTGCGATATAAATGGATCCTCCGGCGCAAAGGTCAAGTCCTTGAAGAAGGATCGTGCACGATTTAAATTGCACCCATGACCGATACGCCAACATCCCCCATACCAGATACGCCGGATCTCCTGTGCTTTGCGATTTATTCGGCAAACCACGCGCTGACCCGGCTCTATCGCCCGTTGCTGGCGCCGCTGGGGCTGACCTATCCTCAGTATCTGGTGTTGATCTCGCTTTATCACACCGATGGACAGACCGTCGGCGCGTTGGGCCAGCAGCTGGACCTGGAAACCAATACGCTGACACCACTGTTGAAGCGGATGGAGGCTGCGGGGCTGCTGGCACGTGTGGCCAACCCCGAGGATGATCGCAGCCGTCTGGTGCAGCTTACAGCGCGGGGGCGGGATCTGGCGGATAACGCAGGCGAGATCACCTCCTGTATCCTGAAGGAACTGGGGGGCGACCTGCAGGATCTGCTGGACCTGCGGGACCGCATCAACGGGTTGCGCGCCCGTCTGGAGGCGGACTAGCCGCCAGCCTCAACCCTTGGGATCGGTAACCGACCGCGCCTTGCCGCGTTCCAAGCCCAGACGGCTCTCGCGCCAAATCACCAGCACATTGCCCGCGATCACCAGCCCGGCACCGATCAGCATCACCAGCGTCGGCAGCTCATTGAACCAGATATAGCCCAGCAGAATGGCAAACAGCATCGAGGAATAATCGTAGGGCGCCAGCATCGACGCCGGGGCAAACCGATACGAGGAGGTGACCAGAATCTGTGCCACCCCGCCAACCAGCCCGGCGCCGATCAGCAGCGCCAGCGTAACGGGGTCAGGCCAGACCCAGCCAAAGGGCAGCGTGCATAGCGACAGGATCGAGGCGGTCAGCGAGAAGTAGAACACGATGGCGGCCGTATGTTCCGTCATCACCATACGGCGAATATGGATCTGTACCAGCCCGCGCGCCACCGTCGCGATCAGGATCAGGATGGCCCCCAGGGTCGCGGTATCGCCCAGATCTCCGCCCCCCAGTCGCGGCCAGAGCATCACCAGAACACCGATCAGACCGATGATCACCGCGCTGATCCGGATCAGCCGGATCCGCTCCCCAAGCAGAAGTGCGGCCAGAATCAGCGTGAAGATCGGCGTTGCATAACCAATCGCGGTGACTTCGGGCAGTGGCAGCATCCCCAGCCCCATGAAGGTCATCCCCATCGCCGTCGTTCCCAGGATGCCACGCAGGAAATGCCCTCCGGGCCGCGATGTTTTCAAACCACGCGGCAGCTGGCCGCGCAGGGTCAGCCAGATCAGGATCACCGGAATGGCAAAAAACGATCGGAAGAACACCGCCTCACCCGCGGGCACCACATCCGATGTCGCCTTGATGATCGCCGACAGCCCGGTGAACAGGGCAATGGCCGCCAGTTTCAGCGCAATGGCACGGCCCGGTTGATGCGATGTTAAGGATGTCACCATGCGCAGACCCTGCGCCTGCGGATCAAAAAGTGCAACGGGTTGATTTTACCACCCGGCTTTGTCCAAGGTCGCGCAGGGTCATGAAACCCAACCGCACCGCCGCAAGGAGCCCCTGAATGTATGACGCAAACCCCCTGATCCATCATCTGCGCGCCGCCTCTCTTGGTCGCGAGGATGCCGTATTCGCCACCCGTCCCGGTGCCGATCCGCTGCGCTATGGGGATCTCTTCGCCGGGGCTGAGCGTATGGCGGCGGCGCTTGTTTCACGTGGAGTCCAGCCGGGGGATCGTGTCGCGGCGCAGGTGGAGAAATCCCTTGCCGCGATTGAGCTGTATCTGGGTGCGGTGATGGCCGGGGCGGTGTTTCTGCCGCTTAACCCTGCCTATACCGATGCGGAGGTGGCCTATTTCATCGGTGATGCAACGCCGCGCGTCTTTGTCTGCGATCCGGCGCGGCGAGAGAGTTTGTGCGCGGTCGCGGGAGAGGCAGCCGTGCTGACGCTGGATGGCGAGGGGCAGGGCAGCCTTATGGAGCTGGCAGCGGGGCAGGCCGGGTTCGATCCGGTGGCGCGGACCCCATCGGATCTGGCGGCGATCCTCTACACATCCGGCACCACGGGCCGGTCAAAGGGGGCGATGCTCAGTCATGAAAACCTCTATTCCAATTCACTGACCCTGCGGGATCACTGGCGCTTCACCGCTGAGGATGTGCTGATTCATGCGCTGCCGATATTCCACACGCACGGGCTGTTCGTGGCGACCAATGTGGCGCTTCTGGCGGGGGCGCAGGTGGTGTTTCTGCCCCGGTTCGATGCCGAGGCCATTCTTGCAGCTCTGCCGACATCGACCGCGCTGATGGGGGTGCCGACCTTCTATACGCGGCTGTTGGCGCAGGCGCAGCTGACCCCGGATCTGGCGGCCAATATGCGCCTGTTCATTTCCGGCTCGGCGCCGCTCCTGGTGGAGACCCACGAACAGTGGGAGGCGCGCACAGGTCATCGCATTCTGGAACGCTATGGGATGACGGAAACCAATATGAGCACCTCAAACCCCTATGATGGCGCACGCATCGCAGGCACTGTCGGCCAACCGCTGCCGGGGGTGGAGGCGCGGGTGATGCTGGAGGGAAAGGAGCTGCCGCAGGGCGAAATCGGCGTGCTGGATGTGCGCGGTCCGAATGTGTTCCAGGGTTACTGGCAGATGCCGGAGAAAACCGCCGAGGAACTGCGCCCGGATGGCTGGTTCATCACCGGCGATCTCGCGAAGATTGACGACAGCGGCTATGTCACCATCGTCGGCCGGGAAAAGGATCTGGTGATCTCCGGTGGCTTCAACGTCTACCCAAAGGAGGTTGAGACCCTGATCGACGATCTGCCGGGGGTATTGGAAAGTGCGGTGATCGGCGTGCCGCATCCCGATTTCGGCGAGGCCGTGGTGGCGGTGGTGGTCCCGACAGAGGAAGGCACCGATGCTGCGGCCATTCAGGCGGCTTTGTCCGGGCAGCTGGCAAAGTTCAAACAGCCCAAACATGTCGCGCTGATGCAGGAGCTGCCGCGCAACACGATGGGCAAGGTACAGAAGAAAGCGCTGCGCGAGCGCTTTGCCGGGCTTTTCACCTGATTTGGCCGTCACCCCCGTCTCGCGTCTGATCTTGGCGGCGAGACGGAGACAGGATCAGCCGCCGATGTGGCCCTGGTTTTCCCCCACCTGACCGCGATGCAGCAGCAGGTGATCGAGGATCACACAGGCCATCATCGCCTCCGCCACCGGCACCGCACGGATGCCGACGCAGGGATCGTGACGGCCCTTGGTGATGACCTCGGCGGCGCTGCCATCCTTGCGGATCGACTGGCGCGGCGTCAGGATTGATGACGTGGGTTTCACCGCAAACCGGACGACAACATCCTGCCCGGTGGAAATCCCGCCCAGAATGCCGCCGGAATGGTTCGACGAATAGATCGGCTGACCATCATTGCCGAGGAAGATCTCATCGGCGTTTTCCGAGCCCTTCAGACGCGCGGCGTTCATGCCTTCGCCGATCTCGACGGCTTTGACAGCGTTGATCGACATCATTGCGGCGGCCAGATCGGTGTCCAGCTTGCCATAGATCGGCGCGCCAATGCCTGCGGGTACGCCACGGGCGACAACCTCAATCACCGCGCCAACGGAATCGTGTTCCTTGCGCAGCCCCTGAAGGTAGTCTTCCCAGTCCTGCACTGCGGCGGCATCTGGGATCCAGAAGTCATTCTGGTCGATGGCGTCCCAGTCGAACCGGCTGCGGTCGATCTCCATCTCGCCCATGCGGGTCATGTAGCCTTTGATCTCCAGCCCTGGCACCAGCGATTTGATCGCCTCCCGAGCAACACCGCCAGCGGCCACGCGGGCTGCCGTTTCGCGGGCTGAAGATCGGCCACCGCCGCGATAGTCGCGGTTGCCGTATTTCTGAAAATAGGTGATGTCGGCGTGGCCCGGGCGGAAGGTCTGGGCGATATCGCCATAGTCCTTGGAGCGCTGATCGGTGTTTTCGATCATCAGCTGGATCGGTGTGCCTGTCGATTTGCCCTCGAACACACCGGAGAGGATTTTCACCGCATCGGGTTCGTTGCGCTGGGTCATGTTCTTGTTCTGACCGGGGCGGCGTTTGTCGAGCCACTGCTGCAGCATCCCGGCGTCGACCGGGACATTGGGGGGGCAGCCGTCAACCGTCGCACCCAGAGCGGGTCCGTGGCTTTCGCCCCAGGTGGTGACGCGGAACAGATGGCCAAAGCTGTTGATCGACATGGGCGCGGTCTCCTTTGCGAAAGTGCTTAGCGGGGGTGGGCGGCACCCTCAAGGGGTTTCCTGTTTCGCAGCGTGGGGCGGGGGCGCTGCCCCCGCCGCCCATAGGGCGGCTCCCCCGGGATATTTCCGGCCAGAAGATGGGGTGGGTTAACCTTGCAGAAAGGACAGCCAGACTCCCCCAATGTTTCGCGTGCGAAACAATTGGTCAGCCTTGCTGTCATTCTAGTGAGGGGTGCGAGCCCGCTATCGCTTGTCTTTCAGCGGTCCGGCCCCTAGGGTGCGCGCCACCTCGGGGTGCGTCATCGACGCTGAGATCACACCCGTAGAACCTGAACCGGCTAGAACCGGCGGAGGGAAGGTATGGATTGGCTCCACCCTTGCCCCACGTCGCATTGGAGGCCGCATTGGAGGATGCCATGAAACATCTTGTACTTGCAGCGGGACTGCTGGGCGCAACGGCAGCCTATGCCGAAACGCCTGAACTTATTGTCTACACCTACGACAGCTTTGTCTCTGACTGGGGGCCCGGGCCGGCGGTGGAGAAAGCCTTTGAGGCGACCTGCGGCTGTGACCTGAAACTGGTCGGCGCAGGTGACGGCGCGGCGCTGCTCGCACGGGTGAAGCTGGAAGGGGCGCGGTCCGATGCGGATGTGGTGCTGGGGCTCGACACCAATCTGACCGCAGCGGCGAAGGCGACCGGTCTTTTTGCCGAGCACAGCATCAGCGCCGATTATGCACTGCCGTTCGAGTGGGAAGACGCCACCTTTGCGCCCTATGACTGGGGGTATTTTGCCTTTGTGCATAATGCGGATGCCACGGCACCGAAGAGTTTTACCGAGCTGGCTGAGAGCGATCTGAAGATCGTGATTCAGGATCCGCGTTCCTCCACCCCCGGCCTTGGCCTCTTGATGTGGGTGAAGGCTGCCTATGGCGACAAGGCCCCCGAGGTCTGGGAGGGGCTGGCCGACAATGTGCTGACCGTGACCAAGGGCTGGTCGGAGGCCTATGGGCTGTTCCTGGAGGGCGAGGCGGATATGGTGCTCTCCTATACCACCTCGCCGGCCTATCACCTGATCGCCGAGGATGACGCCAGCAAGGCGGCGGCGGTCTTCGATGAAGGTCACTACATGCAAGTTGAGGTTGCCGGCAAGCTGGCGGCCAGCGACCAGCCGGAACTGGCGGATCAGTTCCTGGCCTTCATGGTCAGCGATGCGTTCCAGTCAATCATTCCGACCACCAACTGGATGTATCCGGCGGTGACGCCGACAGCTGGCCTGCCGCAGGGGTTTGAGACCCTCGTTGAGCCGGAGAAATCGCTGTTGCTGGGTGCAGAGGAAGCGGCGGCGCTGCGTGATGCGGCGCTGGAAGAATGGCTGACCGCGCTCAGCCGCTGAGATCCCGCTGGGGTCTGGGCGTCGCGGCCCTGGTCGCGACGTTCATCCTTGGGGCCTTGGCCGCTGTTATCCTGCGGGCCGAGGTCGGGCGCGGTCTTGGGGTCGCCGATTGGGCCGCGATCCGCTTTACCATCTGGCAGGCGGTTCTGTCGGCGGTTGTGAGCGTGACGCTGGCGGTGCCGGTGGCGCGCGCGCTGGCGCGGCGACGGTTTCGCGGGCGGCGGCTGCTGATCGCCCTGATGGGGGCGCCGTTCATCCTGCCGGTGATTGTTGCGATCCTTGGCATTCTGGCGGTGTTTGGCCGGTCGGGCTGGTTGAGCGATCTGCTGGGGGTTTTCGGGCTTGGACCGCTGCAGATCTATGGTTTGCACGGCGTTGTGCTGGCTCATGTGTTTTTCAATCTGCCGCTGGCGACACGGCTGATCCTGCAAGGCTGGCAGGAAATCCCGGCGGAGCGCTTTCGCCTTGCGGCGCAGCTCAATGCCGGACCATTGGCAATGTGGCGGCTGCTGGAGGCACCGATGCTGCGGCAGGTGGTGCCCGGTGCGCTGGCGGTGGTCTTTGCGATCTGCCTTTCCAGCTTTGCGGTGGCGCTGACGCTGGGAGGCGGACCACGTGCCACCACCATCGAACTGGCGATTTATCAGGCGTTCCGCTTCGACTTCGATCTGGGGCGGGCGGCGATGCTGTCGGGTGTTCAGCTGCTGCTGACCGGGGCGGCGGCGCTGGTGGCGCTGCGCGTTGCCAGCGGCGAAGGATTCGGAGCCGGGCTGGACCGGCCCGTGCGGCGCTGGGATGGCGAGGGGCGCTGGGCGCGGGGGCTGGATGCGATCTATCTGTCGGGGGCGGCGCTGTTCCTGGTGTTGCCGCTGAGCGCCATCGTCATCGCGGGGCTGCCGGGGCTTCTGTCGATGGGGGAGTCGGTCTGGATGGCGGCGGCGACGTCGGCGTTGATTGCCGGGCTGAGTACGCTGGTTCTGCTGCTGATCGCCCTGCCGATGGCAATTGCCGTGGCGCTGGGCCGGGGGGCGGTGGTGGAGGTTGCCGGGCTGCTTGGTCTGGCGGTGTCACCGCTGGTGATCGGCACCGGGCTGTTTATTCTGATCTACCCGGTTGCCGATCCCTTTGCGCTGGCGCTGCCGGTCACGGCATTGGTCAATGCGCTGATGGCGCTGCCGTTTGCGCTGCGCATTCTGATCCCCAGAGTGCGCGAGATCCTGGCGCGCTATGGCCGTTTGTCGCTCTCTTTGGACATGCGCGGCGGGGCGTTCCTGCGCCGGGTGCTGTTGCCACGGCTGCGTCCTCAGCTTGGCTTTGCCGCGGGACTGGCGGCTGCGCTGTCGATGGGCGATCTCGGAGTCATTGCGCTGTTTGCCGATTCTGAAACCGCAACGCTGCCCTTGCAGGTCTATCGTCTGATGGGAGCTTACCGGATGGAGGCAGCCTCGGGCGGGGCGCTGTTGCTGCTAAGCCTGTCGATGGGGGCGTTTTACATATGCGACCGGGGAGGTCGGCGTCATGCTGAAACTTGATCACTGCAAAATGGATAACGGCGGCTTTATCGTGCGTGCGGACCTGTCGGTTGCGGCGGGTGAGCGGGTGGCGGTGATCGGTCCCTCCGGCGCGGGCAAGACAACGCTGATCGAGGCGATTGCCGGTTTTGTGCCGATCATCTCAGGGGGGCTATCGTGGCAGGGGCGCGCTTTGACGGATGTGAGACCGGGTGCACGGCCGATTGCGATGTTGTTTCAGGACGGCAATCTGTTTCCCCATCTGAGCGTGGCGCAGAATGTCGCGCTGGGCATTCGCCCGAACCTGCGGCTGAGCCGCGAAGAGCAGGACAGGGTGCGCGCAGCGATTGCCCGGGTCGGACTGGCCGGAATGGAAGAGCGCAAGCCCGCCGCCCTGTCCGGTGGTCAGCAAAGCCGGGTGGCGCTGGGACGGGTGCTGGTGCAGGGCCGCGATCTGCTGCTGCTGGACGAGCCGTTTGCGGCGCTGGGGCCCGCGCTGAAGGCCGAGATGCTGGATCTGGTGGCGGAGCTGGCTCAGGAGACCGGGGCAACGGTTCTGATGGTCAGCCATGACCCGGCGGATGCGCGGCGGATTGCGGATCAGGTGATACTGGTGGCGGATGGCGTGGCGCATCCGCCGATGGCGACGGCGGAGCTACTGGACAATCCGCCGCCGGCGCTGAAGGCCTATCTGGGGTGATCGCTTGGCCGGGCCTGTAGCGGCCCGACCCGCGCTGCGTCGTGCCCCGTTTAGGCGCCAAGCGCCTCCTGCCGGGTTCTGACGATCATCAGCGCAGCATTGGCGGCCTCGCGTCCCTTGTCGACAAAATGGGCGCGGTAGATGGCGTTGTGGTGATCGGTTTCCTGATAGTGGTGCGGTGTCAGCGAGACGGACAGGACGGGCACGCCAGTCTCCATGCCTGCCTGCATCAGGCCATCCACCACAGCCTGTGCCACGAAGTCATGGCGGTAGATGCCGCCATCCACCACAAAGGCGGCGCAGGCGATGGCGTCGTATTTTCCGGTCTTGGCGAGATCCTTGGCCAGCAGCGGCATTTCAAAGGCGCCGGGCACATCAAACACGTCGATCTGCTCCGCCGGGATCAGCTGCTGAAAGCCCTCCAATGCGCGATCAACGATGTCGGAATGCCAATGTGCCTTGATGAAGGCAAAGCGGGTGTGTGTCATTGTGGTATCTCCTATAGGTTTGACACGTCACCCAAGGCGATCACGAGTGATGAGGGCACACGTCCCCCGTGGCCCTGTCACACGTTCTCTTTCATCCGGACTATGACCGTCGGCTCTGGAGTTACACCAGATCTGCTGGACATCATTTCCAGCGCGTTCACAGCCCGAAAAGTGGGAACCGGTTGTCGGTTCAAGCTGTGACGGCACTCAAAATGACCGCTCGCGGGCTTACGGGGACATGCCCGCTTACCGCCGGTGGGGAATTTCGCCCCGCCCTGAGAACAGCGCGAACATGGCCGCTCGATATGGCAAAGGCAAGAGGAAGCGTGACCGAAGATGCCGAAGGGGGTGGTCCTGCCGTGAGGCCAGGCTAGAGTGTGCGCAGCCGCGCCCCATGTAAGACATGGTATCATCGTCGTGGATCTGTCTCCAAACCCCGTTCAGAAGGATTTCCGCAATGAAACTCTATCACGCGCCCACCTCCCCCTATGTGCGTAAGGTCATGGTGGTGCTGCATGAAACGGATCAGCTGGCGGATGTCGAGCTGATCCCGGTGGCCACCACGCCGATTGCCCCGGCGAGCGACCTGAAGGCCGCCAACCCGCTGGCCAAGATCCCGGCGCTGGAACGCGCGGAGGGCGCGACGCTGTATGACAGCCGGGTGATCTGCGCCTATCTGGCAGAGCGTGCGGGTGGGGCGCTTTATGAGGGCGGCTGGGACACGCGGGTGCTGGAGGCCACGGCGGATGGCATCATGGAGGCGGCAGTGCTGCTGTCGTATGAAAAGCGCCTGCGCCCCGCAGACAAGCAATGGCCAGAGTGGATCGAAGGGCAGAGCGGCAAGGTGCTGGGCGGCTGCGCGGCGCTGAACGCGCGCTGGATGGCGCATCTGAAAGGATCGCTGCGGATCGGGCAGATCGCTGTGGCCTGTGCATTGTCCTATGTGGATTTCCGGCACCCGGACATGGGCTGGCGCAAGGGGAACGAGGCGCTGGCGGATTGGTTCGCCGAATTCGATTCGCGTCCGTCGATGCAGGCGACGCGACCACCGGAAAGCTGAGATCTGGCGCGGGCGCTCCCCTTGAAATACGGCGTGCCCGCGCAAATATGTGAGGCTGTTTGCAACAGTTGCGCATAATTACTTGCGTGTGCGTCCATCTGCGCGCCTATGACCGCTGGACGAAAGCCCTTCTCCCCGCTAGATACCCGCGATGAGTCACTGCGTTCATTGCGCGGTGTATGCGCATGTTTGCCCTAAACGGGCGCTGGAATTGGAGAAAACCTCGTGTCCCACGCAGAAGACAACGAAGGAACCCGGAGAGATTTCCTCTACTACGCCACTGCCGGCGCCGGGGCAGTGACTGCGGGCGCCGCTATTTGGCCCCTGGTCAACCAGATGAACCCCTCGGCTGACGTTCAGGCTCTGTCCTCGATTATCGTTGACGTGGCAGGTGTGGAAGTCGGGACCCAGATCTCGGTTATGTTCCTTGGCAAGCCGGTGTTCATCCGCCGCCGCACCCAGGAAGAGATCGAAGCGGCACGTGCTGTTGATCTGGCCGACCTGCCCGATCCGGTTGCCCGGAACGTCAACGCAGGCGATGTGCCGGCCACCGACGAAAACCGCACCATGGACGAAGCTGGCGAATGGCTGGTCATGATGGGTGTCTGTACCCACCTCGGCTGTGTGCCGCTGGGTGATGGCGCTGGCGAGTTCAATGGCTGGTTCTGCCCCTGCCACGGGTCGCACTACGACACTGCCGGTCGTATCCGCAAAGGTCCCGCGCCCGAGAACCTGCCGGTTCCGACGGCCGTGTTCCTTGATGAAACTACGATCCAACTGGGATAAGGGAGACATTCATGTCCGGCATTCCGCACGATCATTATGAGCCGAAAACCGGTGGCGAGAAGTGGCTGCACAGCCGCCTGCCCATCGTTGGCCTGATCTATGACACCATTATGATCCCCACGCCCAAGAACCTGAACTGGTTGTGGATCTGGGGTATCGTCCTGGCATTCTGCCTGGTCCTGCAAATCGTCACCGGTATCATCCTGGTGATGCATTACACACCACATGTCGATCTGGCGTTTGCCTCCGTTGAGCACATCATGCGCAACGTGAACGGCGGCCATATGATCCGCTATCTGCATATGAACGGTGCATCGCTGTTCTTTGTCGCGGTCTACATCCACATTTTCCGGGGGCTCTACTACGGGTCCTACAAGGCACCGCGCGAGATCACATGGATCATCGGCATGCTGATCTACCTGATGATGATGGGCACCGCCTTCATGGGCTATGTACTGCCCTGGGGTCAGATGTCCTTCTGGGGAGCGACCGTGATCACCGGCCTGTTCGGCGCCATTCCCTTTGTTGGTGAAGCGCTGCAGACATGGCTGCTGGGCGGGCCTGCCGTGGACAACGCCACGCTGAACCGCTTCTTCTCGCTGCACTATCTGCTGCCTTTCGTGATCGCGGCGCTGGTCATCGTGCACATCTGGGCCTTCCACACCACCGGCAACAACAACCCGACCGGTGTTGAAGTGCGTCGGGGCTCCAAGGAAGAAGCCAAGAAAGACACGCTGCCGTTCTGGCCCTATTTCGTGATCAAGGATTTCGTAGGTCTGGCGGTTGTGCTGGTTGTGTTCTGGGCGATCGTCGGCTTCATGCCGAACTACCTCGGCCACCCCGATAACTACATCGAAGCCAACCCGCTGGTGACCCCTGCACACATCGTTCCCGAATGGTACTTCCTGCCGTTCTACGCGATCCTGCGGGCCTTCACCTCGGAAGTCTGGGTTGTGCAGATTGCCTCCTTTGTGACCGGTGGCATCATCGACGCCAAGTTCTTTGGCGTGCTGGCGATGTTTGGTGCGATTGCCGTCATGGCGCTGGCGCCCTGGCTGGACACCAGCCGCGTGCGCTCGGGCCGGTACCGCCCGCAGTTCAAGTGGTGGTTCCTGCTGCTGGTCATCGACTTCTTTGCCCTGATGTGGCTGGGTGCGATGCCTGCGGAAGAACCCTATGCGTCGTTCTCCCTGATCGCTTCGGCCTATTGGTTCGCCTACTTCCTGGTGATCCTGCCGCTGCTGGGCGTCATCGAGAAGCCGCTGGCGATTCCCGAGACCATCGAAGCGGATTTTGATGCCCATTACGGCAAGAAGTCTGGCGCTGACGCCACGCCGGCCGAGTAATTGAGAAGGACAGCAACCATGTTGAAAAAACTAGCCATTGGTGCCGCCTTCGCACTGTCCCTGGCGCCTGCCGCATCCTTTGCGGCGGGAGGCTCGGGCCATGTCGAGGACTATGACTTCTCGTTCGAAGGCCCGTTTGGCACCTACGACACCAACCAGCTGCAGCGCGGTCTGCAGATCTACACCGAAGTCTGCGCAGCCTGTCACGGGCTGAAGCTGGTGCCGTTGCGCACCCTGGCCGATGAAGGTGGCCCGAACCTGCCAGAAGAGCAGGTCCGCGCCTATGCGGCCGAGAACTTCTCGGTTTACGATCCGGTGGAGGATGAAGATCGTCCGGCCAAGCCGACCGATAACTTCCCGGAAAACAACAACGCAGGCGCGCCTGACCTCAGCATGATGGCCAAGGCACGTGCGGGTTTCCACGGCCCCTACGGTCTGGGTCTGAACCAGCTGTTCAAAGGCATGGGCGGTGCGGAATATATTGCGTCGCTGCTGGCGGGTTACACCGGTGAGACCAAGGAAGAAGCAGGCACCACCTTCTATGGCAACACTGCCTTCCCTGGTGGCTGGATCTCCATGGCGCCGCCGCTGTCGGATGAGCAGGTTGAGTTCGTCGATGGCCACGCCAACGATGTGGAAGCCATGTCGCAGGACGTCGCGGCCTTCCTGATGTGGACGGCAGAGCCGAAAATGATGGCGCGCAAGCAGGCCGGTTTTGTCGGCGTGCTGTTCCTGACGCTGCTGTCGGTGCTGCTGTATCTCACCAACAAGCGTCTGTGGGCGCCGCACAAAGGCAAGAAAACCAGCTAAGCCGGTTTTCCTGAGCAATTACGAACCCCCGCATGGTGTGACCCTGCGGGGGTTTTTCGTATTGGGGGCGCTGCCCCTCTGCCCTGCGGGCATTCACCCCGGAGTATTTCGGGAAAGATGACAGCGGGCGGTGCGTCCTGATGTGCGGCTAGCGGAAAAACCCGGAGGCGGGTAGCGGCTGGTTGATGCGGGTGAGGATGTCGCGCGCAAGCTGTTCGGTGTCGCGGGTGCCGTCGCACTCCAGATCATACCGCATCTCGGCATGGACATGAGCGGCATCCTGCACGGCGCTGCCCGGCGGCCTGTCACCCCGGCGCTGCTCGCGCTGGTGCAGCGCGCCGAGAGAGGGGCGCAATCCGACGAACAGCATTTGGTGGCCCGCCAGCAGGTCCTGCAACTGGCTGTGCCAGCCGGGTGTGTCGAGGATATGTTCGATGATCAGATCATTACCGGCGTCGGCAAAGCCTGTAACTGCGCGATGGAACCCGTCAAAGAAGGCGGGGCGGGCCGTTTGCCAGTCGGGATAATCGACCTGGCGCCAGGCGCCGCTGCTGCGCAGGTGATCAATGGAGAGGTGCAGGAAGGGGCGGGGTGACTGGCGGCGCAGTTCTGCTGCCAGCGTGGATTTGCCGCTGCTGGAGGGGCCGTGAAGGAAGAGGATGAGGCTCATGATCCTGCCATCCTCCGGCATCGATGCGGGAGGGGCAAGACTGTCTTCGCAGTAGGAGTGGCACCCAGAGTGCTGCCTGTGTGCGGCTCCAATGCGTCGACGCGCGGCCTCAGGCAGTGAGTTGGGTTCCCCTGATGCCGGTGGTGGTGGTGGTGACGATCTCGCCCTCCACCTGCGGGGTTGCAAAGCTGACCTCGGTGAATTGCTCGGTGCGGCCCATGTGCGGGTTTTCCATCAGGATGCGATGCCTGCGGCCGATCTGCGCGGTGAGATGGGCCTGTACCTGCACGTCACCGGCGGCGCGCAGACGGGCGGCTCGCTCCTTGATCACCGTGCCATTCACCTGATTGGGGATCTTGGCGGCCGGGGTGCCCTCGCGCTTGGAATAGGGGAAGACGTGCAGCCAGGTGAGATCGCAGTCGGTAACCAGTTTCAGCGAGTTCTCGAAATGGGCGTCCGACTCGGTCGGAAAGCCTGCAATGATATCGGCACCAAAGGTCATCTCCGGGCGCAGGCGGCGGGCGTCTTCGCAGAATTTGATCGCGTCATCGCGCAGGTGGCGGCGGGCCATCCGTTTCAGGATCAGATCATCGCCGTGTTGCAGCGACAGGTGCAGGTGCGGCATCAGGCGGGATTCGGTAGCGATGGCCTGCATCAGGTTCTCGTCCACCTCGATCGAATCGATGGAGGAGATGCGCAGGCGCGGCAGGTCCGGCACCAGTTTCAGGATCCGCATCACCAGATCGCCCAGACGGGGCGTGGCGGGCAGGTCGGCGCCCCAGGAGGTGAGATCGACGCCGGTCAGGACAACCTCATGATAGCCCCGGTCCACCAGCCGCTTGATCTGATCGACCACCACACCGGCAGGGACGGAGCGGGAATTGCCGCGACCATAGGGGATGATGCAGAAGGTGCAGCGGTGGTCACAGCCGTTCTGGACCTGCACATAGGCGCGGCTGCGGGTGCCGAAACCATCAATGAGATGGCCTGCGGTCTCGGTCACCGACATGATATCGTCGACCTGCACCTTTTCCGTGGTGCCGATGAAGTCCGGTCCCTTGGCGATCTGCTGCCAGGTTTTGGCCTGCATCTTTTCGGTGTTGCCGATGACGCGGGTGACCTCTTCCATTGCGGCAAAGGTCTCCGGTTCGGTCTGGGCGGCACAACCGGTGACGATGATCGGCGCCTCCGGGTTTTCACGGCGCAGGCGGCGGATCTCCTGCCGCGCCTTGCGCACGGCCTCGGCGGTGACGGCACAGGTGTTGACCACCACGGCATTGCTGAGCCCTGCCTGCTGGCTGAGCTCTTTCATCGCTTCGGTTTCATAGGCGTTCAGGCGGCAGCCGAGCGTGGTGAATTTGGGCGCGCTCATGTTGAGAGGCTTTCCAGAAAGTCGCGGGTGAAGCTGCCGTCGAACACGTGGCAGGTCGGGCCGGTCATCCAGACGCCATCGTCGCGCCAGTCAATCCAGAGCGTGCCGCCATCCAGATCTATCTGCACATGGCGACCGGTCAGCCCGCGTCGCGCTGCGGCCACTGCGGTGGCGCAGGACGAGGAGCCCGAGGCCAGGGTGATGCCGACGCCGCGTTCCCAGACGCGCATGCGGATGTGATCTGTGCCGACCAGATGGGCGACCTGCACATTGGTGCGTTCAGGGTAAAGCGGATGATGTTCGTAGCGCGCGCCAAATTCGGCGAGAGGGATCAGCTCGGCGTTTTCGACAAAAAAGGTGCAATGCGGATTGCCCATGCCGGTGGCGGTTGGCGCCCCCTCAATCGGCAGCTCCAGCGTGTCCATCTGCTCTGCCAGCGGGATATCCTGCCAGTCCAGCTGTGGCTGGCCCATGTTGACGGCGGTCAGCCCGTTTCCTGCATCTCTTGCATGAAGCAGGCCGCGATCGGTGGTCAGACGCAGGGCCTCGCGTCCGGTCTGCTGCATCAGGTAGCGGGCCACGCAGCGGGTGGCGTTGCCGCAGGCGGCCGAGGTGGATCCATCGGCGTTGTAGAAGGTCAGATGTGCGTCTTCCTCGCCGTGGGTGATGACGGTGAGCTGGTCGAATCCCACGCCCATCTGCCTGTGCGCGATTCCGGCGGCCATGGCCGGTGTGATGGGCCACGACATGTCACGGGCATCCACAACAACGAAGTCGTTGCCGAGGCCGTGCATCTTCATGAAGGGCAAGCGGGTGTCTGATCCTGTGGTCATTTCGCGCATATAGACCTCCGTCGAAGATGAATCCAGCCTTGTGGCAAGAAAGTTGAAAAAAGGGGTTGACCGTCTCAGCCCTTACCCCTAGATACGCCGCCTATCGGGACAGCATGACTGACACGGTCGCGCCGCTCCGAAGCAAATTAAGTGCTTGATCCTTTTGGATTATGTCCTTAAAGAGCGACCAGGGAACAACACGATGTTCCGAAGAAGAAGTGGGCCGTTAGCTCAGTTGGTAGAGCAACTGACTTTTAATCAGTGGGTCGCAGGTTCGAATCCTGCACGGCTCACCACTTCCTCCAATAAGATCAATCCACTGAACATTCGTATTTGTACTATGCCGGTAGATCTCGGCCAGAGTGCCGAGTGAATACTGTATTGAAGATCCGCCTCCTTTGATTGCTCGGAAGCAGCACGTTTCCCATACTGCTATAGCTACATTGCCTGTCCTCAGACGGGACGCCAGCCGCCTTAGCACAGTCGAGCCCTCCTTGGCTGTGACATCTAGTCCGAAAGCCTGGAAGCAGAGGGCGGGCTATGCGGTTGCCCGCGCAGCCCGCCTGCGGTCGATCAGTGAACCTACTAGGTGAAGACGATATTGCTATGCAGGTCCTGTAGCTGCAGATTCAACAGGGTTATGCTGTCACCATCACCGAAGTCGAAAATCACGCTCCCTGACACGTCATTTGCATAGCCAAGCGCATCCTGCTCAGTAGAGAAACCGAACCCGCTCAGCAAAAGCGTGTCATTGCCGAGGCCAAAATCGGTGATCCGGTCGGCGTCTTCTCCCTTCGTGAATACAAATGTGTCGGCACCGTTGCCGCCGGTCAGAGTATCGTCGCCGGAACCGCCGTAAAGCGTGTCCCGGCCGCTCTTGCCATTCAGCACGTCGTCGCCCTGATTTCCCAGCAACTTGTCGTTGCCAGTGCCACCAAAGACTGTGTCGTTGCCCTTGCCACCCAGCACTCGGTCATCACCATCTTGACCGCTGATATGGTCATTTCCGGTATTGCCATAGACAGTGTCATTTCCGTCACCACCTGTCATGACGTCATTGCCGCCCTCACCACGCAGAATATTGGCGCCAGTGTTGCCGGAAATCGAGTTGTCCGCCTCATTGCCAGTGCCATTGATGTTGGCACTTCCGGTGAGGGTCAGGTCTTCGATATGTGCGCTGTGAGCAGTCAGATCGAAAGTTACTGAGCTATTGACCCGGTCCTGACCTGCGCCCGCATTTTCGGCCACCTGGTCTGCGGCATCGTCCACCCAGTAGGTATCGTTGCCTGTGCCTCCTGACATACTGTCGGCGCCGGTACCTCCATTCAGAGTGTCATTGCCGGAACCGCCGTAAAGCGTGTCCGCACCTTCTTTGCCATTCAGCACGTCGTGGTCCTGATTTCCCAGCAACTCGTCGTTGCCAGTGCCGCCAAAGACTGTGTCGTTGCCCTTGCCACCCAGCATCCGGTCATCACCGTCTTGACCGCTGATATGGTCATTTCCGGTATTGCCAAAGACGGTATCATTACCTGCACCGCCTGTGATGGTGTCGTTGCCACCCTCACCACGCAGTAAATTGGAGCCGACGTTGCCTGCGATTACGTCGTTGCCAGTGCCACCTATGGCATTTTCGATCAGCGAACGCCTGTCACCATTATGGAGAAGTGCATTGTAGATATTGCCGCTAGCGTTATATCCATATCCCAGATGGGCCGTCTGTTCAGCGCTGAAGCGTGAGGATTCGCCGGGGTTCAGATCAATGTTTAGATTCTCGGCGTAGGCTGAAAGATCATAGGTGTCGACGCCGCCCCCATCCCAGATGGTGGCGAAAATCCGGTTGCCGACCGCATCGATTGCAATTTCACCATTGACCAAAGTGTCGCCTGAATTGGGGGACCACTTGTAGACCGTATCGTTGCTGTTGGTGGTGTAATTGGCACCATACATATGCTGCAGGGCCGCGATATCCAGCATCATGTAGGTTTGTGCAAAGCTCGAGGGTTCATTTCTATATCCACCTAGCGGGCTATTTTCGTAGCTCAGATAGCTCATGATCGTGTATTCCATGTGGTCGTACTCAGATGGAACAACACCGAATCCGTTAATGTTTTCATGTGAATGCGTCAGTCCCAGAGCATGTCCGGTTTCATGCAGCACAGTATGCCAGGCGTAGTTGCCCGCTGCCGGGGATCGGTAAACCGTGTTTCCAAACCAGACGTCCCCTGCGGCTGGACTGTTTTGCGGGTAATATCCATGAGCACTGAGAACATCGGGTGAGGACGTGTTGCCGTACCGAATAGCCTCCGGGCTGGTCGTATCCGGTGTTGCGTCATGCTCAATATTCAGCTTTGTAATACCTTCAACAGAAAAGCCCCTTGCTGCGGCGGGGCCGAGATCAGAGTCCAAAGCGAATTTGATCGCAGATTTCTGCAGATCGGAAACCTCTGAAAACGCAGCTGCCTCATTATAAGAAGCTGAATAATTATAGACACCGGGCTCAGACGGGTAGGCATAGTGAATAGTATCATCGCTCCATTTTTGCCCAAAAAACAAGCCGTCGACTCTTTGATCTCCGATCTGGAGAAATGATGAGACAGAGTTCAAACCTTTAGCCATGAAATTTTCCTTCAAGGGGAATTGCGTCAGTAAATGAGTTGTCGCGTCGGAAAACGGGTCAGCCTTCCCGTGACTATGTCGATGAATGCATAAATATAGATAGACATGTCGTGACATTAAAATTCACAGATGAAAGCAACCAGAAGGAGACAGCGTGCCCGGCGGCTCAGCTCTACTATCGTCAGGCGTTAGGGCGCGCAATACAAACAACGCCCGGCCATGAGCCCGGTTCTGCAACGCCTGGCGGCAATTGAGACAGCGCTGGCCGGTACGCCCTCCACCGCAAAAGTCATCGGCGCCCGGGACAGCGGACAGGTCGCCCTCAGGCCTCTGTCCGCTGCGTCTTTATTGCGCCTGCTTGCGGTACTGTTGCACCGGCAGGCCGCCGACGCCCCAGTCTTCCAGCGGAACCTCGTCGATCACTACAAATGTGGTTGCCGGGGTCTTGCCCAGAATATCCTGCAGCAGCCCCGTCACCCCGGCGATCAGCTGCGCCTTCTGGTCTGCGCTTGGGCCGGTGCCTTCGGGGCCGCCCTCGCGGGTGACTATGATATTCACATAAGGCATCGTTCAGTCCTTTCGCGGAACATAGGAAAACACTTTGGCCACGATACGCCATTCGGCACCGTAGCGGACAAGGGTCAGCAGGTCGTGGAAATCCCGCCCCATCATGGTCATCCGGGCGCTGACACGGGCCAGCCGGTCGCTGGCAAAGGCGATCTCCAGAATCTCCTCCTCGCGCGCCTCACCGCGTTTGGTCGGCGGCTCGCGGCTATCGACGCGGGTCATGTAGGTCTCAAGATCCAGAAAAAGTTCATCGCCTTCGGTGGCGCAGACATAGGCCAGCTGCGGGTGAAAAACCTTGCGCAGCAGGGCGCTGTCGGCCTGATAGAGGCCTTCAAAATAGGCCTCCATTAGTGCGCCGACCAGTTTGTGATCGGCGGGCGTCATTGGATCAGCCCCTCGGCGCGCATCGCGGCCTGGGCCGACGGGCGATTGGCGCTGCGGCCCACAAAGGCAGCCAGATTGGGCCAGCGGGAGAGGTCGATGTCGGTGAAATTGGCCCAGTTCGAAACTACGAACAGATAGGCGTCCGCCACTGAGAACTGATCCTCAACCAGCCATTCGCGGCCATCCGCCAGCTGGACCTCTATGAAATCGAACTTGCCCGCAACCGCGCTGCGCGCGTCGTCCTTGCCGGCTTCGGACGTGCCCTCGCGGAACAGCGGGCTAAAGGCCTTGTGCAGCTCGGTCCCGATCCAGTTGAGCTGTTCCTGCATCCGGGCCCGGCCCAAGGTGCCCGCCGCCGGCGCCAGACCTGCCTCCGGATGGCTGTCCGCGATATACTGTAAAACCGCCGCCCCTTCAGTGAGGACGCTGCCATCGTCCAGACCCAGGGCCGGAACATAGCCTTTGGGGTTGATCGCACGATAATCCGCGCCGCTTTCGGTCTGCCCCGTCGCGGTGTCGACCGCTTCGATGTCAAACGGGCGGCCGGTTTCATAGAGGGCGATATGGCTGGCCAGCGGGCAGGCGCCGGTTTTGTAGTAGAGTTTCATGACAGTCTCCTGTGGTGGTGATGCCCTCTGACTACCTTCAGATATGATTGATTGATAATATTGTGTTTGCAGCATAACGATTAGGCAATCTGATCATGTTGGAAGCCGATGAAACACGACCAGCTCCTTGCCCTCGAGGCCATTGTCGCAGCCGGCACCTTCCGCGGCGCGGCGGAGCGTCTGAATAAATCCCAGTCGGCCATCAGCCATGCAATCCGCCTGCTGGAAGAGGAATTGGAGCTGGAGCTGTTCAGCCGCGAAGCCTACCGGCCGTCTCTGACCCCGGCGGGCGAAATCTTCTACCGCGAGGCGTCGCGGGTGCTGCGGCAGATGCAGGGGCTTCGATCTACCGCCGCCCGGCTGCGCGCCCGCGAAGAACCGGAACTGACGCTTGCCGTCAGTGCCACCATGGATCTGGACCCTTTGCTGCCGGCGCTTGCGGAGACCGGGCGGCGCCACCCTGCGACCCACCTCCGGCTGCGCATGGAAATGATGGGCGGCCCGATTGCCCGGCTGATGGAGGGCAAGGCGGATATTGCGCTTGCGTCGCTTGACGGGGTGCCGCTGGACGACGTGGAGGCAGAGCCGGTTGCCGAGGTCACGATCCGGCCGGTGGCCAGCCCCGCCTTGAACCTGCCCGTCGGGTCCCGCGCCTTGTCGGCATCCGAAATGCAAAGCCATGTGCAGGTGGTCGCCGCCGGCACCGGCGGCGCGGCGCATGACCAAAGCCGCGATCTCTTGTCCGGGAGCCTGAAATGGACGGTGTCCGATCTCGCGGCCAAGAAAAAGGTGATCCTCGCCGGGCTTGGCTGGGGCGGTCTGCCAGATCACATGACAGAGGAGGAGCGGCGTTCCGGGGCTTTGCTGTCCCTGAACCTGGACGGGTTCCCGCTGCGACGGACAATGATATTCAAGATGCGGCGCAGGGACCAGCCCATTGGGGTTGTTGCCGAGGAACTCTGGAACAGGGTCGGTGCGGCTGTCTCAGCTGCGAAGCCGGTTGCCGCAGACACAGCAAGGCGCTAAGCAGGAGGCAGGCACGGTCCGAGTTGCGAGGCGAATGTGAAAGCTGTTTCTGGATGTCCCGGTGCTATAGGCTTGATCAGGAAGCGCTCTCTCTCCTTCACTCTGCTGCGCGTGATCCGCTACCATCAAAACTCCGATCATATCGCGCTTGGCACCTTTCTGGAGCAGCTTGGCGACAGGTCCTTCGGATGGGCAATCTTGCTGTCGTGCCTGATCAATCTTCTTCCTTTGCCTCCAGGGTCAACCCTTGTCACCGCTTTGCCGCTCTTGTTTTTCTGCGCGCAGATGGGACTGGGATTTTCCAGCGTCCGGCTGCCGCGACGTATCGCGCGGATCCGTTTTTCCGGCACAGGCATGCGCCGTATCGTGCTGCGCTTGCGCCCCGTGTCGCGGCGGCTGGAGCGGATTGCCCGACCGCGCCTGCGGGCGGTGTTTCAGCCACGAAGAGAACAGCTGACCGGAGGCCTGCTGTTTCTGGTTTCCCTGGCGCTGTTCGTGCCGCTGCCGCTCAGCGGTTGGTTTCCAGCAATTGCCCTGTTTGTTGCCAGCATCGGGCTGCTGGAACGGGATGGGATCATCGTGCTGGCGGGTGTCTGCGCCGGGATGTTGTCGATTGCCTTGACGGTGTTTGTGGGCGCTTCGATCCTGATCGGGGCGAACAGTCTGATACACTAACGTTTTTCTGATGAGCAATCGAATGCTGTTGCGCTGATAGGTGCGATCGCAGCGGTAGCGCAACGCCTTCCGTGTTCACGACATTTGCAAGACTTGCCTCAAGGGAATGATCTTTGGTCGCCCGATCCTTAGGCGCGCTGTCTTTGGCGAGTGCGACCGCCAGCCTGTTTCATTTTGAGACGCCGGTGATCATCGAGACGATTTCATTCTTGTCCGTCTTGTCTGTCTCGCGGATCCCGATCTGCTCGCCGCGGCGCAGGACACAGATACGGTCCGACAGGCGGAAGACCTGATCGAGACTATGGGAGACGATGAAGATTGCGAGGTTGCGTGCTTTCAGCGATTCAACTGTTGCTTCGACCCGGGCGGTTTCAGCGACGCCAAGCGCGGCAGTGGGTTCGTCGAGCAGGATTAGTTTTCTTGCCCAATGCGTTGCGCGTGCGATTGCGACACCCTGGCGTTGTCCCCCTGAAAGGTCGCGAATCGTAGCGGATGCGGACGGGATGCGCACATCCAGTTCACGAACAAGCGCGTCCGTTTCGGCGATCATTCTCTTGCGATCAAGCAGCCGCAGCGGCCCCTTCACGGGTTCACGACCAAGAAAGAGGTTCATGTAGACAGTCTGTTGATCGGCCAGTGCCAGATCCTGATAGACAACCTCTACCCCCCGTTCCCGAGCAACTGAAGCGTCAGGAAAGTTTGCTGGCTTTCCATCCAGAAGCATCTCGCCTGAACTGGGTGTGTAGACACCTGAGATCATCTTGATGAGAGTTGATTTGCCGGCGCCGTTGTCGCCGACAAGGGCCACGACTTCACCTGCGAGCATGTCGAGCGAGAAATCCTGGATCGCCGTGACTCCGCCAAAGGATTTGCGGATATTTCTGAGTTGAAGAACCGGGGTCATCTTGTCGCATTCCGGATTCTGGGCCAGGGTTCTGCCTGCCCGTAGCTGTTTTCGATCGACACCACGCGCGGCTTGCCCTTCGATACGCCCTCGATGCCGACCGAGTGGGCGCGGGTGACGAAGGCCTGGCCGCGGAAGCCGAAAACGACCGTGTCACCGGGTGCGGGAGCGTTGGCGCCTGTGGCGTCGATCATCCCGTAATAGTCAATCGCAGATGGTGGCGGGATCTCGACGCATCTCAAATCAGTAGTGTCTACGCTGGGGGATGTGGTGACCAATGCCTTGATGTCATATTCGGGAAAGACCGGATCGACATATAGACCTCCGCCGAAGCAATAGGCGCGGCCGCCATGAAGGTGGCTGACCTCGCTGAGGTAGAGAACAGCTGGCATCTCGGGCAGATCCTCGACGGCATGGAGAGGTGTCGTGCCGTGCAGCCCGTTGCCGGGTTCGACCTGGGTTGCTCCGGCTTCAGCAAGCGCCTCAAGTGTGACAAGAGATGTCGTGCCGGGTGCGTTGATTTCGATCTTGTCAAAGCCCGCGCGCTGCAGAGCATCAGCGGTCCGCTTCAGGGTGCCAAGGTTTGGTGTATGTCTAATCTTGCCTGTGGTGTGGTCATAGAGCTGCGCAGGAAACGTGGTGATGCCAGCGAAACGCGCGCCGCTCAGCTGGGACATCCAGCCTGCGGCTGCGACCGCATCCTCCGCGGGAAACCCACCTTCATGACCGCGATAGAATGTATCTCCGGCGGTCTGCACACGGGCAAGCAGTGGTTGTTCGCGTCCGGCTGCCAGTGCGGCCTCTGCCGCCTCTGCCGCCTTGGCCTGCGAAAACACGGTCCAGTAATCGGGCGTTAGTTGTCGCGCTGCCATCGCGGCTTCTGCGCGCGGTACCTGCACGAGATGGCCGAGGTGCCCGATTTTCAACCCGGCGTTATGGCAAGCGATGGCGCAGGCCATATCGACAGCAACCGCGCGATCAATGCCGCCAGCCATCACGGCGCGGCAAAACCCCGAGTTGCGGCTCACCTGCTTGGTCATCGCGAAGACCTTGAGGTCAAACTTATCGGCTTCCGCACGGATCAGGCGTGCGTTTTCTGCAACCGCGTCCAGATCAAGAACGTAAGAGTTCGCGGGGATTTCGCCCGTCCTGTGCAGCATCTGCGCGGCGAGGACGAAATCGGGATTTCGACGGCGAAGGACATCGAGGAACATGTCTGTTTTCCTTTCAGCGGTTCGGTTCGCGTAGTGAAACGGCGACGGCGGCCAGAACGATCAGGCCCTTGATGATCATCTGCCAAGAAACAGATAGCCCCATCAGGATCAGCCCGTTGGACAGCATGCCCATCATCAGGCTTCCAACGAGCGCGCCAGGAACGCTGCCTCGTCCGCCGTTCAGGGCGGTGCCGCCCACGATGACGGCGGCGATGACAGTCATCAGATCGCTTTCGCCCAAGGTGTAGCGGGCTGACTGGAGACGTCCGGCATAAAGCAGACCAGCCAAGCCGGCGCAGGCCCCGGATACCATAAGCACCGACAACCGCAGGCGAGCGACGCGGATGCCCGAGACAAGGGCCGCGCGTGGATTGTCGCCGGTTGCCAATACATGGGCCCCATAGCGCGTTTCACGAAAAACTAGATGTCCGATCAACAGCGCTAGAATGGTCCAGATCACAAGCGAGGGGATGCCGAACAGTTTTCCGCCGCCAAAAATGCCGATGAAAGCATCGGCGGTGACCGGGATGGATTGCAAATTGGACAATTCACGCGCGATGCCCGCTACGACACCCATCGTGGCCAATGTAACAAGGAAGGAGGGAAGCCGGGCATAGGCGACGATGGCCCCGTTGACAAAGCCCACCGCCATGCCTGTTGCCAGCCCTGCGGCGACGCCAATAGGCCAGGGCGCGACCCGCATGACCATCGCGGCGACGATCGCCGAAAGTGCGACCGCGGCACCGAACGAAAGGTCGATCTCGCCCGCTGCCAAGACAAAGACCAGTCCAATCGCGAGCACCGTTGCCGGAGCTGTCTGTAAGACGATGTTCGTCAGGTTCTGGGGGGAAAGGAAGCCACGGTCCCAAAGCATCGCGGCAAAGAAGAGGAAAATGAGCACGAAACCCGCATAGACGATCAGCCCTTGCAGAACGGCCCGGTTAGGAAATTTTGGCGACATGGTCTCCGTCCAATTGCGGGAATTCATCTGGGCCTGCGCCCGGATCGCTCCGGGCGCAGCGGGGGTAGATTATTGCTGCGCGTCGAGAACCGATTGCGGCGCATCCAGATTCAGCGATTGGTTCCAACCTTCGTTGACATTTTTGGCGGTAACCGAGACGGCCGGTGCAACGACAAAGGGCGGGTTGTCGAGGTCGAGAACCCCGCGCGCCCCGGCAGCGGCCATGGCGCGCCCGAGCTCATAGGCCTCATCGGCAACGATGCCGACGACATTGCCGCCCTTGACCATATCGAGAGCAATCGGCTCAGACAGGTCGAGCGTCACGATACGGGTTGAGCTGTTGCCGTTTGCGCGCAGCGCGGCGAGCACACCTTCGGCCGGACCTGCCCATGTCACGTAGATCCCACCGATGTTGGGGTTCTGCAACAGCATGGCATTCGCGATTTCCTCTGCCCTTGCGGGATCGCTGATACCGGCCTCGGCGACAATCTCCATCCCGGGATAGTGGGTTTCGATCGTCGTCTTGAAGGCATTGTCGCGCTGGTTCGTCACGTAGTAAGCGGCGTCGTGAAAGATCCAGCCCACGTCGCCTGTGCCGCCCATCGCGCCCGCCAGAATGTCGGCTGCCTGCTTGCCCATCTGGAACAGATCGTCGGTCACGATGGCGGCATAGTCGGCAGGATGCTCGTAGCCGGACGGGAGGTTGGAAAGGAAAACCAACTCGACACCGGCGTCGCGTGCTTTCTTGAAGGCCGACGCAGATGCCACGGGGTCGAGCGGCAGGGACAAGATGATATCGGGGTTGAGCGCGAGCGCGGTTTCGATGTCCGCAAGTTGACGCGCACTGTCAAAGCCGGCTGATGTCGTGGCAACCACCTCGATACCAAGCCGGGTGAATTCATCGGTTGCGCCTGCGGTAACCGCGTTCACAAAGTCGGATTGATCGTGCCAGAGCAGCGCCGCCCTAAAGCCCCGGGATTGCAGCTGGCTCGCCTGCGCATCATCAACGATCACAGCCGAGGAGGGGGTTGCCGCCTCGCCCGAGGGTCCGACGGTCTGGGCCGATGCAGGCATTGCCATGAAGGCAAGTATCGACAACGATGCAAGAAGATTTCTGGAAGTGCAATTCATGGTCTCTCTCCCTGTTGTGGCCCCTGTGTTCAGTCGGACCGAATTCCACATGTGAGTGCGATGAAGGCTGCGAAGGCGACAATCCCGTCGTGGTAATCCTGCAGGGGAACGCGTTCGTGGTTCGTATGGCAGATGCTGATATCGCCAGGTGCGCAATAGACAGTCGGCACGCCGAGCATTGCTGTCAGAAAGGGCATTTCCGACCAGAAGGGCGCACCTTCAACTGCACCGCGATCGGGCCGTACGGCCGCGATGGAAGCAGAGAGCTGTCGGACCATCTCATGATCGGCTTCGATCCCGGCCGGGGAGCCGCCTAGCGGATGGTCGCGACCGGCGGTGAAATCTATTTTGACGCGGATGTCCTCAGCAATTGCGGCGCGGATCACGGCTTCCAGTTCCGAGGTGGCGGCATCAAGGTCGTCACCGGGCAGAAGCTTGCCAATCAGCGAAAAGCGGCATTCTCCGGGAACAGCAATCAGCCCCCCGGCTTCAAGCCCCGTTACAAGGATGTTGCTGCGCCCCAGAAGCGGATGGCTGCCAGCGGCCGAAATTCGATCCGAGTGATCCCAAATCGCCTGAAGGACCTTGTGCGCGGCCTTCAGGGCGTCGCGGCCGAGCTCCGGTCGGCCAAAATAGGCGGATTGGCCCGTCAGCACGACCTCCGCGATATAAAATCCGATCTGCACCGGCAGGATCTGCAGGCGGGTAGGTTCGACATAGACCGCCAGATCCGGACGCGGCAGTCCGCCCGCCAGCACGCTTTCTGTCCAATGGCGAACGCCTGCGCTTTTTCCGCTGCCGGGTTCGCCGCTTTCCTCATCTCCGACAAATGCGAAAGACACCGTTCCCAGAAGGCGGATACCCGCCCGGTCCAGAAGATCGAGAGCGGCGAGCGATGTGCAAATGCCAGCCTTGAGATCGGCAGCGCCGCGCCCCCACAGTTCGCCGTCGATGATTGTCGCGCCAAAGGGGTCCTGTTGTGGTTTGCCAGCCCAATGATCGCTCCAGTTGCCTGGATGAACAACGTCCGTATGTCCGATGAAAAGAAGGTCAGGACCATCGCCACCCTCGCGCCGTCCTGTGATGTTCGGCCTCCCTGGACTGAAGTCTTCGACCGAGGGCGACAGCGATAGACGCTCCATTTCGGGACGCAGCATGTCAACCATCGCGACCTCGTCCCCAGTCACGGAAGCGGCGCGAACAGCCCGGGCCAGCAGATCGTTGACCACCGCCCGGTCAAGATGTTGGCTCAGGAGCGTGATCAGGGGGCCATGCGCCGTCATTCTGCGGAACCCGCAAGTTTGCCCTGTTTCGGGGTCGGCAGGGTAATGACCGCGCCGGGCGCAGATTTGGCGAACAACTCGGTATGCAATTCGGTCAGTCCAACAGCGACGGCTCCGCTCAGCGCGGCGTGATGGCCGAGTTGGGCAGGTTCGATCCTGATCGGGAAAGGAAAGCAGCGCTTCAGCTCATCGCGGGTCGCGGTCAGGATTTCGGGACGGGACCCAATTGCTCCGCCGAGGATGACCACCTCGGGCGCCACCACGGCGCCAATTGCCGCAACTGCCCGCGCCATTTGAGTTGCGACTTTATCGAGGACTTCCCGAGCCGCGACCTCACCAGACGCGGCGGCATCAAATATCGCCGGTACGTCGACATCTTTACCAGTTGTGGCGAGATATGCCGCGCGAATGCCATGCGTGGCCGACACTCGTTCGAACGCCCCGACCCGCAGGGATTCTTCCTCGAAAGGATCAGCGCCGAACGGTAGATAGCCAAGTTCCCCGGCGGCTCCTGATGCGCCTCTTACAAGCGCTCCGTTTACGATCAGCCCTGCGCCAACCCCGGTCCCGAACGCGATCAGGGCAACGTTGTCGATGCCATGGCCTGCGCCAAGCCAGTGTTCGCCGAGTACTGCGAGGTTAACGTCGTTCTCAAGCAGCGTCTTTGTGCCCGTTGCCTCTGATACCGCGGCCCGAAAATCGATCTGATCGATTCCGGCAATATTGGGGGCGAAGTTCACCTTTCCGGATAGGACGTCCGGCACACCGGGGCAGCCGACCACTGTCTGTCTGACAGTGTTGGCGGCCACATTTCCCTCGCGGATGGCGCGGCTGACCAGGTCTCCTATTTGATCGGCCACATGACGCCCGCCATCTGGATGAGTGGGGGCTACGACCTCGGCGACAATAGTACCAGCGAGATCGACGATCGCGACGCGCACCTTGGTGCCGCCAAGATCGACCGCCGCCATAAAGGCGCTTTCCGGTATCAGTTCATAGGTGGTCGCCGTGCGGCCGACATGACCAGAGGTCCGGCCCGTCTCGCGAATCCAGCCTTCGCCTTCAAGGATACGAACCAACTCGGAAACTGTCTGCTTCGATAATCCTGTCTGCTTGGAGATTGAGGCGCGAGAGATCGGACCGCAATGGATGATGTCCTGCATGACCGAGTACAGCGCCACCTGCCTGGAAAATGAGGTTTGCTGGGTCGATTCCATACATCACCTATTAGTTCGTTCTGCATATGAACTAATAGGTGGCTGGTTTGAGTGTCAAGCGACAATTGCCGTTGTGCTGGTGCTCACGAGGTGGTCCGGGCGATGACTCGATCACCGGTAAGCTGCGTCCCGCGATCGGGGGGGTGGATCATCCGGTTGGGGGTCGCGCTGTTATGGTGAGGTTGCTAGGGTGCGGCATCTGAGTTTGGTGGCCGGTGGTGACCTGCGGGAGACGCGAGGGTCTGGCCGGTTCGATTTCCCCCAATCCGAAGGGTCTCTACCATGTCTAAGCCGTTGTTCGATCTGCCGCCGGTGCCTGCCATTCCGCTGGAGGGGCGCGAGGAGGTCTGGCCGGTTGGCCGCATTTTCTGTGTCGGGCGAAATTACGCGGCCCATGCTGCGGAGATGGGGGTGGAGGTCGACCGGGAGCAGCCGTTCTATTTCACCAAGTCGGCCTGCCACGCGGTATTGAGTGGCGCGGAGCTGCCCTATCCGCAGGGGACGGAGAATTTTCACCACGAAATGGAACTGGTCGTCGCGATTGCAGCGCCGCTCACGGATGCGACGGCCGCAGCGGCGCGGGCGGCGATCTGGGGATATGGCTGCGCGCTGGACATGACGCGCCGGGATCTGCAATTGCGCGAACGCCAGAAGCAGCGCCCCTGGAGCCTGGGCAAGGATCTGGAGGGCGGCAGTGTCTTTGCGCCGCTGCGTGCGGCATCGGAATGGGGGGAGCCTCAGACGCAGCGAATCTGGTTGCGGGTGAACGGAGAGATCCGTCAGGACGCCTCTCTCGGGGAGCTGATCTGGTCGGTCGAGGAGATTCTATGCCATCTTTCTGGGTATTATCATCTGCGGCCGGGGGATCTGGTGATGACGGGCACGCCGGCGGGGGTTGGTCCTGTTGTCGCAGGGGATCATATCGAAGGCGGTATTGATGGGCTGACATCTGTGCGGTTGTCGCTGCGATAGGCGAAAATAGCGCGTCATGTGATCAGCGCGGCGAATTTAGCGATCAGATGCAACCATGCCGTGATTTATGTAACCTGAATACTTCTTGTTTGAAGATTTCTGTAACGTATTTTTGTTTCATCGACCCGGCAGGCTGAAGCATTTTCGCGAAATCATGCAGTGCAGATACATAATCATCTGTTGATGGTTACAAATGCACCTAATAGCTGAGGGTGTCAGGGGACGTTTACGGCTGGATGGCCGGATAGGCTGTGCGTTGGGTTTGTTGCATCAGGGGCATCTGATCGCGATAGTTACGAAAAGACATAAGGTCAGAGGGAGGAAACATATGACCACTCGGAGACAACTACTTGGCGCGGCAGGGGCCGTTGCACTCATGGTGATGGGCGCGACCTCGGCGATGGCGCAGGAGGTGACGCTGAAGCTGCACCAGTTCCTGCCGGCGCAGGCAAATGTGCCCAAGCTGATTCTGGATGTCTGGGCCGACAAGGTCGAGGCGTCTTCGCAGGGGCGTATCAAGATCGACCGCTATCCGTCCATGCAGCTGGGTGGCAAGCCACCAGAACTGATGGATCAGGCCATTGATGGCGTGGCAGATATCGTCTGGACCGTTGTGGGCTATACCCCCGGCCGCTACCCTTCGACCGAAGTGTTCGAACTGCCGTTTATGATGACCAATGCGCGTGCGGCATCGCACGCCTATTGGGAAATGTTCGAGGAGCATATGAAGGATGGTGAATTCAAGGACGTGAAGATCCTTGGCACCTGGGTTCACGGCCCCGGCATCATCCATACCACGGATCCGGTGGAACAACCGGATGATCTGCGTGGGATGAAGATCCGCGGCGGTGGCCGTTCGGTGAACGCGCTGCTGACGGAACTGGGCGCTACCCCGGTGGGTATGCCGGTTCCGGCTATCCCGGAAGCCCTGTCCAAGGGCGTGATTGACGGCACCACCATTCCGTGGGAAGTCACCACCGCGCTGAAGGTGCCGGAGCTGGTCGAGAACCACACGGAATTCACCGGCCGCGCGCTCTATACGCTGACCTTTGTTCTGGCGATGAACAAAGAGAAATATGAGAGCCTGCCCGATGATCTGAAAAAGGCCGTGGATGAGAACTCCGGTCTGGAATTCTCGGTCTTTGCCGGTGGCACCATGGCTGATGCCGATGATCCGGCGCGGGAGTTCGCACTGGATGAGGGCAATAATGTCATCACGCTGGATGAAGAGCAGACCGCGATCTGGCGCGAAGCCGCGAAGCCGATCTACCAGCAGTGGCTCGACGACATGAAGGCAAAAGGCATTGATGGCGACGCGCTGCTGGAGCAGGCGACCTATCTGATCGACAAATACACCGCTCAGCATAACTAACTGAGCGCAAGACTGGTGGACCTGTGCCTGCATCTGTCGCAGGTCCACCCCACCTGAAAGGGTAGGCTTTCCATGCACAAGCTGATGATGGGACTGGCCAGAACAATGGCCATGGCGGGCGGTATTGTCTTATCGCTTCTGATCCTGCTGACCTGTCTGTCGATTGCCGGGCGGTTGCTGAACGGGGGGCTGCATGGCGCCCTGATGCAGAGCATCGCGCCGGATCTGGCCGAGTGGTTGATCGCCATCGGTGTCGGGCCGATCAATGGTGATTTCGAAATTGTCGAGGCAGGCGTCGCCTTTGCGATCTTTGCCTTTTTGCCACTGTGCCAGATCACGGCGGGCCATGCGTCGGTGGATATTGTCACCAACAGTTTCCCGCGGGGGGCCAAACGGTTCCTGCGGATGGCGACTGAGATCGTCTTTGCGGCTGTGCTGGTGCTGATTGCGGTGCGGCTTGGCGCGGGGATGCTGAGCAAGTTCGAGAACGGCGAGACCTCCTTTCTGCTCGAGTTTCCGGTCTGGTGGGCCTATGCCGCCAGTCTGGTCGCGGCCAGCGTGGCCGCCTTGGTGGGCCTCTATATGGCCGCCGTCCGTACGATTGAATTCATGACTGGCCGCATCCTTGTCTGGGACGGCGTGGAGGGCGAACAGTGACTGCGCTTGAAATCGGGATTGCCTCATTTCCCGTCCTGATGATGCTGATTTTCCTGCGGGTTCCGATTGGCCTTTCGATGTTTCTGGTTGGGCTGGTCGGGCTGATCATCGTGACAGATGGCACTCAGGTGGCCTTTGGCCGGATGAAGAGCGAGACCTATTCCACCTTCTCCTCATATTCGCTGACCATCGTGCCGATGTTCCTCTTGATGGGCCATTTTGCGACGCTGGGTGGCATGTCCACGGCTTTGTTCAAGGCGGCTGAAGGCTTCCTGGGGCATAGGAAGGGCGGTGTTGCCATGGCAGCAATCGGGGCCTGTGCGGGCTTTGGCGCGATCTGTGGCTCCTCGCTGGCCACGGCGGCAACCATGGGACGTGTCGCGCTGCCTGAACTGCGCAACTACGGCTATGCTGGCGGCTTCTCCACGGCGACGCTGGCGGCAGGCGGTACGCTTGGCATTCTGATCCCGCCCTCTGTGGTGCTGGTGATCTATGCCATCCTGACAGAGCAGAACATCGCAAAGCTGTTTCTTGCCGCCTTTATCCCCGGTATTCTGGCCGCCATTGGTTATGTGATTGCGATTTCTGTCTATGTCCGGGTTTTCCCCGGCAGCGCGGGGACGCGCCCCCCGGTTCCCTGGGGCGAGCGGTTTGCGGCGCTGTTCCACGTCTGGCCGGTTCTTCTGGTTTTTGGACTGGTCGTGGGCGGGATTTATCTGGGCTGGTTCACCCCGACCGAAGGCGCTGCGGTTGGTGCCTTGGGAACCGGGCTGATTGCCTGGCTGAACGGTGGGCTCAACCGTGAGACCCTGACCGATAGTTTCATGGTGACGGCGCGCTCGACCGCGATGATCTTTTTCATCGTGCTGGGTGCGGGGTTCTACAACGGGTTTCTCGCCCTGACCAAAGTCCCGCAGGAGCTGGCTGATTTCGTGGTCTCCCAGGGTCTCAGCCCCTGGGTGGTGCTGATGCTGATCCTCGCCTTCTATCTGGTCTTTGGTTGCCTGATGGACAGCCTGTCGATGATCCTTCTGACTATCCCGATCTTTTACCCGGTTATTTCCGCGATGGATTTTGGTCTGGTGAATCTGCCCGCGATGCAGGCCGATGCGGCGATGGAGGTGCTCAAGGCTGGCGTGCCACAGGGGATGGGGGCTGAAATGCTCGTCTCGATCCAGGAGGCGATTGCCACTGGCACCGAACTGACCCGCGACCAGATGAAGGAGCTGGGCATTCGTGTGACCAAGGGCATGGCGAACCGGCTGGAGACAGAATATGTCGCCATCTGGTTTGGCATTCTGGTTCTGATCGTGGTCGAGGTTGGCCTGATCACCCCGCCGGTGGGCATGAACCTGTTCGTCATCAACGCGATGGATCGCACCACCCGGATGGTCGACACCTATAAGGCGGTGATGTTCTTTGTCGCCTCTGACCTGATCCGGGTTGTGATATTGGTGGCCTTTCCAATCATCACGCTGTTGCCGTTGATGTTGATGCGCTGAAAGTTGATGATCCTGCAAGGTGGCCATCCGTCCCGGCGGGTGGCCGTTCCCATTGTGAACACCGTGACACCCAAGAGCCGAGGCCCAGAATGACGGACAGCCAGACCCCTGACTTTGTGCATGAAATCCGCGTCGGTTGGGGTGATTGTGACCCGGCGCGCATTGCCTATACCGGTCATCTGCCGGGGTTTGCGTTGCAGGCGATTGATGCCTGGTGGGAGCAGCAGCTGGATGGTGACGGCTGGTATCAGATGGAACTGGATCGCGGTACTGGCACGCCCTTTGTGCATATGAGCATTGATTTCCGCTCTCCCGTCACGCCGCGCCACAGGTTGGCCTGTGCTGTATGGCCCGTCGCGCTGGGGCAGAAATCCGTGACCTTCCGGGTGGAAGCGCGGCAGGACGGTGTTTTGTGTTTTGAGGGCAAATTCGTCTGCGTCTTTATCGAGCCGAGCGATTTCAGCGCCAGGCCTGCGCCCGCAGATTACCGTGCGGTGATTGAGCCGTCGCTGCGCCCCGACCTCGCCTAGGGCGCGTTTTGCCCGTTGTTAGAGTCGAACTCATAGGGGATCGCGTTGCCAGCCATCCGCAAATGTCACCCGCTCCATCTCTGTGAACCGGCGAATTCGTTCCAGTTCGGCCTCCAACCGATTCTGCCGTGCCGGAGACCATTTGATGCCCAGTTCGGGCCAGAGCGCGGTGATATGTAGACAGCCCGCCAGATCACCCGCCTGCCGGTGTGCCTTCATGTCGATGCGGCCGACCAGACGGTCCCCCTCCATCAGCGGAAAGACGTAGTAGCCGTAGCGTCGTTTCTCGGCGGGGGTGAACACCTCGATCCGGTAGTGAAAGCCAAACAGCCCTTCCGCGCGTTTGCGGTCGCGCAGAGCAGGATCAAACGGGCTGAGGAGGCGCATTCGGCCCGGTGGTGGCGGCAGGGCGGGGGCCAGCCCGACGGCGCCGGGGCGGGCAAAGACACGGCGGCTGCGCCCGTCCGAAAGCGTGATATCCAGCGGTTCGATCTGCCCGTCCGCCAGCGCCTGTTTGCACCATGCGGCGCATTCCGCCGGTGAGGCCGTCGCCCAGAAGGCAGCCAGTTCACCCGAGGTCGCAAAGCCGAGCCGGTCCAGCGCCGCATTGCACAGCCAGTCCAGCGTTTTCTCCGGGTCGGGCGACCCTTGGGCGGGGAGGTGACGGGTGTCGATAACCCGTTCGCTCAGGTCGTAGCGTTTCTGAAAGCCACTGCGTCCGACCACGGCCAGCGCGCCGGAGCGCCAGAGGTATTCCAGCGCGGTTTTTGATGGATGCCAGTCCCACCAGCCGCCGGATCCCTTGGCTTCATCCTTGCCCACGTCGGAGGAACTGACTGCGCCGTGGTCGCGAATGTGGTCCAGAACATGCTGGAACTTCGCCTCATAGCCGTCGCGGCGCCAGTTGCGGTATCTCTTGCGCAGAACCTCTGCGTCGCGCCGAAATCGCAAGTGCCAATGCGGGTAGAACTCCATAGGTAGAACGGCAGCGTCATGGGTCCAATGTTCGAACAGGCGGCGTTCCTGTTCATAGAGCCGTTTCAGCGCCGCAGGGCGATAGCTGGGCCTGCGGGAGAACAGGATCATGTCATGGGCGCGGGCCACCGTGTTGATGCTGTCCAGCTGAACAAAGCCAAGCCGGGTGATCAGTTCCAGCAGCGCATCACCCTTGGCAGGCCCGCTGGGTTGCTCCAGCAGGGCGTGCCGATCCATGAACAGGCGCCGCGCGGCCCGATTGTCCAGCCGCGCAACCGCCATCAGCGCCGCTTGAGCGTATCGCCGAAGGTGATGGTAGGGGTCAGGGTCACGTGTTTTTCGATCTCCTGATCCGGGTTATCCAGCTGCGCGGCGATGATCTCTGCCGCCTTGCGTCCGATTTCCAGACGGCAGGCGTCCATCGTGGCCAGCTGCCGTGGCAGCCCCTGCAACAGCTCCACTCCGTTGAACCCGGCAAGACCGATCTGACCGGGGATGTCGATCTTCTGATCCATCAGGTAGAGCATGCCACCCGCGCCAATCATGTCGTTGGAATAATAAAGGAAATCCAACTCAGGCGAGCGTTCCAGCATCTCCTGCGTCATCTCGCGGCCCTTTGCGAGGGCGGAACCGCCGGAGTAGAAGGCGCGGTCTTCGATCTCGACCCCTTCTTTGGCGAGCGCCTCGGTGAAGCCTTCAAACCGTTTGCGGGCGCGATGGTCCAGTGGCATCTTGGTGCCCATGAAACCGATGTGGCGATAGCCGGCTTTCAGTATGGCCTTGGCCATCTCACGTCCAGCGCGGCGATGGGAAATCCCCACCATCGCATCCACCGGCTTGCCATCGGTATCCATGATTTCCACCACCGGAATACCAGAGGCATTGAGCATGGCGCGCGCCGCCTCCGTGTGCTCCAACCCGGCAATGATGACGCCAGAAGGTCGCCAGGACAGCATCTCATAGAGGACTTTCTCCTCTTTCTCCGGCTGGTAATCGGTCACGCCGACCACAGGCTGTAGATCCGTGTTTTCCAGCACTGAGTTGATGCCGGTCAGCACCTCCGGGAAGACCATATTGGACAGCGACGGGATGATCACGGCCACCAGGTTGACCCGGTTCGAGGCAAGCGCACCGGCGATCTTGTTCGGGACGTAGCCAAGTTCCTTTGCGGCGCTCAGAACTTTTTGTCGGGTTTTTTCCGACACATCGCCCCGGTTTCGCAACACGCGACTGACGGTCATTTCTGAAACCCCGGTGGCTTCGGATACGTCACGAAGGGTGAGCGGGCGCTTGTTGTCCGTTGTCACGTCGATGGCCTCACATTGTTGTTGTTGTTACGTTAGCGCAGACAGAGCGCGCTGCACAATGGGGCGCAGCCGTTGCAAAATCCAATTCCACAGGATTGTCTTGCCATGGTGGGTTTGCTATCGCGTAAACAGGCTGGCCCTGATCAGGCCCCGTGGCTCAACTGGATAGAGCAGCCCCCTCCTAAGGGGCAGGTTGCAGGTTCGAATCCTGCCGGGGTCACCAAATAGCACGGCTGCCTGTCTCAATCATGACATTCGGCGGGTGCGGGGGCGCCCTGCCTTATTCTGACGCGATTTCGATCCCGTTGACAGGGCGCTGTCGGATTGACCTCTGCGCGATGCGGATTAGCTCAGGCAGATGAAGTACTGGTTGATAATCGGCCTGGTTTTTCTGGGGGCCTGCGGGCGCGGGGTTCCTGAGAATGCGCGCATTGTTGTGGCGGGCGACTCCGTCATGGCCTGGAACCGAAATGACAGTGGATCCGTTGCGGATCGGCTGGAAAGTCGGCTTGGCGAACCGGTTGGCGATGTCTCGCTGTCGCTTGCGCGGGTGACCGGCGGGCGCGGGGCGTTGCACATACCCACGCAACTGAAACCAGTGTCAGCGGAGTGGGTCGTGCTGAATGGCGGTGCCAATGACCTTCGCAGCCGCGATTGTGGCTGCAAGGTTTGCGATGTCGAACTTGACCGGCTGATTTCCGCGAGCGGAACGCAGGGTGCCATCCCGGAACTGGTCTCGGATCTGCGCCGTCGCGGATCGCGGATCATCTGGCTCGATTATTACACCTCTCCGCGATACGCGGGTACGGTCTGTGTTGCGCCCTACCAAATTCTGGAGGAACGGCTGGCGCGTATGGCGGCAGCGGATGCGGGCGTGACGCTCCTCGATATGGATGCGGTGTTTCGCCCCGACGACCTGTCGCTTTTTGCGCCTGACCGGATTCACCCGTCGCTGCGGGGGTCGGATCTGATCGCAGGACAGGTTGCGCCGCTGCTGAGGCGGTGACAGGCGAAGATCCTGTGGACCCCAGGTGTTGCCACCCCGACGCCCCGGCCGGGAGCGGCCGGGATTTGATATCGGGGCGGCGGGGGACAGCTATCGACGCGCGATCAATCCTCGGTGCTGAGACCGGAGAGGAAGAAGTCCTGACCGAGCTTGGGATTGCTGGCCAGACCTTCGACCATGTCTTCGTAGTATTTTCGTTTGATGGCGCGGCTTTCCTGCTTTTCCAGGCCATGACCTGTGAAGGAGGCAATGCGTGCGGTTTGATTGTCTTTCTTGACCCGCAGCGCCCGTGCCACTTTGTCCGGGTAGCGCTTCACCAGGGCGCTGCGCAGCGCCCAGGAGTATTTCGGCGAGAACGGAGAAATCCAGTCGATGAACCAGAGCCGGTCACCGCTGTTCCAGCAATCCGGATCGAGGTGGTTTGGATCGAGGATATACGCCGCCTCCGTCTCTTCGTCGAGCAGCGCCCAGCTGCAATACGCAACCGGGAAACCGTCTCTTTCGACTATGTAATACTGCTGGCTGGCGATCGCAGGCAGGATAAACCCTGCCTGCTGGCTGACCCTCCAGTCCCGGTGCAGGACGGAATTGGACCACAGCCAGGCGATCTTGCCATAAGTCTGGAAGTTCTGTTGAGAATCCATGGTCGTTCTTTCCTGCTTCCGGTCAGCTGTGGTCACGGCGTTAGACAAAGACAAAGGAGTTTGCCCCCAGCTCGTCGATTTCCACGCCATGAAGGTCGATCAGGTCGCCATCCGAGGTCTGGATACGGGTGTGGGTCTCCTGACCATTTGCACTTGCGACGACCGAGATGTCAAAATCAGCCACGGAGCCGCCAAAGTCAAACATCAGCTTGTCCTCACCAACGGTGAAATCGGTGATCCGGTCCGTGCCGTGACCTGCGCGGAACACAAAGGTATCGAAGCCTTCGCCCCCAGCAAGCCGATCATTGCCAGCACCCCCCTCCAGCAGGTTTCGCCCGGCGGTGCCGATCAGATCATCATCGAAGTCGGAACCGATGACGCCTTCGAACCCGGAAATCTGATCGCCGACGATATAGTTGGTTGGCGACGGGATCAGCTCGGAGGTTTGTTGGGCCAGGTTGATACGAACGGCAGTCGAATGGCCCTCATAGTTCAGAACATCGAAGCCTTCGCCACCATTCATTGTATCGGTGCCTTCGCCGCCGATAATGGTGTCGTCGCCTTCCCTGCCGTCGATCAGGTCGGCCCCGGCGCCGCCATCAAAATAGTTGCCGCCGGCATTGCCTCTCAGAATATCCGACTGGCTGGTTCCGGCAACACCTTCAAAATTGCTGACCGTGTCGCCTGCAAGCCATTGGCTGCCATTCCAGTATTGCGCAAACTGTTGATGCCCAGGTTGGGTCGAGTCGAGGTCGAACTGGATAGCAGATGCTTCCCCTTTATAGCTCGCAACATCAAAGCCGGCGCCGCCGTCCAATACATCCAATCCGGCGCCGCCGACGATGACGTCATTGCCCGCCTTGCCGGAAATCGTGTCCGCCCCGGCGCCGCCTTCCAGGTAATTGGCATCGTTGTTGCCGATTAGCTTGTCATCCAGAGAGGTTGCAATCACACCTTCGAAATTGCTGTAGACGCCGGCAGTCGTCAGAAGCACCTCTTCTCCGGTGTGGGCGTCATTGTAACGTACGTGCTCTGCGTGCTGGCCGATACCCAGCTCAAATTTGATACCGATTCCATAGCCTTCGCGGCTGTAGAGATCAAAGCCGGCGCCGCCGTCGATTGTGTCATCCGACAAGCCGCCATCAATGATGTCATCGCCGCCCTTGCCGTCGATATTGTCCTTACCTGACGAGCCAATGATGATATCATCGCCCTCAGTCCCGTTGATGCCGGTCAGAGAGTTTCGATCGACATCGCGAATATTCAGGAGTTTGTTCAGGTCGAACAGGCCGTCGTAGCTGAGCAGTGCACCGCCGCTCTCTGCGTCCGTTAGTTTACCCAGCTCATCGCCGAAACTGCTGGTTTCATCTCCGTTTTGAGGCGTCTTCCAGACGTCGTCCGAGTTGCGGAAGGCGTGGTAATTGGCCCGCAGCGTGGTGAAATAGCTGCTCGGTGACGCAGCTGACGTGCTGTCAAAGCTCCCCAGCGCACCATGGCGGAAGTCGACGTTTGCGCCGTTCGAGTAGACGACGTTGACCCCGAACGAGTCTGCACTGCCCGCTTGTTGAAGGATTGCATTCAGATCAGCTTTTGCCAATCCATCCAGAGTGGTCCAGCTATCTGTGTTGGTGCTCAATGCCTGGCTGCTGGTCCTCAATCCCTGCGGTGCGAGGAAGTAGTCCTCGACCGTAAAGGAGAAGTCTTCACTAAGCGAGATGACCAAATCGTCGCCATAGGAATTGAACCAGATCTCACGGTCGTCGCGAACGTGGATGTTGAGGAGGTCGCCGGCGATATCTTCGGCCTCTGGCCCGGTGATCAGATGATGGCCCCGGCTGCCGCCCCCGAAGTTGGCCGGGAAATAATTGACGTTGTAGATGTCCCGCCCTTCTCCGCCGACGATAATATCGTTGCCGGTAATGAAGTCGTCATAGGTGAAGTGATCATCGCCCGCGTCACCATACAGGTAGTCGTCCTTCGATGATCCCTCAATCGTATCGTTGTGTTCCGTCCCGAGGAGCGCAACCGACCCGGAATCCCAGGCGACATCGACGCTGATATCCAGCTCGGATGTGGTGCCATCTGCGTTGACATTGGTGATGCCGTTATTGATCGCAGCCCGGTATTCGGACAGGGAATGGACGATGGTATCGCCCTCAGCGCCCTCGGTGTCCAAAACGATATGCGCGGCTTCTGTATTCCAGACATTGAGCCTTTTCAGTGCAGTGTCATCCGTGCTTCTCAGGATATTCGTGAGCGACGCCGCCGTTTTTGTAACCTCCTCATCCCGGTTTTCGGTCACCAGAGGAATCAGGGCTTCTGCCATTTCGGTCGCGGTCTGTTCGCGGATCTGGTCGACCTCAAGCTCATCGACAAAGCGCTGCAATGTCTGGCTGCTAAGCCCGATGGTATCTCCATCGTCTTCGCCGCCATCAATATAGAGCTCGTCTTTCTGGCCGTTCCAGTAGCTTTCCAGAAGTGCGTGTTTGAGGTTGATCAGATCGTCGCCCTCGCCGCCACCAACAACCTGAATTGAGGCGCCGACATCAATGCGGTCATCGCCGCCGAAGCCAAAGACCTGTTCAAGCTGTGTGGAGGTGTCGAGATACATGAAGTCGCCCAGCGAGGAGCCATGCAGGATTTCGATATTACTGAGGGTGTCGGAGACTGAGTGGATGCCACTGCGCTCGGCAAGCTCAACTTTGCGGAATTGTACAACCTCGGTGCGTTTGCCGTGGTTGGCAGTCTGCGAGTCGATGGATTCCTGATAGTATTTCGAACCTGCCGTGAGGTTCTTCGAGACATAGGTGCTGTCGCCGGATGCGCCAATGGAAAGCCCTCTCGAAAGTTCGCCACCTGACAGCCGCGCGTAGGAGGCGGTATCCTGCCCGGTGCCACCGTCGAAGGTGACCTGGCTTTCATAGGCGAACAGCGTGTCATCACCACCACCCGCGTTGATTTCGATCCCGACCTCCATCTTGTTGCCCATACGGTCTTCGGCGCTCGACACCACCTTCGACATGTTGAAGGTGGTCTGATTGTCGCCGTAGTCGCGGATATCCCAGCCGGACAGGTCGGTAATCTTGAGCGTTGTCTGATACTCGTTCTTGCCGGTCTCTTCGCGGCTGGTTTCCTCGGTGCCGGCGGAGAACAGCGGTGTTGTGAAGGTCAGGTAGGATTTGGCGCCATGGGCATTCGGCAGGTTGATAACATTGATATCGCTGCCCTCGGTCGGGGTGAGGCTGCGGTTGCCGGTCTGCCAGCCATTGGTCGTGAAGGTTTCGACGTAGTTCTTGGCGGTCTTGTTCAGCTCGCCACTGGTTTTGCTGATGGCCGACAATTCGATATCGGTTACATCCAGACCCTGGCCGCCAAGCGCAATCACCTGGTCGACATCGTCGTCCGCGATCAACTCGCCGAAGAACTCGGTGTAGTGGGCCTTGGTCTTTTCCTGTTTCTGATCAAAGCTGCCGTCGAAGAACTCTTCGACAGTCTGCGGATTGCCGTTCTCGTCAGTTCGGATCTTGGCGGCATATTTGTCGGCAATTCCTTCAAGCGCAACCTGTTCAAAGGCACCAACAATTGCCGAAATCGCACCACCAATCAGACCCACCGCAGCGGCGATCGGGGCGCCCACGCCGGTTGCCGCAAGTACGCCCGATGTGACGCCGGTGATGACGTCGAGCCCGGTGGTCACGCCATAGAATGCGGCTTCTGCGTCTTTGGATTCCTGGAGAAGGTCGCTCAGCAGGCCGGAGCTGTAGGTGTCGGCCTTCTGAATCGCGTCGATCCGATCCTGTTTCTGGTCAAATTCCGCCCATTTTGCCGGGTTGATCGCACCTACTACAGACCCGATGGCGCCGATAACCGGTACCGCCTTGCCAAGCACGTTAGCGGCCTTGCTGCCTGCCTTGACCGCAAGCTCTGCGATGCCGAGCACGTTCTCGACGGCCGCAAAGGCGAGCGCGGTTCCCTGCAGGCCGACCTCTGCCTGTACGACTTTGCGGGTTTCATCCGGCAGGTTCGGGTCGGCAAGAAGCTTAGCTGTGGGCACAAAGCTGGCTGCTGCGCCGCCAACCAGTGACAGTGCCGCAAAGCCCTTTGCGCCCTTAGCAAATTTCAGATGGCCGGCAGCGTCCAGGATGTCGCCGCCAGCGCTGAACACGGCTTCACCCAGGAAGCCTGCGTTAGCAGCATGGCCTTCGGGCGTGTTGTCGGGTTTGACGGCGAAAGCGGAGATCGCCTGACTGCTGCTCAGTAGATTGACTCCGGCCTTCAGCGAGGCGGTGCGGACGGTGCTGCTGTATTCCTGGAAGCCTTCTGTCTTCTCTCGGAGGCTGATCAGCTCAAGGGATTCACTGGAAATGGCTTCCAGCTCGGCCTTTGCATTTGCGGCAAGCACATCGCTGCCGGTGTAGGTCTCCGCCGCGTATTTCTTGTATTCTTCCAGCTTATCTTGCCGGGCGATTTCGAGGGCATCAATGCGCGCTTGCAGATAGTTCGCGTGGCTTTCGCTGTGGTCGGCGATATTGCCGCCCTTTTCAAATGCAGCAAGGTCGGTTTGCAGTTTTTCGGCTGCATCAAGAACGGTGCTGGTCCGGTAGATCTCTTTGCTGACCTTGTCGGCCGCTTCGGCGTCGAAATCCGCATGGTTCGGATCACTTAGGCGGTCGTGCTGCGCCCGGAGCACGTCCAGGTCGACCTGAAGCTTTGATATGTCGTCGGTGACATTACCCTTGATCGAATTGATGAACTGTTCGTTGGTATTCGCCAGTTCGCCAGCAGCATATTGTTGTTCGATGGCGGCGACGATCTTGCCGACGATTTTCAGGTCTTTTGCGATGAACTCAGCCCATTGGGCTTCAAGATTGTTGTCCTCATCGTCGTTCACCAAATCCTTACCGGCGATCTTCCCTTTCAGGCTTTTGACCAGATTGTAGTTCCAGTTCGAGTAGTTGGTCGCCTTGCTGATGGCTTTGACTTCGGGAATGCCCAGCCCGGTTTCCAAGAAGGTCTGAACGGTGTCGCGGAACGACTCCCGTGCCTCCGGTCCCAGGTCCGAAAAGATCGCATCATAGGCGATGACAGAGGTTTCCAGAATTGCGGTTTGTTCTTCGTTCAGCATGTATCGCGACCTTTCTGACGGAAGCAGCCTGTAATCCAGTTTCGCTACGGTTGTGCCGTGCTTGGACACGCATAGGGATATTCACGCGCGCGGCTATATGGCCAAATCCTTGGACTGGATAAGGCCAGTTTGCGCTTGGTTCGAATAACGCGCTTATGTTCAGGGGGTTACCGGCATCTGTTCGATCAGAATTATCTACAGCGTGAAGAGGGAAAAACGCGGAGGGCCTATTCGTCGCTACAGGCCTCTGTCGCAGTTCTCAACTGAAGTGACGCATTTTGGTTTTCTGTAACATGTTCAGTGATTTGGCGAATCAAATTCGCCCATGACGGGAATCATCTGCGCGTTGTTGTCACCATCGCACCGGTAGAGTTTGCTGCCGCTCTCCGTCTCTGATCAGCCTGCTGGGGCCGCCCAAAGACCGGCCGCCCACCAGGTGCCCAGCCATGGCTTCAATATAGTTTGACACCCCAATAAGGTGAGTTGAGATTTGTAAATCGCGGGGCGGCTAGCCGAGTCCGCCAAGGGTTTGGATCATCTCGCGGATCACTCCGACACCGTCGCGGGCCTTGAGATTGGCAAACAAAAATGGGCGATCCCCGCGCATTCGTTTTGCATCGCGCTCCATCACCGATAGATCCGCACCGACATGCGGGGCAAGGTCGGTCTTGTTGATGATCAACAGATCCGAGCGGGTGATCGCCGGCCCGCCTTTGCGGGGGATTTCCTCGCCTGCGGCGACGTCGATCACATAGATGGTCAGATCTGCCAGCTCGGGGCTGAAGGTGGCAGAGAGGTTGTCTCCGCCGCTCTCAATCAGGACAATCTCGAGATCCGGGTGGCGCTCCCGCATCTCCGCGACCGCGCCGAGGTTGATCGACGCATCCTCGCGGATGGCTGTATGAGGGCAGCCGCCGGTTTCAACACCCAGGATCCGGTCCTGCGGCAGGATCTGCAACCGCATCAGGGCCTCGGCGTCCTCCTGCGTGTAGATGTCATTGGTTATCACCGCAATGGAGTGGCTGTCGCGAAACACCTCGCTCAGGGCTGCGGTCAGGGTGGTTTTGCCCGCGCCAACCGGGCCGCCAATTCCAATGCGCAGGGGGCCGTTCAATGTGCTCATGTGCGAAAGATCCTTGAATGCTGTGTTTCGTGTTTCATCGCGGCAATGTCCGCAAGAAAGCAGGTGGAGGACAGGCGCTGGAGGTCACCATCCCCGGTTTGCTCTGCGATCTGCTGGCAGAGCGGCGCAAGGGCGTGGAGGATAGCCTGTGCGTCGCTTTGCCCGATGGGGGCAAGGCGCTGAGCCGCCGCGACGAGGTTTGCGGTGAATGCGTGCAGGTAAAGCGCCGTTGTGGCCTGCAAGGGCATCGAACAGCAATTTGCCGCAAAGCCGACAGCTACGGGATAGGTGAGCCTTGCGGCAACGTCTCGGTCGGTTCCGGGCCAGATGCTGCGGGTGATCTGGCAAAAGGCTGCGCCCTGAAGATCGGTTTCGCGGAGGCGTTCCAGGGATGGTGCATAGGCGCGGCATTGGGTGTCGATCCGCTGCACGGTATCGGCGTCCGGGGCGTGATAGGCCGCAGCGAGGAACAGCGCATCCGACCAGCCGCCGCCGTCGCGCAGAACCGTTGCGATCCAGTCCTGCACGTCGGCAGCCGAGCTGACCGCGGCGGAGGTCATCGCCCATTCCAATCCGTGGGAATAGCTGAAGGCCCCCACCGGGTAGCCGGGAGAAAACCACTGCATCAGGGTCAGCAACTGTGCCTCAGTGGGCATGGGGCTGCCCCTGAGCGTCGCCATGGGAATGGCTGTGGGTGCGGCCATGACCATAGGCGCCGCCCTCGGGGGTGAAGGGTTCGACCACATCGCGCAATGTCGCGCCGAGTTTTTGCAGCATGTCGCGGATCACATGGTCGCGCTGGATCAGCAGACGATCCGCGTCGATCTGGCAGGGCATATGGCGGTTGCCGATATGCCAGGCTAGGCGCAGCAGGTGATCGCCGGTGACCTCCAGCAGCGGTTCGTTTGCCGGGTGCACGCCGATTTTGCGGCCATCGTCCAAGACAAAAGCATCGCCCATGTCGAGCGACAGCGTGGAGGGGAAATCGACCAGAAACCGCAGGCCACTATCAGAGGTCAGCACCCTGCGTCGCAGGAAACGATCCTCGTAGCTGAGGGTGATCCGGTCGTCGGCATCATGCGCGTGGATCTTGTGTTGGCTGAGGGGGAATGACATGGGAAGGCTCCGTCAGAAAAGGAAATAGCGCTGGGCCATGGGCAGATCATCGGCCGGGGCGCAGGTCAGAAGCTCGCCATCTGCACGGACCTCATAGGTTTCGGGATGGACCTCGATCTTGGGCAGGGCGGTGTTGAGTTTCAGGTCCGATTTGCCAATGTCGCGGGTGTTTCTGACCGCGCAGGTCTGTTTGGCGAGACCAAGGTGCTGGGCAATCCCGCCTGCCTGCGCCGCTTCGGAGACAAAGGTGACGGAGGAGTTTTCCACCGATCGGCCAAAGGCTGCGAACATCTGCCGGGAATAGACCGGCTGTGGTGTGGGGATAGACGCATTGGGGTCGCCCATCTGCGCCATTGCAATGGACCCGCCGAGCAGAACCATTTCAGGCTTTACCCCAAAGAAGGCAGGATTCCACAACACCAGATCACCGCGTTTGCCGACCTCGATACTGCCGATTTCATGGGCGATACCATGGGCGATGGCCGGGTTGATCGTGTATTTGGAAATATAGCGGCGGACGCGGAAATTATCGTTTTCTCCTGTCTCCTCGGGCAGGCGTCCGCGTTGCTTTTTCATCTTGTCGGCAGTCTGCCAGGTGCGGATCAGAACCTCACCCACCCGCCCCATCGCCTGACTGTCCGAAGCGATGATCGAGAAGGCGCCCATGTCATGGAGAATATCCTCTGCCGCAATGGTTTCGCGACGGATGCGGCTTTCAGCAAAGGCGACGTCCTCGGGGATGGACTTGTCGAGGTGATGACAGACCATCAGCATATCGAGATGCTCTTCGATGGTGTTGACGGTAAAGGGGCGGGTCGGATTGGTAGAGGAGGGCAGGACATGCGCTTCGCCGCAGATCTTGATGATGTCCGGGGCATGGCCGCCACCCGCGCCTTCGGTGTGGAAGGCATGGATGGTGCGCCCCTTCAGCGCTGCGACCGTGTGTTCAACAAAGCCTGATTCATTCAGTGTGTCGGTGTGGATCATCACCTGCACGTCCATCGCGTCCGCTACTGACAGGCAGCAGTCAATGGCGGCGGGGGTGGTGCCCCAGTCCTCATGCAGCTTCATCGCGCAGGCCCCGGCAATGATCTGTTCCTCAAGCGCGCGGGGCTGTGAGGCGTTGCCTTTGCCCGCAAAGGCCATGTTCATCGGAAAGGCGTCGGCGGCCTGCAACATGCGCCCGATGTGCCATGGCCCCGGCGTACAGGTGGTGGCGAGGGTTCCATGTGCGGGGCCGGTGCCGCCGCCGAGCATGGTCGTCAGCCCGGAGTGCAGCGCCTCCTCGATCTGCTGCGGGCAGATGAAATGGATGTGGCTGTCAAAACCGCCAGCGGTCAGGATGCGCCCCTCGCCCGCGATGATCTCGGTTCCCGGCCCGATGACAATCGTGACACCGGGTTGAGTGTCCGGGTTGCCTGCCTTGCCGATGGCGGCGATGCGCCCGTCTTTCAGACCCACATCCGCCTTGTAGATGCCGCTATGGTCCACGATCAGCGCATTGGTGATGACCGTGTCAACGGCCCCCTCGGCGCGGCTCGCCTGAGACTGGCCCATGCCGTCGCGGATGACCTTGCCCCCGCCGAATTTCACCTCTTCGCCGTAGCTGAGCACGTTGCCGACACCGCTGGCTTCGGCGATCAAATCGCGCTCCACCTCGATAGTCAGATCGGTGTCCGCCAGACGCAGACGGTCTCCCACCGTGGGGCCGAACATGGCCGCGTAATCGGCGCGTGAAATCTGGGATGGCATCAGAGATCCCCCATGATGGCGGCGTTGAAGCCGAAGATCCGTCGCGCGCCGGATATCGGGATCAGCTGTACCTCGCGGCGCTGGCCCGGTTCAAAGCGCACGGCTGTGCCGGCAGCGATATCAAGACGCAGGCCCCGAGCGGCCTCCCGGTCAAAGTCTAGAGCTGGGTTCGCCTCGGCAAAATGGTAGTGCGAGCCGATCTGTACCGGGCGGTCACCGGTGTTAGAGACCATCAGGACGGTGACCGGACGATCCGGGTTGAGGTCCAGACTGCCCGCGGCGGGGATCAGTTCTCCCGGGATCATTTGCGCCGCCACAGAAGGCTGGCGCAGCCGATAACGACAGTCGCGACCAGAGCCACGAGAAGCCAGGTGTCCGCACCGTGCGGGTGAACATGCGCGCCGCCATGGGCGAGCGCGGGGCCGCCAGCCAGCAGCAACAATGAGAGGAGCGTGGGTCGCAATGTCATGGGTCTGGGTCTCCTGAATCTGAATCAGCGAATGGGGTTGTGAACGGTGACGAGTTTTGTGCCATCGCGGAATGTTGCCTCGACCTGAATGTCGTGGATCATCTCGGGCACGCCTTCCATGCAGTCGTCGCGGGTGATGACCTGCGCGCCGGCTTCCATCATGTCGGCGACTGATCGGCCGTCTCGTGCACCTTCGACAACGGCGTCGGTGATCAGGGCAATTGCTTCGGGATGGTTCAGCTTGACGCCGCGAGAGAGGCGTCGTCGGGCAACCTCTGCGGCCATGGAGATCAGCAGTTTGTCTTTTTCACGCGGGGTCAGGTTCATGTCAGATCATCCAAGGTCGGGGAAGAGGGGCGCCGCGCAGATCACGGAGGATCGGCAGCAGGAGCTGGCGCAGGACATAGCTGTCCGCTGCGAGGGCACGCATGACCAGCAGGTCTGAGCCGATCAGGCTGGCCCCGGCGGTCGGGCCAAGCTGCGCGCGCAACGGGCCAAGCCGCCCGGCAGCGTCCGGTTCAACATAAATGAGCGTTGCGATGGCTCCGGCGCCGTTTGCGGTTGCGGGCCTTGCCAGATGGGCCGCGATGTCACCATCGAGGCTTACGTTATCCAGAAACAGCGGTGCGCCTGCGCGGCGGATGTCGATGCAATCACGCAGGCTCGCCTTGGTAAGGGTCTCGCCCATTGCCGCCCGCCCGAAGATCAGCGTCTCGCATAGCAGCAGCCGGGCGTCTTCGTGCAGATCGACCGTCAGCGTCCGATCCAGGTTGCACCCTTGAAACAGGATGGTTTCCTGGGGCAGCCAGGCAAGGCTGGCGCGAGGCTCGACACTGAGCGAGTTGCGAATTGTGCCCGTCTCTCCGGGTTGCGCCCGATAGGCCCGCTCCGCCGCCTGGGTGGTGAGCGTAAGAGAGGTTCCGACGCGCGCGGTGGCGCTGAGTTCAAATTGATCTCCGCCAGTCACACCGCCCGCTGTATTGACCAGAACCCCCTGAAGATCCGCGTCATGGGTGCGCGGGAACAGCAGCTTCAGAGAGCCCGCCTGACGGAGTCCGGCGAGGACCGATGTGTTGCCGCGCCGCTTGGAGGATACCGAGACCGTGCCGATGGCGCGCGGCGGGATCGGCTGGCTCGGCCATGGTTGCGTCTCGGCCGTAGGAAGGCGCGACGCCCTGGAATCACCGGAACAGGCGGTTTGCCAAGGCATCAATTGGCGCTGGGATGAAGGTCTAGGCGTCATGCTGTCGATTTCATCACAGTACGGATCTGCCGCCAGTTCAAAGCGAACAGTTGGCTGTTCCGCGGCAAGCCCTGCGCAAAATAGAGGCCAATTGTGGGTTTGGTGATCAAAAAACAGGCTGTTGCGCGGTTGTCGGCGGGCGTTTTTCGCGCGTCGTTTGCGAAACTTGCTGCGATGCAGAATGCTCAGCCCATCCACGAGAGCGAGGCTCAAACATCGTGGATGTGTGACGACCGGAGGAATTTGCGATCTCGCCAGCCGCCACACGGATGCAACACGAAGCTGCCCGCCACAGGTAGGAAATCCGGCGCCCCGGCGCAAGGGATACACCTCTGTCCGGGCGAGGAGAGACTGAATGATCACCTATAAATCTGTTCTGGCGACGACAGCCACCTGCACTGCGCTGGGTTTGGCGACCATGGGAACTGCGGTTGCGGCGGCTGATTGCCCAATAAAGGTGGGTGTCCTGCATTCGCTGTCTGGGACGATGGCGATTTCCGAAACAACGCTCAAAGATACCATGCTGATGCTCCTTGAGGATCAGAACGCCAAAGGCGGCGTCCTCGGTTGTGAACTGGAACCGGTTGTGGTGGATCCTGCGTCCAACTGGCCCCTGTTCGCCGAGAAAGCCCGCGAATTGCTGAGTGTGCATGAGGTCGATGTGATCTTTGGCAATTGGACCTCGGTGAGCCGCAAATCGGTGCTGCCGGTGATCGAAGAGCTGAACGGCCTGTTGTTCTATCCGGTGCAATATGAGGGCGAAGAAAGCTCGCGCAACGTGTTCTACACCGGTGCTGCGCCGAACCAGCAGGCAATTCCGGCAACGGATTACTTTCTGGACGAGCTGGGTGTGGAGAAATTCGCGCTGCTGGGCACCGATTATGTATATCCGCGCACCACGAACAATATCCTCGCCAGCTATCTGAAGCAGAAGGGAGTCGCCGAGAGTGATATCTTCGTGAACTACACTCCGTTTGGTCATTCGGACTGGTCCAAGATCGTTGCCGATGTCGTGGCGCTGGGCGCAGATGGCAAGAAGGTGGGGGTGATCTCCACCATCAACGGCGATGCGAATATCGGGTTTTACAAAGAGTTGGCGGCAGCCGGTATCAGCGCTGACGATATCCCGGTTGTGGCGTTTTCTGTCGGGGAGGAGGAACTCTCGGGTCTTGATACTTCCAATCTGGTCGGGCATCTGGCGGCGTGGAACTACTTTCAATCCGCCGAGGATGACGCCAACAGCGCCTTTGTCGCGAAGTGGAAGGAGCGGATGGGCGAGGACCGGGTAACCAACGATCCGATGGAAGCCCATTACATCGGTTTCAACATGTGGGTGAATGCGGTGACAGAGGCCGGCACCACAGATGTCGATGCTGTCCGCGCGGCGATGTACGGGCAGGAGGTTCCGAACTTAACCGGTGGCACGGCGGTCATGCTGCCTAACCACCATCTGGCCAAACCGGTACTGATCGGTGAGATTCTGGACAACGGGCAGTTTGATATCATCAGCCAGACTGAGGAAGTGCCCGGCGATGCCTGGACAGATTTCCTTCCCGAGTCGGCTGTTCTGACTTCGGATTGGAAAGACCTCGGCTGCGGTATGTACAACACCGAGACCAAGAGCTGCGTGCAGACCCTGTCCAACTACTGACCTGGCAGGATCGTAACGGAAGGGGGGATTTCCTCCCTTCCAACCCTCTCTTCCCTCCTCGAACGGAAATGACGCCTATCATGACACGGTTTTTTGCCGCTGGTCTGTTTGTGCTTTGGGGCTGCTTGGCTGCCACGGCGCAGACAGCGCCTCAACTGGCCTCGCCTTCGCCTGTTGCATCTGCACCATCGAATACAGGGGTTCAGGACCTCCTTCAGTCGCAGTCCGCCTTGATTGTCGCCAGTTCGCGGCAGACGATCGAACCCGCGATTGATGCCATCGCCGAAAGTGGCCTCGCGCAGGTTCAGTCTGTCTTGCAGCTCTGGCAGGACAAGAAACTGGTCCTGCGGACATCCGACCACGTGTTCTTCAGGGCCGAGAAAAACGCTGATGGGCGTTATGATCTGATTGACCTCGACAGTGGCGCAATGGTCGGGGTGGCGGATAAGGGCGATCTCAAGCTGATCAAGCCCAACTCCGGCGTGCGGGCGATGATCGGAACGGCGCTGGTTCGGTTCCAACTGGAAGACCCGGATCTGTCGATACGACAGGCGGCAGTTACCTCCATCGGGCGGGACCCGTCAGCCGCGGCGCTCATGCCGTTGCGGGCCTCAATTGCCAGTGAGACCGATGAGGATCTGCTGGCCTTGAAGCGGCGTGCGGAGCGCCTGTTGACCATTCGCTTTGATACCGATCCAAAGGCACGTGTTGGCGCAATTGAGGAGATGTCCGCCGATCTGGGGGTTGATGTCCGCGCGACATTGAACCCGCTGTTGCAGACGGAGTTGCAAATCCATTCCTCGGGTGCGCCGACGGGTGCAAATGTCGCGGCCGAGCGGCGTATCGGGCGCGGGATCGGCGCGGAGGATGCCTATGCCGCACTGGTTGCCCGCGATCTGGCACCTGCGGCGCTGGGGGCCGACGAGATCAGATCAGCGTTGGAGGCCAATATCGCCGATGGTCGTGTGGCCGGTATTCCATTGGCGCAATTGTCTGACCCTGCAATGCGGCAACAGGCCTATGACGGTCTGGTGGCTGCCGGTCTGGCCCGCCCGGCCCCAACCCGGGAAGAGATGGCTGAAGCAGTCGCAGGCTACCGGTACTTTGACATCTATGAGGAGTCCTCCTTGGCGGTGACGGATGCCGCAGAGACGGCACTGGCGCGCATCAACAGGCAGGTCGGTTTCAATCAGGCGGCGGATCTCACTCTGGATGCCATGTCTCTGGCGTCGATCTATTTTCTGGCGGCCATCGGTCTTGCGATCACCTTTGGCGTTATGGGGGTCATCAACATGGCCCACGGCGAATTCATCATGATGGGGGCTTATACCGGCTATGTGGTGCAGCTGTTCATCTCCGACCATACGCTGTCCATTCTGGTGGCGATTCCAGCGGCCTTTGCGGTGACCTTCGGAGCGGGGATTGCGATGGAGCGTCTGGTGATCCGCTGGCTCTACAATCGGCCGTTAGAGACGCTTCTTGCGACATTTGGTATTTCCATCGCATTGCAGCAGCTGGCCAAGAACATATTCGGGACGCAGGCGCGCCCGCTGACCGCACCGGGATGGCTGGACGGCGCGTGGATCATCAACGACGTCGTGTCCATCAGTTATATCCGTATCGCGATCTTCGTGCTGGCGTTGGGTTTTCTTGGGCTGTTGCTGTTCATTATCCGGCGCACACGCCTGGGGCTGGAAACCCGTGCCGTCACCCAAAACCGAGGCATGGCGGCATCCATGGGGATCAATCCGGACCGGGTGAATATGCTGACCTTTGGCCTGGGGTCCGGCATCGCGGGCATCGCGGGCGTTGCAATCGGGCTCTTTGCCAAGGTGACCTCCGAGCTGGGCAACGACTACATCGTCCAGAGCTTCATGACCGTTGTGGTCGGCGGCGTCGGCAGTATCTGGGGCACCCTGGCCGGGGCGGTGATGATCGGTTTCTCCCAGAAGGGCATCGAATGGCTGAACCCGTCCAACACGCTGGCGGCACAGACCTATATGATTGTGCTGATCATCATCTTCATCCAATTCAGACCGCGCGGAATTGTTGCCCTGCGTGGCCGCGCGGCGGGGGACTGATCCATGCAGCGTTCGTTTATTGCCCGCAATCCATCGGTGCTGGTTTTCATTGCCGTTCTGGCGCTGTTCACGCTGGGAATTACCCTGCTGTCCGAAGGGTTGGGGGCCGGGTTTGTTTCCACCTCCATGATCAAGACACTGGGCAAGACTCTCTGCCTATGTCTGGTAGCGATCGCGATGGATCTGATCTGGGGCTATGTCGGGATCCTCAGCCTGGGGCATTTCGCGTTTTTCGGGCTGGGCGGCTACATGATTGGCATGTGGCTGATGTATGAGCGTACGCGGGATGCGGTGCTCGGCTCCCTGTCGGATGCGGTGCTACGGCCAACCCAGGGCGAGATACATGATGCGATCGCACATCAGATCTTTGGTGTCGTCGGGGGGGACAGCTTTCCGCTGGTCTGGGCCTTTGCCGACAGTCTGGCAGTGCAGCTCTTACTTGTCGTGGCGGTTCCCGGGCTGCTGGCGCTGGTCTTTGGCTGGCTGGCCTTTCGCAGCCGGGTCACGGGTGTCTACCTGTCGATCCTGACGCAGGCGATGACATTGGCGCTGGCGCTATATCTGTTCCAGAACGACAGCGGATTGCGTGGCAACAACGGGCTGAGCGGGCTGCAAAACCTGCCCGGTCTGACTGATGTGCCGCAGTCGCTGGTTTCGATCTGGTTTTTCTGGGGCTCGGCCCTTGCATTAGGGCTGGGCTATGTGACGGCTGCCTGGGTGGTTGGCGGAAAGTTTGGATCCGTGCTGCGGGCGATCCGCGACAATGAAACCCGGGTCCGGTTTCTGGGCTATTCCGTTGAGGGCTACAAGCTGGTGGTGTTCACCGGAACCGCCTGTGTCGCGGGCATTGCAGGTGCGCTTTATTACCCGCAGGCCGGCATCATCAACCCTGCTGAGATGGCGCCAATCGCGTCTATCTACCTCGCGGTTTGGGTCGCCATCGGTGGACGTGGCCGACTTTACGGCGCGGTGATTGGTGCCGCACTCGTCTCGCTGCTGTCCAGCTGGTTTACTGGCGGTCAGGCACCGGATGTTGATCTTGGGATTTTCACTATTCGCTGGGTTGACTGGTGGCAGGTTGTCCTGGGGCTCGGGTTCGTTCTGGTGACGCTGTTTGCGCCCAAGGGGATCGGTGGATTGCTTGACCTGATCCAGCAACGCAGAACGATTGCAACTGAACCCGGTGAGCAGGAGGTCCAGCGATGAATCCGCTTCTGGAAGTCTCAGGTATTTCGGTCAGCTTTGACGGGTTTCGCGCGATCAACAACCTGTCGTTCAGGATTGGTCCGGCGGAGCTGCGCGCGATTATCGGACCAAACGGTGCGGGCAAGACCACCTTCATGGATATTGTCACCGGGAAAACTGCGCCCGATAGCGGCAGCATCATCTGGGATGGTCGTCGAAGATCGGTGTTTGCCGGTTCCGAAGCGCGCATTGCGCGGGACGGCATTGGCCGCAAGTTCCAGAAACCGACGGTCTTCGAGGAACAGACAGTGCAGGAAAACCTGCTGCTGGCATTGAAGGCGGACCGCGGCCCGTTTGCCGTGTTACGTTATCGCCCCAGCTCGCCGCATCTTGGCCGCGTTCAGGAACTGGCTGCGGAGGTTGGTCTGGCCGATGCCTTGCACCGTTCCGCCGGGGAGCTGAGCCATGGGCAGAAACAGTGGTTGGAGATCGGCATGTTGCTGGCGCAGGAACCACGGTTGCTGCTGGTGGATGAACCGGCGGCAGGCATGAGCCCGGAAGAACGTGAACAGACCACGGCTATCCTGGTCGCAGCGGCCAAGACGCGTGCGGTTGTCGTCGTGGAGCACGATATGGACTTTGTGCGGCGCCTCAACTGCAAGGTGACGGTTCTGCACGAAGGCGCGGTCCTCGCCGAAGGATCGCTGGATCATGTGACCGCCGATCAAGCTGTCATTGATGTTTATCTGGGGCGCTAAAATATGCTGAAGCTGGAAAATATATCGCTGCACTATGGGCATTCGCAGATCCTGCATGGGATTTCGATGGAGGTGAAACGTGGTGAGGTGGCCTGCGTGATGGGGACGAATGGCGTGGGAAAGACCAGCCTGATGAAGGCGATTTCCGGTCGCCATCCTCGATCCGGTGGAGAAATTCTGCTGGACGGCGACCCATTGCGGGCTGCCTCATCCTATCAACTGGCGCAAAAAGGCATCGCTTATGTGCCGCAGGGGCGGGAGATCTTTCCGTTGCTGACGGTGCTTGAGAATCTCGAAACCGGGTTTGGCTGCCTGCCGCGAAGCGATCATCAGGTGCCGGATCGGATCTACCAGCTGTTCCCCGTTCTACACGATATGCGTCATCGCCGTGGAGGCGATCTCTCAGGAGGGCAACAACAACAGCTTGCCATTGCACGCGCATTGATCACGCGTCCGCAGCTGCTGCTGCTTGATGAACCGACCGAGGGGATCCAGCCGAATATCATCCAGCAGATCGGAGATGTAATCCGGCATCTGCGCGACGAGGGCGAGATGGCGATTGTTCTGGTCGAGCAATATTTCGATTTTGCCTATGAGCTTGCAGATAGATTTGTCGTTCTGCGACGGGGGCGCATCACAATGGCCGGGGAGCGTGCCGACATCAGCCGGTCCGACCTGCTGGCAGGTGTTTCCGTCTGAACCTTACCGGTTCTCTGCTGTCGCGGATTGGTCCGAGGCCGGTCTGTCTGGTTAACTTGCGCAAAATTTTGGCACGGTCATCAGGGATTTTGAGCGTGTTGATCTCTGTATCCGAGATGTTTTTCCGGTCGATATTAGCCGTTGGAACAGGCTTTGACAGGCTGCAAGCATTTGAAATGTTTGAACCCTAATTCGTCTTTGCGATGGATTTAGATTTTCTGAAATTCGCTACATTTTATTCGAAGTGCCTGAAGCACTGTAATTGAGTAGTCTTGACCAAATGCGGGACGCCGACATGGGGACGAGGGGGCTTGGATGCACCTTCGAGACGGCGTCGGCGTGGGACAGGAGATAGGGGAGCAGAACTGAAACCGAACGGCTGCGCGTGCAGCAGAGCCTAGGTTGCGCCGAAGGGCCAACATGGGATCTACCGATCTGCCCGCGTGACCGCATATCGAGCCTTGCGCAGCACCTTTGCGTGCGCTGCGCACAACCCGCCACCCGAGCGCCAGGTGATACGGGGAACGACAACAACGGCGCGCGACACGGAACAGGGAACGATTATGTCAATCAAGCCACCATTTACCGAGTTGGAGATCGAAACAGCTCCATCCGGCTTCTACGAGGGCCACAGCCTTCCTATCGCGTTGATCAGTAAGATCATCATGACGACGCTGGTCCTCTGGGCCTTGGTCTGGCCAAGCAAAGCCAGCGGAACCCTGTCCTGGGTGAACAGCGAGTTGCTGAACGGATTCAACGCCTTCTACATCATCTCCGTGGGACTGTTTGCCTTCTTCCTGTTTGTTCTGGCCATTCTGCCTGCAACCGGCAACAAGAAGCTGGGGGCGGCTGATGCGACGCCGGAATTCTCCAATTTCTCGTGGTTCTCGATGATGTTTGGTGCCGGGCTGGGTGTTGGGCTAATGGTCTTTGCAACGGCGGAGCCGCTGGGCCTCTGGGGTTCCAACCCATTGGTTCTGTCCGGCGAGGTCGCAGCAAATACCGAAGAGGCGGTCCAGTCCGCCTATCGCTACACCTTCCTGCACTATGGGTTTCACGCCTGGGCGATCTACGTTCTGACCGGCCTGTCGCTGGCCTATTATGCCTATACGCGCGATATGCCGCTGACGATCCGGTCGGCCCTGACGCCGTTGCTCGGCAAGGCTGCAAATGGCTTTATCGGCCATCTGGTTGATGTTCTGGGTGTTGTGGCCACCATTCTTGGCGTGTCCGTCACCATCGGTTTTGGTGTCAGCCAGTTCGTTGATGGCGTCTATGCGGTCTCAGGGATGGAATGGCTGATGAACGGGGATGCCGAAGCGCCGAAACCGAGCACCGTTGGCCTGCTGTCGGCGCTTTTCGTGATCATGGGGCTGTCGATTCTTTCTGCAGTTTCCGGGGTTGGTCGCGGCATCAAATATCTCTCCAACCTCAATCTCGTACTGTCGGTTATCCTGCTTCTGACCTTTGTGTTCTTTGGGTCGTTCTTCTTTGCGATGACTAAATTCGGCAGCGGTCTGGTCGATTACATCCTGCATTTCACTCAGATGTCCTTTGGTGCCTATGGGCCGCAATCGGCGGATGCCTTTGCGACGGCTCTGCCGGAGGCCGCACAGGCGCTGCCTGCGGAAGATATGAGCTCGGTCTACGGTTCGGCAACATCCCCCTGGGGCTCGCTGGGCGGCTTCACCGAAGGGCTGCCTGCGTCGGCGGCAGCGCTGGATGCCGATGCGATCTATGCAGCCGGGGAACCCGGTCGCCAGTTCGGCTGGCAGGCAGGCTGGACCACATTCTACTGGGCCTGGTGGATTGCCTTCTCGCCCTTCGTCGGTTTGTTCCTGGCACGTATTTCCAAAGGGCGCACCGTGCGTGAGTTCATTCTGGGCTGCGTGATCGCACCTGCCATCGTCTGCTTCCTGTGGATGACCATTCTGGGCGGCACCGCGATTGATCTGGAACTGAACGGTACCGCCGCAGGGTCGATCATCGGGGCGACCAATACCGCCAAGCTGTTTGTGACGCTGGAGCAGATGATTTCGGGCGGCTTCCTGTCTGCCATCACCGTGATGTGTGTTGTGCTGATCATGACCTTCCTCGTGACCTCAGCGGATTCGGGTATTCTGGTGATGAACACCATCATGTCCGGTGGCGAAGAGGAAACCGGGATCAAGCACCGTATCATCTGGGGCTTGATTCTGACCTCGGTCATCGGGGCGCTGATCATCGCTGGCAACAGTGGCGCGGCTTCCAATCCATTCGGAGCCTTGCAAAACGCTATGATCATTGGCGCACTGCCCTTCACGATTGTCATGGTTTTCATGATGATTTCACTGGCCAAGGCGCTGTATCGCGACAGTTTGCGGGCAAAGGCAGACTGATCCCGACCCTCATTGATTGCTTGTTAGAAAAGGTCGCGCCTCGGCGCGGCCTTTGTCATTCCGCGGAGCGGTCTTTGACCTGAGCAGTATGAGTTTTGCTCATGGGTGCCTGCTGTAATCTCAGTGGTAAGACTGGCGCATATCGGCGATAAAGCCCCTGAGCAATAAGGGGTAGGCCATGGATCGCGCCGAGATCGTACATCAAAATTTCCTTGATCGAGTGGTCGCAGGTCGCCTGCCCCCGGGGCCGTCGCCTGTGGGGGACCTTTGCAGCAGTGATGCGGTCGCGATCTTTCGCGCGCAGGTCCTGAGCCGTGCCCTGGACCGCACCAGTCGGGCTATGCAAAAGGCTGGGCAGGGTTTCTACACGATCGGCTCGTCCGGTCATGAAGGAATGGCGGCGGTTGCGCGAGCCTTGCGCGCTGATGACATGGCCTTCCTGCACTACCGCGACGCCGCATTTCAGATCGCCCGGGCAGATCAGGTGCCGGGTCAGAGCATTGCCTGGGATATGCTGCTGTCCTTTGCCTGTTCTGCCGAAGATCCGACATCGGGAGGGCGGCACAAGGTGCTGGGATCCAAGGCGCTGATGATCCCGCCACAGACCTCGACCATTGCCAGCCATCTGCCCAAGGCGGTCGGCGCGGCCTATTCTATCGGTGCCGCGCGACGGCATGATCCAGAGCACCGGGTTCTGCCTGACGATGGGCTTGTGATGTGTTCCTTCGGCGATGCCTCGGCCAATCATTCGACGGCACAAGGAGCGATCAATACCGCCTGTTGGGCGTCTGTGCAGTCGACACCTTTGCCGCTGCTGTTTGTCTGTGAGGACAACGGGATTGGCATTTCGGTCAAGACTCCGAAGGGGTGGATCGAAGCGTCGATGTCGCATCGGCCGGGGATGCGCTATTTTCAGGCCGACGGGCTGAATATCCACGACACCTATGCGGTGGCCGGGGCAGCTGCCGACTACGTTCGTCGCTGCCGCAAGCCTGCTTTCCTGCATCTGCGCACCGTGCGGCTCTACGGTCATGCAGGTGCAGACGTGCCGACCACTTACCTCAGCAAGGCAGAGGTTGAGGCGGATGAGGCCAATGATCCGCTGCTGCACTCCGTGCGGTTGCTGTCGCAATCCGGAGCTTTGTCACGGGAAGCGGCACTGGAGATTTACACTGAGACCTGCGCGCGGGTTGAACGGATCCGCACAGAGGTCGTCACCCGTCCGCATCTGAGAACGGCAGGGGATGTCAGTGCCAGCCTGATCCCACCAAAGCGGGTCTGTCGCAAGACGAACGGGCCAAGCGGTGAGGTGCGGGCAGAAATTCTGGGCAGCGATCTGCGTGCTCAGACAGACCCCCAGCCGATGAGCCGGTTGATCAACTGGGCCTTGACCGACCTGATGCTGGAGCATCCTGAGCTGGTCACTATGGGTGAAGATGTCGGCCGGAAGGGGGGCGTCTATGGCGTCACCCAGAAGCTGCAACAGCGGTTTGGCCCGGACCGGGTGATTGATACCTTGCTGGACGAGCAGTCGATCCTTGGGCTGGCCATCGGCATGGGACACAACGGATTTGTCCCGATCCCGGAGATCCAGTTCCTGGCCTATCTACACAACGCCGAGGATCAGATCCGTGGCGAGGCCGCGACCCTGCCGTTTTTCTCTAACGGCCAGTTCAGCAATCCGATGGTGCTGCGGATTGCCGGTCTGGGCTATCAGAAAGGCTTCGGTGGCCATTTCCACAATGACAATTCGCTGGCGGTCCTGCGCGATATTCCGGGCATCGTGATTGCCTGTCCCTCGGACGGGTCCGAGGCCGCGATGATGCTGCGCGAGGCCGTGCGTCTGGCGCGAGAGGAACAGCGCGTCGTGGTCTTTGTCGAGCCGATAGCGCTTTATCCGATGCGTGATTTGCATGAGCCGAAGGACGGCGGCTGGATGCGTCTCTATCCCGCACCTGACCAGCGGATTGCGTTGGGAGAGGTCGGGGTGCATGGCGATGGTCAAGACCTTGCCATCGTGACCTATGGAAATGGCCGTTACTTGGCGACACAGGCCCAGTCCGAGCTGAAGGCCAAGGGCGTTTCCACCCGGGTCGTCGATCTGCGCTGGCTCGCGCCGTTGCCAAAGGAAGCGCTGCTTGCGGCCACGGCAGGATGCGACAACATCTTGATCGTCGACGAATGCCGCAGCACAGGAAGTCAGTCGGAGGCGCTGATGTCGCTGTTCTATGAGACGGATGGCGCGCCGATGGCACGTGTCGTGGCGGAGGATTGCTTTATCCCGACCGGTCCCGCCTATGCTGCAACATTGCCGTCAAAGGAGAGTATCGTCGCAGCGGCGCTGCGGCTGACAGGAGCTGACACATGACCCGCACCGCTGTTCTGATCTGTCCCGGACGTGGCACATACAACAAAACGGAACTTGGGTATCTGGCGCGTCACCACGCCGACAAGCAGGCTCTAATTGGATCATTTGACGCAATGCGCGAGGCCGTGGGCCAAGAGAGTGTCACTGCGCTGGATGGTGCTGAGAGATACGCGATGTCCAAATACACGCGCGGCGATGTGGCCTCTCCGCTGATCTATGCCAGCGCGATTGCGGATGCGCAGTCACTCGCCGAGGACATTGATGTCGTGGCGGTCACGGGCAATTCGATGGGCTGGTACATCGCGCTGGCCGCCGCCGGTGCGCTCAGCCCTCAAACAGGGTTTGAGGTGGTCAACACCATGGGTCAGCTGATGCAGCAGCATCTCATTGGCGGGCAGCTGGTTTACCCCTGTCAGAGCGACGACTGGCAGTTGGATCGGCAGCGCAAGACAGAGCTGCTTCAGCTGGTGCGTGACATAGACAGCAGGCCTGATCATCACCTGTCGCTGTCAATCAATCTGGGCGGCATGCTGGTGCTGGCGGGCAATGCCGACGGTCTGGATGCGTTTGAACAGGCTGTGCCGCAGGTGCAGGATCGCTTCCCCATGCGATTGACCAACCATGCCGCGTTCCATACCGACCTACAGGCCCCGGTCGCTGCTGAAGGCCGGTCGCGACTGCCGGTGGACCTGTTCTCTGCGGCAAAGAAGCCATTGGTCGACGGGCGCGGGCAGGTTTGGTGGCCTGGCGGATATTCACTGACGAGCCTCAGGGACTACACGCTGAATGCGCAGGTCGTTGAGCCTTATGATTTCACTCGCGCGGTGCAGGTCGCGGCGCAGGAGTTCGCGCCGGATCTGTTTATCATCACCGGACCGGGGGCAACGCTGGGCGGCGCTGTTGCGCAGTCGCTGGTGCAGATCAACTGGCAGGGGCTAGGTGGCAAGGCTGCGTTCAAGGCGCGGCAGGCGCAGGAGCCGCTGGTTGTAACAATGGGGGACGAGGCGCAGCGCCTGCTGGTCAGCCGTTAGGACGCGGCGAGCTGGTCGGCATCCATCGCCACGGAAACGGCGAAGGCCTCAACCGGGCGGGAGACATTGTGCAGCGATACCGAGCCAAGCGGCGTCGCCTGTTCCGGGGTTTCCAACAGGTCGCGGCTGACCACGATCGTATGGCCGCAGGATTTGCCATAGTCGCCAAGCCGTGCGGCGATATTGGCGGCCTGACCGATGACGGTGAAATCCAACCGCTCACGGGATCCGACGTTGCCGTAGGTGACACGACCGTAGGCGAGACCGATGGCCGATTCACAGCGCCGCTTGCCCTCTTCGTCGCCCATTGCGTCCAGTCCGGCAACAATTGCCCGCGCCGATTGCAGGGCCTGCGCGCGTGCCTCATCGGGTGCGTCGCCGGCGGGGAACACCGCTAGGACCGCATCGCCGATGAATTTCAGTACCTCGCCGCCGTGTTCATGCACGATCGTCGATACCGTTTCAAAGAAGCTGTTGAGTAGCTCGATATAGGCGCTGCGGCCCAGGTCCTCCTCAAGCCGAGTGGATCCACGCAGGTCGCAGAACATAATGGCGGCATCAATGTCATCGCCATCACCACGCCGGATTTCCCCACCCAGAACCCGCGCGCCGGTTCGCTTGCCTACATAGGTTTCCAGCAGGGACTGTGCGTTCTCCCGCTGCATGAACACTTCATAGTACCGGGCAATAACCGCAGAACATTCGAATATCAGCCCCAGGTTTTCGGTCGAGAACCCTTTCGGATGATGGCTGGCAACCGTCAGCACGTTTATCCTCCCATCGGAGAAGGGCAGCGGCATCGCCACGTAATCGGTTGCGCCCTCTTCCCTCAGATCGCTGAGGATCGGAAAGGCATCGCTGGGCTGATCCAGATCCAACCGCTGCCGGATGCCGCCAAGCCCGTTGGAAACATGGCGCAGGGGGCTGTTCTGAAATGCCGGGTGATCGTGGATCTCATAGCTTGGGGCGTAGGTCGTGACCTTGCCGGAGGCGCGGCTCCAGATGAAGTTCTTGCCCGCGATCATCGGGTGCAGGGACCAGGCCATCACCGAGAGGCGCGACAGGTGAACGCCATGTTCGACCAGTTTCTCCGATAGGCTTTGGGTGAATTCCTCAGGTGTAGGCAGATATGCAGCTTCGCGCAGCAGCCAGTCGATCAGCGGTCCTGAAATATTACCGTATTCCGGGACCTCCAGCTGATTGCTGCCAAGGTCGATCTCAACGCGCGCTTCCGGCATAAAACTGACATGGCCTGCGATGCCGGAAGCCTCAGGCAGAGCATCGTCATAGGACCAGGCGGCATTGCAGATGCTCTGTTCGCCAAGTTCCAGATCCTGATAGCCTGCAGTTCCCTTAAACGGGCAGAAGGTCTGGTGCCCGTTGGCAGGCGTCAGGCAGGTGTGGATATCGTCACGGGGAAAATAGATGGCAGCAGGTCGGCGGGTCTCATACATCACCTTGGCACGGGTGCTCTGGGCGATGATCCTGCCACCGAGCCGCGCCGTAACCGGGCCGCGCAGCTCCTCTACCATAATTCCATATGCAGGTCTTGCGGTGCTGGCGCGCATGTTCATGAGGGCTGTTCCCGGGTGGACTGACAACAAGGGATCCATGTTGCCTGGTTTTCTACTATGTGGTGGTTTCCCGGCAAAATGCCAGAGCTGCACAGGGAATTGATCCATTGGATAAGAGCAGAAGGCCCTGTCAGTATGCGGTGGCGGGATTGGTGATCTCCCTGCGCACGGGGGGTCACACCATGCGGATCACATCCTTGCTGATCGACAGGACATAGCCGCGCTTGGCGATATTCTTGACCAGAAGTTCGCTGACCATCTGATTGCCCAATGTATCGCGCAGCCGCTTTATCCGTGTCGCTCCTGCGGCCTCTTCGCAGTCAACAGAGGGGCGGCCAGATATCATCGCCTCGATCTCCGCACCGGAGAGGACATCGTCATCAAGCCGGGCCTCGGCCAGAACTGCGAGCGTTTCCATCGCTGCGGCGGTCAGTTTGAAGCCCATGGTATTGAGGTAGACGGTGTTTTCTTCGCGGCTGATCAGCAGTTCAGTCACTTGGATGCCTGCGCGTTCGATCTGGACCATGCGCCGGTTCAGCATGACCAGCATGGCCAGAACCACCAGCGCAGCCACCATCATCATGGTGGCAAAGACCATCAGCACAAAAATTACCATCCGATAGCTGGTCAGCGTATCGGCAAAGGCCGTGCCGGACTGGGCGAGGATCTCAAGCAGCTTGATCTCGGCCTGCGTGGTAAGGTCGTTTTCCACAAAGACCCGCTCGACCCTTGCGTTGAAAGCGTTGGCATCGGGAAGCGTCAGCAGCAGCACGGTACCGGCAATCGCCAGCAAGGCAACGATGGCAGTGATCCCCAATGCGATGACGCGGCTTCCCGCCGCGCGCACCTCAGAAACGGAGAAAATAGGGTCCGGCATCTGTTTTCCTTTGTTCCAGCCCGTCGGGACCAAAAATGGACAGAACATTGAGCAAGGTCCAGCCCGCTGCCAACAGCCGGTCGGAGATTTCGGCCTTGGCGGTCGACTTGCTGCAGCCGCCGCCAAGCTGGATCACGCCGTAATGAAGCCGCAGGGGGGCATCCTGTTTCGCCTTGTAATCGGCGTAACACTCGGCCGCTGCGGCCGGGCCCGTATCGCTGAGCATACCAATGGCAAGACCGGCAATCAGAGCCGTGGAGATAAGGAGGTTTTTCATACCCTCACACTGCGCATTTGTCGCGGGATATTCAATAACAACAGGCGATTGCGGGTGGTGATATTCGATAACAAGGCGCCGTTATTGCCTGTCCGCACGGTTCCGAACCAGGCTGATTGCATCGGTCATTTGGCCTCATGTTTTCAGAACTTCAGGAAGGACATCCCATGTTTCGCAGCAGTCGCATTGATGTAAATGCCAAACCGCATCGCAAATTCATCACGCTGATCGTTGCCGCAGCGGTCGCGGTGACCGGGTTTTCCGCAGCGCCTGCACGGGCGGACGAGGATGTTGCCAAGGTGCTGGCGGGTCTCGCCGTGCTTGGCATCATCGGTGCAATCGTGAAGAACAATCGCGATGATGATCAGCCACAGGTCACCCGTCCGCATCGTCCGTCACATGGCAAGCCGTATCGGCCTCATCATCCCAGACCGCTTCCGCCGCATGTTGCGCGCTATGATCTGCCGGCACAATGCGTGCGCTATTTCCCGCGCTACAGCCAAAGCCGGACTTTGATGGGGCAGGGCTGTCTGCGCAAACAGTACGGATTTGAGCACACCCTGCCGCGCGCCTGCCAGGTGACCTTCTGGAATGGCAAACGCAATCGTGTCGGCTATCGCCCGGATTGCCTCAAGGACCGCGGCTATCGCATTACCCGTCGCTGAGGTCGGCGGGACCTGGGTTCGAGCAGACTTAGGGGGCTTCGGCCCCCTCTTTTTTGCGCGGTATCTGCGGTCGGGCTTGAAACCCGGCTTAAAACCCGGTCAGACCAAGGGATGGATTATCCCGATTACACATTGGAAGCGGCCGCCCGTGCGCGTGGCCATATACGTATTGCAGGCGTGGATGAGGTTGGGCGTGGCCCGCTCGCCGGACCGGTGACCGCCGCTGCGGTCATCCTGGACGCCGACAATATTCCCGAGGGGCTGAACGATTCAAAGAAGCTAAGCGCCAAGCGGCGCGAGGCGGTCGAAGCGTCGATCTTTGCGCAGGCCGAGGTTGCGATTGCTCATGCCAGCGTCGAAGAGATTGATTCCCTGAACATTCTGCGCGCCTCGCATCTGGCAATGGAGCGGGCCGTTGCAGCCCTGGATCCGGCGCCGGATTATTTGCTGATCGATGGCAATCTGATCCCCAAGGGTCTGCTCCAGACGTCGGAGTTCGTGATCAAGGGAGACAGCAAATCAGTCTCCATCGCGGCGGCATCCATCGTGGCAAAACTGGCCCGTGACCGGATCATGGTGGATTTGGCGCAACAGTTTCCCGGCTATGGCTGGGAGAAAAACGCAGGCTACCCGTCCAAACAGCACCGCGACGCCCTGGTGAACCTGGGCGTGACCCCACATCATCGGCGTTCCTTTAAGCCTGTCCACAACATATTGTATCAAGAGTGAACCTCATCACCTTGTTCTAAAAAACAAATTGACCTCGAATCCACGATGACTCATCCTGTGGACAACCAAAATGAGCGCAAAAATGCGCCGTGGTTATCGAGGCAGAGCAAATGAACAAAACACTTACACGGGGCGCCGCGGCGCTCCCGCTAAACGCGATCCTTGACGGTGACTGTATCGACGTGATGTCCGGTCTGCCGTCAAATTCGATTGATCTGATTTTTGCGGATCCCCCCTATAACCTTCAGCTGAAGGGGCAATTGCATCGTCCTGACAACAGCAAGGTCGATGCGGTTGATGACCACTGGGATCAGTTTTCCAGCTTTGGCGTCTATGACGAGTTTACCCGTGCCTGGCTTAAACAGGCGCGCCGTATCCTGAAGCCAAACGGCTCCATCTGGGTGATCGGATCGTACCACAACATCTTCCGAGTCGGCACAGCGGTGCAGGACGAAGGCTTCTGGATCCTCAACGATGTGATCTGGCGCAAGTCGAACCCAATGCCGAATTTCCGTGGCAAGCGTTACACCAACGCGCATGAGACGATGATCTGGGCCTCAAAATCCGAAGGCGCAAAATATACCTTCAACTATGAGGCGCTGAAAGCGCTGAACGAAGGTTTGCAGATGCGTTCGGACTGGGTCATGCCGATCTGTACCGGCCATGAGCGGCTGAAGGATGAGGCCGGCAATAAGGCGCATCCGACGCAGAAACCCGAGGCGCTGCTGCACCGCATTCTCGTTGGCTCGACGAATCCGGGCGATGTGGTGTTGGACCCGTTCTTTGGCACCGGCACCACGGGCGCCGTGGCAAAGATGCTGGGCCGTGAATTTATCGGAATCGAGCGCGAAGCCGCCTACCGTGAAGTTGCCGAAAAGCGCATCAAATCCGTACGCAAGTTCGACCGCGAAGCGCTGCAGGTCTCTGCCAGCAAACGTGCCGAACCGCGCGTCCCCTTTGGTCAGCTGGTCGAGCGCGGCATGTTGCGCCCGGGCGACGAGCTTTATTCGATGAACCGTCGGCACAAGGCAAAAGTGCGCGCAGACGGCACGCTGATCGGCGACAATATCAAGGGATCAATTCATCAGGTCGGAGCGCATCTGGAAAACGCGCCCTCCTGCAATGGCTGGACCTACTGGTGTTTCAAGCGGGACGGAAAGACCGTGCCCATCGACGTGCTGCGCCAGCAGATTCGGGCAGAATTGCAAAACTGACCCCACCCTTTCACAACCTGTGTGAAACCGCAGGCGCTGTCGCATTGTCGACGGCGCCAACCTTGCCCCGCCGTCATGGCGGGGTCTTTTCGTTTCAGCGCTGTCGGTTCAAGGGGTGCATCCGTTGGCAGCTGCCGTTAGTTTGACGCAAGACCGGCGCCAATGGATGGATACATATCATGGCAGTAACCGCCTCCGCCCCCGCTCCTGCCTTGGATAGCGACGAAGCCATTTTCAGACAGGAGAGCCCCTATGCGCTGGATGCGCTAACAGAGCACAAACGCAATGGGCTGGAGCTTGCGGTGCGGGCGCGCTGGATCGCCATGGCCGTAACGGCGGTTTTTCTGATCTATGTGAACCCCAAATGGGATGTGCTGTATTATCACTTTATCCTTGCGTTGCTATGTCTGAACGGCTGGCTGATCCGCCGGGTTGGACGGGTTGGGCAATCACGGCTTGAGATGCTGCTGATTTTTGCCGATCTGTCGATCATGACCATCGGAATGGTTCTGCCAAATCCGCTGAGTGTCGACGATACGCCGCTGCCTATTCAGTATCGGTTTGGCAATTTCATCTATTTTTTCATCATACTTGCCGCGGGGACTCTGGCCTATTCCTGGCGCACGGTGGTTGCCATCGGCATCTGGACCGCAGTCATCTGGCTATTTGCGGCGATCATGGTCTGGTGGCTGACGGATCCGGTGCCCGGCCTGACCGAACGGGTGCTTGAGGTTGTGGGCTATGATCCGACCATGGCTGAATTTCTCGATCCGAACAGCTTTCTCCTGCATCAGCGCCTGCAGGAGGTTATCGTGTTCTTTCTGGTGGCAGTGACGCTGGGTATATCCTCAAAACGGCTTTACGCGCTGATCCAGAATAATGCTGGTCTTGAGCGTGAACGGGCCAATCTGTCACGGTATTTCTCGCCCAATGTGGTGCAGCAGCTGTCGCAAAATGATGAACCGCTGAAGCAGACCCGCCGTCAGGACGTGGCCATTCTGTTTATTGACATTGTCGGGTTCACCCGCCTGGCGGCCGAGCGCGACGCCTATCAGGTGATTGACCTCTTGCGCGATTTTCATGGCCGCATGGAAAAGGAGGTGTTCCGTCATCACGGCACGCTGGACAAGTATCTGGGCGATGGTTTGATGGCGACCTTTGGTACACCGCTGGCTGGTCCGAGGGACGCAAGTAACGCCCTGGCTTGCGGGCGGGCCATGCTGGCGTCGGTAGCGGACTGGAATGCCGAGCGACGCCGCTACGGCGAGGCAGAAATCCGCGTTGGCATCGGTGTTCACTATGGTGAGACGGTGATTGGCAATATCGGCGCAAACCGGTTGGAATATGCGGTGATCGGTAACGCGGTGAATATTGCAGCCCGACTGGAGGAGCGCACCCGCGAGATGAACGCTCAGATGGTGATCAGCGAGACCCTGCGGCAGCGTGTGGAGGACGAAGGCGGCGCCAGAGATCTGCAAGCAGGTTTCGTGCAGCACGGCGCATCTGAACTGCGTGGGCTGACCCGACCGATGACACTATGGGCGCTGCCCCGCTAGGTGTCCGCTAGGCGCGCGGGCCTGCCGGTGTCGGGTCGGGGCGGTCTTCGTGGCAACGGGCCGTATTGTAGGCGCTCCAATCGGTGATGTCAGGATAATACATCTGCCGCCAGCGCCGCACTCGCGGGTTCATGATCCGCCGCCACAGCGGTGGTATCATCGCCGCAACTGTCATGACCGGATAGCCGTAGGGTAGCTGGGGAGCATCGGCTGATGTGTGGTTCTGAAGCAGGGGAAAGCGACGATCGGGTTTGTAGTGGTGGTCGGAATGGCGTTGCAGGTTAATCAACAGCCAGTTTGACGCCTTATGGGCTGCATTCCACGAATGGCGCGGCATCACCGGCTCAAATTTACCCCCGCCCAGATATTTGCGCGTAAGACCGTAGTGTTCAACGTAGTTCACCAGTTCCAGCTGCCAGATCGCGACACCGGCCTGGACCAGGAACAATCCTACGCCGAGCATCCCGCCCAGCACAAAGGCCATCAGCAGAAACGCGGCTTGCAGCGCCCAATAGCGAAAGAACGGGTTGCGCCGGTCAGTCCAAGGTAGGTTGCGGCGCGCCAGTTGTACTCTCTCAGCCCGAAACGCAGACCGCCAGCATTGCCACAGAACACGCGGATAGAAACGATGGAAGCCCTCGTTGTAGCGCGCTGTGACCGGATCGCGGGGTGTGCCGACATGGCGATGATGCACGAGCAGATGCTCGGATCTGAAGTGAGAATAGAGCACCATTGCCAGCAGGATATCCGCCAGCCAACGCTCCAGTCTGCTCTTCTGGTGCATCAATTCGTGGCTGTAGTTGATCCCTATTGTGCCGCTGAGGACGCCAACACCGAAGAATACCCCGAATTTCTCCGCTCCCGAGAGATGATCGGCGCCAGGCACGTAGATTAGCATGGCAATCAGGAGCAGGACCTGCACCGGAACCCAGGCAATGGTCAGTGAGGAATACCAATGAAGATCCTCTTCGGGTGTGAGCGGATCCGCGTTTTCAAGATTAAGCCCGAAGACCCCGTCCAATGCCGCAAAGAGGTACCAGGTGACGAAGGGAGGCAGCAGGATGAGCCAGCCACCATAAAGAGCGGCGAGCCCGACCAGCGGCACCAGCAGAAAGGACAACCAATAGGGCAGGGCGGCCTGCCAGCTGCGCAGAGTCTCGGCGGATATCATTCCAGTACAGCCTCATTCAGGTCGGGCGTGTTCGTGGTCGACTATGCGCCCTGCCCGGATAAAAGAGAAGGCATCAGCGCCCCTTCCAGAGATCGAAGGCCTTGCGCATCACCGTCGGCAGGTCGGTGGGTTTGAAGTCATGTCGTTTTATCACGCGCTGACTGTCCTGCGGTGTGAAACCCGGTGGCAGCTCCGCCAGCATGACCTGCAGGACCAGGTGAAAATGGGTGAAGGTGTGACGCACCTCCGCCCCGAGATCCTGCCAATCGGCCTCAAACGGTGGGGCTGGGGCCGGATCGTCGTTCCAATCGCTGCCCGGCCAGCCCAGCATACCGCCCAGCAACCCCTTGTCCGGGCGCTGCTCCAGCAACCAGTCGCCATCGCAGCTGCGTGCCAGATAGACGATGCCAAGGCGGGTTGGCTTGGGTTTCTTGGGGGTTTTCTTTGGCAGTTCCAGAGCTGTGCCAGCCGCACGGGCAGCGCAGGGGCTGCGCCATGGGCAGATGCCACAGGCCGGATTGCGCGGTGTGCAGATCGTCGCGCCGAGATCCATTACCGCCTGAGCGTGGTCGCCCGGGCGCATCGCTGGGGTCAAGGCTGCAGCTTTCTCTTTCAGCTGGGGTTTGGCCGCTGGCAGGGGAGTATGGATATCGTAAAGCCGCGCCATCACCCGCTCGACATTGCCGTCCAGCACGGTTTCCGGGCGGTCAAATGCGATCGCCGAAATGGCGGCGGCGGTATAGGGGCCGATGCCGGGTAGGGCGATCAGCCCGTCATAGGTATTCGGAAAGGTGCCACCGTGTTCCTCGGCCACCACGCGCGCGCATTTCAGCAGATTGCGTGCCCGTGCGTAATACCCAAGACCTGCCCATTCCCCCATGACATCTGCATCCGCCGCCGCCGCGAGATCCGCCACCGTCGGCCAGCGGCTGGTGAACCGGTGGAAGTAGTCCTTGACGGCAGCCACAGTGGTTTGTTGCAACATGACCTCGCTCAGCCAGATGCGGTAGGGATCGGGCCAGATACCGGCGGCGCGATCCGACGGGCTGACACGCCAGGGCAGGCTGCGCGCGTGCTGGTCGTACCAGTCCAGCAAATCACGGCTCTGCGGGTGGCTCTCGCTGTTGAGGTCACGCATTCTTTATCCTTTATGGCCCGGTTTCGCTGGTTCTCGCATGGCAGCCCTTTACAATAGGGCGAGCAGTCTAGCAAAACCACGGTCATGGCAGTGCAACGGACAAAATCTCGCGGGTTCAAGCGAACATCGCAGCTTCTGAACGATCAGATTCGCAAAGCCGGCGAAAGCCGGGGCTTTGCGGTGTCGCGCCTGCTCACCCATTGGGAAGAAATTGCCGGTCCCGACATCTCCTCTATCGCGCGCCCGGTCAATGTGCACTACGGGCGCGGTGGATTTGGAGCGACGTTGACGTTGTTGACCACCGGTGCCCATGCGCCGATGCTGGAAATGCAGAAAGAGCCTCTGCGCTGCAAGGTGAACGCGGTTTACGGCTATAACGCAATTTCCAAGGTCCGGATTACTCAGACCGCGCCCACTGGCTTTGCCGAGGGGCAGGTTTCCTTTAAATACGCTCCGAAGGTCCGCAAGCCCCAGGCGCCTGATCCGCAGGACGTGGCGGCGGCAGCCGAGGCTGCGACCGGGGTCGAAAGTGAAGAATTGCGCGCAGCGCTTGAACGGCTTGGGCGCAACGTGCTGACGAAACAGAAAACTCTTAGAAAGGGGTATGAATGACCCGTTTGATGTCCGGCATCTTTGCCTCCGCTGTCGTTGCGGCGGGTGTCTATGGTTATGCCGCATTGCAAGGCGGCACCTCTCTGCCCGGCAACCCGCTGGTTGGGGCGGCCTACGCGCAAGATGCAGAGGTTGATACCTCCACCATCGTCGAGATGGTGCAAGGTGCCGAAGATGCTCCGGTGACGCTGATTGAATATGCGTCCTATACCTGTCCGCATTGCGCGAATTTCCACCAGGGTGCGTACAAGCAGCTGAAGCAGGATTACATCGACACCGGAAAGGTGAAGTTCATCTACCGCGAGGTCTATTTCGATCGCTATGGCCTTTGGGCGTCGATGATTGCGCGCTGTGGAGGACCTGAGAAGTTCTTCGGGATCAGCGACCTGATCTACAAGGGGCAATCTGATTGGGCCCGAGCGGGTGGCGCGACTGAAATCGTTGATGCGCTGCGCAAGATCGGGCGGCTCGCAGGTCTGGAAGAGGAACAGCTGGAGGTCTGTCTTCAGGATGGGACCAAGGCCCAGACCCTCGTCAACTGGTATCAGGAAAATGCGACAGAGCATGGCATCGAGTCCACGCCGTCGTTCATCCTGAACGGCAAGAAAGTGGAAAATCAGTCTTATGAGGCGTTCAAAGCGCTGATCGACGCCGAACTCGACGGCTGATACCCCTTCCTTTGGGAAAATGTAGATAGGAAAACCCGCCCGGTGACCGTGGCGGGTTTTTTTGCAATCTGCTGCCAGACTGGATGAGAGTGCACCGCGTCTTCTTGCCCGAGTGTTATGGAGGCGGTGGAGCGACCTTGCGGATTTGGGCCAGAAGCGCTTCATCGTTGTCGATCTGCAGGCGCACCGGTAGCGTGATCACCTTGTTGCGAAAACTCTCCGGCAGCCGGACCGCGTCTTTTTCGGTGGTGACCATCTGGGCACCGATCAGCTTGGCTTCGGTTTCCAGCCGGGACATCAGGGCAGTGGACAGGGGTTGATGATCGTCCAACGCTTCACTACGGCGCAGATCCGCGCCAAGGTCACGCAGCGTCTCGAAGAATTTCCGTGGATGGCCAATTCCTGCGAATGCCAGCACCGGCGTCCCCTGCCAGGGCATTCCGGTTTTCAAAGGCTCCAGTGCGCCGGAGTAATGTTGGCATGTCGTCAGGGCATCGCTCCAGGCTGACTGGAACCGTGCCTGCGCCTCGGTTCGGCCCAGCGACAATACCAGATCGGCGCGCGCAAGGCCCGTAGCCACCGGCTCACGCAGTGGACCGGCGGGCAGGCAATGGCCATTGCCAAACCCACGCTCCGCGTCGACGACGACCACGGAAAGATCCTTGTGAACACTCGGGTTCTGAAAGCCGTCATCGAGCAGTATGACTGTGGCACCAGCCGCGGCAGCCGCCTGCGCACCAGCGGCGCGATCCTCAGCTTTCCAGACCTCTCCAAAGGCCGCCAGGAGCAGGGGTTCGTCGCCAACCTGACTGGCGCGATGACGGCCCGGATCGACCTGCACAGGACCGGGCAGAGAGCCACCATAGCCACGGGTCACCACATGTGGCTCATGCCCCATATCCCTGAGCCGTTCGAGAAACCAAATGACCGTTGGCGTCTTGCCGGTGCCACCGGCGTTGATGTTGCCGACACAGATCACCGGAACAGCCACCCGTAGCGCGGCGCCCTGCGCCAGGCGTCTGGCGGTGGCATATGCGTAGATCCGGCCAAGCGGCGCCAGCAAGGTCTTGCGAATATCGAAGTCTCCGGCGGGCTTGTGCCAGAAGTCAGGAGCTTTCATATCGGTCCTCTCGCTTGTCCAGCAACTCCTGGACGCGATCCATAAGGTGGTCGGTCATATCGGCGCCTTCTGTGACGATCTGCCAGCCGGCAAGCGCCATCTCCGCCGCCCGATCAGGGGCCGACAGGCTGAGCACGCCCTGCGCAAGATCTTCGGCATCGTTGATTTTCAGCGCGGCGCCAACCTCTGTCAGCCGCTCATATAAGGCAGCATATGTGCCAAGACCCGGCCCATGCAGGATCGCCGACCCGAGTGCTGCGGCATCCAGCGGGTTCTGTCCGCTTGCGTGGCGGGGCAGACTGCCGGCCAGCAGACACAGTGGCGAAAGCCGGTACCAGAGACCGGTGTCATCGGAAGAGCTGAGCAGGACTTGAGTGTATTCATCAGGCTCTTCGCCGCTGTCCCAATCGGCCAGCTGCAGGCCGCTGGCGATGATCGCATCGCGGGCCTCTGCGAGGTCCTGTTCATCGCGGATCGCGATTACCAGAAGCAACCGATGCAAAAGCCGCAGTACGCTGCGATGTGCCGTCAGGATGGTTGGTAGATCACCCAGCTCGGTCTGCGCAGAGAACCAGACCGGACGGCTCCCCAGCTGGGCCTGCATATGGGTAAGCTCATCGCTGTTGCAGCCAGGGGGCGTGGCCGACAACCGCAGGGGATTGGTCTGTTGGATCCGATCTGCAGCGACACCGAGCCGGAGCATCTGCGCTCGGGCCTCATCTGACGGGGTCATGATTTCGCTGAAGCGGTCGAAAAGCCGACGGCGCTGGTCCGGCAACCAACGACTGGTGCGATCGGGCAATTCTCTCGCTTCGATATCAACCAGTAGGCTGTCGATCTGACGTTCGCTCATCTGGCGCATCAGTCCACGACGGAGGTCTCCCCCCGACCAGATAAGCAGATCGGGGCGCCAGTGATCGAGAAACATCCGCACGTCGGCCGGGGTGTCATCCGGCGGTGGTCCCGCAGCGAGGTCGCAGCCCTCGACCAGTGGCCTGTTCGTGATGTCGCGGCTCCACGTCACCAAAACAGACAGATCGGGTCGAAGCGATTTCATACGGTTCCCGACATCGCCGAGAGCCATGTACCGCTCTGTCGTGGAGGCGTGGATCCACAGCACTTCGCCTGCGGGACGGGCAGGCCAGCGGAGGCTGCGGTCGGATGCGGCGGAAGGTCTCGACATGGCTACGGTTTTCCTGCTGCGCGCGGCTGTCAGAGCGGGCGAAGGCCGGGACCCTTCGGATCGAGCGCGGCAATCAGTTGTTCGTGCAGTCGCGGCGGCGCAGCGACAACGCCGTTGAGCGTAGGGTGAGGGTTGTTGAACCGCAAGCCGACGCCGAACCTGTCGCTGCACAGCCCTCCGGCCTCGCGCAGGATCAGGTCACCCGCTGCGATGTCCCATTCCCAACTGGGGCGCAGGGTCAGCATGGCATCAAAGCCCGCATCCGCGACCCGCGCCATTCGGTAGGCAAGCGAAGGGCGATGACTGCGATTGAACGCGGGTACAATGCCATTGTGCCAGTGTTCGGGGTCCTGCAGCGGTCTTGCCGCCAGAACATTTGCGGCGTTGAGGTCATCCTGTCGGGAAACCTCGACTGCTGTGCCATTGCAGGTCGCGCCTTGTCCAAGTGCTGCGCAATACATCAGCTCGCGCTGGGGCAGGTAGATGACTGCCGCCGTGATCGTCCTGTTATGCGCAACCGCCAGCGAATGGGCCCAGGTCCGAGATCCTTCGGCGAAACTGCGGGTGCCGTCGATAGGATCGACGATAAAGATCTTTTCACGGTTCAGACGTGTGCTGGTGTCTTCGCTTTCTTCAGACAGCCAGCCATAATCCGGGCGGGCGCCGGGCAGCACGTCGGCAAGCAGCTCGTTGACGGCGATATCAGCTTCCGTCACTGGCCCGCCACCGTCTGGTTTCTCCCATTTCTGCGCTTCGGGCCCAGAGTAGCGACAGGCGATATCGCCTGCCTGCTCTGCTGCGCGGATCAGCAGGGAAAGATCAGTTTCCGGCAAGGGTCATCCCCTCGACCAGCAATGAGGGCACAATGCGGGACAGATGGGTTCGCGCGTCATTGGCTGGAACAATACCGCGCAGCATGTCGCGCAGATTGCCTGCAATCGTGCATTCATTGACGGGATAGGCAATCTCACCGTTTTCCACCCAGAAACCGGCGGCCCCGCGAGAATAATCGCCGGTATTCGGGTTGATGGTGGATCCAATCATCGACGTGACCAGAAGGCCGGTGCCCATATTGGCAATCAGATCGGCGCGGCTATCGGGACCTTGGGTCAGCGCGATATTCCACTGCGATGGGGATGGCACCGAGCCGACACCGCGTGCCGCGTTGCCAGTGCTTTGCATTTCCAGCTTGCGGGCCGATGCGAGATCGAGCGTCCAGCCGGTCAGCATCCCGTTGTCGATAATGGCGCGGCGCTGCGTCGGCAGGCCTTCGCCATCGAAAGGACGCGATCCGGCAATCCGGGGGCGAAAGGGATCTTCCGTGACGCTCAGATGCGTCGGCAGAATCTGATCTCCCAGAGCGTCCTTCAGCCAGGAGGACCCGCGGGCGATGCTCGCACCGTTCACCGCAGCCAAAAGATGGCCGATCAGAGAGGACGAGACGCGTTCGTCGAACAAAACCGGGTAGCTGCCGGTTTCCGGTTTGCGAGCGCCCAGCCGTTCGACTGCGCGCTCACCAGCCTGTCGTCCGATGTCATCAGCCGGCCGCAGATCTGCCTGGAAGGTTCGGGAGTCGCCGTCATAGTCACGTTCCATGCCGGTTCCGCTTCCTGCGATGGCGGTACAGGAGATCGAGCGGCTGCTGCGTTGGTAGCCACCGGAAAACCCGTTGGTCGCGGCCATATGGACCTTATGGCTGCCGTATCCGGCCGCCGCAGATTGTACCTGGGTTACCCCCGAAACGCCGAGGCCAGCCGCCTCAGCCGCCAGTGCATCCTCTTGCAAGGTGGCAGGGGCCGGTTCGTCGCTGGGATCAAAGAGCTCCAGCGCGGCGAGATCCCAATTCTGCGCAAGCTGGTGCGGTTCGGCCAGACCGGCATAGGGGTCCTCGGGGGCCTCGCGTGCCATGGCGACAGCGCGTTCCGCCATGGCCGTCAGGGTTTCGTCCCGCATGTCCGAGGCCGAAACGCAGGCCTGACGTTGCCCGACAAAGACCCGCAGGCCCAGATCCACCCCTTCGGACCGCTCGGCATGTTCCAGCGTGCCCTGACGCACTTCGATGGAGAGAGAGCTGCCTTCTGCCACCATCGCGTCGGCGGCATCGGCCCCTGCCTTGCGGGCGGCATCAAGAAGAGCGTGGCTTAGGCTTTCGGGGGTCTGGGTCATGGGCACCTACATGGGTTGAACATCACCTAGAGCTAGCCAGCGCAGCGAGAGGCTGCAAGGGCGCAGACAAAAAAAGGGGCCGCAATTTGCGGCCCCGATCATCCAGTCAGTCAGGTGCTGTGGTTACTTGATGCGCTGGCCGTTGGCCTTGATCTGACCATCCTCTGACACTTCGATCTTGGAGGTCAGCGTGTCCTCGCCATCGCCGGGAACCGCCAGCATGCCCATCATCATGCGCGCGCCCATGGCGTCGCTGTCCGAAACCAGACCCATTCCGATCAGCTTGTCCAGCAGCGTGTTGGCGCCCGTCAGCGTCAGGTTTGCCTCACCAGAAGGTGCCGGCATGCCGTCGAAGCTTTCCAGATCGTCATTGTTGAAGGCAAAATCCCCGGTGCCGGTCAGTTTTGCGCCTGCTACGGAGACTTCGAGCGCATTGACGGTCAGCGCGTGCAGCTCACCCGGCGCCTGTTCGCCGTTTTCCACCTCAGCCATGGCTTTCGGGTCAAAGAAATCGAAGGCCAGTTTTGCCTTGCCTGCCAGATCCAGTGCAACGGTTGCGGGATCGTGAGGCAGGGCACCGGTGGGATCCACCATACCCCAGAGCATTTCCGGCACGTCAAAGTCGCGCAGCAACACACCGAGGGCGAAATCCTGCTCTTCGTCGGATTGAGCAATCGGCATGGTCAGTTTGAAGGCGGCTTCGGCCATGGACAGCGCCAGCGGGAACGGCAGGTCCGAGCTGGTGATATTGGTTTCGGTGCGATTCTGTTTGACGTCATAGGTCAATCCGTCGAGACCCATGCTGAAGCCAATTGCTCCGCCTTCTGAGTTGCTATCCAGCGCAAAGGTATCGGTACCATCCTGGCCGCTGATTGCGCTGTTGCCACTTACAAAGTCAAATGTACCTTCAGCGTTGAAGCCACCGCGCAGCAGCGCCGCCATATCGTTGGTTTCCAGCCCTTCGGGAACAATTGTCGTGCCCGCGAAGCGCACACCCTGCATCGCCCCTTTGAAAGAGCCGCCATCGTTGGTTTCAGGCACCTTGATCGTCGCGTCAAAGTTCAGCGATTCACTGGTCATTGTCTGGTTGTAGGCGCGGACGTCAGAGTTGGTCATGACCGTTTTTGTCACAACATCCGCCAGCGTCATGGTCAGCTGTACGGTTTCGGCAGGGATGTCTTCGTCCGGGATCTTCAGATCCGTCAGCGAGATTTTCATCAAGCTGCTGGCATAATCATAGGTCATCTCATCCGCGTCGCCGGAAACCAGCATCGGGCTGCCGTCGTGGGTGTAAACAATGGTCCCGCTGGCGACACCCTCTGGGCCGTCCATTTTGAACATCATCGGCATGTCTGCGGGCAGCATGATATTGACTGTGCCATCACCGTTTTCGACGAACTTGATGTCGGGGAGGGTCAGCGTGCCGCTGGTGTTTTCCTCCATGATTGGCATGGCCATAGAGATGTCAGAGACGGTCAGCGTATCGCCGGACATAGTCTCGGTGCCATTCACCGTATAACCGGTGGCCGTCATGTAGGACTTCCAGTCCGACCAGACATCTTTTGCCGTTACATCTGCCAGGGCCGCCTGCGCAGAAAACGCCATAACAATCGCAACACCGCTGCTGCGGGCGAGGAAAACGGACATAAGTATACCTTTCGTGGTCTATTTTGCGCCATGGTTGGCCGGAGGAGGTGCCGGGTCAAGGGGGCATCCCACTGGACCGTTCCCCCTAACCAGTCTACCACATTTCAAAACAGGGATTTGGAGATTAATAGTATGGAGATCAAGGGCAAGACAGTTGTGATAACCGGCGCGAGCCGGGGTATCGGTGCCGATACGGCCCGTGTGTTTGCCGCTGCCGGGGCCAATGTGGCCTTGCTGGCAAGGAGTGAAGACAGCCTCGCCGAGCTGGCAAAAGAGATCGGCGGAAAGGTGCTGACCTTCGCCTGTGACGTGGCCGACTACCAGGCTGTAGCGGCCGCTGTCGCGCAAACCGAGGCGCAGTTTGGGCGGATTGATATACTGATCAACAATGCCGGTGTGGTCGATCCGATTGCCCGTCTTGAAGCGGCCGATCCTGGCGACTGGGCCCGGCTGATCGACATCAATGTGAATGGTGTATTCAACGGAATGCGTGCGGTCCTGCCGGGGATGAAAGCAGCGGGTGGTGGAACAGTCCTGACCGTCAGCTCGGGTGCTGCGCATAACCCGGTGGAAGGCTGGAGTGCCTATTGCGCCTCCAAGGCGGCTGCCGCGATGCTGACCCGGTCCCTGCATCATGAAGAAGCGGCAAATGGGATTCGCGCCATGGGGCTGTCTCCGGGCACCGTAGCAACGGAAATGCAGCGGGTGATCAAGGCCAGCGGCGTCAATCCAGTCAGCCGGTTGGATTGGTCAGATCATATTCCGGCCGAGTGGCCGGCACGGGCTCTGCTGTGGATGTGCAGCGCGGCGGCGGACGACCTGGTCGGAACCGAAATCTCGTTGCGTGATGAGGGCATCCGCAAGCAGGTCGGCCTGACATGATCGACCTCGACATCGGAGAGGACGGTCTTTGGACGGTCACCTTGAACCGGCCGGACAAGGCCAACGCATTGACCGTTCAAATGCTGGAGCAGCTCTGCGATATCGCGGCCCGCGCGCAGGGCGCGCGTGGGCTGATCATCACGGGGGCTGGCCGTGTTTTCAGCGCCGGTGCGGATCTGGATGCGGCGCGGGCCGGTCTCGCCACATCGCCATTGTGGGAGCAGCTGTCGGGAGCCATTGCCGACCTTCCCTGTCTTACCATTACGGCGTTGAACGGCACTTTGGCGGGCGGGGCAAATGGGATGGCACTGGCCTGCGATCTGCGAATCGCCGTGCCAACTGCGAAGGTGTTTTACCCGGTCATGAAGCTTGGCTACCGCCCGCAACCCTCTGACGCGCGGCGCATGTCGGCGTTGATCGGTCCGGCGCGCACGAAGCTGATCCTGGCCGCTGGACAGAAGATCTCCGCCGAGGAGGCGCAGCAGTTTGGGTTGATAGACCGGATCGTGCAGCCTGAGGACTTGATGGAGACAGCCCGTGACCTGATGGCGGATAGCCTCGCGGCTGAGATGGATATGGCGCAGGCGATCCTGTCCGATTGCACACGGGTCTAAACGCCGCCTTGTCAGCGTTTCCGCCGTCCTCCCGGTACCCGCGACTGAAAGGACGGCGGGCGCTTTTGCACCCAGGCGATGAATTTTGCCAGCCGGGGATGTTGGCGCAGGGCTTCGACCGTATGGAAGGACCGCGCCAGTTCCGCTTCGCTGAGCGCCGAATGGATTTCCTTGTGGCAGATGTGATGCAGCAAAACCGTTGGTCCGCCCTTACCGCCCTTCAGCTTTGGGATCAGGTGATGCAGGCTTTGTGCGACCTCTCTTGGGATCGGACGGTGGCACAGCGGGCATATGGGATCGGCGTCGGCAGACGGTGACATTGGCGCAGTCTCTGAGTATGGCTGGTTCAACCGTAGGACATGCGCCTGTGTCGGTCATCGGCAAGGGCAAGCGCGCAAGGAACCGTCTATTTGGGACAGGAACTGGAAAACTGGGACGCCGTGATCATCGGTGCTGGACCTGCGGGTTTGCGGGCTGCCGAAGAGCTCGGGGCAGCTGGTCACCGGACGCTTATAGTCGATGCCAAACCCTCGGTTGCCCGAAAATTCCTGATGGCCGGTAAATCGGGCCTCAACCTGACGAAAGACGAACCACGTTCGATGCTGCTCAGCCACTATGGCGCGGGGGCGGACTGGCTGGCGCCGATGATCGCGGAATGTGATGCGGCAGAGGTGATGGATTGGGCGACGGGGTTGGGCAGCACCTTGTTCACGGGCACCACAGGACGGGTTTTCCCCAGCGAAATGAAAGCCTCTCCGCTGCTGCGGGCGTGGCTGGCCCGGTTGGACGGATACGGGGTGGAGCGCCGCACCCGCTGGCGCTGGCTGGGGTGGCAAGGTGACGCTCTGCAGTTAGACACACCGGACGGCCTGCGGCAGGTCACGGCCGGGGCGACAGTTCTGGCCATGGGGGGCGCCAGCTGGGCACGACTGGGATCCGACGGCCGCTGGGCGGAGACACTGGCCGCCGACGCTGTGCCGCTTGCACCCTTCCAGCCCGCCAATGCCGGGCTCTTGATCCCTTGGTCAGATCACATGGCCCAGCATTTTGGCGAACCACTAAAGGGTATCGCATTATGCGCCGGTGCGGTTCGCACCCGTGGTGAGGCGGTGATCTCCCGGCAAGGGCTCGAAGGGGGAGGGGTTTATATGGTCTGCGCCGCTGTGCGCGAGGGCGCAGCGCTGCATATGGATCTGCTGCCCGATCTGTCGCTGGATCAGGTCATCGCACGTCTGACCCGCCCGCGCGGCAAATCCAGTTTGTCGACCCATCTGCGCAAGGTACTGAAACTGACACCGCCGCGTCTGGCGGTGATGCAGGAATTCGCGCGCCCATTACCAGCGGAGCCGGAGACGCTGGCCCGGCTGGTGAAGGCTGTGCCGATCCGCCATGCCGGGCTGAGGCCGATGGATGAGGCGATTTCCACCGCTGGCGGTGTTCAGGCCCGGGCTGTTGATTCAGGATTGATGTTGCATGCGCGTTCCGGCGTGTTCTGCGCCGGGGAAATGCTCGACTGGGAAGCCCCAACGGGAGGGTATCTGCTGACCGCCTGCCTGGCGACAGGGCGTTGGGCGGGGCGGTCAGCCGTTGACTATCTGGCCGGTAGTTACGCTACCGATGCTGCTACCGCCTGAAAGGCGGGACGTGCGCGCATGCGCTTGCTATAGGCCAGAAGGAGTTCGCTCTCGATTGGGAACTTGGCGCTATAGGCCCAGTTCAGGCAATGGGTGCAGATGATGTCAGGTATGGTGAACTCCTCGCCCATCAGAAATGGACCAGCCATCATGTTTTCAAGCCGCGCGAGATTGCGGGAAAATTCCCACTTCAGACTGTCTTTGACCTCGGGCACTCGTTTGTCTTCGGGCAGAATGAAACTGTGGCGCGCCCCGGTCCACAGCAAAGCGTCCAGCTCGTCCAGAAGAAGATGTGTCATTGCATCCTGCTTTGCCCGCGCAATCGTGCCGGCAGGGGCGGTCAATTGCCCGTGCTTGTCCGCCAGATAGGTGATGATCGCTGTCGAATCGGTGATCACATCGTCCCCGTCCTTGAACACAGGGACCTTGCCGGAGGCGTTGAGGGCTAGAACCTCCTCGCTTTGCGGAGAGGCCGGGTTCAGCTCATAGGGCTGGCCCATTTCCTCAAGCGCCCAAAGCACGCGGTAACTGCGGGTCAGCTGTTTGCCGATAACGGTGTACATTTCGAGATCTCCCTGCGGTTTCTGTCCGAAACGGAACCGGGTTCCGGCTGTGGGGTCAAGCCATTCTCAAGCAGCCGTGATCTGGACGCAGCGTCTGGACCCGCCCGACAGCCAAGGGCTCACCCGACGCGGCTGAGACGCGCCAGTTGGATCAAGGCGCGTTCCATCAACGCAAGAGCCGGTGCGGTCTGTCCGGCTGAGCGCAGCTGTAGATCGGTATCGGTCAGCAGGGTCAGCGCAGTTTCAAGTTTGAAAGCGCCCCAGCTCTGGGCCTGTCGCAGAAGCCGGTCGCGACGTTTTCCGTAGGCCGGCGGCCGCAAGCGCCCGATGCCCTGTGCTGGACCTCCGGGATCGGAGGCAATTGTGTAGAGGGTCCGAAAATGCCGGGTCGCGCCAATGCAAAGCGTTACGGCGTTGGTGCCCTGTGCCTGCAGACGACCCATGAGCGGGCCAATTTCGGCACCGCGCCCCTCTGCCACGATATTGAGCATATCATCGACTGCAGCTTCGGTGGATTGCGGCGCGATCGCCTGAATGTCTTCGAGCGTCAGCTGCGTGCTGTCCTCGTATTTGTAGAGTGCAAGTTTCTCAACCATGCGGGAGAAATCACCGGGTCCAATATCATTCGCGATATCGACCAGCGCAGACATACTGTCCACAGGGACGTCACGGATCCGGGCTTCGATCAGGATACGTTCGATTTCGCTGCGTGATGGCGGATCATCATAGATCCCCGTGGCATAGGCGTTCCGGTGATTTTCAAAAGCCTTGCGCAGCTTGGACGTTGCCTTCAATTGTCCGGCCGTCACCACAATCTGCGCGTCGCCCGGCTGCCAGGCCTCAAGCGCTGCGATAATAGCTGGTGCTGCGGTGTCATTGGCTTCTTCGACAAATACCGCGCGGATGCCGGGAAAGAACCCTACGGCCTTGACCGCATCCATCAACAGGGCTGCGTCCTTGCGTAGATCCGCAGCCGACATCCGCGTCAGACGCATCTCTTCTTCTGCGGTTGGTCCCAGGAGCGCTGCCAGCATCTGCTGTCGCTTCAACGACACCCGCATGGCGTCGGGGCCGTAGATCAACAGGCCTGTCTTCGCCGGATCCGGTTTGGCGAAATATCCGTCCGCCTCGCGTGGGCTCAGTTTCATTTGGAAGCAGCCGGGGTCTGGCTCCTGCCGGTCTGGCCGAGATCAGCCGTGCTCAGCAGATCAGTCGTGATCTGATCCGCGAGGATCATCATGAGCCGCCGGTGAGCATCACGTTCACCGGCAAGAGTTTCAACAGTGGTTCCGGTTGCGGAATAGCCGGTGAAATTCTCGACGTCACCACTGGCGACGATGGTGCCATCGGACTGCCGTGTCAGCACATAGGCTGCCTGCCCGACGATGGAATAGCGGGTGATTTCATTGTCGGCAGTGATCGCCTGACCTTCGCTTCGGGTGCGCAGTTTCAGGTCCAGCGCATAATCTGCACCAGACCCGCGTCCCAACCGGCTTTCGAGATTCTGGACCAGGAAATAGGCGTCGGTATCATCCGTAGCGCCCAGCGTTTCCGGGGCTTGCACCCTTACCGCGCCATAAAGCACGGATCCGCTGCCACCGGGCGCGTAAACCGGAGTGAAACCGCAGGCCGCCACCAACAAAGAAGCGGCCAATGCGATGAGGTATTTTGGCCTACGCCACGACATTCACAATCCGACCCGGCACGACAATCACCTTCTTAGGAGCGGCGCCATCCAGCGCCTTTTGCACAGCTTCATGCGCGAGGGCGATTTTTTCAACCTCATCCTTGCCGAGGTCCTTGGCAACGGTGATTTCACCGCGGCGTTTGCCGTTGACCTGAATCGGCAGGGTGACGCTGTCTTCCACCAGCATCGATTCATCCGCAACCGGCCAAGGGGCAGTTGCGCACAGGCCTTCGCCCCCCTGATGGTTCCAGATGTCCTCAGCCAGATGCGGCGTCATCGGAGACATCAGCTGGGCCAGTGTCATGATCGCCTGCTTCTGCGCGGCAGCCCCGGCCTTGGATTTGGCAAGGGTGTTGGTGAAGCTATAGAGCTTCGCAATCGCCGCATTGAAACCAAAGGTTTCGATGCTGAGGGTAACATCGCGGATTGCCTTATGCATATCGCGCAGCAGCTCATCGTCGCCCTCACCGCCAGCGCTCGGGTCCATCTCGCCGATGCGATCGCAGAGATTCCAGACGCGGTTCAGGTGCTTATGCGCGGCTTCTGCGCCAGAGGCCGTCCATTCCACATCTCGTTCAGGCGGTGAGTCGGAGAGCACAAACCAGCGTGCGGTATCCGCCCCATAAGACGAAATGATGTGCAGCGGATCGACAACGTTGTTTTTGGATTTCGACATCTTGGCCGAGGGGATGACCTTGACCGTTTCGCCGGTTTCCTTGACCACAACCGCACCGTCGCGCTCCTCGACCTCTTCCGGGTAGTGGTAGATTGGGCGGTCATTCTCAGTGCGGCGTTCCGCGTTTTCATAGATTGCATGTGTCACCATGCCTTGAGTGAACAGCGCGTCAAAGGGTTCCTTTGCCTTCTCGGGCAGGTGACCGCAGATCTGCATGGCACGGGCAAAGAAGCGCGAATAAAGCAGATGCAGAATCGCGTGCTCGACGCCGCCGATATACTGATCGACGTTCATCCAGTAGTTGGCATCCTCCATCCGAATCGGTGTTTCGGCGTCGGGCGCGGTGAAACGGGCGAAATACCACGACGAATCAACGAAGGTATCCATTGTGTCGGTTTCGCGCTGCGCAGGCTTGCCACAGGCAGGGCAGGCACAGTTGCGCCAGCTGGGATGACGATCCAGCGGGTTGCCGGGGATCGAGAAGTCAATCGCCTTGCCGTCTTCGTCATAGGGCAGCGCGATGGGCAGGTTTTCCTTCTTCTCCGGTACCACGCCGCAGTCCGGGCAATGCACCACGGGAATCGGGCAACCCCAGTAGCGCTGGCGCGACAGACCCCAGTCGCGCAGGCGGAATTTGGTGACACCTGCACCCCAGCCTTCGCGTTCGGCCTTGTCGACGGCGGCATTTACGGCCTCTTCACCAGTTTGCTCATCCGCACCGGCGAAGCCTTTGACATAGCGAACCTTCTCGGCCTTGGTCGGGACATAGGCCTCGGTCAAGGGGCTGTCATCTTCAGGGTTCTGGAACACCGGAATGATGGGCAGGCTGTATTTGGTCGCGAATTCGAAGTCGCGCTGGTCATGTGCAGGGCAGGCAAAGATCGCGCCGGTGCCGTAGTCCATCAGAATGAAGTTCGCGATCCAGACCGGCAGCTCCCAATTCGGATCCAGCGGATGCTTCACGCGGATACCGGTGTCATAGCCCAGCTTCTCGGCGGTCTCGATGGCCTCTTCGGTCGTGCCCCCCTTGCGGCATTCGGCGACAAAGGCGGCGACTTCTTCCGAGTCGGCTTCCAGCGCCTTGGCAATCGGGTGATCGGGAGAGATGCCCACGAAAGATGCACCGTTCAGCGTATCGGGGCGGGTTGTGTAAACCTCGATCGGATCGCCGCCATCGCTGCGGGTAAAGCTGAACTGAAGGCCGCAGGATTTTCCGATCCAGTTCTCCTGCATCAGACGCACCTTGGCGGGCCAGTTTTCCAAAGTGTCCAGCGCGGTCAGCAGCTCATCCGAATAATCGGAGATCTTGAAGAACCACTGCGTCAGCTCGCGGCGCTCGACCAAGGCGCCGGAGCGCCAGCCTCGGCCGCCTTCGACCTGCTCGTTCGCCAATACGGTCATGTCGACCGGATCCCAGTTCACCACGGCATTTTTGCGGTAGACCAAACCTTTTTCGAGGAAATCGAGGAACAGAGCCTGCTGCTGGCCATAGTAGGATTCGTCGCAAGTGGCGAACATCCGCGACCAATCCAGCGACAGGCCCAGCGGTTTCATCTGTTCGACCATCGTGTCGATATTCGCGTAGGTCCAGTCCTTGGGGTGACCGCCGCTGGCCATCGCGGCGTTTTCAGCGGGCATACCAAAGGCATCAAACCCCATCGGGTGCAGTACGTTATGGCCGGTCGACAGTTTGTAGCGCGCGATCACATCGCCCATGGTGTAATTGCGCACGTGCCCCATGTGCAGTTTGCCCGATGGATAGGGGAACATCTCCAAGACGTAATACTTCGGTTTGTCAGCGGAGCGTTTCGCCTGAAAGATCCCGGCTTTTTCCCATGCGTCCTGCCAACGCGCTTCGATTTCCGGGGCAACATAACGGGGCATCAGAGCTGTCCTTCGTAGATAAAAACGCCAGGTTTGGGGCCTGGCGCTTGTGATAGTGATGTTTGCCCGCCTGTTCCAGAGGGCAGAAGAGGGGGATGCGCCGGGTTAAAGCTTGCGGTCGGCGATGCGCAGCTGGCGGGCCCGAGAGAGAATCGCATCCTCGATCGCGCGTGCTGTACTGGCGCTGACTGGGCCGTTGCGGGTCTGAAGCGACACGTTTAGCGAGCGGGCATCCAGTGCGGGATCCTTGATATGAACCGTTGCGCGATAGGCGCGCCCGCCACCCGGGGGAGTACCGTAACCTGTGACGATCACACCGGTGTAGGGTTCGACGGTTTGCAGCGGCAGGAAGTCCAGCACATCCAGCGTTGCGGTCCAGAGGTAACGGTTCACCTGAACAATCTGTTCGGCCTTCGTGGGTTTGAAGGCATCCCAGATTGTCGTGCCTTCTATGTTCTCCGGGTTCCGCGGGTTGCCGCCAATGACGTTTTCATTATAGGCCGACGGGCCGCCGCGGTTCTTGCCGCCGAATGCGCCACAGCTGGCGGTGACAGCCAGAAGCGAGATGAGTCCAAGTTTCGTGAGCCAGCGCATGATGGGCAAGATCCGTTGCTATTCCGGTTGCGGACTAGTCCTAGCCAAGCGATAGGGCGGCAACAAGCCTATTCTTTAATAGACTCTCTCTGTGCGAAGCCGTTGATGCCGCTCGGGTTAAGATACTGTGACATGGTTGCATCAACTTCGGGCCGAAAGGATTTGCCGCCTGCGCCCAAGCTTGCGTAACGACCCCAAAAAGAGCGAAACGGAGGGCGTACTCAGACTTGTGCCACTCAGCGCCTGTTTGAGCTTGGACATTTAAACCCGAGGGAAAAACATGAAAAAGATTCTCTTCGCTTCGACTGCGCTGGTCGCCACCGCTGGTGTTGCAGCAGCAGACGTTTCGTTCGGTGGCTACGGCCGCTTTGGTATCGGCTACGTTGAAGATCGTACCGTTGGTGGCACTTCCGACACCGTGATCGTCAGCCGTTTCCGCATGAACATCGATGGCTCCGCTGAAACCGACGCAGGCGTGAAGTTCTCCGCTCGCGTTCGTATGCAGGCTGACGAAGATGCAGCTTCCGGCGAAGCAAACGCAGCTGGCCTGAACGGCGCGCGTTTCTCGGTTGAGTACGGCGGTCTGCGTGTTGACGTAGGTAACGTTGCTGGCGCAATCGACAACCTGCCCAACTACTACGGCAACGAGCCGGGCCTGGAAAACTTCGTTGGTCAGTACTCCGGCGTTAACTACGACTTCGTTGGTTACTCCTCCGGTGGCGCAGGCGTGAACGGCGTTTACGCTCGTTACGCAGTTGGTGACTTCGCTGTTGCTGCGTCCTACGACCAGGCGGCAAACGGTGGCGACGGCGACCGTTTCGACATCCACGCTGCTTACACCTTCGGCAACATCACTGCCGCTCTGGCATACGGTGAAACCGACAACGGCGCAGCAGACGACGACGACATCGTTGTTCTGTCGCTGGGCGGCACCTGGGGCGCATTCTCCGGCACCCTGCTGGTTGGTGATGAATCCATCGCGGGCAACGTTGCTCAGTCCGACACCTTCTACGGTATCTCTGCTGCTTACGACGTAAGCTCCGCAACCACCCTGACCTTCGCTTACGGCGACGGTTCCGGCGACGGCGACACCCGCAACGTTGGTCTGGGCGTGATCCACGACCTGGGCGGCGGTGTCTCCCTGCGCGGTGGTATCGGCGAGAGCAAAGTGGGCAGCGCCGACGGCCAGATGCGTGCCGACTTCGGTGCTCAGTTCAGCTTCTAAGCTGACCTGAACCACTACGGTTCTTGGGGCGGGCTCTTACGAGCTCGCCCTTTTCTTTTGTGCAGAAACTGTGTTTTTCTGCGGCAACATCTGACCATAGTGAGACTGCCCCATGTCGCTTCAGGAGATCCAATCCCGCATTCATACCGCCGAAGAAAAAGCTGGCCGCCCTCGAGGGTCGGTGCAGCTGATCGCGGTATCCAAGGTTCAACCCAACGACAGGGTCGCGGCGGTTCTGGAAGAGGGGCATCGCTGTTTTGGCGAGAATCGTGTGCAGGAAGCCGCCGGAAAATGGCCGGACTTCGCGACGCGCTACTCGGAACTGGATCTGCACCTGATTGGCCCGCTGCAAACCAACAAGGCGCGGCAGGCGATGGATCTGTTTCAGAACATTCATACTGTTGACCGCGCGAAACTGGCCAAGACCATCGCGCGGCTGGCGCAGGAACTGGGCCATTGTCCAAAGCTGTTCGTACAGGTCAACACCGGCGAGGAGCCGCAGAAAGCCGGGATCCCTCCGGGTGAGGCAGATGCCTTCATCCGCGAATGTCAGGATATGGATCTGACCGTCGAAGGTCTGATGTGTATTCCGCCCGCAGCTGAGGAACCGAGCCTGCATTTTGCTCTTCTCCGCAAGATCGCAGAGAGAAATGGCCTAACGGGCCTGTCGATGGGCATGAGTGGTGATTTTGAAACTGCTGTTGCGTTAGGCGCGACCCATGTGCGTGTTGGATCGGCCATCTTCGGTGCGCGCGCTTACGAGCTCTGATAGCCTGCGCGGCAACGTCTCAGCGCGCCAGCGGTGGCACCACAAGGCGTGTACCGGGCAGAACAAGTTTGGCCAGCCAGTGTAAATCCTGACGCGAAAAAGCGATGCAGCCCTCGGTCGGGAAGCCGGGGCGCCGCCACTGATGCAGGAAGATTGCCGACCCACGGCCGGGCTCGGCAACCGGCCAGTTCCAATCCGTGACCAGGACCAGATCATACAACGGGTCAGCACGTCTGAGGGCTTCATGGCTGTCGGAGTATGGCGCGCGGACGTGTTGGTTGTAATCCTCGGCGTCGGAAGTGTCGGACCACAGGTCGCCGGGCCAGATCGGCTCAGCCCAATCGGTTGGTGGTGCCATTCGGTCCGGTCGATAGAGCATACCGACGACAAGATGGCAGCCGATTGGCGTTGCACCATCGCCCTCGACCTTGTTCGGACTCAGCCCACCGCGCCCGATTGAACAGGGCAGGGTGCGTCCAGCAAAGCGCAGGCCCCTTGGGGTGAGCAGCATATCGGTTGACCGCAGGTTACGCGGGATGCCCGATCTCATAGCATGTGGCCGGATTTGGCGGCTTTTGTTGCGAGATATTCGCGGTTGAACGCGGTCTCCCCGACCTTCAGCGGTACCCGTTCGGTGACTGTGATGCCGGTTTTTTCCATCATGGAAATCTTGTTGGGGTTGTTGGTCAGCAGTCTCACCGAAGAAAAGCCCAGCTCCTTCAGGATTGCGGAGCCTAGGCGAAAATCTCTCTCATCATCTTCGAACCCAAGGCGATGATTGGCCTCAACCGTGTCAAACCCCTGATCTTGCAGGGAATATGCGCGCATTTTATTAGCAAGGCCAATGCCGCGCCCCTCCTGGTTGAGGTAGAGCAGTACGCCCTGTCCTTCGGCGCCCATCTGGTTCAGCGCTCCATGCAGCTGGGGGCCGCAATCGCATTTGAGCGAGCCAAGAACATCGCCTGTGAAACACGCGGAATGCAGTCGGGCAAGGACTGGAAGGCTACGGTCAGGTTTGCCGATTTCGATGGCATAATGTTCTTCCGCGCCATCTTCCGGGCGAAAGATGTGCAGCCGCCCGGCTTCGGCCGCAGCGATTGGAAGACGAGCCGCGGCGACGGGATGAAGCGGCGAACTTTCGACCATCAGCGGTGCAACTGCGGCGAGCGGCAGGGTTGTCAGCCCATAGCTCTGGGCGAATTGTGCGGGATGTTGCAGGGGGCAAACCACCGCGGCAGGCAACAGGCGGGCCGATTTGGCCAAGGCAATGGCCAACCGGTGCAGCTCTGCATTGCCTCCGCGACCGCTTTGCAGCGGGCCCTTCATCGGTGTGCTCAGATCGTCAGCGGGGTCGGCAACGGCCTGAAGCCAAGACAGATCCGCTGAATTTGGAACGCTGATGCGGGCAACATCGCCATCATAGGCACGGGCCTTCAGAGTACTCGCCCGCCGGGCTGTCACGGCCAATGTCAGTGGGCCAAGCGTGCGCAGGCTCGCCAGTCGGGTGCTGTCCAATGGTTCAACCGCGACGGCCAATACCGCCTGATCGGGCGTGGTCAGGACGACCGGCAAGCCCATACGCAGGTCCACCCGCGCGCGGGCCAGTAGGTCGATCATCGTGGGCATCAGACTCATGCGGAAATCCTGTGGGTCATTGACGTCTTGGGGCGCGGCACCGCTGCGGTGAACAGTATTTAAGTAGTCATAAACGATGGAAAAGTGAAACAATTCCCGCCCCATGGACACGTCGGCGTGAAACTCTTGCAGCATAACTTGTGATCGGGCGGCGGACTGCGCATCTGTTGTGCACGGCACAGGAGGACAAGGTTATGGCCCAACTGAAGAAAATTCTGCTTGTAGACGATGATGAAGATCTGCGCGAAGCCCTGAGCGAGCAGCTGGTTATGACCGAAGACTTCGACGTGTTCGAAGCCGAGAACGGTCAGACAGCTATGGAGCGCGCAAAAGAGGCGCTTTATGACCTGATCATTCTGGATGTTGGCCTCCCCGATACCGATGGCCGCGAACTCTGCCGCCTGATGCGCAAACAAGGTGTGAAAGCACCGATTCTGATGCTGACCGGGCATGACAGCGATGCGGATACGATCCTCGGGCTGGATGCCGGGGCGAATGACTATGTTACCAAACCGTTCAAGTTTCCGGTCCTGCTGGCCCGGATCCGCGCGCAGCTGCGCCAGCATGAACAATCCGAAGATGCCGTATTTGCACTTGGTCCATATACGTTCAAACCGGCGATGAAACTGCTTCTGACCGAGGACGATCGCAAGATCCGCCTCACCGAGAAGGAAACCAACATCCTGAAATTCCTGTACCGCTCTAACGAGGGGGTTGTGCAACGCGATGTGCTGCTGCACGAGGTCTGGGGCTACAATGCTGGGGTTACAACCCATACGCTGGAAACCCATATCTACCGACTTCGCCAAAAAATTGAACCAGATCCGTCAAATGCACGTATACTAGTCACAGAGTCGGGTGGCTACAAACTGGCCATCTGACACCTCAGCGCCACAGAATCGCCCGGACTGGGAGGTATGGTGGTCATTGAGACAAGTGCGACGGCACTGACGAGAGATCCCGTGCATGTCCGGGTAATGACATGTTCCTCCCTGTTGGACTGCCGGGCCTAGTGCCCGGCTTTTTTTCGTTCATAGCAGCGCGAATGATGAAGATACGGCGATGATTTCGCCGTTTTCCCGATGCCATTTGTGCACTGGTATCACCGCGCCAGAGCGGGCAGTATCCGGCCAACAGCACAGACATTTGAGAAAGAGGCGCGCGATGTCGTTTACCCTAGCCACCTGGAATATCAATTCGGTTCGCCTGCGGGAGCCGATTGTCTGCAAGCTGTTGGCAGAGGAGGGGCCGGATGTACTCTGCCTGCAGGAGTGTAAGAGCCCGGTCGACAAGATTCCCTTGGGGCAATTTGCCGAGCTGGGCTACGGCCATATGATCGCCCGCGGCCAGAAGGGTTACAACGGCGTCGCAATTCTCTCCCGGCTGCCGATCGAGGATGTCGGTGACAAGGATTTTGCCGGTCTTGGCCATGCCCGCCACATCGCGGGCCGTCTCGAAAATGGCGTTACCATCCATAACTTTTATGTCCCCGCTGGCGGCGATGTGCCTGACCGCGAGGTCAATGAGAAATTCGGCCAGAAGCTCGACTATCTTACTGATATGCGGGATTGGTTTCACTCTGAGCGGCCGGAGAAATCCATCCTTGTCGGAGACCTCAATATCGCGCCGCGCGAAGATGACGTCTGGGATCACAAGAAGCTGCTGAAAGTGGTGAGCCACACTCCGATTGAGGTCGAACATTTCGCCGATGTCATGGAGGCGGGTGGCTGGTCGGATGTCACCCGCAATGATATCCCGGATGGGCGGCTCTACAGCTGGTGGAGCTACCGTGCCAGGGATTGGGATGCGGCGGACAAGGGGCGCCGACTGGACCATGTCTGGGCCAGCTCCGACATCAAAAACTCCTCCCATTCCAGTCGGGTAATGCGGGATGCGCGTGGATGGGAGAAACCAAGTGACCATGCGCCTGTCTTCGCGACATTTGACCTCTGACCGCCGATGATCGGTGGCGCTGGTCCGGGACAGGTTGCCGGCGCCACGGAATAGTGATTTTCACGCCGCTCGTGATTAGCTACACTGCCGCCAAAATACGCCCAGTGATTTACAAGAGGCAGAGGCAATGAGCAGAATCATAGGCGCCATGATCCTATTGCTGATCGTGGCATCCTGCGGAGGTGGCGGTGGCTCACCGCCGCGCAATCTCGACAATGCGTGCAGCATCATCAAGCAACGGCCCGAGTATCTGAAGGCGTTCCGCGCCACAGAGAAGCGCTGGGGCGTTCCCATGCATGTGCAGATGGCCATCATCCATCAGGAAAGCCGTTTCCGGTCCGACGCGCGCACACCGCACCGCTTTGCGCTAGGGGTGATCCCGATGGGACGGCAGTCCAGCGCTTATGGCTACAGTCAGGCGCTCGATGGCACCTGGGACGATTATCGCAAATCTGCCGGCCGCCGCGGCGCCAAGCGCAACCGGATCAAGGACGCCACCGATTTCATGGGCTGGTATATGAACCAGACGCGGGACCGCAACGGTGTGTCGCTCTATGATGCGCGCAACCAGTACCTAGCCTACCATGATGGCCATACCGGTTTCGCCCGCGGAACCTACCGATCCAAACCATGGCTGCTGCGGGTTGCTGCCAAGGTGCAGGCGCGGGCTGAGATGTATCAGACACAGCTTGCCACCTGTCGCCGCGCACGCTGACTGTTGCGATCATTACGACATGAGACCCCCCGTCCGATTGTTCGGGCGGGGGGTCTCATGTCTGACGTCGCCGCTCTTTAGCGCGACGGGGCTGAACTGGTGTTGAACAGTTTGGAGGACAGCTTGACCCCGGTTTGCAGCCCGCCAAGGATCACCGTGGTCTTGCCGCCGGAACCATCGTGGATCACCCATTTCCGCAGCTCAACCGGGTTGTCGGTGAACATCATTTCGATACTGCCATATTCCGGGTTTTTAGGATCCTGCGCGCGGATAATCGTGGAGGTGCCATCGAAGCCGTGACCCACCACCATATTGGCACGGCCCAGGTTCACATTGCGGGCCAGGATCAGCGAAAGTGGCGTTCGGTTGAGTGGATAGGTCTCCGGCGGCTGGTTTGACTTCGGATCCTGAATCAGAACAGCGCCCGCGCCTGCAACCACAACCCCCTTGTTGGGCGGATCATATTCGAACCGCATCCGTCCGGGCCGGTGCATATACAGCTTGCCGGTAGAGAGGCTACCATCGTCATTAATCTGGCTGAACGGGGCTGTCGCAGTAGAGATCCCGTTCAGATATTGCGAAACGTCGTTCAGGCTCAGTTTCTCGGCGGCCCATGCAGCCGGGGCACAGAGCGTCAGCGCTAGGGCGTAGGCAAGTTGTTTCATGGTTTCTAAATAGGGAGACATTGGCAAATGTGAAGAGGCGGGACCAATTGGCCCCGCGGTGAAACGACTATTGCTCGGGAACCAGAATTTCCCTTTTTCCGACGTGGTTTGCAGGAGAGACGAGCCCTTCTTCCTCCATCTGCTCAACAAGACGTGCTGCCTTGTTGTATCCGATGGCCAGTTTTCGCTGGATATAGGAGGTCGAGCATTTGCGATCCTTGATGACGATCTGTACCGCCGTATCGTATAGCGCGTCCTCGGTATCGGTATTGCCACCGGTAGAGAGACCCAGCACCGCATCAATATTGTCGGCCTTATCGTCATCCGGGCCGTCAAGCACATTGCCGATATATTCGGGCGGTCCGAATTGCTTGAGGTGGTTGACCACCTCTTCGACTTCTTCATCTGACACAAACGGGCCGTGGCAGCGGGTTATCTTCGCGCCGCCCGCCATATAGAGCATGTCGCCCATACCCAGCAGCTGCTCGGCGCCCATTTCGCCGAGAATGGTCCGACTGTCGACCTTGGAGGTCACCTGGAACGAAATCCGCGTCGGGAAATTCGCCTTGATCGTACCGGTGATCACGTCAACCGAGGGCCGTTGCGTGGCCATGATCAGGTGAATGCCCGATGCCCGGGCCATCTGTGCCAGACGCTGGATGCAGGCCTCGATCTCCTTGCCCGCAACCATCATCAGGTCGGCCATCTCATCGACGATGACCACGATATAGGGCAACGCCTCGGGCGCGAATTCTTCGGTTTCAAAGACCGGTTCGCCCGTGTCGTCGTCAAATCCGGTTTGCACGGTGCGGCTGAACATCTCGCCTTTGTTAAGCGCTTCTTTCACCCGGCCATTGTAGCCCGCAATATTCCGCACGCCCATTTTCGACATCTTGCGATAGCGATCTTCCATTTCGCCGACTACCCATTTCAGGGCGACGACGGCCTTTTTCGGATCTGTCACCACAGGCGAGAGAAGATGCGGAATGCCATCATAGACGGAGAGTTCCAGCATCTTCGGGTCGATCATGATCAGACGGCATTCTTCGGGCGTCAGCTTGTACAGCAGCGACAGGATCATGGTGTTGATCGCCACCGATTTACCCGAGCCGGTGGTCCCTGCGATCAGCAGGTGAGGCATTTTCGCAAGGTTGGCGACCATGCTGTCACCGCCAATATCCTTGCCAAGCGCCAGTGGCAGCGCATGGGTGCCGTCGCCAAAATCGCGTGACGCAAGAATTTCGCGAAGGACAACTTTTTCACGCTTGTCGTTGGGCAGTTCGATACCGATCACGGTGCGACCCGGCACGGTAGAGACCCGCGCGGACAGTGCGGACATGGAGCGTGCGATATCATCGGCCAGACCGATCACGCGGCTGGCCTTGAGACCCGGTGCCGGCTCCAGTTCATACATGGTGACAACGGGACCGGGGCGCACCGAGACGATGTCACCCTTGACGCCATAGTCATCCAATACCGATTCCAGCATTCGCGCGTTTTCTTCCAGCGCCTCGTCACTCAGGTGGTGGCGTTCGATCTGTGCCGGGCTGGTCAGCAGCGAGAGCGGCGGCAATTCGAAATCACTGCTGGCATCTTCAAAGGCCAAGGGGGGCTGTGCTTCGGCCTTTGCGCGGGCCGATGGCTGCGGCGGCTTGCGGACTGGCTGTTCCACAACAGCCCGACGTGGCTCTGCCACCGGAAGTGTCACAGGGGGCGTTACGGGCGGGGCGACCGTCGCCGCTGCCGCATGAGATGCGGCAGCGCTTTTTGCGGTACGGCGCAGAACCTGCGCACCGCTGGCGTCTGGGGTCGGAGCGCTTGGCAGCCCTTCGGAGGCGACATGGTCGACGAACCCAGCGGACGCCGGATGCTCATATGCAGCACTATTGTACCCCGGGTGCGGCTCAGCATCGGGGGAATATCCGACCTCTGGTGCGGGTGGAACAGGCGGGACCGTTCCCATCGCCGCCTCCATAGCATCCATCGACGCACCGGTCAGCGGTGGTTCGGGCGGCAGACCTTCGACGTTGTGATTAGGGTTGAAAATCAGGGGTTCCGGTCGACGTCCACGGCCCTTGGTCAGCGGGAAATCCACTTCGGGTGCCACATCAGCAGCGCGGCGCACGCGTACGGCACTGGCAATTTTTTCGGCGATCCGCTCATCGCCGGGAAGGGTGTCCAGATCCGCTGCCCTGCTCGCCTCACTCAGGACGGGTTCAACAAGTTCCGGTTCGGGCATCACTGGTTCGGCCCGGCGGATGAGGTTCGGCACACGGGCAAACAGGCCAGTCTTTTCCTTGACCGGTTCGGGCTCATCTTCGTGGCGCATCTCAAATGCCGGTTCTACCCGGCCATAAGGGGCGGCTGCCGGCCCAAGCACCGGAGCACCAAGCGGCGGCGCTGCTGTGGGCCCGTCGTCGAACTCCAACGGCTCGAACATCTGCGGGTCGGTTTCGGTGCTGTCGACGACATCTGCCATCGCGACCGCTGCTGCTGTACGTTCGGCGCGGCGGCTTCGATAGTTGAGCGCTGCCTGCATGCCGCTTGCTGCGCCCCGGCCAAGGACACCGGCGATCGCACCGTAGATCAGAATGAGACCGACCAATACGAACCGCAGACCACGGGTGACTTCAGCGCGGGTAAAGCCGAGAACGGTGGCGCCCAAGCCCAACATTCCAAGCGCGGTGAGGAGTGAGAGGAATTTGACCAGAAAGATCAGCCCAACTGGCAGCAGGGCCAACAGCATCCCCAGAAAGGTATATCCGATCATACCGCCGAGACCGAAGGTATGCGCCGATTTCCAGGCGTCGGATGGGACCAGCGTTTCCAGATGCAAGGAGACCAGCAGCAGCCAGGGCAGCGACAGTAGCAGCGGCCACAGGAACCGGTCTTCGCCGCGATGCAAGATGCAGCGTCCACCCCAGACGGTCAGGAAGAGCGCGATCGCCCAGCTGGCCTTGCCAAAGAGCGTGATCAGAATGAAGGCCAGCGATGCCCCTGTGCGACCCAGCATATTTTGCACCGGGGCGTCAGTCGACACCATCCAGTTCGGATCATCCGCCGAATAGCTGCCGATCATCAGGGCAACCATCAGGCCGAGGCCAATCAGCAGTGCGCCAATCAGTTCCTTGCCACGCTTCTCGATGGCCGCCTGCATGTTGCTGTCCAGCAATGGATCGCGGCTGCGCGTCTGAAATGCCATGCCTACCTCGTTTCATCTTGTCCGTCGGGGCGTCCCGCTTCTTATGCGCGGGTTTGGGCCCCATGACTTTTTTATTTTGGCGCCGCTCGTTGAAAGGGGCGCATCGAATGGGTCATCAGTAGAGGCAGTTGCGCAATTTGCGCAGGGCTACCTCGGTCTGATCTGCGGGGGCGACCAGTGCCACCCGAATATAACCGGCGCCCGGGTTCTTGGTGCCGTTGCCCTGGGCCAGATAAGATCCGGGCAGCACCCGTACGCCGGTGTCCAGCCACAGTTTCAGTGCCGCCGCCTCTCCGTCCTCGACCGGTAGCCAGAGGAAAAAACCTGCCTCAGGTGCCATGTAACCGTCCAGCCCGTCAAAAACCTGATCCGCAATCCGGTATTTTGCCTGATAAAGCGCGCGGTTCTCCACGACATGCGCTTCATCCGCCCAAACTCGGGCTGCAGCGGCCTGTAGCGGTGCGGGCAGCGGGGCGCCGGAATAGGCGCGCAGCTGATGCACCCGCTTTAGCGTTTCCGATCCGCCGGCGATGAGGCCCGAGCGGAGACCAGCAAGATTGGAGCGCTTCGAGAGCGAATTGAACAGCACCACCCGTTCTGGGTCCGCACCCATTTCTTGTGCGACGCTCAGGGCACCGACCGGTGCGCTGTCCCGGTAGATTTCAGAATAGCATTCATCGGCAAAGATGCGGAAATCATACTGCTCGGCCAGTTGGATAAGCTGGGTCCAGTAGTCCCGGCTGGCTACGGCACCCTGCGGGTTGGCGGGCGAACAGATATAGGCGACAGCAGTGCGGTTCAGCACCTCGGGCGGCAGGCTGCTATAATCGGGCAGATGACCCGTCGCAGCCGTCGCGGGTACAAAAACCGGCTCTGCTGCAACCGAGATCGAGGCAACCATATAGACCTGATAGAAGGGGTTCGGGATCAGCACGACTGGTTTCTGGCCGTTTTTCTGTTCCGGGCAGAGCGCCATCGCTGCATTGTAGAGCCCTTCTCGGGTGCCGTTCAGCGCCATGACCTGTGTCATTGGGTCGACGCTGACATCATAGCGGCGCTTGATCCAGTCGCTGATGGCGCCGCGCAGCTCGGTGCTACCCTCGTTGGGAGGGTAGCTCTGAAAGCCGGCGGCGTTTTCGACGATCACATCCGTCACCCAGGCCGGGAAATCATGTTTGGGTTCGCCAATGGTCATATGCACCACATCGCCGCCCGGCGTGTGATGGTCCAACAGGGCCCGCAGTCGCGGGAACGCGTATGGCGGCAGGTTTGAAAACCGCTCCGGAAAATTCATGTGTTTGGCCTCAGGTCCGGGATCGTTAATGCCCCGTTCACAAACAAACTACAGAGCGGATCCCTCTGCGTCCAGCCGCGCGAAGGTGGGCTTGGCAAAATGTGGCTTTCACGCCAATGCCCGCTCCACAGCTGCGCCGACGCGCAAGAGGGCCTCTTCGCAGTCAGGTTGCCCCAGGATCTGCAAGCCACATGAGGGGACGCCAGTGGGCAGTGACAGGCCACACAGTCCCATCAGATTGCCAATCCGGGTGTTGCGCAAGGCCATCAGATTTGAATGGATGTAGTAGTCGTGATCGTTCTGAAGCCGTTCGACATCAGGTGGCAGGATCGGAGAGGTCGGGCAGAGAACGCCGTCAAACCCTGCGGTGGCCAGATCCCAGTCCATTCGATACTGCTCCAGCTTGGCCCAGGCGGCGACATAGTCCGGACCGCTGAAACCGGCCCCGGAGCGGAACCGCTCCAGAATCTCGGGAAACATCAGATGTGGTGCTGCCTCGATCACATCTTTCCACAGGCCGTAGGCCTCCGCTGTAAAGAGGATCGCACTGAGCGACATGGCCTCCTTCAGCACAGGAACCTCCAGCGGGACAATATCTGCTCCGGCTGCGCGTAGTTTATTCAGGGCGTCGCTGTGGGCCTCGGCAATCTCAGGGGCCAGATCCTCCTGCGCCACGGTCCGCAGGTCGGCAAAGCGGCGTCCGTCCAAGGTGGTTCCGCGCAGATCGGGGCCATGGGTGCCCTCCAGCATACCTAGATAAAGCGCGGCGTCCTCGACCGATCGTGCCAGAGGGCCGACGGTATCAAACCTGAGGCAAAGCGGGACAACCCCTTCCAGGCTGATCCGGCCGGAAGTCGTCTTTAGTCCGACGAGATCATTCCAGGCCGAGGGAATTCGTACAGATCCCCCTGTATCAGAGCCTATTCCACAGGCCGCCAGACCAAAGGCGACGGAAGCTGCCGCACCGGAGGACGATCCGCCAGGGGCTGCCTGATCGTCATGGATGCAAGGCGGTGTTGCCTTCACCGGATTGAGACCGAGTCCGGAGAAGGCCAGCTCGCTCATATGTGTTTTGCCGAGGCAGACAGCGCCCATTGATGTTGCCGTCTGCAGAACCAGCGCATCGCGTTCGGGGACCCGCTCGGCTAGCAGATTGGACCCGGCTTCGGTTGTGATATCAGCGCTGTCAAAAAGATCCTTCCAGCTGATCGGAACGCCGTCTAGCAGCGACAACCGCTGTCCCTGCGCCGCGCGCAGCTTTGCCGCTTCGGCCTCGGCAAGGGCGCGGTCATGGGTGACGATGGTGTAGATCCGGTCGCGCTTGGGATGGGCGTCAATGGCCTCCAAATAGGTTCTGGTCAAGGCAACCGGGCAGATTTCACCTGCCTCAATGCCACGGCCCAGATCCGCTGCGGTCTGCGTCAGCCATTCTTGCATGTGCGCCTCTCCAAATTGCTCGGGATGAGGCGACGGTAGCGGCACCGCGCCCCATGGACAATCCCAATCGCAGGCGCATATTGCGGGGCATGAAAAACACAACCGACATCCTGATTGTGGGCGGTGGCCTGAATGGTCCGGCCCTGGCATTGGCGCTGGCCCAGACAGGCCACACAGTGACGCTGATCGACGCGCTGCCGCGGGATCTGCGCGACGATGACGGCTTTGATGGGCGCAGCTATGCGCTGGCGCTCGCATCACAGCGGTTGCTGGAGCAGATTGGCGTCTGGTCGCAGGTCGCGGACAAGGCCCAGCCGATGCTGGACATCAAGGTCACCGATGGTCGCGCGGGTCAGGGACCATCGCCGTTCTTCATGCATTTCGATCATGCCGAGATCGAAGATGGTCCTATGGGATACATGATTGAGGATCGCTATCTGCGTCGTGCCCTGCGCCGCGCGATGGAGGCGGATTCGGCAATCACGCTGGTGGATGAGCAGACAGTCGTCGCGCAGCATGTCGACGCCACTGGTGTGACCCTTACGCTGGCCTCTGGTGACGCGCTGCGTGGGGGAATGATCGTCGGGGCGGATGGTCGGCGCAGTGGCACCGCAGCACGCGCAGGTATCAAACGGACCGGCTGGGATTATGGTCAGACGGCGCTGGTTTGCGCCATTCAACACGAGGCGCCGCATAACGGCGTCGCCCATCAATTTTTCATGCCCGCTGGCCCATTGGCGATTCTGCCGTTGCCGGGCAATCGATCTTCCATCGTCTGGAGTGAACGGAGCCGGGTTGCTGAAGCGATCCAGGCCCTGGACGAGGCGGACTACCTTGCGGCGCTGCGCCCCCGATTTGGCGATTTTCTGGGCGAGATCAGCTTGGCCGGTGACCGTTTCACCTACCCTTTGAACCTGACCCTCGCCAATGCGTTTGTGGCTGACCGGCTGGCGCTGGTTGGCGATGCCGCCCATGGGGTCCACCCGATTGCAGGGCAGGGGCTGAATGCAGGGCTTCGCGATGTCGGCGCATTGGCGGAGGTGCTGACGGAGGCAAAGCGCCGGGGCGAAGATATTGCCTCTCCGCTTGTGCTTGCGCGTTATCAACAGTGGCGTCGCTTCGATACTGCCAGTCTGGCGGCAGCTACCGATGCGTTCAACCGGCTGTTTTCCAACGATAACCCGCTACTGCGCTTGGGGCGCGACGTTGGGATGGCCGTGGTTGGCGCCTTTCCGGGGCTGCGCCGCACCTTTATTCGTGAGGCAGCCGGACTGACCGGGGATCTGCCGAGATTGCTTCAAGGGCTGCCGATCTGAAGCTGGCCATGGTGCGGGTGCAAATCAAATTGGCCGGACAAAACTTGCCCGGCCACATCAAGATTTCAGCTTCGATCGCATTGCGGCAGGTATCGGCCTAGTCCAGAACGCGCGCCTCGCCCTCAAGCATGACAGGAATGCCATTGCGGATCGGAAAGGCCAGATTGGCCGCGCGCGATATCAGCTCCTGCGCTGAGGCATCGTATTCAAGGACCGTCTGCGTGCGCGGGCAAACCAGTGCCTCAAGCATCCGGCGGTCAAAGGGCGCCTCACTGGCTCCGGTGGAAGACGGTTCAATGCTCATTGCAGAATTTCCTCATGCGAGCCGCCGCGAAGGGCGAATTCGATCAATGTGACCAGGGTCTCGCGCCTTGTGGCAAGGCAGGGCGCTTCGAGCAAGGCCTGTTTGTCTTCGGGGTCGAAATCGAGCATCATCGACAAGGAGTTGATCAGTAGCTCGTCCTCGGCGTCCTTCAGGGCATCCCAATCTGTCGAAAGGTTGCGCGATTCAAAGAAACGTTCGAGCAGCTCTAGAAAGCGGGCGCGGTTGAAATCGTCATCCGCCTCAACCCGGCCCAGATCGCGATGAAACCCGTCCCAGTCGACATCGCACCGCCGATATGGCGTGAACCCATTGATCTCGGTCTTGATCCGAAACCGTGAGACGCCGGACAAGGTAATCAGATAGCGGCCATCTTCGGTTTCCGAAAACTGCGTCACCCGTCCAGCGCAGCCTATGCTGTGCAGGCTACTGTCGCCGGTTTTCGACGGGAACGGCTGTATCATGCCGATCATCCGGTGTGGCGTCTTGAGCGCATCCTCCAGCATTTGCAGGTAGCGCGGTTCGAATATGTGCAACGGCAATCGCGCCCGGGGCAAGAGCAACGCCCCGGGCAGCGGAAACACCGGCAGAGTGTCGGGCAGATCAGCAACCTGTATCATGCTAGGGACTGTAGCGCTGGCGCCGCCCTAGGCAAATATGATGGAGCTGAGTTTGCGCCGACCATTGAGGACAATCGGATCGTTTGGCTTCAGAGCGTCGAAAATTGTGAACAACTGTGCTTTGGCCGCTCCGTCGTTCCACTCTTGGTCTTTGCGGAACAATGTCAGGAGTTCATCCACTGCGGCTTGGGTGTCGCCAGCTGCGTGCAGGGCCTGTGCCAGATCAAACCGGGCCTGATGGTCCTCGGGGTAGGCGTCCACGGTTGCGCGCAATTCCGTCACGGGACCTGCATTCTCGGCCTGACGAGCCAGGGCGATCTGGGCATGAGCGGCCTCGATTTCTGCGGCATCGGAGATATCGGCAGGTGCGCCATTGAGCACCGCCTCCGCCTGGTCGAGTTCTCCCATGGCGACATGGGCGCGTGCCAGCCCCCCGTAGGCGGCGGCGCTGTGATCATCTTCGCCAAGCACGGCGGCGAAAGTTTGCGCCGCATCCGCGAAATCACCATCGGACAGCATCTGCTCGGCCGCTTCGACAGCTTCGCCCAGCCCGCCGTCCGCGCTGCCACCAGCTGCTTCGATTGCACGTTTGATGAATGCGTCGATTTCAGATGGCGCTACCGCGCCCTGAAACATGTCAATGGGCCGCCCCTGAACAAAGGCGACAACCGTCGGGATTGACTGCAAAGGAAGTCCTTGCTGCGAGAGGGCCTGAACCAGACGCTGGTTCTGATCCACGTCGATCTTCGCCATGGTGACGGCGCCTTTTGCCTTGGTCACGGCAGCTTCCAGCGCGGGTCCAAGTGTTTTGCAGGGGCCACACCAAGGAGCCCAGAAATCGACGATCACCGGCGCGTGCATCGACGCATCGACAATGTCCTGCATGAATGTTGCCTCGGTCACGTCTTTGACCAGATCACCTGCGGGGGCCATATCTCCCGCGCCGCCAAGAATATCGATCATGCGCTTGCTCTCCATTTCCAACTTGCCCCCTATATGAAAGCTGGCTGCCCAGAAACCAAGGGTTCATCTGCGCAAAGCCCTGCACCCGAGCGCTATCGCGGCTGTTTGCCGAGGGCTCAGAAGGCGCAGGTATATGGCGACAGCATTGTTCTACCGTGAATGACACAGTGTTTCCGGCGAAACCGGGCCGTGGATTCGACATTTTCCCTTGTCGCAGAGTATCATGAGGCGATAGGAACAGCATTCATGCTTAGAACGCGCGCAAAATATAATCTGGGACAGGTTGTCCGCCACCGCAAACATCCCTTTCGCGGAGTTGTGTTCGACGTCGATCCAGAGTTTGCCAATACCGAGGAATGGTACGAGGCCATTCCCGAAGACAGCCGCCCGGTGAAGGACCAGCCGTATTACCATCTGCTGGCGGAAAACGATCAGACCTACTACGTGGCCTATGTGTCGGAACAGAACCTGATCGCCGACTATTCCGGCGAACCTGTGGGGCACCCCGATATTCCAGAGATGTTCGGAAGTTTTGACGAAGGCAGCTATGAGCTGCATTATCAACTGAACTGATATAAGCGGCAGGCGTCTGGACCTCAGCCTTATGAACTCCGCACAGGCGCGGCCAAAGTGCGAAGATCCATTTCTCTCAATCGCCGTCTTGTCGTGCGGTTTAATACCCCAGAGCGCAGCCATCTTTCCGAGGGTCGCTGGCACCTTCCAGCACACCTGAGCGATGAATCTGGATCGCCTGTGCTCCGCCAATTGCGGTCTCCGGTATCGCGATGTTGTGTCCCATATCCGCGAGCTCTTGTCTCACCGCATCGCTGTAGCCGCGTTCGACCTTCAGGGTGGCGCCATCGGCAAAGGCGCGGGGCAAATCGATCGCCGCCTGGGGATCCATGCGAAAATCCGTCATGTTAGAGACGAATCGCGCGTGACCATTGGGCTGGTAGGCACCACCCATCACGCCAAAGGGCATGGTGACCGCGCCTTCCTTGCACAGCATTCCCGGAATGATGGTGTGCATTGGCCGCTTGCCGCCTGCCAGCATGTTGGGGTGGCCCTCTTCCAAGGTGAAACCTGCGCCGCGGTTTTGCAACAAAATGCCAAACTTGTCGGAGGCGATCCCCGATCCGAAACCGTGGAAGATCGAATAGATCAGCGAAACGGCCATGCGGTCCTTGTCGACGACGGTGATATAGATCGTGTCTTTATGCACTGCCTCACTGATCGGAGCAGGTGCAGCCATCGCGCGCTTCGGATTGATCAGCTCGGCCAGGCGCACCGCCGTTTCCGGCGCCAGCATATGGTCCAAACGGACCGTGTGATCTGGATCCGCAATGAACCGGTTGCGCGCATCATAGGCGAGCTTTGCGGCTTCGGCTTCGATGTGAATACGTTCTGCGCCAACTGGGTTCATGCCTGCCATATCGAAATGCTTCAGGATATTCAGCATCAGAATAGCGGTGGCCCCCTGACCATTTGGCGGGTGTTCGACCAGCTCGATATCCTTGTAGCTGCCGACAACTGGTATGGTGACGTCAGCCTGTGTAGCGGCAAAATCCTTGCTGCTTTGCAACCCGCCGCGGGCTTGCAACGCAGCAATCATATCTTCGGCGACCTCGCCCGTATAAAACGCATCACGCCCGTCTTTGGCGACGCGCCGCAATACCTCGGCCTGACCTGGAGCGCGAAATATCTGCCCGATCCGCGGTGGCTCACCATCAATAAGATACTGGTCGCGGGCGCTGCCCTGAAGCGTGTCGGCATCGTTCTGCCAGTCAAAGGCCACTCGCGGAGCCACCGGAACCCCAACTTCCGCATAGTGGATAGCAGGGGCAAGGATGGCATCCAGCCCCAACCGCCCTTCGGTATCGGAGAGTTTGCAGAAGGCATCGATTGCACCGGGTATGGTCACTGCATGGGCGCTGGTCAGGGGAACCGCGCTCAACCCATTCGCCCGCAGCCCGGCCGCGTTGGCGGCCGCGGCGGCACGCCCCGATCCGTTCAGGGCCATAACCGGCGAGCCGGGGCGGGAGTAAAGAACAAAACAATCGCCACCAATCCCGGTCATTTGCGGTTCACAGATGCCAAGCAGCACCGCGCCAGCGATTGCGGCATCCATCGCGTTGCCGCCGCGTTTCAGAATGTCTATGGCCGCGCCCGCCGCCAGCGGATGAGATGTGGCGCAAAGACCATTTTCGGCAAAGACCGCCGACCGTCCGGGGAAGTGAAAATCGCGCATGGTGCCTCCTGTAACTGGAAGGCAGCTTAGGTCGCACGGACGCAAAGGCAACGACAAAGGAGGATGAATGAGTCGCCGCTGTCGCTACGGCGCAATGCGGAATGGCGCCGTTCCGGCGCAGATCATCTGCACTGGCGCCGCCTGTAGCCCGATGAACCGAGCGATAAAGAGGAGAGAGGAGATCTGGTGTTCGCCGCCGGGTGGCGAATGTTCCGTCCGCATGGTGGCGCTGGATGCCGGAACTCGGGCGCTAGACGTCACGCGCTATTGGCGTTGCGCATCTGAATTTCGAAACACAGGGAAAGGTTGTTGCCGCTGTCATCTCGCTTGTATTGCACATCTGAGGTGAGTTCGCGGATCAGCAGCCAGCCAAAGCCGCCTTCTGGCAGCTGGTCGGTCTCAACAGTCAAGTCATGCGCGGTCGCGATCGGCAATTCGCCATCCTTGAACGGAGCGCCTCCGTCGCCAATCGAGATCCACAGCTGGTCAGGGTGCAGATTGCACCGTATGCGGACATCCCCGATGTCCATGCCGGCATAGGCATGTTCGACAACGTTGTTCACCGCCTCAGTCAAGGCGATCTGCACCTCATCCGCCCGGGCTTCCGGGATGCCCATTTTGCGCAGCCGCGCCACAACATCCTGTACACCGGATCTGGCATCCAGTTCCGTTGCCGTGAACGTGCAGGAAAAGGTTTCTACCATAGTCTTTTCGCTCCGCGTTACAAACACGCGTGGGGTCAAGAATCGATGCGGGTGGCAGTCGTTGCGTCGCTCAGTGACGCATACAAATCAAAAACAGTATCCATTCGCGTCAGTCGAAACACCTTGTCGACCATCGGCGTCAGCCCGGCGAGATCCAGTTTTCGGCCCTGTCCGAGCTGCTTCATAGCAGCTACAATAGCACCAAGACCGCTGGAATCGATGAATTTTACTTCGGACAGATCAAGAATGACGCGATCAGGGCCATTTTCGGTGGTCGCGCGCATGTCTTCTTTGAATTGGATGGCCATCGCTGCATCAATGCGTTCGGCATTGACGGTCACGATCTGTGTACCATCTGCTGTTGTGCTCGTCAGGCTCATGAGTGTCCCCGCGTCAATATGTGTTGACGATCAAACTAGACGTCAATCCTTACGATTTTGTATGCACTATTTCGAGATTAGGAGGAATATTAGATGAAAAATGTAGTGATCGCAGGCGCGGCCCGAACCCCGATGGGAGGTTTTCAGGGCATGTACGACGGCGTCGCGGCCGCCGACCTCGGCGGCGCTGCAATCCGCGCAGCTCTTGAGGGGGCAGGCGCCAGCACGGTGGATGAGGTCCTGATGGGCTGCGTCCTTCCGGCGGGCCAGGGCCAGGCGCCCGCGCGACAGGCCGGGTTTGCGGCTGGCCTCGGAGAAGAGGTGCCTGCAACGACGCTGAACAAGATGTGTGGCTCCGGGATGAAGGCCGCGATGATTGCTTATGATCAGATCGCGCTTGGGCAGACCGATACCATGGTTGCGGGCGGTATGGAGAGCATGACCAATGCGCCTTATCTTCTGCCGAAGATGCGCAATGGCGCGCGGATCGGGCACGGGCAGGTGGTTGATCATATGTTTCTCGACGGCCTCGAGGACGCCTATGACAAGGGCCGCCTGATGGGGAGCTTTGCCGAGGATTGCGCTGAGACCTATCAATTCACCCGTGAAGCGCAGGACGAATACGCGCTGACATCGCTATCCAATGCGCTGGCCGCACAGGAAAGCGGTGCGTTTGACGGTGAAATCGCAGCTGTCACCGTAAAAACTCGGAAAGGCGAGGTCGTGACGGATGCCGATGAGCAGCCGAAATCGGCGCGCCCCGACAAGATCCCGACGCTCAAACCGGCCTTCCGCAAGGATGGCACCGTAACGGCAGCAAATGCCTCCTCGATCTCCGATGGCGCGGCGGCCTTGGTTCTGGCCTCGCAGGAGGCTGCCGAGGCGCAAGGCTTGACCATACGCGCCCGGATCATGGGGCATGCAAGCCACGCACAGGCGCCGGGTCTGTTCACAACTGCTCCAGTCCCAGCAGCGAAGAAGCTGATGGAGAAGATCGGCTGGACCACCGATGATGTCGACCTGTGGGAGGTGAATGAAGCCTTCGCAGTTGTGCCCATGGCCTTCATGCGTGAAATGGGGCTGCCGCGCGACAAGGTGAATGTGAACGGCGGTGCCTGCGCGTTGGGGCATCCGATTGGGGCCTCTGGTGCGCGGATTATTGTGACCTTGCTCAACGCGCTGGAAAAACGCGGTCTCAAACGGGGGATCGCTGCCATCTGTATCGGCGGCGGCGAGGGAACGGCAATCGCGATCGAGCGGGTGTGAATGTCACCTTTACCAAAATACTCTCGGGGGTGAATTGACCTTAAGGTCAAGAGGGGGCAGACAGCCCCCTCTGCTACACTTGAGGAGGGCTGCTCTTGCAGGTCGAGTACGAAACACTTGCCAAGACTATCGCTGCACTGACTGAGGGCGAGACTGACGAAGTTGCGCTGATGGCAACCGTGACCTGTGAGATCCACCACAGCGATGATCGGTTCAACTGGACTGGGTTTTATCGGGTAGTGGCGCCGCAATTGCTGAAGATTGGCCCCTATCAGGGTGGGCATGGATGTTTGCAGATCCCGTTTTCACGCGGCGTCTGCGGAGCAGCGGCGCGCAGCGGTGAGGTGCAGCTGGTCGCCGATGTTGACGCCTTTCCGGGCCATATCGCATGTGCGTCATCGACACGGTCCGAGTTGGTGCTGCCGGTCTGGAACCGCGACGGAGCGCTGATCGGCGTGTTTGATATCGACAGCGATCAGCCGGATGCCTTCACGCAAGAAGACGCAGAGCAGCTGACGCTCATATTGAAGCAGGTCTTCAGCCGCGCCGATTGATTCGGTGATCAAGGGGCGTTGCCCCTCGGCCTGACGGCCTCACCCCAGAGTATTTCTGGAAAGATGACGAAGCCGGGCGCCTTTATGGCCCCGGTTTTTGTTTGTCAGGGCCGTTCATGAAAAAAGGCTTTGAAATTTCACAAAGCCAGTGCATCGTGAAAAAATGACCCGCTTTTTCATGGAGCCCCTGTGACAGATCAATCACCATATCACGCAACACTCGGTGCGGATCTGCGCGCCTTGCGTAAGGCGCGTGGCGTGACGCTTGCCGATCTTGCGGGACGTCTTGGTCGGTCTGTTGGCTGGTTGAGCCAGGTCGAGCGGGATATGTCGGAGCCGTCGATTTCTGATCTTAGAGCGATTGCCAGCTCGTTGGATGTGCCGATGTCGATGTTGTTTGCCCATTCGGCGGCGCCGGTTTCAGAACAGGGGTACATTGTCCGCGCAGGCGCGCGCCGTCCGATGGGGTCGGGCGACGAAGGTCTGATCGAAGAACTGCTGTCGCCCGATCTGACCGATGACTTCGAGATGGTGCACTCCACCTTTCGTCCGCATTCGCGGATGCAGACCCCCGCCGACCGCCCGACGCAGGAGGTTGGCTACATGATTTCAGGCCGGTTGGACCTGCTGATCGGGGGGCGCAGTTTCACCGTGGGGCCCGGCGACAGTTTCCGGATCAAGGAAGAGCCGTACCAATGGGCCAACCCCTATGACACACCGGCCGTCGCGGTCTGGGTTATTGCTCCGCCGGTGTACTGATGAGTATTGATGCCTGGATCATATTTGCGTTGTTCTGGGCTGTCTTCGTGACCACACCCGGGCCGAATGCGGTGAATTGTATCTCCAACGGAATGGCCTTGGGGTTTGGGCGTGCAATGGTCGGTGTTCTGGCGATCCTGACGCAAGCGACGTTGTTCCTATTGCTGTCGGCCCTGGGGGTGACGACTCTGATCGCAGCCTCGCCCACCGGATTTCTGGTGGCCAAGCTGATTGGCGCCGGGTTTCTGATTTATCTGGGTTGGCGTGGTTGGCGCAACGCGAGACGCCCGGTTCCGGCCACTGTCCGGCCCGCCCGTCACATCTACCTGCACGCCTTGGCGGTGGCCGTGATCAATCCGAAGAGCGTGGCGGGTTATCTCGCCGCGTTCTCGCAGTTCATCCAGCCGGACGTGCCGGTCTGGGACCAGATGCTGGTGATCGTGCCCACTGCCTTGGGTCTGACCACTCTGAGTTACACCGGTTTTACCCTGCTGGGTGCCGGCCTGGGAAAAGCTGCGATGAAAGCCGTCTTCAGCGTCTGGATCCGTCGCCTGCTGGCAATTTGTTTCATTGTTTACGGCGTTCTGCTCGGCGCGAGCAGCGCTCCCAACCTGGAGGTTGCAAGATGATCAGGGGGTCCTGTCTTTGCGGGGGTATTCATTATGAGACATCCGCCCAACCGCAGGGCGCCTCGATGTGTCACTGCGGCCAATGCCGTCGGCAATCCGGGGGTATATGGTCGTCGGCTCGCGTGCCGGAGGCAGAGCTGATGATCTCCGGCGAGGTGAGCTGGTACGCGGCCAGTCCGGTGGCGAAACGGGGTTTCTGCGCCCGTTGCGGATCGTTTCTGTTCTGGAAAGCTGAAGATGGGGACGCGATCTGTTTTTCGCTTGGCTCGGTCGAGGCACCTACCGGTGTCTCCCTGGAGAAGCATATCTTTGTTGCGGACAAGGGCGACTACTACGACATCGCGGACGGCGTGCCGCAAGAGGACTGACATCAGGGAGCAATCATGTCCGATTTTCCAAACAAGGCCCGTGTGGTCATCATCGGCGGTGGCGTCGTCGGCTGTTCGGCACTGTATCATCTTGGGAAGAAGGGATGGACGGATTGCGTCCTCCTGGAAAAGAACGAACTGACAGCCGGTTCGACATGGCATGCGGCGGGCAATGTTCCGACATTCTCGACCTCTTGGGCGATCATGAACATGCAGCGCTACTCGACCGAGCTGTATGACCGCCTCGGTGAAGAGGTCGACTATCCGATGAACTATCATCAGACCGGCTCTATCCGTCTGGCCCATACCAAGGAGCGAATGCACGAGTTTGAACGCGCCTGCTCCATGGGCCGCTATCAGGGCATCGGGATGGAGATATGGACGCCTGAGCAGGCCAAGGAGCGCTACCCTTTCCTGGAAACCCACGATCTGAAGGGGGTGCTGTGGGATCCGTCAGACGGCGACATCGACCCGGCGCAGGTGACGCAGGCGCTAGCCAAGGGCGCCCGCGACATGGGCGCGAGGATCATCCGCTTCTGCCCGGCAACCGGTGTCACCCAGAAGGACGACAAGACCTGGATCGTGCATACTGAAAAGGGCGATATCGCCTGTGAATTTGTGGTGAACGCCTCCGGTTACTATGCCCAGCGTGTCGGCGAGTGGTTCAAGCCCTATGGCGGGCGCACCGTGCCGATGATGGTGATGAGTCACCAGTATCTGCTGACCGAGCAGATCCCCGAGATCGAAGAACACACCAAGAAGACCGGCAAGAAGCTGCCGCTGATCCGCGACGTGGATGTGTCCTATTACCTGCGTCAGGAAAAGAATGGCTACAACCTCGGGCCGTACGAGCCGAACTGCAAAGGCCATTGGATGACCGAGGACGACCGGATGCCGGACGATTTTTCGTTCCAGCTGTGGTCGGACGATCTGGACCGGATCGAGGATATCGTCACCGACGCGATGGAGCGGGTGCCGCTGATGGCGTCCACCGGCGTCTCCAGCGTGATCAACGGCCCGATTCCCTATGCCCCCGACGGTCTGCCGCTGCTGGGCCCGATGCCGGGCGTGGACAACGCGTTCGAGGCCTGTGTCTTTACCTTTGGCATCGCCCAGGGCGGCGGTGCCGGCAAGGTGCTGGCGGAGTGGATCGCCGACGGCCAGACCGAGTGGGACATGTGGTCCTGCGATCCGCGCCGTTACACCGACTACACCGACCAGGATTACTGCGACAAGAAAGGCATGGAAGTCTACGGCAACGAATACGCCATGCACTTTCCGCATCACGAATGGCCGGCAGCGCGCGACAAGAAAGTCAGCCAGGTGCATTGCCGCATCAAGGAGCTCGGCGGCCAGATGGGCGCCTACAACGGCTGGGAGCGCGCCAACTGGTTTGCAAAGGATGGTGACGACACCTCCGAGGAGGCCACCCATACCTGGGGCCGCTCCGGCCCGTGGCAGCAGCGGATCAAGGAAGAATGCGAAGCGGTCCGCGACGATGTTGGCGTGCTGGACCTGCCGGGTTTCTCCCGTTTCAACCTGGACGGTGAGGGCGCAGCCGAGTTTCTGCGCGGGATGATCACCGGGGGTCTGCCCAAGGCGGGCCGGATGAACCTGGTCTACTTCGCAGATAACCGCGGCCGTATCCTGACGGAGATGTCCTGCATCCGTCATGGCGAGGACCACTTCACCCTGATCACCGCGGGCTCGGCCCAGTGGCACGACTTCGAGATCCTGAAGAAGGCGCTGCCCGAGGGCCTGACCCTGACCGACCGCACCACCGAATTTGCAACCATGATCGTCACCGGCCCGAAATCGCGGGAGCTGCTGGCGGGCATCTCGGATGCCGATCTGTCGCTGGGCTGGCTGACCCATCAGGAAGCCACGGTCGCGGGCAAGCCCGCCTTCCTGGCGCGGGTGTCCTTTGCTGGCGAACTGGGCTGGGAGGTCCATTGCGCCAACGCGCATCAACCGGAGATTTACGAGGCCCTGCTGGCGGGCGGCGCCAAGCCGTTTGGCATGTACGCGCTGAACGCCCTGCGCATCGAAAAGGGCTACCGCACCTGGAAGGGTGACCTGTCCACCGACTACTCGCTGCTTGAAGGCGGGCTGGAGCGGTTCGTCAAGCTGGACAAACCGCAGGATTTCCCGGGCAAGGCCGCGATCCAGGCCGAAAAGCAGCGGGGGGTGAAGAAATCCTTTGTCACCCTGATTGTCGACGCCGGTGAGGCGGATGCGCCCTACATGTCCTGCATCTGGAAGGACGGGGAAATCGTGGGCGAAACCACTTCCGGCGACTGGGGCTACCGTGTGAATGCCTCCATCGCGCTGGGCATGGTGCGACCTGAGTTGGCGGTGCCCGGAACCGAACTGGAGATCGAAATCTACGGTGAGAAATACCGTGCGGTGGTTCAAAAAGACGAACCACTGTGGGATCCGGGCAATGACCGGCTCCGGGCCTGACCCTCGCGCGACCTCCGGGGGCCCCGCCCCTGGGGGACGTCGGTGGCAGGTTGATATCCTGCTGAGCGAAGGTTTCGTCTTGACGGAATTTTCCGCCGTGGTGGAGCCGTTGCGCCTGGCCAATCGGGTGTTGGCGCAGCCACCGTTCTCCTGGACCCTTCGCTCCGCAGCGGGTGGTCAGATCGGCTGCCGGGCGGGTGCATTTGTCGAGACGGAGCCTTTTGCAAGCCGCGCCGAGGCGGATTGTGTTTTTGTTCTTGGCAACACGGATCCCGATTGCCCTGCGCTGTCGATGGGGCCGCTGATCAGCAGATACCGCGCGCGCGGAGCCAAAGTCTATCTGCTGGCTGAGGCGGCAAGCAGGTACATCCGCGACAGCGGAAAGCAGGGGGCGCTCCACACGACACATTGGGAAAACGCCACTTTGATGCGCGAACGTATTGGATTGTTTGACGCCAACTTCGCGCTTGCAAGCGAGGATGGTCAGGTTGTGACCTGTGCCGGAATGGGGTCGACGGTGGATATCGTTCTGGCCCTGATTGGACAGCTGACAACGGCCGCCGCCCAGGTGACGGTTGCCAATATCCTGCTGCATGACAAGATACGCGATTACGCATCGCTGCAACCCTTCTCAGGTGTGAAGCCAACGGTTACCGGTGATGCTGACCTCGATCAGGCCATTCGCGTGATGCAGGAGCACATCGAAGACCCGTTGCCGATCAACGAGATCGTGGATCAACTGGGGATTTCGACCCGATCGCTGGAGCGCAAGTTCAATACTTTTCTGGGGACCACTCCAAACGGGTTTTACCGCGAAATGCGGCTGAACAAGGCGAATAATCTGCTGCTCAACACCACTATGAGCGTGCGGGAAATCGGATTGGCCTGCGGATTCTCCAACGGGTTTTCGACCCTGTATAAGGCTTTTTTCGGCATTACCCCATTTGCCCTGCGAAAGTCACGACGCGCTTCCCAGTCCATGGAGCGACGTCGGAAACACGCCGATTAGCGGCGGAGAATACAGCGGCAAGATTGGCGTTTTTCATACATTTCCTGTCGCCTATCTGTGGCAGGGTCTGATCAAACGAGATCAGGAGACACAAGATGAGCGATCTTCCCAACAAGGCCCGTGTTGTCATTATCGGCGGCGGCGTGATCGGCTGCTCGGTAGCTTATCACCTGACCAAGCTCGGCTGGAAGGATGTGGTGCTGCTGGAGCGTAAGCAGCTGACCTCCGGCACCACATGGCATGCCGCGGGGCTGATCGGCCAACTGCGCGCGTCCTCCAACATGACCAAACTCGCCCGCTATTCGGCCGAGCTCTATTTGGGGCTTGAGGCAGAAACCGGAGTCGCGACGGGTATGCGTCAGGTGGGGTCGGTGTCCGCTGCCCTGACCCATGAGCGGCTTGAGGAGCTCTACCGCAACGCCGCCATGGCGCGCGCCTTTGGCGTGCCGGTGGAGGAGCTGTCGCCCAAGGAGGTGAAGGAGCGCTACGAGCACATCAATCTGGACGGCGTGACCGGCGGCGTCTGGCTGCCGACCGACGGGCAGGCGGATCCGGCCAACATCGCGCTGGCCCTGGCCAAGGGCGCCCGCAAGCGCGGCGCGCTGGTCAAGGAGCGCATCAAGGTCACCGGCATCTCCAAACAGGGCCGCCGCGTCACCGGTGTGGACTGGGTTAGCGACGATGGCGGGGCGCAGGGCCATATTGAATGCGACATGGTGGTGAACTGCGCCGGCATGTGGGGGCATGAGGTTGGCCGCATGGCAGGCGTCAACGTGCCGCTGCATGCCTGCGAGCACTTCTACATCGTCACCGAAGGTATCGCAGGCCTGACCCAGATGCCGGTGCTGCGGGTGCCGGACGAATGCGCCTACTACAAAGAAGATGCAGGAAAGATCCTGCTGGGAGCGTTTGAACCGAACGCCAAGCCCTGGGCGATGAACGGCATACCCGACAGCTTTGAGTTCGACCAACTGCCCGAGGATTTCGACCACTTCGAGCCGATCCTGGAAGCCGCCTGCAACCGGATGCCGCTGCTGGCGGAGGCGGGCATCCATACCTTCTTCAACGGTCCGGAATCCTTCACCCCGGATGATGCCTACCATCTGGGCCTGGCGCCGGAGATGGACAATTTCTGGGTCGCGGCAGGCTTCAACTCAATCGGCATCCAGTCTGCAGGCGGTGCCGGCATGGCGCTGGCGCAGTGGATGGAAGACGGCCAGAAGCCGTTTGATCTCGGCGATGTGGACATCTCCCGCATGCACCCGTTCCAGGGCAACAAGCATTACCTGTTCGAGCGTTCAAAAGAGACCCTCGGCCTGCTCTATGCGGACCATTTCCCCTACCGCCAGAAGGCCACCGCCCGCGGCGTGCGCCGCACCCCGTTCCACTACCACCTCAAGGAACAGGGCGCCGTTTTCGGCGAAATCGGCGGCTGGGAGCGCGCCAACTGGTTTGCGAACGAAGGCCAGGAGCGCGAGTACCAGTACAGCTGGAAACGCCAGAACTGGTTCGAAAATTCTGCAGCTGAACACCGCGCTGTCCGTGAAAACGTCGGCATGTACGACATGTCCTCCTTTGGCAAGATCCGCGTCGAAGGCCCGGATGCGGAGAAGTTCCTGAACTACATCTGCGGTGCCAATGTCTCGGTTCCGGCGGGCAAGATCGTCTACACCCAGTTCCTGAACAGCCGCGGCGGGATTGAGGCGGATGTGACCGTCACCCGCCTGAGCGAGACCGTCTATCTGGTGGTGACCCCGGCAGTGACCCGTCTGGCGGATCAGACCTGGATGATGCGCAACAAGGGCGGTTTCAACGTCGTGCTCACCGATGTGACCGCAGGCGAGGGCGTGCTGGCCGTGATGGGCCCGAACGCGCGCAAGCTGCTGCAGAAAGTCTCGCCCAATGATTTCTCCAATGAGGTGAACCCCTTCGGCACCGCGCAAGAGATCGAACTTGGCATGGGGCTCGCCCGTGTCCACCGGGTGACCTATGTGGGCGAACTGGGCTGGGAGATCTACATCCCGGCGGAGATGTCCGGCCACGCCTTCGAAACCCTCTGGGAGGCTGGCCAGAACATGGGGCTCAAGCTTTGCGGCATGCACATGATGGACAGCTGCCGGATCGAGAAGGGCTTCCGCCACTTCGGCCACGACATCACTTGCGAAGACAATGTGATCGATGCAGGGCTTGGCTTTGCGGTTGCCGTCGGCAAGGACGACTTTATCGGCAAGGCCGCGGTGCTGGAGCGCAAGGAGAGCGGCCCCAAGAACCGCATGGTTCAGTTCAAGCTGACCGACCCCGAGCCGCTCTTGTTCCACAATGAGCCGATCATCCGCGACGGAAAATACGTGGGCTATCTCAGCTCCGGTAACTACGGCCACACGCTGGGTGCCGCCATCGGCATGGGCTATGTGCCCTGCGAGGGGGAAAGCGCAGCGGATGTGCTGGGTTCGGTCTATGAGATCGACGTCTGCGGCGTGAAAGTGAAAGCCGAAGCTTCCCTGAAGCCGATGTATGATCCGAAATCGGAGCGGGTGAAGGCATAGGACACCTCTAAGGATCCCAGGGGGGCGAGATCAGCGGGAGAATATGTGCGCCGTTCGCGCACTCTTTCCCCGCCGATCCGATAAGGCCGTCTACCATCGCCGACAGCAGTGTTTTTTGTGCTTCCGCTCTGTCAATTGCGCGCTGAGCTGTCATAAACGCGGCTCAGGGAGATTCCACGATGACCTCATCAGTTGAGAACAAAGACACGCCGCAGGGCCTTGCCTTTGCAGTTTCCGCCTATCTGATGTGGGGATTTCTGCCGATCTATATGAAAGCGCTGGCACATATGCCCGCCGCCGAAGTTGTCGCGCATCGGGTAATCTGGTCGGTGCCCGTGGCGGGTGTGCTACTCATTATCCTGCGTCGAACCCGTGATCTGCGCGCGGCGCTGACCTCGCCCAAGGTCTTGATGATGGGGGCGGTGACAGCGGCGCTGATCTCAGTGAATTGGGGCATCTATGTGTGGTCGATTGCAACCGGGCATGCGCTTGATGCGGCGCTGGGATATTATATCAACCCGCTGTTCAGCGTCATGTTGGGTGCACTTTTGCTGGGAGAGAGATTGTTGCCGGCACAGCTGGTCGCAATCGGTCTGGCGGCACTGGCGGTGCTGGTGCTTGCCGTTGACGCCGGGCGCCTGCCGTGGGCTGCCATTGGTCTTACTCTCAGCTGGGGGTTCTATGCGTTCTTCAAGAAATCCCTGCCGGTCGGCCCCAATCAGGGTTTCATGCTGGAAGTGCTGATCCTGACCCCTCCGGCGCTGGGATATCTGCTCTATCTTACGGCCTCCGGTGACGCGCATTTCGCGGGAGCGTTCAGTGACACCGCGTTGCTGCTGGGCTGTGGTTTGGTCACAGCGGTGCCGCTGATCACCTACGCCAATGGCGCCAAACTGCTGCGGCTCTCCACCATCGGTATTCTGCAATATATTGCTCCGACGATGATATTTCTGGCAGCGGTGTTCATTTTTGGCGAAGATTTTGGTCGCGCGCGCATGATCGCCTTTCCGATGATCTGGCTCGCGCTGGTGATCTACTCGGTCTCATTGGTGCGGCAGATGCGCCGGGCCTGAGGGGCGGGCCGGGATGTGCAGGACAGTTCCGCGTTGATGGTCTCTGCCAAGGTTTCAGCCCAAAGAGAATAGGCGGCTGCCGACGGATGATAGCCGTCCTGCGCTGCCAGCGCTGGGTCGGGCGCCATCGTGAACGGCAGGTGGATGACATCGTGATTCCCTGCGGCCAGGTTGGATAGAACCCGGTCCAGCCGCGCCGCGTGGCGACCTAGGACCCAAGCCAGCGGTTGGGGAAGGGCTGGAAAATCTGCCATTGGTGGCACTCCTGACAAGACCACGAGCCTGACCCCAAACCGGCCCCGCAGGAGCTTGATCAGCGCGCACTGTTCCATGTGAAACCGTCGCCGCCGCGCAAGCCGGGTCACATCATTGACCCCCAATGCCAGAACCGCAACGTCAAAGGTCTGCGGCGGCAGCGCACGCACCCGCGCCAGAGCATCTGCGCTGCGATGCCCGGTTGTGGCCTCCAGCCGCCAGGTCAGATGCCGACCTTGCGTCAGGCGCGATGTCAGTTGACCGGAGAGCGCATCGTTCTGGCGACCGACACCGACACCAGCAGCTGAGCTGTCGCCGACAATCAACAGCCGTAGCGGCGTGCCCTGTCCCTGTTGGCCGAACCGAGGCCCCGAGGGTTCCGGCAGGTTCAGCGCCCTGCGCCGGACGTTAACTGCCTGCACCACCAGAAGCGGCAGCAGGACAATGCGGGCGATATGATCGATGCCGATCAGCTGAGCGCCTTTTGATATTGCAGAAATCGTGGGTCGGTGGTGACCCGTTCCATGATTGCGGCGCGCAGCACGCCGACGCTTTTATAGGGGCGCATGACCACCTCGAAATGGCTGATCAGGCCGTGCGAATCCAACGTGATCAGGTCAACGCCCACGGCATCGAACTCGCCGATCTTGCACTGGAACTCCAATGCCCAGTCGTTTCCGTTCCCCATGATCCGACGATAGCGAAAGTCACTGAATACCTGACCGACATGACCCAGAATCGCCGCCACTGGTGCGCGACCGGTCCATGTTTTCCAATAGGTCGGGGGCAGGAACTGCACATCCTCCGCCAGGAGATCTGCAATCTGGCTGTCGTCGCCTTTGGCAACAACCTCTTGCAGCCTGTTAATGGTCGGATGTGTCATGCTGCACCTCTCAGAACAGGGAGCCCGCGGTGAGGCAGGGGTTACCGCCACCCTGACGCTCCGCCAGATCCCGGGCAAGCACGACGTAGCGATACCTTGCCCTGCGGGCGCCGGATCGCTAGGGACGCGGGCATGACTGTTTCTAGCGATTATACCCCGCCGACGGATCCATTGGATATCCTGCATCATGACGCGCAGCTATTGGTGGTGAACAAGCCCCATGGTCTGCTGAGCGTACCGGGGCGCGGAGAACACCTTGCGGACTGTCTGCTCACCCGCTTGCAGGCAGTGTTTCCCGAGGCGTTGCTGGTCCATCGACTGGATCGCGACACCTCCGGCGTAATGGTGTTTGCGGTCACTCCGCACGCCCAACGCCATCTCTCGATGCAGTTTGAAAAACGTACCGCAAAGAAAGCCTATATCGCGCGAATTGGTGGCAGGCTAGAGCCGCGCAGCGGGACCGTCGATTTGCCGCTGATCGTCGATTGGCCAAACCGCCCGCGCCAGATGGTCTGCCATGACACTGGCAAGGAGGCGGTGACCGATTGGCGGGTGATAAAATATGAAGAGGCCGCAACACGTGTGCGTCTGACGCCAAAGACAGGTCGCTCGCATCAGTTGCGTGTGCATATGCTCTCGCTCGGACACGCCATTCTGGGCGATCCGCTTTACGCTCAAGGGGCTGCACTGGATCATCCACGCATGATGCTGCACGCAGAAGAGCTGCGTATCAAACATCCCGACAGCGGCGAATCGATGAAGTTCCGCGTCAAGGCACCGTTCTGATCGCAGCAGTTACTAGACGCTGATCCGCAGCCAGTCCGGTGGCAGGATATCGGGGTTGTTCAGCTTGGGGTCGCCGAACCATTTTGCCGGTCCCGCAACCCGGCGCTTCGCAGTCTGGTTCAACCAGGCGGCCCACCAAGAGAAGGAGCTGTTGCCGATGATGTTATGTCTGCACAGGCTCATCAGGCGCATGTCGTCGTAGTCGGTGTCCGCGCCATTGAAATCCACCACCACCTTGTCACAGGGGAGGGGGAGGTTGTCCTTGGCCCACTGCGGATCGTCCGAAAATACATAGACCGTTGGCTGTCCCTCCAGCCCGTCCAGCACCTGTTGCAGCGCGGCTTCGTAATAAGACTGATCGCAAAGCACATGCGCCGCGAGCGTCAGATAATCGCCCCGCCGAACATGCAGCGAGATCGCGTTGCTCTCACTGATCCTGGCCGCCATCTCGGCGTTCTGCTGATTTGAGAAGTCAGGGAAGGTGAAGTCGCGCCTGATCCGTTCGGCGCACCCATTGAAATAGTGCTCGCTCTGCCAATAGCCGTGCAGATAGCTGTCGTCGCCCCAGTGTTCGAAATCTGGATTGTAGCCAAGGCCAGCTTCTCGCCGGAGTTTCGGTCCTGCACCCAACCCCTGCCCGAGGCTGCGCCATACCGCATAGCGCAGTGGTTCGGTCTGGCGCAGCGGAGGCAATTTGTCCGGCGCCGCCAAATCAAGGTCGAAGACACGTGTCAGGACACCTTCGCCGCGCAGCTCCGCGCCACGGCTGTCCAGCGCCAGCGAGACCCCAAGCCGATCCGCCAGCGCGCGCCCGGCGGCATATTGGAACATCTGGTTGCCCAGTCGGCCGTGCAGGCGGGTGATAATCATCGTCGGTCCCTCGAAGAGCTACAGGGGCGTTCATATGCGTGAAGCAGTGTCGTGACCAGTCCCGCCCTCGCTCATCCGCCGTATCGCGCCTGCCAGTCACCAAGGGCTGCGATGCCGAAATCGGGATCCGGCTGATCCGGCATTGGTGCGAGGATCTCGATTGAATGCCCGTCAGGATCCTTGAAGTAGATCGAGAGCGCCGGCATCCAGCCCAGCACCACCGGCTCATCGGTTGGGCTGCCGTGAAAATCGAGCGGTATGATTCCCGCATCCGTCAACCGGTCACAGATGCCATCCATTGCCGCTACGGTACTGCGAAACGCCATGTGCAGCCGCAGTCCCATCGGTGCGGATCCACCGGCCCAGAGCCCCAGCATTCCCTGAGACTGACCGCCCACCCAGTAGAATGCGACCTGTCGTTCCGGCAGATGGTGGGCCAGCTGCAAACCCATGGTCCCTCCGTAGAATGTCATCGCACGGTCTAGGTCTTTAACCGTCAGCTGCGTCTCATAGATTCCGGTCAGTTCCGTTTCGATATGTGTTTTGCCGGTAGCGTTATCCTGTACATGGATCATCTTAAGGCTCCGCTGAATGGTCAGGTAGCGACAGCCTGCAATCTCAAGTCAGGTTTAGATCAAGCGAAAAATCACAGCCGCGTGGCTTCGCCAGACGGATATCTGATGTCATCTGCTGATGCGGCCGGGGCGTGACAATCAGGTCAGCAACTGTTGTGCAGGCTGGCTTGGGTCTTGACCTCGGCCGATTGAACGGCCTAAGGCTGACGTAAGGGTCGGGGCCCTGCCGCTCGCGGTTGAGAAGACCATGGTGAACCCCCGCGCTGAAACTCCTGTCTTTCGCCCATCCATGTGATGCGCCAATGGCAATGCGGGCCCCATTTATCCGGCGCATCTTGTTGATTGGACAAGAGGCAAGAATGACAAATAGCCAGACAGATCTCCCGCCCATTGGGAGCCTCAAGCAGCAGGCCCGCAATCTGCGCGCTCAGTTGCAGGCCCGTAACCACACACTCTCGCATAGCGCCGCGCTTGAGATGGTGGCCCGGCAATACGGCTACAAGGATTGGAACACGATCAGCGCCAAGGCTGACAGGCCACGCCCGGATGTTGCGCAGCAGGCGTTGCAGATCGGGCAGATGCTGAGGGGCAGCTACCTTGGCCAGGCCTTCACAGCCGAGCTGCGGGGGTTGCAGGTGTTTGCTGGCGGCGCCCGACGACGCGTTACCCTGCATCTGGAACAACCGGTCGATGTTGTGAAATTCGACAGTTTCTCAGCGCTGCGTCAGCGGATCACCGGAACCATCGGCTGGGATGGCCGCTCAGCTGAGTGTACCTCCGACGGCCTGCCCCAACTGGTGCTTGAACTGCCCAATTAGAGCCTGTTTTGCACCAGCATGAGGCGCCAGCAAAGCCCTGGTCCCAGCAAAGCCCTGATGCAGGAAAGCAAGGAGCCGCCCTCTGGGGGCGGCTCCTGTTGTTCTGGACCCTGAACAAATAGGCCTATTCTGCAGCCCAGCCGCCGACGGCTTTGACTTCCATGAAGTCCTCGATGCCCCAGCTGCCGCCTTCGCGGCCGTTGCCAGATTGCTTCATCCCACCAAAGGGAGATCCGGCGGAGCGGGATTTGCCATTCATCTCGATCATGCCGGCGCGCAGTTTGCGAGCCATGCGATTGGCACGGGCCGCATCCTGTGTCTGCACATAGTTGGTCAGCCCGTAGGGGGTATCGTTGGCGATTTCGATCGCTTCTTCTTCGGTCTCGAAGGGGATAATCGACAGCACCGGGCCAAAGATCTCTTCGCGGGCGATGGTCATCTGGTTGTTCACATCGGCAAAGACGGTGGGCTTGACATAAAAACCCTGGTTCAGCCCATCAGGACGGCCGGTTCCACCTGCGACAAGGCGGGCGCCTTCGTCGATGCCTTTCTGGATCAGATCCTGGATCTTAGTCCATTGCAGTTCGTTCACAACCGGCCCGATGTGGCGGCCTTCGCTGGAGGCGGGGCCAACCTCCACCTTGCTGGCAACAGCAGCAGCTTCTTCGACAGCTTTGTCATAGATGCTTTTCTGAACCAGCATCCGGCTTGGGGCGTTACAGCTCTGGCCGGTGTTGTTCATCATATGCAGGACACCGCGCTTGACGGCCTTGTCATCGGCATCTTCAAAGATGACGTTGGCGCCTTTGCCACCCAGCTCCAGATGAACTTTTTTCAGCGTGTCGGCTGCGGCCTTGGAAATCGCCGTGCCTGCGCGGGTCGACCCGGTAAAGGACACCATATCCACGTCCGGGTGGCTGGACAGCTGAGTGCCGACACCGGCGCCGTCGCCATTGACCAGATTGAATACGCCCGCAGGGAAACCGGCCGCATCCATCATTTCGGCAAAGATCATTGCATTGAGCGGGCTCTGCTCTGAGGGTTTCAGAACCATGGTGCACCCGGCAATGGCCGCCGCGCCAACTTTCAGTGTGACCTGATTCATCGGCCAGTTCCACGGCGTGATCAGCGCAGCGACACCAACCGCCTCGTGGATGATACGATCATTCGGGGCATGGTCACCCAGCGGCGCTTCGAAGGAGAACGCCTTGGCCGCCTTGATGAAATTGCGCAGATGCCAGCTGCCAGCGCCTGCCTGCTGGGTGCGGGCCATATCAATCGGCGCACCCATTTCGATGCTCATTGCCTGCGCCAGATCTTCAGTGCGGCTCTCATAGATCTCGATCAGCTTTTCGACCAGCGCGATGCGCTCTTCTACCGGAGTGGCCATCCAGCCCGGCAGCGCCGCCTTTGCAGCCGCGACGGCAGCATCTGTATCCGCCGCACTGCCAAGCGAGATGACCGCGCAAGGCGCTTCGGTCGATGGGTCGATCACTTCGAAATCATTCGGGGCAGCCGGGGCGACCCATTGGCCGTTGATGTAAAAATCACGTTTCTCGATCATCTGTCGATCTCCCGATTGTCAGGGTGTGACGGGGCGGTGCCCGCGATTGGCGGACACTCTGTCACTGGCGTTTCGGATGAGCAAGGGGGGGATTTCATAATTTGATCAAATTTTGCAGCGGAATAATTTTCGCCACTTTGACCCTATATGGAACGGCGGTATGATGCCCGGCACCAATCCGTGCAGATGTTCCGATGGGGCAGATTGACGCGTGGGGCGATCTTTTCGTCTGCCTGTCGCCCATCAAGGGTTTAACCTGCGCGCCGAGTGGTTAGGTTACTCAACAGATAGCATTCATTTGACAGCAGAGGAGAGACCCATGGGTTTGCGTATCAATGATGTGGTTCCGGATTTCACCGCAGAAACCGATCAGGGCACCGTCTCGTTTCATGACTGGATCGGCGACAGCTGGGCGATCCTGTTTTCCCACCCCAAGGATTTTACACCGGTTTGCACCACAGAGTTTTCTGCCGTGGCGCAGCTGGCTGATGAATGGGCTGCACGCAACACGAAGGTGATCGGTGTGTCCGTAGATGGTGTCGAAGACCACAAGAAATGGAAAGGCGACATCGAAAGCTACGGCAAAGCTGCGGCAGGCTTTCCGATCATCGCGGATGAAGGTCTGGCTGTCTCCAAGGCCTTCGACATGCTGCCGGCAGAGGCCTATCTGCCTGATGGCCGCACACCCGCAGATAGCGCCACGGTGCGGTCGGTCTTCATCATCGGACCTGACAAGCAACTGAAGCTGTCGATGACCTACCCGATGACCGTTGGGCGCAATTTTGCGGAGATTCTGCGCGCGCTGGATGGCCTTCAGATGTCCGGCAAAGGTGTAGCAACTCCGGCAAACTGGGTTCCGGGCGAAGATGTCATCATCCCCCCCAGCGTGTCGAACGAGGATGCGAAGGCTAAATTTGGCGAGTTCGAAACGATCTTCCCCTATCTGCGCAAGACCAAAGCGCCAGAGTGATCTGTAGGAAGGCTTAGCGGGGCACGTAAGCGGCCCTGCTGACATGTCGTCATGAACAGGGGCCGTCTGGCCCCTTTTCTATTGCGGGTCTAACCGGGCTTTTGCGATCGCAAGGCGACCTGTGTCCGGTAGAGCGCGCGTTTCAGCTCCCGCGCAAGCTTGCCACCTGCTGGACGGGATTGGATGGTTGATCCGCCCAGGGCCTCGGTCAGCTCAGATGCGCCGTTTGGCCATATGGTATGTACTGGCTGGCGGTGAACCCAGTGCATCTGAAGGAAGGTGTCAACCGGCCGGTCCAGCGTCTCGCTTGCTTCCAGCAATCGGGCGGCGGCGGTCTTGCCCACCACCTGTGCCACGGTTTGCAGTCCGATGCGCCTTGGCAGAAACATGCGGGCCGCGCCTGTTTGACCCACGACCTGCCGCGCTGACTCGCGCTGTTTGGCAGGCAGGCGGATCAAGTGATCCTTGTCGGCATGGTTGTCGACAAGCGCCATCGCGTCGCGCCAGAGCTTGGGGTCAAACGCCAGATCGTCCTCAACGATCAGTCCGAAATCATCCATGCCTTCCGCGATTTTCTGCCAGCACTTGCGATGGGATAGAAAACATCCGACTTCGCCTGCCCGCAGCGCGAAGGGGTAATGTGGCCGGTGCAGTTCCCCATCACAGAGAGGCACAAGCCCCGCCTGAAGCGCCGCCCGGCCGTTGACCGCCTCGACCACTTCCGGCTGCGGCAGCTGCGCCATCAGACGCGCCACATTGGGCGCGCGTTTCTGATCGTCGGCCATATGAATGATGTAGGATCTCATGGTCCCAGAGGTAGCGATCTTGACCGGTGGTGAAAAGAGGCGAGCAGGAACCAGCTGCCACTGAAACAAAGAAACCCCGCCATCTCTGGCGGGGTTCCGGGTGCTTGGAAAGGGAAGGCAGATTACTCTGCGTCTTCTTTCTTCTCGGCTTTGATTTCTTCGCCGGTTTCCTGATCCACGATTTTCATGGACAGGCGGACCTTGCCGCGATCATCAAAGCCCAGCAGCTTTACTTTCACTTCCTGGCCTTCCTTCAGAACGTCCGAAGGGTGGTTCAGGCGGCGGTTTTCGATCTGGGACACATGCACCAGGCCGTCACGCTTGCCGAAGAAGTTCACGAAGGCGCCGAAGTCGACGATCTTCACAACCTTACCGGTGTAGATGGCGCCTTCTTCCGGCTCTGCCACGATCGAGTGGATCATGTCGTAGGCCTTCTGGATCGCGGTGCCGTCGGCCGATGCGATCTTGATCACGCCGTCGTCGTTGATGTCGACTTTCGCGCCGGAGGTTTCCACGATTTCGCGGATGACCTTACCGCCGGAGCCGATCACTTCACGGATCTTGTCGGTCGGGATCTGCATGGTCTCAATGCGGGGCGCATGGACGGAGAACGCGTTGGTTTCCGACAGTGCCTTGGCCATTTCGCCGAGGATGTGCAGACGGCCGTCTTTGGCCTGATCCAGTGCTTTTTCCATGATCTCAGGCGTGATGCCTGCAACCTTGATGTCCATCTGCAGCGAGGTGATACCGTTCGCAGTACCGGCCACCTTGAAATCCATGTCGCCCAGGTGGTCTTCGTCGCCCAGAATGTCCGACAGGATCGCGTAGGAGCCGTCGTCTTCCAGGATCAGACCCATCGCGACACCGGCAACCGGTGCCTTCAGCGGCACGCCGGCGTCCATCATGGACAGCGAACCACCACAGACCGACGCCATCGAGGAGGAGCCGTTCGATTCGGTGATCTCGGACACCACGCGGATGGTGTAGGGGAAATCGGTCGGAGCAGGCAGAACAGCCTGCAGCGCGCGCCATGCCAGTTTGCCGTGGCCGATTTCGCGGCGACCGGGCGAGCCGACACGACCAACTTCACCCACCGAATAGGGAGGGAAGTTATAGTGCAGCAGGAAGTTGGATTTGAAGTTGCCGTGCAGCGCGTCGATGAACTGCTCATCGTCTCCGGTGCCGAGGGTGGTCACGGCCAGGGCCTGGGTTTCACCACGGGTGAACAGGGCCGAACCATGGGTCCGCGGCAGCAGGCCGGTTTCCGATTCGATCGCGCGCACATCGGTGGTCGAGCGACCGTCGATCCGCTTGCCGGTTTTTACGACGTCGCCGCGCAGAATGGCTGCTTCCAGCTTCTTCATGGCGGAGCCGAGGTTGGCGTCTTCCAGCTGTTCTTCGGTCAGCGATGCCTTGATTGCCTCACGCGCGGCGGCAACAGCGGCGGTGCGCTCCTGCTTGTCGGTGATTGCAAATGCAGCGCGCATCTGCTCTTCGCCTGCGGCTTTCACTGCGGCGAACAGCTCCGAATAGTCAGCAGGCTGGAAATCGAACGGCTCTTTGGCCGCGTCTTCCGCCAAGGAGATGATCAGGTCGATCACCGGCTGGATCTGTTCGTGGGCGAATTTCACCGCACCCAGCATCTCTGCTTCGGTCAGTTCGTAGGCTTCGGATTCAACCATCATCACAGCGTCTTTGGTGCCGGCGACAACCAGGTCCAGACGCTGATCAGGGTTCAGGCGCAGATCCTGCATGTCGTCAACGGTCGGGTTCAGGACGTACTCGCCGCCCTCAAAGCCAACGCGCGCAGCCGCAATCGGACCCATGAAGGGTGCGCCGGACAGGGTCAGCGCTGCGGAGGCCGCGATCATCGCAACCATGTCGGGATCGTTGACCAGATCGTGGCTCAGCACGGTGCACATCACCAGGACTTCATTTTTGAAGCCGGGGACGAACAGCGGGCGGATCGGACGGTCGATCAGACGCGCGGTCAGGGTTTCTTTTTCGGTCGGGCGTGCTTCACGCTTGAAAAACCCGCCGGGGACCTTGCCCGCAGCGTAGTATTTTTCCTGATAGTGAACCGTCAGGGGGAAGAAGTCCTGACCCGGCTTCTGCTGGCGGGCAAAAGTGACGTTTGCCATGACCGAGGTTTCGCCCAGGGTGGCAATCACTGTGCCATCGGCCTGACGGGCAACCTTGCCGGTCTCCAGTGTGAGCGTCTCTTCGCCCCACTGCATTGATTTCTTTGTAACGTTAAACATTCAGCTTATCCTAGCTGGGAGCACTCCCGGGCGTATCCCGGGTCTCCCGTTTGATGTGGCGGCCCCATTGCCGCCGACCCCTCTCTATCTTTCTTTCGACTGCCGGGGTCTTGGCAGCACGTCTCAGATAGGCCGCCCTTACAGGATTTTTCCACAGATTGAAAGAGCAAGCGCCAGGAGCCGTCGCAGCCTGTGCCCCGTTTGTCGGCATCGTTCGTGTCGATCCTCCGCTATCTGGGCGTGGTTGGTGAATTGCGGCCTGCGTTAACCGGATCCTCAGCGTTTTTATGGAAAATTTGCGCAATCCAGAAGGGTAAGACGACGTCGACCCCAACACTTAGAACAGGTGCTGAATGAACGATTGGACTTCCGGCTATGTCGCCGAACTCGACTATACGCACGACTTTTTTCACGAGATGACGCCCTCCCGCCTTGCCTTCAGCGCCGTGTCTCGGGGACATCGGCATGGGCTGGACAGCGATGAACTGACCTATTGTGAGCTGGGCTGTGGTCAGGGCTTCACAGCCAATCTTCTGGCCGCAGCCAATCCGCACGTCGATGTCCACGCGATGGACTTCAATCCGGCCCATATCGCCGGTGCCAATCGCCTGGCCGCAGAAGCAGGACTGGCAAACGTCCACTTCTACGAAAGATCCTTTGAGGATTTTGAAGAAGAGGCGGAGCTGCCAAATACCTTTGACGTCATTGCGCTTCACGGTGTCTACAGCTGGATTTCGCAAGAGAACCAACAACGGATCACCGGATTCATCTCCCGTCGTCTGAAACCCGGTGGGTTGGTCTATATCAGTTACAACACGCAGCCGGGCTGGGCGCCATCTATGCCGCTGCGCAGGATTCTGACCGATCGCGCCGCGCAGGGCAGCGGTCCGTTGGAGCAACGTATAGAAGACGCATTGAATTTTGCCGAGCGGTTGAAACAGGTCGGAGCCGAATTTTTTGTCTCAAACCCCGGCCAGTTGAGACGGCTGAGTGAAATGAAAACCATGCCGCGAAACTATCTGGCGCATGAGTTTTTCAACAAGGACTGGACGCCATTCCACTTTGCCGATGTGGCGGAGGATATGGCGCAGGCCAAACTTGAGTTTCTCGGTGCTGCGAACCCGCTGGATCATGTCGATGACATCTGCTTGAGCAGTCCGCAACGTGCGCTGTTGGCGGAGGAAAGCAATACAAACAGGCGCGAGGGGCTGCGTGATGTTCTGCTGAATGAACAGTTCCGGGCCGATATCTTTTCGCGTGGGCATGTGCCGCATACGGAACGCGGCAGCGTTGGCGCATGGTTTCAGACTGGCTTTGCCCTTGCACGTCACTATGGATCCGGCCCGTTGAAGATCAGCTGGCGCAATGGGGATGTTGCGCTTGAGGCCGGTCAGTATGAACCTGTCCTGAGAGCTTTGGCCGAGGGGCATAAAACAGTTCGGGCCCTGCTGGAGCAGGGCGTGTTTGCCGATATGACCTGGGGCGAGATCACGCGGCTGCTGACGATCCTGACGGGGGCGGGTCATATCGTTCCCTGTCTGCCTTCAAAAGGCTATGCGGATCGCGCGGCGCAGTGCCAAGCATTTAACCTTGCAGTGTGCAAAAATGCTGAAGACAGCGAAAGACTGGGCTTCCTGGCCTCTCCTGTCACCGGTGGGGGGGTCGCGGTGGATCGCATGGAACAGCTGTTCCTCCTGGCCCAAAGCGAAGGGCAAACGGCGCCCAATGACTGGGCCGAATTTGCGTGGCAGATCCTTGGGCCGCAGGGGCAGCGGTTGGAGCAGGACGGGCGCGTTCTGACCCAGCCTGAGGAAAACCTGGCGGTCTTGCGCGCCCGGGCTCATGCCTTTGCCGCGCGCCGACTGGGCATTCTTACCGGGCTTGGCGTGAGCTTGATTGCCGCCGATCCGTTACTGTCTGACGCCGTTGCGCCAAAGGCTGCGCTATCAGGACGCAGCACGGCGGCCTAGTGACCGGGCAATTGCATAATCGGCCTGTGTCTCAAACACGAAAAACGCCCGCTTCCGATAGGAGCGGGCGTTGAATTTCAACCGTCTGGTCGTCGCTATTAGCGACGGATGCCCAGGCGTTTGATGAGGTCCTGATAGCGGGCCACGTCTTTGCCTTTGGTGTAGTCCAGCAGCTTACGGCGCTGAGCAACCATCTTCAGAAGGCCACGACGACCGTGGTTGTCCTTCTTGTGGGTTTTGAAGTGCTCGGTCAGGGTGTTGATGCGCGAGGTCAGGATTGCAACCTGGACTTCCGGGGAACCGGTGTCGCCTTCTTTGGTTGCGAATTCTTTCATCAGGCGGGCTTTTTCTTCAGCAGTGATCGACATCGGGGTCTCCTTTGAAGGTTTGTGTGAATGGCGCAGGCCGGGATGTCGTCCAGCACAGGCCCATGGAGGCGTCTCAGGCTCGGCCGCCTTCCGCAGAAAGCGGCATAACCATTGAACAGGTCGCGCCTATACGCAGATTCTAGGGAAATAGCAAAAGGTTTCGGTCGGGTGTGGGCCGGGGATGGGCGTCGGGGCTAAATGAATGGCACCTGATCAGCCGAGTGTCAGCCCGCTGCTGGCGCTGTTGGTGGCCAATACGCCAAACCGGAGCGCGGCATCCTGATCGACGACCAGAATGTCCGATGCCGACAATTGTTCTGGCCCGGTGACGCGCAGCGCCTCGATCCCGTCAATGGTCACGATATGCTCACCCGGTGCATCCGGGTTGCTGGTGACTTCCACGGTGGGCGCCTCCGGGCCGAATTGATCCCAGATCACAACCAGTTGATCCTCATCGACGTTGAAATCCGACATGTCGATGGCGGCAGTGGGATCAGCCTCGTTACCGTCGCCGACTGCGCTCGCGTGGAACTCACCTGCTGCAAAAATGAGGTGGTCGGCCCCATCCCCTGTCGAAACGATATCACCGGCGCCCGCCAAAATCGTGTCATCCCCGTCGCCACCGTTGAGATAATCCGTGGTCATGCCATCGTCGCTGCCGATCAGGCGATCATTGCCGGTGCCACCAAACAGCGTATCCTTGCCCAGGCCACCAGTCAGGTGATCGTCGCCATCGTTGCCATGTAGCGCGTCTCGCCCGTCCGCCCCGGTCAGCGTGTCATTGCCCTGGCCGCCATGGGCCACATCATCGCCATCACCACCATCGAGCTGGTCATGACCGAAATGGCCAAACAGCGTGTCGTTGCCGCTGTCTCCGCTCAGACTGTCGTCCCCGCCCTCTCCGTGCAACAGATCGTCACCGTGATGCGCCTCAAGCGTGTCGTCACCCTCACCACCGTAAAGGCTGTCGTCGCCCTCACCGCCCTGGACGGTGTCATCTCCATCGCGGCCGTTCAGCTGATCGTTGCCGCCCAGCCCCTGCAGGTCGTCATCCTGATCGCTGCCGCCGAGCTGGTCGCTGTCCTCTGTGTCGGCCTTCACGAAATCATCAAGTGAAACCATATCGGTTGCTGAGTCATCGGTCGCCCCGTCATTGTCTGCAGACCCTGTCTCAGAGGCGTCTGGATCATCGCCGCCCTCGTCAATCAACAAGATACCACCGACGGCGGCGACTCCCAAAATTGCAGCCAGCATCAACATTCCGGCGACCCCTCATGACAACACGCGGAACACCCGCATTATCAAAGTCGCACACGTATTGGTTGAACATCAAAGCAATTCAGAAGCGATGGTTAGCGAGGCCTTACCCGGTCAAGGGCAGCCAGCGTTCCGGCTGCTGGGTATAGCGGATGTAAAGCGGGTGCTTTGGGTGGCCGGCCTTGCTCAATCCCAGGTGAAACAGCGGTTTACCGGTTTCGGCGAGAGCACCAGCAACCCTGACCCCTTGCTGGCGAAACGCGCCATGGGTGCCCCAGGCGCAGATAACCTGATCCGCCCAGCCTGCGCCGTCCAGGATCATCGCCAGATTGTCAGGACCGACCGGGTCCGCCGCCCGTTTCATGTCACGCGGATCGGTGGCCCGAATGGCAAAGATATTGGTTGCGCGGAACCCGCCAAACCCAAGGGCTCGCGCGCGCCGCTCGCAGCGTTCGATAGTGGGGTCATTCTGCACTTCGGTCGCGGTTGACGGGTTGAGCATGACAAACATCACACGCGGTCCAGCCGGGTCCCAGACACGGCTGAGACTATAGCGGTATTGCTCACAGTCGGAATAGACCGCGCTGGAGGGGGCATCGCCCTTGGTGTGGCTACGGTGGATCATGCGGCTTGTGGTGGCGAGCGTCCGGGCCTGTGTCAACCGTGGTTCAGCGTACGAACACACGGCTGGGGTGCAGCTCGCCGGATTTGTAATGACCAACTGCGACCGCAAGCCCATCCAGCGAAGCCCAAGCCTCTTCCCCGTATTCCACGTCAGAGGCAAGCACCATTCCGGGATTGCCATTGCGCAGTTTCGCCGCGCCTTCGGGAGTACAGGTCAGCTGCGGCAGATCCGCGAGACCTTCCTCCAGCGGGCGCAGAAACCCATCCAGATCCGGGGATTTGGCCATTTCATCCAGAGTTTCCAGGCTGATGCCATCCTCGGCATCAAACGGCCCGGACCAGATACGGCGCAGACATTTCACATGGCCATGGCATCCAAGTGCCGCGCCCAGATCCCGCGCGATCGACCGGACATAGCCGCCCTTGCCACAGGTCATCTCAAGCACGACATGGTCCGCATCCGGCCGGTCCACCAGGATCAGCTCCTCCACCCAGAGCGGGCGAGCTGCGAGCTCGATATCCTCGCCGTCGCGGGCGAGTTTGTAGGCGCGCTGGCCGTCCACCTTCACGGCTGAGAACTTCGGCGGCACCTGCATGATATCACCTAGGAATTGCGGCAGGGCCGCAATGATATCTTCGTCGCTCGGGCGGGTGTCGCTGCTGGCGATTACCTCACCTTCGGCATCATCGGTATTGGTCGCCTGACCAAGCCGCACGGTAAAGGTATATGCCTTCAGTGCGTCGGTGATATAGGGCACGGTCTTGGTCGCTTCACCTAGGGCCACCGCCAGGACGCCGGTCGCCTCGGGATCGAGCGTGCCGGCATGGCCCGCCTTCTTGGCGTCAAAGGCCCAGCGGACCTTGTTCACAACCGCAGTGGACGTCAGCCCCGCAGGCTTGTCGACCACCAGCCAGCCGGAAATATCGCGCCCTTTGCGTTTGCGTCCCATGTCATACCCCAATGTCATCGTCGGTGAGAGAGGCGCGCGGGGTAGCCCAGCTGTCAGGGCCTGTCAATCGCGCGCAGCTCCGAAATCCACCCGCGTGGGGCCCGGTTTGCGTCGGCGCCCTGTACGGTCTCAGTTCGTGGTCGCGTCCGGCTGCGTCCTGTCGGCCACGACGCCAACCACCGGCCCCATCATGAAGCCGGCATCACTCCGGTTGATCTGGGGCGCGTGCAGCCGTGAAATATTGCCGTCGAAATACAGCGCGCTCGGCAGGCCCAGGTGGTCTCGGAACAGGCTGCCGAACTGGTGAAAGGTGACAGCGTTACGCGAAATCGCAAAAACCACCCGCTGCCCGTCGGCACTGGTCCCGACCCCATTGCGAATGAAATATGAGGTCGAGTCCGGTAGAAACCGCGGATGCAGCGCACCTTCAATCACCAGCATCGGGCCCGATTGCGTGGCATAGCGGCATTGCGGGCCGGTTTTGGCAAAGGTCAGCGTTTCGATCACATCCGTGCGGGTTTCGCCGATGCACAGCACGCCATTTGGCAGCAGACCAAAATTTCCGGGGCCGGGCGTGGTGACCAGCCGCATCTCTTCGGCATCGCCGTCCTGATACAATCCAACCGGCGAGCGATCGCGGTGGTACATGCCTGCATTGGTGGCAAAGGGCAGCGTCTGCCCCTTGGCCTCCAGCTCGCTTTCGATTGTAGAGAAATGCCCGTAGATCTCGCCTGCATCATTCTTCAGAAACAGGCGTAGTTCGTCTTTCGTCACATCGACGTCGCAGATCGTGTAGCGGTTGCCCTCATAGGCGATGTCGCGGCAGTCCACTGCCGCAGCAGGCGCTGCCAAAAAGGCCAGCGCCACACCCATCGCCCAGCGAATCACTCGCCCGTGTCGCGGCGCACCGCGTCCTGCGACAGCATCCTGCGGGTGTCATCCATCCGGTCAAAGGTGTCGTCCAGCTGAAACCGCAGTTCCGGCGTGAACTTCAGCGTCAGCTTCTTGCCGATGATCCGGCGCAGTTCACCCTTGTTGCGGGCCATTAGCTTGAGCGTTTCCTCCTGCCCCTTGCCGCCCAGTGGCAGCACATAGGCGGTCGCAATACGAAGATCGGGTGAGGTGCGGACCTCGCCGACGGTGATCGACAGCCGGTTCAGTTCGGGATCATGCAGGTCGCCGCGCGCAAAAATCTCGGACAGGGCGCGGCGAATCAATTCGCCGACGCGTAGCTGACGTTGTGAGGGCCCGGTGCCCTCGTGGAGTTTGTTCTTAGCCATATATCCGATTTATGCCGAAAGCAGGGCTTTGCCAAGCGCAGCACAAGCGGTTAGGACAAAACCTGCACGAAACAGATCATCCGCGATCCAGCGCACAGACGAGGACCCCTGACATGGCAGATAGCAGCACGGATACACCCGGCATCGTGATCACCGGTGCCTCTGGTCGGATGGGCCAGATGCTGATCCGCACCATCATGGAGCACCCTGGCGCGCGTCTCGTTGGCGCGGTTGAGCGTGAGGGGCATGACTGGATCGGCCAGGACGTGGGCCTTGCCATGGGCGGGGCCGAGATCGGCGTCACGGTGACGGATGATGCGCTCGCAGCTTTTGCCAGGGCGCAGGCGGTGATTGATTTCACCAGCCCCGAGGCGACGATTGCCTTTGCCGAACTGGCGGCGCAGGCCCGAGCGGTCCATATCATTGGCACCACCGGGATGAGCGATGCGCAGATTGCGCAGTTGGAACCGGCCTCGCGTCACTCGGTGCAGATGCGCGCCGGCAATATGAGCCTCGGTGTAAACCTGCTGGTACAGCTCACCAAGAAAGTCGCTGCCGCGCTCGACGAGGATTTCGATATCGAAGTGATCGAAGCCCACCATCACCATAAGGTCGACGCGCCATCGGGCACGGCCCTTATGCTGGGGGAGGCCGCCGCCGAGGGGCGCGGTGTGACGCTGGCGGATGTGACCGACAGCGGGCGCGACGGCATCACCGGCGCGCGCAAGCGCGGCGACATCGGCTTCAGCGCCATTCGGGGCGGCGATATCGTTGGCGAACACGACGTGCTGTTTGCCGGTCAGGGAGAGCGCATTGTTCTGCGCCATCTGGCAACCGATCGCGCGATCTTTGCCCGCGGCGCCATCAAAGCTGCGCTTTGGGGGCAGGACAAGCAGCCGGGCCAATATGACATGCTCGACGTTCTGGGTCTCTGAGCTTCAGCGCCGTCAGGGCGGATAACCCTAGAAACAGGCCTGGCCTCGGTCTGTCAGGCGTCAGAAATCGATGGCGATGCCCTTCTTTTCCCAGTCGCCGTAGCGCGCGGGATCGGGGCCGTCCCGACCGCCAAGTTCAACCGGGCGCTTGGCGGCTTCGGCCTCAGCAGCTTTGCGCCGCTCCGCAGCCTCGGCCAGCGCGCGCTGCGCGGCGGGGGGCAGCGGCTGGGCTGCTACTTGGGTCTTGGATTTATTAGCGTCACTCATGCCTGCTTCCCTTGTTGTCGTTCTATGATATACGCCCGCGTCCGGCGTCGACAACCCATCGCGCCGCTGCCCCTATTGTCAGGAGACCCGCATGTCCAATGCAAGCCAAGCCCGCCGCCGTGCCATTCACCTGCTGGATCAGGTGCTGGGAGAGGGCAGGCTGTTGTCGGAATGCTATGCAGCGGGTGCGCTGGATAAACTGCCGGCAGAGGAACGCGCGCGCAGCCAGCGCCTGGCAACAGATACGTTGCGCAATCTCGAACGTGCCGACCGCATCCTGCAGAAACACTTGAAAAAATCGACACCGCTCACCGTGCACAACGCGCTGCGCATTGGCACGGTTGAGTTATGCCAGGGCGGCGCGGCGCATGGGGTGGTGAATGATATGGTGGGGATCATTTCTGGCCATCGTCGCCACGGAAAACTGAAGGGGCTGGTCAACGCGGTATTGCGCAAGGTGGCAGAGCAGGGGCCGGCTGAATGGGCCAAGCTGCGGGTGCCTCGCCTGCCGAAATGGCTGCGCAGCCCGCTGTCGCAGGCCTGGGGTGCTCCCGCGATGCTTGCGATCGAGGCTGCGCATCTGGCGGGCGCGCCGCTGGATCTGACTGCCAAACCGGGCGCCGACCTGTCTGCGCTGGACGCCACGAGGCTGCCGACAGGATCCTATCGCATCCACGGGTCTGTGCAGGTTTCTGGTCTGCCAGGGTTCGAGGGGGGCGACTGGTGGGTTCAGGATGCCGCCGCAGCGTTGCCCGCGCAGCTGCTGGCCGCCCAGCCCGGCGAATCGGTGCTTGATCTCTGCGCGGCGCCGGGTGGCAAGACCATGCAGATAGCCGCGGCTGGCGCCACGGTGACCGCCGTCGACCAATCCGCAGGCCGCATGGCACGGCTTTCGGAAAATCTCGCCCGGACCGGGCTGACCGCCACGGTGGTTGTCGGCGATGCCTTGGAGCAGACCGGTGCATATGATGCGGTATTGCTGGATGCACCTTGTTCGGCCACCGGTACGATCCGCCGCCATCCCGATCTGCCCCATGCCAAGGACGGCAGCGGCTTTGGCGCGCTGATTGAGTTGCAGGCACAGATGCTTGCCCATGCCTGGAGCCTCGTGAAACCCGGTGGACGGTTGATCTATTGCACCTGTTCGCTCCTGCCGGATGAGGGCGAATGCCAAGTAGAGGATGCCTTGGAAATGTTTCCCGACATGTCGGTTGGCACTCGACTGCAACAGCTGGACGGGATCGTCGCTGACTGGATCACCGAAGAAGGCGGCTTGCGCCTGCGCCCGGATTACTGGCCCGAGTTGGGCGGCATGGATGGGTTTTACATGGCGGAGCTGCGCAAGGCCGACTGAGACCGGCAACCCCTTGCCGATACTGCCCTGAGGTATCTGCCGCATTATCGGTGACTTGCCCGGTAACCGCCGCTATGCTCGGCGCAAAACGCCCCGGAAAATTTCTCTGGCGTGAGGCAAGAGAGCATGTCCCGATACGATAGAATGGCGCGGCGCGGCACCCGCCTTTTGAACCGCTATTACGCAAGGCGCGCCCGTCGGCAGCCCGGTGCCACGGCCTTTGTGTCGCAGCCTGAGCCGCGCACCATTGGCAGTTTTGCCCGTGGGCGTCAGCTGGTGGCGGGCAATCTTCTGTTTGCAGGCTATCTCGTCGAATCGCCCACGACCGGTCTTTGGGATGTTGTGGCACCTGACCTCGCCTTTGATGCGGAGCGCCACGGGTTTGCCTGGCTGGATGATCTGGCCGCTGTCGGTGATTTTCGCGCCCGCGAAAAAGCGCAGCTCTGGGTCTGGGGCTGGATCGAGGCTCACGGCAATGGCACCGGACCGGGCTGGTCGCCGGATCTGACCGGCCGCCGCGTGATCCGCTGGATCAATCATGCACTGTTTCTGTTAGCTGCGCGTGATGCAAAACAATCCGAGGCATTCTTTGGCGCCCTGTCCCGCCAGACGTGGTTCCTGTCGCGGCGCTGGCAGGGGGCCTCACCTGGATTGCCACGTTTTGAGGCGTTGACCGGGCTGATCTATGCCGGTCTGGCACTCAAGGGGCACGAAGATCAGGTCGATCCGGCCCTGAAAGCCCTCGCCGAGGAATGTGCCAGCCAGATCGACGATCAGGGCGGGCTGCCGACCCGTAACCCGGAGGAACTGCTGGAAGTCTTCACCCTGCTTACCTGGGCTGCCGCGGCGCTGCAGGATGTCGGACGCGGGGTTCCACCAGCACAGGTCGCAGCAATTGAACGGATTGCACCGACCCTGCGTACTTTGCGCCACGCCGATGGCGGACTGGCGCGCTTTCACGGCGGCGGGCGCGGGCTTGAGGGACGGCTCGATCATGCGCTGGCAGCGAGCCATGTCACCAAGCGCCATGCCGACGGGCTTGCAATGGGCTATGCCCGGCTCTCCGGGCGGCGCACCTCTGTCATCATTGACGCCTCTGTGCCGCCCAAGGGGCGCGCCTCATGGAACGGTCATGCCTCCACGCTGGCATTCGAACTGACCTCAGGCCGTCGCCCGCTGATCGTGAACTGCGGCTCTGGCGAAACCTTTGGCGTAGAATGGCGCCGTGCCGGGCGTGCCACGCCGTCGCATTCGACGCTGTGCATCGAGGGCCACTCAAGCGCCCGTCTCTCCGCTCCGGAACGGGGGAGTGGACATGAGCTGATGACAGAAGCCCCGGATAACGTGCCGCTCGATGTATCGGATCTGGAAGATGGCTATCGGTTCCAGGGTGGGCACAACGGATATGAACGTCATTTCGGCCTGACCCACGCGCGCACATTGGAGCTCGCCATGGATGGCCGTGGCCTTGCGGGCGAGGACATGTTGCTGGCGCTGGACACGACGAACAAACGACGCTTTGACAAGGCGATGGATGCCCATTCCCTGAGCGGCATCGGCTTTGAGATCCGCCTGCATCTGCACCCCGATGTGGACGCAGCCCTTGACTTGGGGGGCGCAGCAGTATCCATGGCGCTCAAGAGCGGGGAGATCTGGGTGTTCCGTCATGATGGGACCTGCGAATTGAAGCTGGAGCCCAGCGTGTACCTGGAAAAAACCCGCTTGAAGCCGCGTGCGGCAAAACAGATCGTTCTCTCCGGGCGGGCAATGAATTATGCCACGCGCATCCGGTGGACGCTCAGTAAGGCGCAGGAGACTGCCGTTGCCGTGCGAGACCTGAACCGGGACGACCCCGCGTTAACCGACTGAGCCTGAAAAGGACCGCCCTGCCATGACCGACCTTCACCCCGTACGCCGTGCGCTGCTTTCCGTATCCGACAAGACCGGGTTGATCGACCTGGGTAAGGCCCTGGCGGCACGCGGCGTTGAGCTGCTCTCAACCGGCGGGACGGCCAAGGCGCTGCGCGAGGCAGGCCTGACCGTGAAAGACGTGTCCGAGATCACCGGTTTTCCTGAGATGATGGATGGTCGGGTGAAGACGCTGCACCCGATGGTGCATGGCGGTCTGCTGGCGCTGCGGGACAACGACACGCATGTGGCTGCGATGGAGGAACATGGCATCGGTGCCATCGACCTTCTGGTGGTGAACCTCTATCCATTTGAGGAAACCGTGGCCAAGGGCGGCGACTACGACAGCTGCATCGAGAACATCGACATCGGCGGTCCGGCAATGATCCGCGCCGCCTCCAAGAACCACCTCTTCGTGAATGTTGTGGTGGATGTCGAGGACTACGAACCGCTGCTGGCAGAGCTGGACAAAAACGACGGCCAGACCTCCTATGGCTTCCGTCAGTGGTTGGCGCAGAACGCCTATGCTCGCACAGCCGCATATGATGCGGCGGTGTCGAACTGGATGGCCGGCGCGCTGAAGCTTGAGGCGCCGCGCCGCCGCGCCGTTGCAGGGCAACTGGCCCAGACCCTGCGCTATGGTGAGAACCCTCATCAGCAGGCGGCGTTTTACCTGGATGGCTCCGCCCGCGCAGGTGTCGCCACCGCACAGCAGGTGCAGGGCAAGGAACTGTCCTATAACAACATCAATGACACCGATGCCGCCTTTGAGCTGGTCAGCGAGTTTGCCCCCGCTGATGGCCCCGCCGTGGCTATCATCAAACACGCCAACCCCTGTGGAGTGGCCCGTGGCGCAACACTGAAAGAGGCCTATCAGAAAGCCTTCGACTGTGACCGGACCTCGGCCTTTGGCGGTATTGTCGCGCTGAACCAGCCGCTGGACGGCGAAACCGCTCAAGAGATCGTCCAGATCTTCACCGAAGTCGTCATCGCCCCCGGTGCCTCGGAAGAGGCAAAGGCGATTTTCGCCGCCAAGAAAAACCTGCGTCTGCTGCTGACCGATGGTCTGCCCAACCCGCAGGATACAGGTCTGACCACCCGTCAGGTCTCTGGCGGTATGCTGGTGCAGGACAAGGACGTCGGCCACCGCGCCATGGACGACCTGAAGGTGGTCACTGAAAAGGCCCCGACTGAAGAACAGATGCAGGATCTGCTCTTTGCCTGGAAGGTGGCGAAACATGTGAAATCCAACGCCATCGTCTATGTAAAATCCGGCCAGACTGTTGGTGTTGGTGCAGGTCAGATGAGCCGTCTGGACAGTGCCACCATCGCAGGCGTCAAGGCGCAGCGCATGGCTGACGCGCTGGAATTGCCCGAAAGCCTCGCCAAAGGATCAGCGGTGGCGTCTGATGCGTTCTTCCCCTTTGCCGACGGCCTGCTGGAAGCGGCAGCGAATGGCGCGACCTGCGTTATCCAGCCCGGTGGTTCCATGCGAGATGACGAGGTGATCAAGGCCGCCAATGACGCCGGTCTGGCGATGGTCTTCACCGGCATGCGCCATTTCCGCCACTAGACACCGTTGACGCCGATCGGACCAGTTTGGTCCGGTCGGCCATCCGAAACCCCGTCAAGAGGAGCCGCGCTATGCGAGCCAAAGTGATGATCTGGGCAGCGGTATTGGCGTTGCTTGCGGATCAGATCAGTAAATATCTGGTGGTTTGGGTCATGGATGTGGCCAATCGCGGCGGCATTGACGTGCTGCCGCCGCTGCTGCGGTTCCGCTATGGTGAAAATACGGGCATCAACTTCGGCCTGTTCGGCGGCGGCACTGACACCACACGCTGGATCCTGATCGGGCTGTCGCTGGTGATCTGCCTGGTGCTGGTGATCTGGATCTCGCGCCTGCCTGCCAATGCCCGCGTCATGCAACTGTCCGCCGGGCTGGTCATCGGCGGCGCGCTGGGTAATGTCGTCGACCGGCTGCTCTATGGCTATGTGCTCGATTTCCTCAATATGTCCTGCTGCGGCATCGACAATCCCTTTGTCTTCAATGTGGCGGACATCTTTATCTTTGCGGGAGCGGCCGGCTTGATCCTATTTGACGGGCGGCAGAAAAACCCTGCGTGACCTCGCTGGGTAAATACGATAAAAGCGGCTCAAACAGGCAGGAGTAACGGGTCATGCGGATCCCTTTTGGTGTGATTGTTCTGATGGGCGCGCTGGCCGTATCTGCCTGCGGGCAAAAAGGGCTGCGTGATCTGCGCCCCTCCGGAACCGGCCCGGATGAATTTATGGTCCTGCCTGCCAAACCGCTGGAAGAACCGGCCAGCTACAAGACGCTGCCGCAGCCGACGCCGGGCGCGGCCAACCTTACCGACCGCAACCCCAAGGGCGAAGCCGTCGCCGTGCTCGGCGGAAATGCCGCAGCGCTGGTTCCCGGTGATGGTGTCCCCGCCAGCGATGGCGCCTTGGTCACTGCAGCCAGCCGCTATGGCGTCGATCCCGACGTGCGTGCGGATCTCGCCGCGCGCGATGCAAAGAAGCGCAAGCGTGAAAACCGCACGGCACGGTTCAAGCTGTTCCCTGTTGACCGCTACCAGGACGCCTATAAACGCGAGGCGATTGCGCCGGATGTGGTCAGCGAACGATTCCGCCGTGCCGGATTCGAGACCCCGTCGGCCCCGCCGGCAGAGTAACGCCGAGTCGGCAGTTTTCGGGGTTATGTGGCGATCACAAAAACGCCATTTCCCTTGCACATGCCCCCCTAGAGCGTAGTTTGATGCCAGCGATGTTGGTCCGTTTTATGGATCAATGCCAATGATATGTCGTCGGATCGGACCTGCTACTTTGCACGCCCCCACACGGACAGGGTGGCGTATAGCATTGCCCATCGCGGGCAGGTGGCCCTGTCTGACCGGCTGCATTTGTCTATTTTGACGCTACCGGTCTACCCATTGCCGCTGGCGTACCGCAAAAAAGGAGATCACCAATGATCCCCCCTATGAAACCCGTGATCCGCCGGATCATCAGGGCCAGCGCGCTTGTTGCAGCCCTCGTGGCCATGGATTTGGCGACTCTGAGGTCCGGCAACTTTGTTCAGACAGCGCAGGCACAGGGCGCCGATGCGCCGAACGATGCAAGCGACATGGTCACAAGCTTTGTGCTGGACAATGGCATGCAGGTGGTCGTGATCGAGGATCATCGCGCGCCCGTTGTTCAGCATATGGTCTGGTACCGCGCCGGTTCCGCCGACGAACCTGTGGGCCAATCCGGCGTGGCGCATTTCCTCGAACACCTGCTGTTCAAGGCCACCGATACGATGGAGGCCGGAGAGCTGTCAGCCACGGTTGCGGCCAATGGCGGGCGGGACAATGCTTTCACCAGCTATGACTATACCGCCTATTTCCAGCGTGTCGCAGCGGATCGCCTGGGGCTGATGATGCAGATGGAAAGCGACCGCATGGTCAATATCCGCCTGACCGAACAGGATATCGAAACCGAACGCGAAGTCATTCTGGAGGAACGCAACCAGCGCACCGACAGCGAGCCGCGCGCGTTGTTTCGTGAGCAGTTGAATGCGGCGCAGTATCTCAACCATCGCTACGGGCAGCCGATCATTGGCTGGCGCCATGAGATGGAAGAGCTGGACATGGCAGATGCGCTGTCCTTTTACGGGACATACTACGCCCCCAATAATGCGATTCTGGTGGTCTCCGGTGATGTCGATCCCGCAGAGGTGCGTCGCCTTGCCGAGGAGAGCTATGGCAAGATCCCGGCCAACCCGGAGCTGCCCGAACGGCTCCGCAGCAAGGAGCCTCCGCAGACCGCTGCCCGCCGCATTATCTTCAAGGATCCGCGTGTGGCGCAGCCCTTTGTCCAGCGCTCCTATCTGGCGCCTGAACGTGACAGTGGTGCGCAGGAACGCGCAGCGGCGCTATATCTTCTGGCCGAACTATTGGGCGGCGGCAGCACGTCGTATCTGACCAATGCGCTACAGTTCGACCAGCAGGTGGCAGTCTATACCGGGGTTTTCTATTCCGATGTCTCGTTGGACGACACCACCTTCGACTTTCTGATCGTGCCGGGGGCGGACATCAGCCTTGAGGATGCCGAGGCCGCGCTTGATGCGACCTTTGCCCGGTTCCTCGAAGAGGGCGTCGATGAGGCACAGCTGGAGCGGATCAAATTGCAACTGCGTGCCGCCGAAGTTTATGCCCGCGACAATGTCGACGGGATCGCAAACCGCTATGGCCGGGCGCTGGCCTCGGGACTGACGGTTGAGGATGTGCAGGCCTGGCCCCGCATCCTGCAATCCATCACGGCGGATGAAATCATCGCAGTTGCCCGCGAAGTGCTGCGACCGGAGGTCTCGGTGACCGGCTGGATGATGCGAGATGAAGAGGTAAGCCAATGAAGGCGATAAAGCTCATCACGGCGGTAATGGCCGTCTGTTTCTTCGCCCTGCCTGTCTGGGCAGAGGTGAAAATCAAGGAGGTCACCTCTCCCGGTGGCATCACCGCCTGGCTGGTCGAGGATCACAGCATCCCCTTTACCGCGCTGGAACTGCGGTTTCGCGGTGGCACATCGCTCGACAAACCGGGAAAGCGTGGCGCGACCTATCTGATGGCCGGCCTGTTGGAAGAGGGCGCCGGACCCTTGCCTGCCCAGGACTACGCCCGCGCGCTGGAAAGCCTGGCGGCGGGGTTCTCCTATGATGCAGACAAGGATACCGTGTCCATTTCGGCGCAATTCCTGAGCGAGAACCGCAATCAGGCGATTGATCTGCTGCGTCAGACCATCCACGAGCCGCGCTTTGATCAGGATGCACTGGACCGGGTGCGTGCGCAGGTCCTCGCCGGACTGCGCTCCGATGCGAAAGATCCCAATGACATTGCCGGGCGCGTGTTCTCGCAGATGGCTTTTGGCGATCATCCCTACGGCACCGAAGGAAACGGGACCATCGAGAGCGTGACCGCCCTCACCCGACAGGACATGTTTGATGCGCATGAAGCGGTCTTTGCCCGCGACCGGCTCTACGTCGGGGCGGTGGGGGATATCACCGAGGCGGAATTGGGAGCGCTTCTCGATACTTTGCTGGCGGATCTGCCAGCGGAAGGCGCGCCAATTCCGGGACCTGCAGATGTCACGATCGAAGGGGGCGTGACCGTTGTTGACTACGACACGCCCCAATCGGTGGCGCTGTTTGGTCATATCGGCATCAAGCGCGACGACCCGCGGTATTTTGCGGCCTATCTGCTGAACCAGATCCTCGGTGGGGGGTCTTTTGACAGCCGCCTGATGTCGGAGGTGCGCGAGAAACGCGGCCTCACCTACGGTGTCTACAGCTACCTGGTTCCGCGTGATCTTGGTGCTGTCTACATGGGCTCCGTCGCCTCGGCCAATGGCAAGATCGCCGAGACGGTTGAGGTGATCCAGACCGAATGGGCGAAGCTGGCAGCCGAGGGTGTAACGGAGAAGGAACTGGCGGATGCAAAGACCTATCTGACCGGGGCCTACCCACTGCGCTTTGATGGCAATAGCCGGATCGCGTCCATTCTGGCGGGCATGCAGATGGATGACCTGCCCATTGATTACGTCGCCACCCGCAATGACAAGGTGAATGCAGTGACATTGGACGAGATCAACAAGGTGGCAGCGGAGATCCTGCTGCCGGATCAGCTGCATTTCATCGTGGTGGGTCGTCCTGAAGGTCTGCAATCCACCAACTGAGCTGGGCTGGCGGGATATCAAACGGAAAAAAGGGCGCTACCATTTCTGGTAGCGCCCTTTTTGCAGGATATGGCGGGTGCAGCCCCTTTGGGCTGCACCCATCGGCTTATTCGCCGTAGGGGATCCAGATGTTCTTTACCTCGGTTGCGGCCTCGAGGAAGCGGCGGCTGTGGTCCGACGTCCAGTCCAGCGCCATGCCATTGTTGACCCATGTACGCTTGAGATTACCGGCGGAGGCAGCCTCGATCGCGGCGGAGAGGTCAGAGGAGGAGAAGCTCCAGACAGCATCTACATTGAGATGGGCGGCCAGCGGTTCGGCCAGTTCGGCGTGACGGCCGGTCAAGATATTGACGACGCCACCGGGCAGATCGGATGTGTCCAGCACCTGATAGAAGTCGGTCGCCGCCAGCGGGTAGGCCTCGGATGCGGCCAGGACCACGCGGTTACCCATGGCAATGGCGGGTGCCAGCACCGAGATCAGGCCCAGCAAGGGCGCCTCATCCGCGCAGAGTGCGCCGATCACCCCAACAGGTTCCTTCATCGCCAGGGCCACACCGCGGATTGGCACACCATGGGCCTGCCCGTCGTATTTGTCGGCCCAGGCAGCGGCGGTGAACAGGCGCTGGATCGAGGTTTCGACCTCCTGCGCGCCTTGGGACTTGCCGGTCATCCGGTCGATCCGATCGGCAAATTCGCCAGCCCGCGCAGATAGGTTTTCGCCGATGTAGTAAAGGATCTGCGCCCGCAGATGGCCCGTCGTCTTGGCCCAGCCATTGGCCCCGGCTGCGGCCTCCACTGCGTTGCGCACGTCCTTGCGGTTGCCGAGGCCAACGTGGCCCAGCAGCGCGCCGGATTTGCCATGGATGGCTTTGGAATAGCCGCCATCCGGGCGCGCCTGCTTGCCACCGATATAGAGTTTTGCGGTGCGGTCCACGGCATCAACCGGTGCACCTTCACCGTCAAAACCCTTGATCTGGTCAAGAGCTTTGACCTTGCCCTTTGGCTTGGTGTAGGCGCCAAGCCCTTCCCAGCCGCCTTCACGGCCAAAGCCGCTTTCACGGGTGCCGCCAAATCCTGCGGCCGCATCAAAGAGATTGGTGGCATTGACCCAGACCACTCCGGCAACCAGTTTGGGGGCGATGTCCAGCGCGAGATTGACGTTTTCAGTCCAGAGCGTCGCCGCCAGACCGTAGCGGGTGTTATTCGCCAGTTCTACAGCCTCGGGCGGGGTGCGGAAGGTGGTCGATACCAGAACCGGACCAAAGATCTCCTCCTGCATCAGCGTGTCGGAGGGCGCCAGACCTTCGATGAGGGTGGGCGGGTAGAAACACCCGCGCTCCGGCACATCGATCTGCGCTTGATACATGCGGCCGGCCGAATTGGCGGCAACCATCTCGCTGATGGTGGTCAGCTGCACCGGGTCGACAATGGCGCCGATGTCGATGCTCTTGTCCAGCGGATTGCCGATGCGCAACTTGTCCATCCGTGCGCGTAGTTTCCTGTGGAAACGGTCGGCGACGCCTTCCTGAACCAGAAGTCGCGAGCCGGCGCAGCAGACCTGTCCCTGATTGAACCAGATTGCATCAACGAGACCTTCAATGGCGGAGTCGATATCGGCGTCGTCAAAGACGATGTAGGGAGATTTGCCGCCCAGCTCCAGCGTCAGCGCCTTGCCGCTGCCTGCGGTGGCTTCGCGAATGCGGCGGCCGACGGCGGTGGACCCGGTAAAGGCGATCTTGTCGACTTCGGCCCCGACGATCATCTCCCCCACGGCGCCATCGCCTGTCACGATGTTCACAACACCCTTGGGCAGGCCCGCCTGACGGCAGATATCGGCAAACAGCAGGGCGGTAAGCGAGGTGTATTCCGCAGGTTTCAGCACCACAGTATTGCCCATGGCCAGGGCCGGCGCGACCTTCCACGCCAGCATCAGCAGCGGAAAGTTCCAAGGGATGATCTGCCCACAGACACCCAGCGCCTCACGGTCGGGAAGTTCGCTTTCCATCAGCTGGGCCATGCCTGCGTGATAGTAGAAATGGCGCTGCGCCAGCGGCACATCAATGTCGCGGCTTTCGCGGATTGGCTTGCCGTTATCCAGCGTTTCCAGAACCGCAAACAGGCGCGCGTGTTTCTGCATCAGCCGCGCGATGGCATAGAGATAGCGTGCGCGGCCGGCGCCGCCGAGGGCAGCCCATTTGCCCTGCGCCTTGCGCGCCGCGGCAACAGCGCTGTCGACATCCGACTGGCTGGCCTGGGTCAATGTGGCCAGAACCTCGCCGGTTGCCGGGTTCTTGCTGTCGAACCCGTCGCCGGGTGCGGTGAAGTCGCCGTCGATGAAATGGCCGAACCGGGCGCCCTGATCCACCAGCCAGGCCAGCGCCTCAGCTGCACTTTCGGGGGCGGGGCCATAGGTCATGGTGTCGAAAATCTCTTTGATAGTCATGTGTCGAGCCTTGTGTCTGTCGCTGCTTGCCCGGATCCGGAAGCGGGCCGGAGGCCCTTCAGGCATCCGGGGGTGGCATCTGAAGGTTAGGCCAGCGCGTGGCGGTAGCCGGCGGAATAGGCGCCGGTGACATGGTGTTCGAGCTGCCGTTCGATATCGCCCAGCAGGCTGGACGCGCCAAAGCGGAACAGATCCGGCTGCAGCCAGCGGTCGCCCAGCTCGTCCTTGATTAGCGAAAGATATACCAGCGCATCCTTGGCCTTTGAGATCCCACCAGCGGGTTTGTAGCCAACGCGGTAGCCGGTGCGCTCGTGATAGTCGCGGATGGCGCGGATCATGACCAGGCTGACCGGCAGCGTGGCGTTGACGCTTTCCTTGCCGGTCGAGGTCTTGATGAAATCAGCACCCGCCATCATGCAGATCAGCGAGGCACGCGCAACGTTACGCAATGTGCCCAGCTCTCCGGTGGCGAGGATGGCCTTTACATGGGCGTCGCCACAGGCCTCGCGGAAGGCTTTCATCTCATCATAGAGAGCCTGCCAATTGCCGGACAGCACGTGACGACGGGAGATCACGATATCAATCTCCTTGGCCCCGGCCTTCACACTTTCTTCGATCTCGGCGAGGCGCAGGTGAAACGGCGACAGGCCGCCGGGGAAACCCGTAGACACGGCGGCCACCGGAATACCCGTGCCCTCCAGCGCGTCGACAGCGGTTTCGATCATGTCGTGATAGACGCAGACCGCGCCGGTGGTGATCGGCTCCATGCCGAGGGCGGTCATCAGGTCGCTGCGCACAGGCTGGCGCGCCTTGGCGCAAAGCCGTTGCACACGCCCCACGGTGTCATCACCGGAGAGTGTGGTCAGGTCAATCAGCGTGATCGCCTTCAGCAGCCAGGCCGCCTGATAGTCTTTCTTGACGCTGCGCCGACCTGGCAGCGTGGCACAGCGACGTTCGATGGCGGAGGTGTTTGCCTCAACCCCAAGCGCCCAGTCCAGATCCAGCTCCATGCCGGGGTTACGCGGTTCGCCCACCTGCGGCAGCTGCGCGGTGTGCTCTGCAATTTGGCTTTCCATGCCGGGAATCCTCATTCGAGTTCGGTGCGAAAATCGCACGACCACCCAAGCTTGGCAAGCAAGGGCAGGGTTGTCTGGGGTAAAATTTTGACTGTTTGGACAAAAATTATCTATTCTTGCGAACCATTCTCATTTCTTTTTGCGAATAAGTCGCATTTTCATTGACAGGACATCGCTGAGCGCTCTTATTGATGTCAGATGACAATCAGAGGATCAGCTCCATGCGTTCGAAGCTCAGCACATCAATGAAGATCGCCCACAAGCTGGTGCTGGCTGCTGTGATGGCCTTTGCCGGGCTCGTTGCCGCGACGTTCGGCGGCTCAGACGGCTCTGCTGCGCGGGCGGATGCCCCGCTGAAAGTGGTGGCAACAACTGGCATGATCGCCGATGCCGCCCGCCAGGTTGGCGGTGATGCAGTCGAGGTGCGCGCCCTGATGGGACCCGGGGTAGACCCGCACGCCTATCGGCAGACACGGTCCGATATTGTGGCGATGACCCGTGCAGATCTGGTGCTGTGGCACGGTCTCTATCTTGAGGCACAGATGGAAGAGTTCTTCCACGATCTGGCGCGCAAACGGACGGTGGTTGCCGTCGCCGACGGTCTGGACAAGGATAAGCTGCGCGGCCATGACGCCTATGCAGATAAATATGACCCCCATGTCTGGATGACCCCGGCCCTGTGGAAGGACATGGTCGCAGAGGTTCAGGCGGCGCTGAGTGATGCGCGTCCGGATCAGGCCGATCTTTTTGCCGCCAATGCAGCGGCGCATCTGGCAGAGCTGGATCAGCTCATCGCCTACGGCAACGACATCCTGGCCCAGGTGCCGGTCGAAAATCGGGTGCTGGTCACGGCGCATGATGCCTTTGGGTATTTTGGCCGTGACTTCGGGTTTGAGGTGCTGGGCATTCAAGGCATCTCCACCCAATCCGAAGCCGGCCTCAATCGCATTGGCGCGCTGGTCGATATGCTGGTGGCGCGTCAGATCTCTGCCGTCTTTGTCGAAAGCTCGGTTTCGGATCGTTCGATGCGTGCCCTGATCGAAGGGGCAGCGGCGCAAGGCCATGAGGTTCGCATCGGCGGAGAGCTGTTCTCCGACGCGATGGGCGCCGATGGCAGCTATGAGGGCACCTATGTCGGGATGCTGGATCATAATATGACCACCATCGCGGCTGCTCTTGGCGCCAAGGTGCCACCTAAGGGCATGTCCGGCCGCCTGTCCGGTGCCGGATTTTGAAGGGAACCGATGAGATGAGCGTGGAACTGGCCCGCGACAATGGCGCGCCCACTGCCGCTGAGGGAATCACCCACAGCCTTGACAGGTCGCCGCTGGCCATCAGGGGGCTGACCGTAACCTACGGCGAGAAGCCAGCCGTTTTCTCTGTCGATATGACAGTGGAGCCGGGACGGATGACGGCCATCATCGGCCCGAATGGAGCTGGTAAATCGACCTTGCTGAAGGCCGCGCTTGGCATCGTGCCGCCAGTTTCAGGGCGGGTGCAGGTCTTTGGCAAGCCGCTGGACAGCCAACGGGCCCGCATTGCCTATGTCCCGCAACGGGCCAGCGTCGACTGGGATTTCCCGACACGGGTGATTGACGTTGTAATGATGGGGCTCTACCGCGAGCTGGGCCTGCTGGGCCGCATCACCGGACGCCATCGCACCGAGGCGCAGGCCTGTCTGGACCGTGTCGGGATGGGCGATTTCGCCACCCGCCAGATTGGCCAGCTGTCCGGGGGTCAGCAGCAACGGGTCTTTCTGGCGCGGGCGCTGGCTCAGGGAGCAGATCTTTATCTGCTGGACGAACCCTTTGCCGGTGTCGATGCCGCGACCGAGAAGGCCATTATCGCGGTGCTGAAACAGCTGCGCGCAGATGGCAGGACAGTGGTTGTGGTGCATCACGATCTTGCCACCGTCGGCGAGTATTTCGACAATGTCTTCCTGATCAACACACGCAAAGTCGCAGAGGGTCCGGTTGCACAGGCCTTTACCGCCGAAACCCTGCAAAGCGCCTATGGCGGGCGGTTGGCCACTGCGCAGGTTGACCAGCTGGCCGTGGCACCCGGATCTATTCTCCCACAGAGCGGCGGGCCATTCTGATGCTTTGGGACGCCCTGCTGCTGCAAATGGGCTATAATGCGACGCTGGTCGCAATTGGCGCCACATTGCTTGGCATCGCCGCCGGCATCACCGGAACCTTCCTTTTCCTGCGCAAACGGGCGCTGGTCAGCGATGCCATCAGCCATGCCACCTTGCCCGGTGTCGGGCTTGCCTTTCTGGTAATGGTCGCGCTTGGCGGCGATGGTCGCAATCTGGCCGGTCTGCTCCTTGGGTCGGCACTCTCGGCGATGGCCGGGCTGTGGTGCCTCAACTGGCTGACCCGCCGTACCCGTCTGGCCGAGGACGCCGCGATTGGCGCCGTGCTCTCCGTGTTCTTCGGGTTCGGGATCGTGATCCTGACGGTGATCCAGACGCTGGGGGTGGGCCGTCAGGCTGGGCTGGAGGGGTTCCTGCTTGGCTCTACGGCAGGCATGTTGTGGAACGATGCGCTGGTGATTGCGGGAGGTGGCGCGGCCACGCTGCTGTTGATCCTGCTGCTGCGGCGCCCGATGACCCTGGTGGCCTTTGACCCTGAGTACGCCGCGTCACAGGGTGTCTCCGTCTCCCGTATCGACATGATGATGATGGGGCTGGTGATGGCTGTCACCGTTGTCGGGCTGAAAATCGTCGGCCTGATCCTGATCGTGGCGCTGCTGATCATCCCGGCCGTCACCGCCCGGTTCTGGACCGAGCGGTCCGATCTGGTGGTGCTGCTGGCTGGCGGTGCCGGCGGGCTGTCAGCCTATCTTGGTGCGGCGGTATCTGCATCGGCGCCGAACCTGCCCACCGGACCTATCATCGTCCTGATGAGCTTTGGCCTCTTTGCCCTGTCGCTTCTGCTGGCTCCCAATCGCGGGGTGCTGGCGGCTGTGCTGCGCCATCGGCGGTTTCAGCGCCGGGTCCATCTGCGCCAGGGGCTGCTGGCATTGGCGCAGGATCAGGTGATCTATGAGCCGCTGACCCTGCGATTGCTGCGCCAGCGTGGCCTCTTACGCGCCGATGGGGTGCCCACGGAACAGGGCCGCGCCCGCGCCGCCAAGGCGCTGCGAGACGAACATCGCTGGGCGCTGGTGCGCAGCGACCAGACACATGAGGCGGCAGCGGCGCTATATGATGGGCTGCGCGAGATAGAGACGGTTCTGACTGCCGACCAGATTTCCGACATTGACCGCCGCATGGGCGGCCCCCGTGAGGTTCTGCCATGAGCGGCGCTGAATTTGTCCCGTTGTCCCTGACACCTCTGCTGATCGGTGTCTTTGCCGCCGTAGCCTGTGCGCTGCCGGGGAATTTCCTGCTGCTGCGTCGGCAGGCGCTGATTGGAGATGCTATCAGCCATGTTGTTCTACCGGGTATCGTTGTTGCTTTCCTCCTGACCGGGGTGATCGCAGCGGGTCCGATGATGCTGGGGGCCGCTGGAGCCGCCATCGTTGCCGTGGTTGTGATCGAACTGATCCGCCGCCTTGGCCGGATCGAGCCGGGGGCCGCCATGGGCGTGGTCTTCACCACCATGTTCGCAGGCGGGGTCTTGCTGCTGGAGCAGACCGATACATCGGCGGTTCATCTGGATGTGGAACACGCGCTCTACGGCAATCTCGAAAGCCTGATCTGGCTTGATGCCACCGGCTGGGAATCGCTGCTGGATCCGGTGGCGCTCAGCTATTTGCCGACCGAGCTGTTGCGCATGGGGCTGACCTTGATCGGGGTCACCGTCTTTATCGCGCTGTTCTGGCGCCCTCTTAAGATTGCGACCTTTGATGAGGGGTTTGCCCGCACGCTGGGTATCCGCACCGATCTGTTGGGGCTGGGGTTGGTGATCACTGCTGCAATCGCCGCCGTTGCGGCCTTTGATGCGGTGGGGTCGATCATCGTGATCGCGATGTTCATCTGCCCGCCGGCCGCAGCGCGGATGATGTCGAACCAACTGGAGGGTCAGCTGGGGTGGAGCGTCGGGTTTGCTGTGGTTTCAGCGGTTGTCGGCTATGTCCTGGCGGGCTATGGCCCGCTCTGGCTTGGTGCTGCGGACGCCGTAAGCGCCGCCGGGATGATCGCAACGGTTTCGGGTCTGTTGCTGGCGATTGCGGCACGGTTCGGCCCGTGCCGTCACCGGGCCGGGGCGCCAGCAGGGGTCTGATCAACAGGCCGCTGACTGCGCCCGACAGGACGGATTGCGGCTGGAAGAATCGCGCGGCGGCATGCTAAATATTGCGGCATGGCATATGCAGACCCCCAAATCAGCGACAGTTCACAACCGATCATCCGGCAGCTTGATGACAGTGCCATCAACCGCATCGCTGCGGGAGAAGTGGTCGAACGCCCTGCTTCGGCGGTCAAGGAACTGGTGGAAAACGCCATTGATGCGGGGGCCTCTCGGATCACCATCGACATCGCGGATGGTGGCAAGACGCTGATCCGGGTGACCGATGATGGCTGCGGCATGGCACCGGCAGATCTACCGCTGGCGCTGTCGAGACATGCCACCTCCAAGATCGACGGATCTGACCTGCTGAACATCCATACCTTCGGCTTTCGCGGTGAGGCGCTGCCATCACTCGGCGCTGTCGGACGGTTGAGCATTACCAGCCGCGCCAAGGGACACGAGGCCGCGAGGATTCGCGTCGCCGGTGGCCAGATGGAGCCGGTGAAACCTGCCGCCCTGCGCGCAGGCACCGTGGTTGAGCTGCGGGATCTGTTCTACGCCACGCCCGCCCGGCTGAAGTTCATGCGCAGCGACCGCGCCGAGACGCAGGCCATTGGCGACGTCATCAAGCGGCTGGCGATGGCGGAACCATCGGTTGGCTTTACCTTGCGTGATGTCTCCGGCGGCGGTGAGGGGCGGGTGACCTTTCGCGCGGACCCGCTGTCGGGTGATCTTTTCGATGCGCTGCACGGGCGGCTCACGACGGTTCTGGGGCGCGAATTTGCGGAAAACGCGCTCAAGATTGATGCCACCCGAGAGGGGGTCCGGCTTTTTGGCTATGCGGCCTTGCCGACCTATTCGCGGGGCGCCGCGGTGGCGCAGTTCCTCTTTGTGAACACCCGACCGGTTAAGGACAAGATGCTGACCGGTGCCCTCAGGGCGGCTTATTTCGATTTTCTCAGCCGCGACCGCCACCCGGCAGCGGCGCTGTTTCTGGACTGCGATCCGGCGCTGGTTGATGTGAACGTCCACCCCGCGAAGTCCGAGGTCCGGTTTCGCGATCCCGGTGTGGCGCGGGGTCTGATCGTCTCAGCGCTGCGCCATGCGCTGGCGGAGGCCGGTCATCGGGCCTCGTCCACGGTTGCGGGCGCGACCCTGGGGGCGATGCGCCCAGAAGCCACCTCGCCAGATCCGGCCGGCGCTGGCGGCCCGCGGATCTACCAGATGGATCGGCCGTCAATGGGCGCGCGCAGCCTTTCTTATGCAGCCCAGCAACCAGAGAGCTTCGCGCCTGCTCCTGCTCATCCGGCGCAATCGGTGTCGCCCGGCTTTGCTGAGCTGGCCAGCGCCTATAGCGGCCGTGTGACAGAGGCGCCCAAAGGTGCGATGGCCCCGGGTCAGCCCTCGGACAGACCCGAAACCTCTGCGCCCGGGGCCGAGCATCTGCCGCTTGGTGCCGCACGCGGGCAGGTGCATGAGAACTACATCATTGCCCAGACTGCCGACGGTATGGTGATCGTCGATCAGCACGCCGCCCATGAACGGCTGGTCTACGAGAAGCTGAAACGCCAGATGGCCGAGACCGGCGTCGCTGCGCAGGCCCTGCTGATCCCCGAGATCGTCGAGCTTAGCGAGGGGGATTGTGCCCGTATCCTGGCGGTGGCCGATGATCTGGGCCGCTTTGGTCTGGGCATCGAAGCCTTCGGTGGCGGCGCCATCGCTGTGCGTGAAACCCCGGCCATACTCGGCACTGTCAATGCCACAGCGATGGTGCGCGATATCCTTGATGAGCTGGATGATCAGGGCGAAAGCCAGCTGGTTCAGGCCAAGATCGAAGCCATCCTCAGCCGGGTTGCCTGCCATGGGTCCATCCGCTCGGGCCGCTGGATGCGCGGCGAGGAAATGAACGCCCTGCTGCGCGAAATGGAAGCAACGCCGCATTCCGGGCAGTGCAACCACGGGCGTCCCACCTATGTCGAGCTGAAACTGGCCGATATCGAACGTCTGTTCGGGCGGAGCTGATGGAGTCGGTCCTGCTCTTTCTGGAGCGCGCAGAGCCGCAGATGCTGGTGCTTCTGGGGATTGGTGGTCTGATGATGGTGGGGCTCGTCATGCTGCTGCGCAGCCATGCACGCGCTGCCGCGAGCATGGACCCGATCGCACAGCAGATGGCTCATCTGGGACAAAGCGTTCAGCAGTTGCGCGGCGGGCTACAGCATGTCTCCGACGCGCAGGCCAACGCGCAGATGCAGATGATCCAGACCGTTGAGGCACGGCTCGGCGCTGTGCAGCAGCAGGTCAACGACCGTCTCTCCGACAACGCGCTGCGGCAGGCCCGCGCGCTGGCCGAAATGCAGGAGCGCTTGCAGGAGAGCCTGCACGGGTCGACCAAACGCACCGTCACCTCGCTCACTCAATTGCAGGAGCGGCTGGCGGTGATTGACAAGGCGCAGGACAATATCACGAAGCTGTCGGGTGATGTCCTGGGGCTTCAGGACATCCTGGCAAACAAGCAGACGCGCGGCGCTTTTGGAGAAATCCAGCTGAATGATATCGTCTCCAAGGCGCTGCCCTCTGACAGCTATGCCTTTCAGCACACGCTGAGCAACGGCAAGCGCGCCGATTGCCTGATCCATCTGCCCAATCCCCCCGGTCCGATCGTGATCGACAGCAAATTTCCGCTGGAACCCTATGAGGCGCTGCGCAACGCCGAGACACCGGAGCAGCGCGCCAGCGCCGCGCGCCAGCTGAAGGCGGCATTGCGGGGCCACATCCGGGCGATTTCAGAGAAATACATACTGGAGGGCGAAACGGCGGATGGCGCGCTGATGTTCCTGCCCTCCGAGGCTGTTTATGCCGAACTCCATGCCAATTTTTCCGACATTGTGCGCGAGGGCTTCTCCGCCAAGGTCTGGATCGTTTCGCCAACCACCTGCATGGCCACGCTGAACACGATGCGCGCCATTCTCAAGGATGCGCGGATGCGCGAACAGGCCGGCGCGATCCGCAGCGAGCTGGGGCTTCTGCATAAGGATGTCGAACGTCTGGGCGACCGGGTGGGTAATCTGGACCGCCATTTCGGCATGGCGGCAAAGGACATCGCGGAGATCAAGATCAGCGCTGACAAGGCCGGACGCCGGGCGCAGCGGCTGGACAACTTCGACTTTGAAGAAATTGCCCCGACATCAGCTGGCATCGGTCAGCCCCCCGATCCGGTGAATGTCGTTCCGCTGGGGCGTTCCGATAGCTGATGCAACAGACCACCATCGCTCCCCTGCTGAACACGGCCTCAATCGCGGCAGAGCGGCTGGTGTCGGTTCTGCGGATCGCGGTGACGCTGGGCCTGTTTGCCGTATTCGTGGTGACGATGTCGGGGGTGGACTTCAGCTCTCTGGCGCCCTTCCTGCATCGTCAGCTGCTGTTTGCGCTATTGACGATGTTTGCCTATCTGACCCTCGGTATCGTTACCTTTGCTGCGACGACATTCGGGTGGTTCCGGCCCTGGATGTCCTGGATTAGCGTGACGGCGGACTGTGCCTTTCTGCTCTTCAATGTCTGGTTCAGCCTTGAGAACAGCAACTACCCCGGAGGCGTGGCGCTGCTGCTGCCGCCGGCCTGGCTGGTTCCGCTGGTGCTGGCCTACGGTGTCATGCGGATGGACCCGCGCCTGCAGCTGTATACGACGGTTCTGCTGACCGGTGGGCTGGGGATCCTGATCTTCTGGCCGGTGACCCGGCTGGATGTGGGGCAGATGGGCAGTCTGTACAGCGTGCTGGACAGCCCGGCAAACGTGATGAAGCTGACAATGATCCTGCTGGCCGGATTGGTCATGGTTGTGGCGGCTGCGCGGATGCGGCGATTGTTTTACCGGGAGCTGACGGCGGCTGAGGCGCGCGCCAACCTGACCCGCTATCTGCCGGCGCAGGTGGCCGATCAGCTCGCGGATGGCGGGCTTTCGGCGCTGCAACAGGGCCAGCGCCAGCCGATGGCCGTGATGTTTGTCGATATCCGCGGCTTTACCCGCTGGTCGGAATCACGTGATCCGCAGGAGGTCGGAGATTTCATCACCGCATTCCGCAATGAGGTGGAATTCAGCGCCACCCGGCATGGCGGAATGATCGACAAATATATGGGCGATGCGGCAATGCTGCTGTTTGATGATGCGCCTGTGGCGCGCGGCGGCGCAAATGGCGCCGCCCGGGCTCTGGCCTGTGCGGCGACGCTGAGCGAGGCCATTCACCGCTGGTCGGACCGGCGCGTCGCTGCGGGCGAACCGCCGGTGGACATTGGCATCGGCGTTCACGCAGGTGAGGTGTTTTCTGGTGTTGTCGGCAATGCGGCGCGGCTGGAATATTCGGTCTTTGGAGATGCGGTCAACACCGCCTCCCGCCTCGAGCAGCACAGCAAGACCGTTCCGCAGACCATCATTGCCTCAGCTGTTACGTTTGAGATCGCAGGTATCGCCCCCGCGCGCCAGCGTTGGGTTGCCCTGGCGCCGGTGACGTTGCGCGGGCGCAGCAGGCTGATCGAGATCTACGCCAAAGACAGCTGATCCGTCGCCCGCCGGCCTCCCCGGGGGCGCGGTCTGGCGGCTTCTGCGGTTCTTGCCCCAGATCAAGGACAGCCACGCGGCAATGGGGTCTGATCCTCATGAACAGCGCGGACAATGGAGGACGAGCCCATGCTGGAGATCAGTGCCCGAAAGGTGGCGCAAGTGGCCATGATGGCGCGCGAGCTATCGCGCGCCGAGGGGGAGCTCAGGGCGTTTATCGACCGCATGGGCGAGGATGAGCAGGCCGAGCTGGTTGCGATCATGTGGATTGGCCGAGGCAGTTTCGACGCCGACGATCTGGAGGAGGCCATCGCAACCGCTCAGCAGGAGGCGACCACGCCGACTGCGGATTACCTGATCGGGACACCACATCTGGCGGATAATCTGGAATCCGGCTTGGACGCGCTGGGGATTGATGTTCAGAGCGTCGAAGAGGATGTCATCGGGCGCTGAGCGTTCCGCTGACGGGTTGCGATGGCAGATCGGTATGGCAGGGGGCGCCGAGGTGTGGCGCCCGCATGGCCTGTCGCGCCGGGGCTCTGCCCCGGACCCCGGGATATTTGGGGCCAGAAGATGGCTATCTTCCGCGCAGTCGGCAGCCGGGGCGTGGGTTTAAGACGTGCTGTCGACCACCTCGAGATGCTGGGCCAGCACACCGATCTTACCCATCCACTGATCCACCAGATCGGCGTCGCTGGGCGCGGCGCTGACGCCGGGAGCGATTTTGCCGTTGATGGCAGCCTCGATGGCGAAGGACACCGGGTAGGAGACCAGCCGCGCCATCGCCGTGCCGCGTTCGTCACCCCAGGCATCCATCACATAGGTCTTGTGCCAGACTTCGGCACCGTCTTTTTCGGCTTTCAGCCCGACGCAAAGCACCACGCGGTCTGGCTCACCGTCGTCATAGGCATTCTCTGCCCAGAATTGATCCGACATTTCCTTGAGCCGGGCATCGCCTTCGGCGCCCGATAGTGTCTCGACCTCCTTGAAGACATCCGCCCAGGCATCGGCCCAGCCGTTGAGGCGCAGGGTGCCGCGAACGAATTCTTTTACCTTCCAGTCCGCGCCGAATTCATACTGCGCCATGAAAGGGAGCGAGTCGCGGTTCGGATAGACTTCGAAGCTTTCGGATGCGGGCAGCGGTGCCTCGTAGGAGGAGATCGCATCCCAGGGGCGGGCGACGTCCAGCGCCTTGAAATCGCGGATCGACTTCGACGGGGAGCGCAGCGCCTTCAGCACGCCGAGCGGCGACCAGCTGAATTTGTAGCGGAACGGGTTCGGTGTCTTGGGGATGCCGCCGCAGTAGGAGATAAAGCTGATCTCATTGTCCGCATCGAAGGCCTTGGAGGCCTTATAGTCGGCAACCAGCGCATGGGCCATCAGGTGGTCGATGCCAGGGTCGAGGCCAACCTCGTTGATCAGGCAGACACCGGCGTCCTTTGCCCGCTGGTCCAGCGCGCGCATCTCCGGGGCGATGTAAGAGGACGACACGAAATGGGCGCCATGCTCAATCGCCAGCTCAGCCAGCGGCACATGCCAGTCACCGGGCAGCATCGAGACGATCACATCCTTGGGGCTGAGCATCTGGCCCAGATTGGCAAGGCTGAAGGCATGGATATTGGTTGTCAGATCGCCGATTGCCTCGCGCGCCTTATCGGGAGTGCGGTTCCAGACCGCGACGTCATGGCCCGCCTCAAGCAGGCGGCGCAGGCCAGGGATTGCGGACAGGCCGGTGCCGCACCAATGGATTGTCATTGTCAGTCTCCGTTGTTTGGTTCCGGCGATGGTCAGCCCGGAAGATGGTCCTTGAAGGTGGTTTCCGCCCGGCCCCAGACGCCACTGGCAAGATCGGTAAGGGTCAGCAGGGAGGGCAGCAGCTGGGCTGCATAGTCTTCGGAGCTTTCGACCGGCAGCATCGAAGGCAGGTTATCAATCGCCATGACGTCCAGTACGGGATCCTGGGCGACCCGCAGGGCAGGGGCCTTCCATGTGGTGGCGCGGTCATAGACCGGAACCGGGTTGTAGTCGCTATCAGGATCGCAGGCGACATCGCCGATGGCGGTCAGCCGACGATCAGCGGTCAGCGCCTCTTGCGGGACGAAGACCGGCGTGCCGGGGCGTGCGAAGATGCAGTTGAGAAAGAGATCGTGGGCCAGAATTTCGGGGAAAGGGCCGCCGCTGGCGGTTTCTGCCATATCCCATTTGGTGACCGCGACACCCATCGCCTCGCAGATATCGGCGGCCCCGGTGCCGACCCGGCCCAGGGCGCCAATGACGATGGCCGAGGGGCGGTCGGTTTTCAGACCATCCAGCTCTGCGCTCAGCTCGGCAAGCAGCGCATCCTTGCCCTCGTAGACGCCAACCGGGCCGCAGAGCTCACCGCGCTGCTGCGCGGCCCAGGTTTTCAGCGTGACGGCCGCACCGGCATAGCCGGCCCAATAGCCGAAGGCCGCAACCCGGCGGCCACTTTCATCGACCAGATATTCCAGATCGTAGAGCGTGCCGCCGCCGGCCTGGAACCGTTCAAGAAGCGCTTTGCCGGAGTGCTGCCCCTTGTAGGCATGTCCGAACATGATGTGGCGGTGCGGCAGCGGAGTGCCGTCTTCGGGCAGTTCTTTCAGGCCGAAGATGATGGCGTCGCGGGGGGCGTCGGGCCAGCTGTTCTCTGCCGCGATCTCGCAGCCGGCGTCAATGTAGCCCTGCAACGGGATGGCGCGGACCGTGCTTTCCTCGACCGTGACCTTCAGCCCGGCGTCGATGAGCGCTCTGGCACCTTCGGGCGTCAGGCCAACCCGTTCTTCATTCGGGCGCTGTTCGGCCCGTACCCATAGATGTGTCATGTCTTGTCCTTTACAGCATGCCCTTGGCGGTCACCGCGTGTACCGAGTCACGCTGTTCCATAGCCGCCATGAAGGTCTGAATTTTTGGGTAGTTGGCGAGGGTCACGCCGTCGCCCTCCAGCCAGGTGCAGATCACATAGAGATAGCAATCCGCGAGGCTAATGGTGTCGCCCAGCACGTAAGGGCCGCGCAGTCCGAACTGGCTGATATAGTCGCAGGAGGCGGCCATGGTCTGTGGCACCTTGGCCTGCATGTCCTTGAAGCTGGAAGTCTTGTTTGCCCAGCGGCTTCCGCGCAGTTTATGGGCGTGGTTCACATGCATGGTGGAGGCGAGATAGAACATCACCTCACGCATGCGGGCCAGCAGGACCGCCTCGCGGGGGCGCAGAGCGGCATCGGGGGCCATATCGGCCACATATTCCAGCAAGGCGCCGGTTTCCGTCAGGATGCCGCCATCCACCACCAGCGCCGGGACACGGCCCTTGGGGTTGATCTGGGCATAGGCGGTGCCAAGCTGTTCCTTGGCTGCGAAGTCAATACGGATCGGCTCGTAGTCCAGTCCGGACTCTTCCAGAGCGATGGCGACGGCCACCGAAATCGTCCTGGGTGCATAATAGAGCTGCATCATCCTGTCCCTCCCTCAGATAGTGCGGTCCCCGGTCGGATGTCGGGCCTACAGATGGGTCTGTGCGTAATGCCGATCCGGGGCTTCCAGATGGGGCACCGCGTTGAACAGCACCGGGCTCAGCTGACCGCCGATCGCGTGCAGCCGGTGCATCGAACTGTTCATGATCGCGAGCGCCATGCGCGCCATTCCGGTGGTATCCAGCCCCATCGCCTGCCGCATGGCCATCGCGATCAGCCCGCCGGATGTGACCACCAGGGCCGGCCCGTCGCCTGCGGAGATCTCGGCCAAGGCGGAGCGAGTGCGGGTTTCAAAGTCTCGCCAGCTTTCTGGCGGGTTGGTGATCTCATCCGCAGCCCAGGCGGAGAAAACCTTGGGCATGTGCTCGATGAACCCTTCCCGTTCGGTCGGGATCTTCAGCCCGTGCTGGGCCTGCATCGCCTCGGCCAGATTGAAGTATTCCATTTCGTTCAGTCGCGGATCCTGCACCACGTTTTCAAGCCCCATGGCAGTCGCGGTTTGCAGATGGCGGGTCAGCGTGCCGCAATAGACGCGGGTGTAATGCGCGCGCGTCTCGCTCAGATGCGCGCCAAGCCAGCGTGCCTGCTGATGGCCCAGATCGCTCAACCGGTCATAGCTCGCTTCGTCGCGGGCGCTGGTGTTGGCCTGTCCGTGGCGGATCAGCGTGATATGCGTCATGGCGTGTTCCTTTGCGTCCGGGCAAGTCTTAAGCAAGCTTTTCAACGGTGGAAAGGGCCAGTTGTCGATTTCGGATCCAATCCAGTCGGGCGGCACGGTGACAGGTAGATTAGGTCCGGTTCGGACCAAATGTTTCGCGTGCGAAACAAACGAACAAAAGCTTAACGAAGAACCACACAAAAGACCTTGTTTTACAGCTGTTGCGCAATGGGCGCGCGGGGAATTGGGCCGCCGTAAACCGGCGCGCTGTACGGTGGGTGAAAGGGGATCTTGAGCTGATGGGCGACGGCGGTATGCGATGGCTTATCGCAGATCAGGCGCGGTCATAGCCCCGTTTCAGCATCCGTTTGCGGTGCTGATCCGCCGCGATCGAGGCTTCGCGCAGGTTGCCGTAGATATTGATGGCGCTCTGCCCGCTGCCGCCGGCCACCCCCCATTCCCTGAGAACGGAGACTTCAGCGAAGAGGTTCATCGCAAGTTCGATCCGATAGAAGCGCGGGACCCGCGCCGGGTGTTGGCGATAGAGCAGACAGGTAGCCATACCCGAATCATATCGCCGTCGATTCGCTGCGTCCAGTCCGAGCTTTGGCCGGAGTACTCCCAGAGCTTTGGCGGCTGGATTTCGAGCCGACGGCGGCGTGATCAGAGCCAGCTGACATCGCCGAGGAAGATATAGCCGGCGCCGTAGATCGTCTTGATCAGGCGCGGGTTCTTCGGGTCTTCGCGCAGCTTGGTGCGCAATCGCGAGATGCGCACATCCATGGCCCGATCAAAGCTTTCGCCAGCACCACCGCCTAGGCTTTCTTGCATCTGGGCGCGGGAAATCAGCCGTTTCGGGCTTTCCAGGAACAGCCGCAGCACCTCGCCCTCGGCATGTGAAAACGGGGTCTCTGCGCCGCTGTCATCTTCAAGGATGTAGCGATCGAAATGCGCGGTCCAGCCGGAAAACGAGGCGCTGTTTCCCGTGGTTGCCGCGGTGCGGGGGCCCCCGCGCAGCCGGGCGCGGATGCGCGCCACCACCTCGGCCGGGTCAAAGGGTTTGGTGATGTAATCATCTGCCCCGAGCTCCAGCCCGGTAACACGGTCCTGTACCTGTGCGCGTCCAGAAATGATGATCACGGCCGCCCCCTGTTCCAGCGCGAGGCGATGCACCAGCGCCAGCCCATCGGTATCGGGCAGCGAGAGATCGACAAGGCAGACATCGGGAGTCACCCGGTTGAGAGAGGCCTCAAATTCGCGGGCGCGGGCAAAGCTCTGGGTGCGAAATCCGGCTTCCTCCAGCGTGTCGGTCAGGATGCGGCGGATCTCCGGCTCGTCGTCAAGAATGGTGATCAGGGGTCGGCTCATGCGGCGGGTTCCGATTTGATCAGCGCTGAAAGCTGATGAGTGGTAAAGGGTTTCTGCAACACCGGGCAACGTTTCAGCGCCATGCGGAACAGAGGATCGCTGGTCGGCAGGGACGTCATCAGAATGCAGGGCAGGCGAGAGCCCTGCAAGCGGTCGACCAGGTCGATCCCGGTGGCGCTGCCCTGCAGCTTGATATCCGACAGGACCAGAGAGATGCCATCGATATCTGCGGTCAGCGCGCAGGCTTCGTCCACGCTTGTGGCCTCAACCACGGCATAGCCAAGATCAATCAGCATATCGCGGAAGGTGGCGCGCAGCTCCTCGCTGTCCTCCACCAGCAGCGCCAGCCCGCCGGCGGCATCCGGTGCCAGCCGATAGGGAATGCGCAGGGTCACGCTGGCACCGGAAACGGTATTGCCGATCCGCATGTCCCCACCGGTGGATTTGGCCATATCGTAGACCATCGGCAGGCCCAGACCTGATCCTTCGCCGCCCTTGGTGGTGAAGAAAGGGTTCAATGCCTTCTCCAGCGCGGTTTTGGAAAAGCCCGGTCCGGTGTCGGTAACGCTGAGTTCAAGCCAGGTTTGCCCGACGACATGGGCGCTGACAGTGATCTGACCCTGACTGCCGCAGGCGTCACGTGCGTTCAGAATAAGGTTCAAAAGGGCATCCTGCAGTTTGCCCGGATCCAGCAGCAGCCGCACATCCGGCGTGTGATCCACGATGCTAAGGCCCATGCCCTGGGGCAGCGAAGGCGTCGCCAGGACCTTCAGCTCTTGCAGAAGGCCGTGCAGATCGGTGGCGCGCGGACGCAGGCTGCGGTGTCCGGTCATCTCGGCAATACGGTTGAGGAGGCGCCCGCCACGGCGGGCAGCGGAGAGCGTGGCCTGAACCAGATCGGCCGCCTCCGGGGTCAGATCGGATTTCGCCAGTTTGCCCTGCATCCCGAGGATGATGGTCAGGAGGTTCGAGAAATCATGCGCCAGCCCGCTGGTCATCTGAGCGGCCATTTCGCGGCGGCGGGCCTGTTGCAGGGCGACACGGGTCTGGGTTTCCTCGGTCACATCCATCGACAGGATGAACACGCCGCCGGTGTCATCGGGGGTGAAGGCCACCCGGATCCGGCGGCTGTCATGGCTTTCAGTGAACTCGAACACCGGGCTTTCGCCCTGGTAGGCCGCCATCAGATGCGGTGCAATCTTGTCATAGGCGGCCGCGCCGAGCGCCTCTGCGATATGCGTGCCGAGGATTTCGGACGGACGGCTGGGAAACACCGAACTGAGGCGCCGGTTGGTATAGGTGTAATAGCCCTCGGCGTCGACATGGGCGATATGGGCGGGCATCATCTCGGTCGTCAGGCGGGTGCGCGCTTCCATCTCCGTGAGCTGACGCTTCGCCTCTTCCAGTGCGGTGATCGTCGCGGCCAGTTTGCGGTTGGTGGCTGACAGCTCTTCGGTATGGGCGATCAGCTGATCGGACATTTCCTCGGACCGGGCCCGCAACAGCTGTTCAATTCGCTTGGTCCGGGTGATGTCGGTGTAGACCGTGACCCAGCCCCCCTGAGGCAGAGGTGCCCCTTCGATAGAGATCACCTGACCGTTGGCGCGTTCGCGTTCCAGATAATGGGGCACGAAATCCAGCGCCTGATCAACGCGCTGCTGCACGAACCCCTCGATATCATCGACCGGTCCATATTCACCGCTGGTGGCAATATGCCGGATCGTCTCGTCAAAGCGTGCACCCGGGGTGATCAACGCATCGGGCAGGTCGAACATCTCCTGAAAACGCTGATTGCACACAACAAGGCGCAGCTCGCTGTCATAGATCGACATCGCCTGGGCAATCAGGTTGAGCCCGGCGGTGGTCATTGTGGCGCGGTGTTTCTCGGATCGGTTCATGCTGTCTCCCCGCCGCATGGCTAGCATCCCGACGGGCCTGCGCAAAGAGCTTAGCCTGCGACAGGGGGCCCCGGTGGGACGATCTGTGTTCGCTGGGCGAACGGCTGTTACAATTCGTAAGATTTGGGAAAACTTCAGGAAAAAGTTGACGCAATAGCATGAGGCCGTCCCTAATCGGGATCAGAATCGCGGTTAGCGATCAGTCCGGCCGCATGGGTCGGAAAGGGGAGGAGAAAGAACGTGGCTCAGACGCAGTCGGGTGCCGCAGGGATGATGTCCCTGCCGGCGCTGCTTGAACGCAATGCGGCGCAGTTTGGCGATCGCCAAGCCTATCGGGAAAAGGAATTCGGCATCTGGCAATGCTGGACCTGGTCCGAAACCCAGAAGGAGATCGAGGCGCTGGCGCTTGGGTTGATCAATCTGGGCGTCAACGAAGGCGACTTTATCGCCATCATCGGGCGCAACCGTCCGTATCTCTACTGGGCGATGGTTGCGGCACAATCCGTGGGCGCGGTGCCGGTGCCGCTCTATCAGGACGCGGTGGCGGAAGAGATGGCCTATGTACTGGGCCATTGCGGTGCGCGGTTTGTGATCGCGGGTGATCAGGAACAGGTCGATAAGGTCATCGAGGTTCAGGAAGAGCTGAGCAATCTGGAGCAGATCATCTATCTGGATCCGCGTGGTATGCGCAAATATGATCACCATGCGCTGCATCAGTATTCCCACGTTCAGGATCAGGGCCGCGCGGCACGCGACGAATGGGCCCCCGATCTGGAAGCCCGCAAGGCCAAGCTGACCTACGACAGCACCTGCGTCATGCTCTACACCTCCGGCACCACGGGCAAGCCGAAGGGTGTCGTCCTGTCCAACCGCAACGTGATCGAAAGCGCCAAGAACTCGGCGGAGTTCGACCGGCTGACGGCGGGAGAGAACATCCTGTCCTATCTGCCGATGGCATGGGTCGGGGATTTCATTTTCTCGATCGGGCAGGCCTATTGGTGCGGCTTCTGCGTGAACTGTCCCGAAAGCGCCGAAACGATGATGACCGACCTTCGCGAGATCGGTCCGACCTATTTCTTTGCGCCGCCACGTGTCTTTGAAGGCCAGCTGACCAGCGTGATGATCCGTATGGAAGACGCGAGCACGCTGAAGCGCAAGATGTTCCACCACTTCCTGGCACATGCAAAAAAGGTGGGCGGCGACATTCTCGACGGGCGTCCGGTAGGCCTGATGGACCGGCTGAAGTACAAGCTGGGCGATCTGCTGGTCTACGGTCCGTTGAAGGATACGCTGGGCTATGGCCGTATTCGCGTCGGATACACTGCGGGTGAGGCAATCGGGCCGGAAATCTTTGATTTCTACCGCAGTCTGGGCATCAACCTCAAACAGCTCTACGGCCAGACAGAGGCGACGGTGTTCATCACCGTGCAGCCTGATGGCGAGGTGCGCGCAGATACGGTGGGGGTTCCGGCCCCGGATGTGGAGATCAGGATCGCCGAGAATGGCGAGATTTTCTATCGGTCGCCGGGCACCTTTGTTGAATATTACAACAACCCGGAATCCACGGCATCGACCAAGGATGCCGAGGGTTGGGTGGCCACTGGTGATGCGGGTTTCTTTGAAGAGGGCAGCGGCCATCTGCGCATTATCGACCGTGCCAAGGATGTCGGAAAAATGGCGGATGGCGCGATGTTTGCGCCCAAATACGTCGAGAACAAGCTGAAGTTCTATCCGGATATTCTGGAGGTCGTGCTGTTCGGCAATGGCAGGGACCGCTGTGTTGCCTTCATCAATATCGATCTGACGGCAGTCGGCAACTGGGCAGAACGGAACAATATCGCCTATGCGTCCTATCAGGAGCTGGCGGGGCATCCGAAAGTTCTGCAATCCATCAAAGAGCATGTGGAAAAGGTCAATGAGTCCGTAGCTCAGGACCGGATGCTGTCCGGCTGCCAGGTGCATCGCTTTGTTGTGCTGCACAAGGAACTGGACGCAGATGACGGCGAAATGACCCGGACGCGGAAGGTCCGCCGTGTGGTGGTCGAAGACAAATATGCCGACATCATTGCGGCTCTTTACGATGGCTCGTCACAGATTTCGACACGCACCGAGGTGACTTACGAAGATGGCCGCAAGGGCGCGATCAGTGCCACGCTGGATATCATTGATGCCAAGGTCGTACCGGTGACCCCACAAGCGGTGGCTGCCCAATGAAACGGATTATGACAGGCGCTGCGTCGATGCGGTCGGCGGCGGCGCGGAGCCACAGCACATCAACCAACAAGGCGAAAGGCGTGGTGTCGTGAAGGATATGGAAGACGGCTATATCACCGAGGACGGGCGCAAGATCGGCGGCGTGGTGATGGAGATGAAGAACATCACCCTGCGCTTTGGCGGCGTGGTGGCGATCAAGGATATCTCGTTTGATATTCGCGAAGGCGAGATCCGGGCCATCATCGGCCCCAACGGTGCGGGCAAATCCTCGATGCTGAACGTGATCTCGGGCTTTTATGTCCCACAGGAAGGCGAAGTTCTGTTTCGCGGCAAACCCCGCCCGCAGATGCGCCCCTACGAGGTGGCCCGTCAGGGCATCGCCCGGACATTCCAGAATATCGCGCTGTTTGACGGGATGAGCGTGCTGGACAACGTGATGACCGGGCGGCTCAACTTTATGAAGACCAATCTGCTTCAGCAGGCGATCTGGCGTGGCAAGGCGGAGGCCGAGGAGACCGAAAACCGGGCGGCGGTTGAGCGGATCATCGACTTTCTTGAGATCCAGCACATCCGCAAAACGCCTGTGGCACGGCTGCCTTATGGTCTGAAAAAGCGGGTTGAGCTGGCGCGGGCGCTGGCGGCGGAGCCAAAGCTGCTGCTGCTGGATGAACCTATGGCGGGGATGAACGTCGAGGAAAAAGAGGACATGTCCCGCTTTATCCTGGATGTGAACGACGAGTTTGGCACCACCATCGCGCTGATCGAACACGACATGGGCGTGGTTATGGATCTGTCCGACCGGGTTGTCGTGATGGATTACGGCAAGAAGATCGGCGACGGCACGCCCGAGGAAGTGCGCAACAATCAGGATGTGATCGACGCCTATCTGGGGGTCAGCCATGACTGATGAGCGATTGGGTGGAAAAATTTTCGAAAATTTTTGGCAAGTTTCTTTGAGGAAACTTGCAGGAGGAGAGCGGGATGCCTGAACAACTCGTCTTTGCGATGGAGGTCACGCTGAATGGCCTGATGGCTGGAGTGCTCTATGCGCTGGTCGCGCTGGGGTTTGTCCTGATCTACAAGGCCTCGGGGATCTTCAACTACGCCCAGGGCGTGATGGCATTGTTTGCCGCGATGACTCTGGTTGGGATCATGAACGGGCAGGTTCCGTTCTCCCATGTGATCAACGCGATCTTTGGCGGGCATGTCACCCATTTTGGCTGGACCGTGCCGTCCTTTGTGGCGATCGTCATGACGGTTGGGGTGATGGTTCTCCTGGCCTGGATGGTCCAGCAATTCGTGATGCGCCATCTGGTTGGCCAGGAACCGATCATCCTCTTTATGGCCACCATTGGACTTGCCTATTTCCTCGAAGGGGTGGCGGATCTGATGTGGGGCTCGGAGATCAAGACGCTGGACGTCGGTCTGCCGCAGGGCATCAACCTGTGGATCGACGAGACCACCTATCAGATCTTTGATTATGGTTTCTTCATCGACAATCTCGACATCGTTGCGACGATCATCGCGGCACTGCTGGTGGCGGGGCTGGTGGCCTTTGCGCAATATACCAAACAGGGGCGCGCCATGCGGGCGGTGGCCGACGACCATCAGGCGGCGCTGTCGGTTGGCATTTCACTGAACTTTATCTGGGTACTGGTCTGGTCTGTCGCGGGGTTTGTCGCGCTGGTCGCCGGGATCATGTGGGGCACGAAGTCCGGCGTGCAGTTCTCGCTGTCGCTCATCGCGCTGAAGGCCCTGCCGGTATTGATGCTGGGCGGTTTCACCTCGATCCCCGGCGCAATTGTTGGCGGGCTGATCATTGGCGTAGGCGAAAAACTGTTCGAATTCATGGTCGGCCCGATGGTCGGGGGCGCGACGGAAAACTGGTTTGCCTATGTTCTGGCGCTGCTGTTCCTGGTGTTCCGCCCGCAAGGTCTGTTCGGGGAGAAGATCATTGAACGGGTCTGATGCGCCTTGGCATGGCGTGCGGCCCCGATCTTTCGGGACCGCGTCGCGGTGGCTCCGTCAGCCTTCCAGACGTCGGAAGGCCGCGATGACGATGGCTGCAAACACGGTGACAACCAGCGTGAAGGCTATCGTCAGATCGCCGATCAGCTGTCCGACAAGCACCGTCATGGCCGCCGCCGCGCAGAGCGCAAGCAGCAGCATGCCCCAGGCACCCGGCGCAACATCGCCTGAAGGCCGCACTGCGGTCCGAGCCACTGGTTGGCGGCTGGCCTGCGGCAGCACCGTTGCCTCCTCGACCGTGTTCAACAGCCGGGTCTTGGCCTTTGTGAACTCCTCGGGAGATATCTCTCCCCTGTCCCGCGCAGCCTCTAGCTGCCGGATTTCCTGCAAGATTGCACTCATCGTTCCCACTCACTTTTCCCACGATGAAGGTGGCAGAAAGATTTGGACGAAATGTGGCGAAAGCCAGAAATCCGAAGAAATGGTTAACGCCGGAGGCGGCCGATGACGAAGCTGATCGCCATCATCAATGTCATTGCCTGGGCCGGGTTCTGGGCCTTTGGATATCTGGCGCTGACCGCCGAAGGGTTTTCCGAAGCACAGATGGTCACAGCATCGCTGTTGGCGGCGGCGGGGCTGATTACCGGGGTTCTTGCCTATCTGCGACTGGCCCGTGCTGCCGAGTTAAGCGGTTACGCCAGCAAGACAAATCAACTCGACGCGGGTCTTAGAAACCGCGCGCAGCAAGAAGGGAGCATCTGAGTCATGTTCTATCGTGAAGCCGGAGATTTCAAAACCTCCTACCAAGATGACAGCCAGACCTTCCCGATCAAATTCGACCGGATCCGTTATTATGTGGTGCTGGCACTGGCGTTTCTGGTGGTTCCTTTTGTGATAAATGACTATTGGGCCAACGCCATTCTGCTGCCGTTTCTGATCTATTCGATCGCGGCGATCGGCCTCAATATCCTGGTGGGATATTGTGGTCAGGTGTCGCTGGGCACCGGTGGTTTCATGGCGGTGGGGGCCTATGCCTGCTACAAGCTGATGACTGCCTTTCCAGAGGTGAGCATGTTCATTCATGTGTTGCTGGCGGGCGGGATCACTTCGCTGGTCTGCATCGCCTTTGGCCTGCCGTCGCTGCGCATCAAGGGGTTCTATCTGGCGGTGGCGACACTGGCGGCGCAGTTCTTTCTGGTGTGGCTCTTCAACCGGGTGCCTTGGTTCTACAACTACTCGGCCTCCGGCCAGATCAGCGCGCCTGAGCGGGATGTGTTCGGCATCCTCATCACCGGCCCCAATGCTCCGGCCTGGGCCACCTATATGTTCAGCCTGATTTTCCTGGCGTTTTGCGCACTGGTGGCCCGCAACCTGACCCGTGGCACGATTGGGCGCAGCTGGATGGCGATCCGTGATATGGACATCGCCGCCGAGATCATCGGAGTGAACCCGCTGAAGGCCAAGCTGTCGGCCTTTGGTGTGTCGGGCTTCTTTATCGGTGTCTCCGGCGCGCTGTTCTTTTCCGTCTATCTTGGTGCGGTTGAAGTCGGCGAGGCCTTTGGCATCAACAAGTCGTTCCTGGTGTTGTTCATGGTGATCATCGGCGGTCTGGGGTCGATTTTCGGCTCCTTTGCCGGGGCGGCGTTCCTGGTGCTGCTGCCGGTGGTTCTGAAGGTTGTCGGCGTTGATGTGCTGGGCTGGCCCACCGATATCGTCGCCCATATTCAGCTGGTGATTGTTGGTGCGTTGATCGTGATCTTCCTGATCGCCGAACCGCATGGCATCGCCCAGCTGTGGCGCGTTGCCAAAGAAAAACTGAGACTCTGGCCGTTCCCGCACTAAGCGGGGTCAGCCAGGCAAGACCGCGGGGAAACAACAAGATCAAACCCCGTTTCGACCCACATCGGACAATTCAAGGGAGGATGAGACCCGATGAAAATGAAACTGACGACTCTGGCGCTGGGCGCCATGATGGCCGCTGGCCCTGCGATGGCAGACCTGGTGTTCCCGTCGCTGAGCTATCGCACCGGCCCCTATGCCGCCGGTGGCATCCCCTTTGCCGACGGCTATGCGGATTACTTTACCCTGGTCAACGAGCGTGACGGCGGCATCAATGGTGTGAAGGCCAAGGTCATCGAATGCGAGACCGGCTATAACACGGAAAAAGGTGTGGAATGCTATGAGGCGACCAAAGGCGAAGGCGCGCTGGTCTATCAGCCGCTGTCCACCGGCATCACCTATCAGCTGATCCCGAAAGTTACGGCGGACGGCATCCCGCTGCACACCATGGGCTATGGCCGGACATCGGCAGCCAATGGCGAAGTGTTCAGCAATGTCTTCAACTATCCTGCCAACTACTGGGATGGTGCGTCAGGGATCATCAACTATCTGCTTGAGGAAAACGGCGGTGATCTGAACGGCAAGAAAATCTCGCTGCTGTTCCATAACTCCGCCTACGGCAAAGAGCCGATCCGCACGCTGGAAGAGCTGTCCAAGAAGCACGGCTTCACCCTGTCGACCCTGCCGGTGGATCACCCCGGTCAGGAACAGAAGTCCCAGTGGCTGCAAATTCGCCGTGATCGCCCGGATTTCGTGATCATGTGGGGCTGGGGTGTCATGAACCAGGTTGCCATTCAGGAGGCCGCCAACATTCGCTATCCGATGGAGAATTTCATCGGTGTCTGGTGGTCCGGCGCCGAGCATGACGTGATGGCTGCGGGCGATAAGGCCAATGGATACAAGGCCGTGACTTTCCACGGTGTTGGTCGTGACTTCCCGGTGTTCGATGACATCCAGACGCATGTCGTTGACAAGGGGCTTGCGGCTGGTGCCGGCGATCAGATCGGTAACGTGCTCTATAACCGCGGCATGTATGCGGCGATGTTGGCCGTTGAAGCGGCCAAGACCGCACAGGAGATCCACGGCACCAATGACATCACTCCGGCGATGATGCGTGACGGCATGGAAGCTCTGGAGATGCCCGAGGCGCGCATGTCGGCGCTGGGTATGCCGTATTTCGGCCCGTCCTTTAACGTCTCCTGCGAGAACCACGGTGGCCCCGGCCTGGTTGGTATGACCCAGTGGGATGCCTCGAGCAAAACCTGGAACCTGATCAGTGACTTTGCCCCGAGCGATCGCGACGTGATCCAGCCTCTCATCGAGGAAGATTCCATGGCTTATGCCAAGGAAAACAACATTGAGGTGGGCTGCAAGTAACGCAGTTTGGTCTGCCCCCGGCTTTCGGTCGGGGGCGGACCTGGCGAACCGCGTCGCTGCTGGCGCGCATATCATCCGGTGCGGCGCGCAAGGGCCGCACCCACAGACAGACCCGGAACAGGGCGACCGGGTCAGGACCGCGTGAGGACATTAACAGATGCTGGATACAGCCAAAACCACCGATGTTCAGGCAGAGACCCTGCTTGAGGTCAACAACATCGAAGTGATCTACAACCACGTGATCCTCGTTTTGAAGGGCGTCAGCCTGAAGGTGCCCAAGGGCGGGATCACCGCGCTATTGGGTGGCAATGGCGCGGGCAAGACGACAACACTCAAGGCAGTGTCAAACCTGCTGCATTCGGAGCGGGGCGAGGTCACCAAGGGGTCGATCAGCTACCGGGGCGAGCGGATTCAGGACCGCGATCCTGCCGAACTGGTCAAGAAAGGCGTCATTCAGGTGATGGAGGGCCGTCACTGTTTTGAGCATCTGACCGTTGAGGAAAACCTGCTGACCGGCGCCTATACGCGCAGCGATGGCAATGCGAACATCCAGCGCGATCTTGAAATGGTCTACAGCTATTTCCCGCGCCTGAAGGAACGCCGCCGCAGTCAGGCCGGCTATACCTCCGGCGGGGAGCAGCAGATGGTGGCCATGGGGCGCGCCCTGATGAGCCGCCCTGAGACGATCCTGCTGGACGAGCCGTCCATGGGGCTGGCACCTCAGCTGGTGGAGCAGATCTTTGAAATCGTGAAGTCGATCAATGAAAACGAAGGGGTGACCTTCCTTCTGGCTGAGCAGAACACCAATGTCGCGCTGCGGTATTCGCACTATGGTTACATCCTGGAGTCTGGCCGTGTGGTCATGGATGGCCCGGCGGCTGAGCTGCGCGAGAACCCGGATGTGAAGGAATTCTACCTCGGGATGTCCGACGAAGGACGCAAGAGTTTCCGGGATGTGCGGTCATACCGCCGCCGGAAGCGGTGGTTGAGCTGAGGCGGGGTGCTGACATGACATATTTTGACAGCCTTGAGACCCGCAGTGCAGACGCCCGTGCCGCTGATTTGGCGGAACAGCTGCCGCAACAGATTGCCCGTGCTATGGCCGCGCCGGGTTATGGCGAAAGCCTGCGTTCTGTAAATGCGGCGACAATCACCAGCCCGGAGGATCTGGCGGCTCTGCCTGTGCTGCGCAAATCGGATCTGAGCAAGGCGCAGGCCGCGCATCCGCCCTTTGGCGGGTTCACCGTGAAACCGGCCAGCGGGTTTGCCCATATCTTCCAGTCGCCTGGTCCGATTTACGAACCGGGTGGTGTGGATCATGACTGGTGGCGCATGGGACGGTTCCTGCATGCGGCCGGGATCGGTGTTGGCGATGTGGTGCAGAATTGTTTCGGCTACCATCTGACACCTGCCGGGATGATCTTTGAGAACGGCGCGCGTGCGGTTGGTGCAGCCGTATTGCCTGCGGGCACCGGTCAGACGGAATTGCAGGTCACTGCGGCGCGTGACGTCGGGGCGACGGCCTATGCCGGGACGCCGGACTATCTGAAGGTGATCCTCGATAAGGCCGATGCCATGGGCGTCAAGCTGGGCTTTACCAAAGCGGCAGTGGGCGGTGGTGCGCTGTTCCCCTCCCTGCGTCAGGAATATGCCGATCGCGGGATTTCCTGTCTGCAGTCATATGCGACGGCGGATCTGGGCAATATCGCCTATGAAAGCGCGGCGATGGAGGGGATGATCGTCGATGAGCAGGTTATCGTCGAAATCGTCACCCCCGGCACCGGCACCCCTGTGGCCGCCGGAGACGTCGGCGAGGTTGTCGTCACCACGCTCAATCCCGACTATCCGCTCATTCGGTTTGCGACTGGCGATCTGAGTGCGGTTCTGCCGGGCGAATCTCCCTGTGGACGCACCAATATGCGGATCAAGGGCTGGATGGGCCGTGCGGACCAGACCACGAAGATCAAGGGCATGTTTGTACGCCCGGAACAGGTCGCCGCGCTGGTCGACAAACATGCCGAGATCGTAAAGGCACGCGTTATCGCCAGCCGTGATGGCGAGATGGATGCGATGACCGTTCAGATCGAGGCACAGGATGGGGACGAAACCGCCTTCTCGCGCTCGGTCGTGGAGGTGCTGAAGCTGAAAGGGCGCGTGGAAGTGGTCGCGCCCGGTGCCCTGCCCAAGGACGGTTTGGTGATCGAGGACCAGCGCAGCTACGACTGATCCCCTTTCCTGTGGGGACACCACCCGATCAGGGTATCTGCTGGCGCAACCGGGCTCCTCCCACCGGTTGCGCCAGTTTTTGTGACAGCAACAGCGATAGAGAGAGGCGCGGCGAATGGCTGCGCTTTGGCTTTGTCGCTGGTATTTCCGACGAAAATGATCGAAATAGAGGGCTGCACTGAGGTAGTCCCGTATCTATGCCAAAGATCACACCCATCTCCCCCACCTCCACAGAGGCCAAGCGCTCCGCTAGGGCGCCGATTTTCGATGGCGCAGCAACGGCCGGCGCCGTCCCGTCGGCGGATGCGCCTAATCGGACACGTGGGCGGCGGAAGAAACCGGGGGGGGCGCTGTTTGCGACGGTGGGCTGGGTTGTGGCCCTGTCCTGTCTGTTGCCAATGCTGGCGGTTGCGCTGGCCGCTCTGACCGGTGGCACCGATACGATCCGGCATCTTATGGAAACTGTCTTGCCGGGTTATGCCGGTACCACATTGGTTCTGGTCTTTCTGGTGGCGCTGGGAACCGGGCTGGTTGGGGTAGGAGCGGCCTGGCTGGTCACTATGACCCGGTTTCCGGGCGTGCGCGTGATGGAGGTGGTTCTGATCCTGCCGCTGGCCTTCCCGGCCTATGTGCTGGCCTATGCCTATACCTTTGTTCTGGATCATCCCGGCATCGTGCAGACCACCTTTCGGCAGATGACAGGCTGGGGACCACGCGACTATTGGTTCCCGGAGATCCGCTCTGTGGGAGGGGCGGCGGTGATGCTGGTGCTGGTGCTTTACCCCTATGTCTACCTGCTGGCTCGGGCGGCTTTTCTGCAACAAAGCGCGGGTGCGTTTCTGGCGGCGCGCGCACTTGGCAATACCTCGCTACAGGCCTTCTGGCGGGTCAGCCTGCCCATGGCGCGCCCCGCGATTGCGTCCGGTGTTCTGCTGGCGGTGATGGAAACCATCGCTGATTTCGGCACGGTGAGCTATTTTGGCGTGCAGACCTTTGCGACAGGGATTTATACCAGCTGGTTTTCGCTGGCCGACCGGGCGGGTGCGGCGCAGCTGGCGCTCTGTCTTCTGGGATTTGCGCTGACGCTGGCAGTAGCGGAGCGCGCAACGCGAGGTCGTGCGCGCTATCATCATGCGGGCAAGCATCAGGCCAAGATGCCGCCGGTGGAGCTGCATGGGGCGAAGGCGGCTCTGGCCTTTGGGCTGTGCGTCCTGCCTGTCCTTCTCGGGTTCCTGCTGCCAGTAGTGATCCTGGCGCAGATGGGGCTTGAGTCGGAGCAGAACCTGCTGAGCAAACGGTATCTGGGCTTCCTGCAGAATTCAGTGACGCTGGCGACGACGGCGGCTGTCCTTACCGTGATGGCGGCGGTCTGCCTCGGCTTCTACCAACGGCTGCGTCCGGGTCGGCCGTCTGCTCTTGCCGGTTACGTCTCAAGGCTCGGCTATGCGGTGCCGGGCGGGGTGATCGCGGTTGGGCTGATGGTGCCGTTTGCAGCCTTTGATAACGCTTTGGATGCCTGGATGCGGGCGAATTTCGAGATCAGGACCGGACTGCTGATTACCGGGTCGATCTGGCTGCTGGTGGCGGCCTATATGGTGCGCTTTCTGGCGGCGGCATTGGGTGCCTATGAGGGAGGGCAGGCCACCGTTCATGCCAATATGGATGCGGCTGCCCGCTCGCTGGGGCAAAGCCCGCTGGGTATGTTGCGCCGGGTTCACCTGCCTATCCTGACGCCCAGCCTGATGACGGCTTTGCTGATTGTCTTTGTCGATGTGATGAAAGAGCTGCCAGCGACGCTGATTATGCGTCCTTTCAACTATGACACACTGGCAGTGCAGGCCTACCGGCTGGCCTCGGATGAGCGGCTGGAGGGCGCGGCAGTGCCATCGCTGGTCATCATGCTGGTCGGGCTGTTGCCGGTGATTCTGATTTGCAGGCAAGTGGGCCGACGCAGCTAGGCTATCAATGCTGGCGGCGTGGCGCCGGCCTTTAGCTCTGCCACCAAGCCTCGATTTCCTCACGGGAAATCCGGGCCGCCGGGCCAAGGGCAACCAGAACGGTTTCCTCGGCATCGCAGCGCTTGGCCGAGACCTGCCGACCAACCACATGCAGCTCATAGCCGCCGCCATTGGTGAGGATAAATCCCTTCATCCGATAGATCCCGCTTGGCCGGTTTGCCAGCTTATCACCCAGGCGGCACCGATCCATCGGCTCGGCGCTGCGGTGGTGCCAGGTCGCATAGGCGTGGTGGGCGGATTTTGCAGTTGCCCTGCCAACCGGCAGCGGGACCACGTCAAACAGCAGGTCGGCAATCGGGGCGTCTTCGAGAATCGTCGGCGTGCGGGCCCCCAGCTCGTCCAGCCGGGTCATAACAGCGTCAGAAGGGGCGTCGCATTTGCTGATCAGCACCAGGTCCGCGGCACGGATCTGCTGACTGGTCTGCTCGCGCAGCAGATCGTCGTTCAGCAGATCGCAGAGGTTTTCGCCATCGGCGACGGTGATGATGCCGCCATAGGACAGCTGGCTCTCGTTCACCACGGTGTTGGCAATGGCGACCGGATCGGAGAGGCCGCTGGCCTCGATCACGATATGATCCGGGCGGCTGCCCTCGGCCAGAATACGATGCAGCGCGGCGGTCAGATCTTCGCCCAGGGTGCAGCAGACACAGCCGTTGCTCAATGCGATGGTCTGTGAGGTTCCGTCCTGCAACAGGCTTTCATCAATGTTGATGCGCCCAAAATCATTGACCAGAACAGTCAGGCGCAACCCATGATCATCGCTCAGCAGACGGTTGATCAACGTGGTTTTTCCAGCGCCGAGATAGCCGCTGATGATGGTGACCGGAATACGTGTCATTGGTATTCACCCGATGGAGTATTGTGGTCACGCATGGCTAGTTTCTCGCTCTGCATCTGTGAATTCGACCCGAAGCTATAGGTGGTCTTTTCCAGCCCGTCCACCCACGGCGCGACGTGAGGTAAAGGACCTTGGATAGCGGTCATTCGGCGGTTTTCGCGTTCGTATCGGCTTTGCTGGGGGGGTACCTCAGACAATGCAATTGGCGGCCGACGGTCCTCAGCACCTAAAATCACTGTGACCCGAGGGTGGATTTCCCCTGCGGGAGCCAAAATCACACAAGAGGGATGGATGCCGTGTTGAACCGCAATGACTTGATAATCCGCATTGTTCTGCTGGGGGTGGGGGCAACCGCCTTCATGGATCTGTGGGCCGTCGTCGCCGATGCGCTATTTGGCGTGCCGCAAAGCAATTTTGCCGTGGTGGGGCGCTGGCTGGGGTACATGCCGGATGGGATCTTCACCCATGAAAGCATCGGCAAGGTCCCGCCGGTGGCGAATGAGGCCGCAATCGGCTGGACTGCGCATTATGTTGTGGGCGTGATTTTTGCGGCGCTGTTTGTTGCGTTTGGCGGGCAGCGCCAGCTGCTGAAGCCGGGGCCGGTTGCGCCGATTCTTTTTGGTCTGGTGACGGTGGTTGCGCCATTCTTCATCTTGCAGCCTGCCTTGGGGGCCGGAATCATGGCTTCGAACAAACCGAACCCGGACATTGCGCGGCTGAAGAGCCTGATGTCGCATTTCTCGTTCGGGTTGGGTCTCTATGTCGTCGCCTATGGCCTGTCGCGCCTCGCGCCGAAGGGTCAGCATGGATCAAGTGACCAGATTTCACCGGCAGAATAGACAGACGACTGCCGCGTTGGAAAACAAGAAAGGCGCAGGAGAGTCTCCTGCGCCTTTCCCGTTATTCGGCTGCGGTGGCTGCTCGGCCTTGCAGCGACCGGGTCAGTTACTCCCAACCCACCTGGTTGAAGATCTTCTGTGCGGTGGGGATGTTCTGCGCTACGTCCGACAGCTGCACGTCATCGGGTTTGAAGTGGCCGAGCGCCGCAATGCTGGGCGCAAGCGCAACACCCGGAACCGCCGGGTACTCATCATTGCCTGCGGAGAAATACTGCTGCGCCTGATCGGAGGCGAGGTATTCGAGGAACTTGATCGCGTTCTCCTTGTTCGGTGCGTTCACTGCAACACCGCCACCGGACAGGTTCATGTGGGCGCCTTCTGCGTCCTGCGCAGGGAAGACCCAGCCGATCATGTCACGTTCGGCGGACAGACCTTTCACGTCTTTGCGGATGGAGCGGGCGAAGTAGTAGCTGTTGCCAACGGCGATTTCGCACTCGCCGGAGACGATGCCGCGCAGCTGATCGGTGTCGCCGCCCTGGGGCGCGCGGGCCATGTTGGCAACGACGCCTTTTGCCCAGTCGGTTGCGGCTTCTTCACCGTGATGCGTGACGATGGAGGCCAGCAGAGTCTGGTTGTAGGTATTGGTCGAAGAGCGGATGCAGATCTGACCTTTGTAGGCGGGATCCGCGAGGTCGAGATATGTCTTCGGCGGGTTGGCGACATCTGCCTTGTCAAAGAAGATGATGCGCGCACGCTGGGAGAAGCCGAACCACTGGTTGTCCGCATCCTGCAGGTAGCCGGGAACGCGGGCTTCCAGGATGTCGCTGTCGATGGCCTGAAGGAGGCCTTCGTTCTTGGCACGTGCCAGACGCGATGTATCAACTGTCAGCAGGATATCGGCGGGGGAGTTCGCGCCCTCGGCGCTCATCCGGGCGATCAACTCGTCAGCCTTGCCTTCGATCCGGTTGATCGTGATGCCGGTGGCCTCTTCGAAGTCGGAATAGAGCCGTTCGTCGGTATCGTAGTGGCGCGAGGAGTAGAGGTTCAGCTCACCCTCGGCAGCGGCGGATGTTGCGACGGCGGCGACCAAAGCGCCTGCAAGAATGGTGGTCGATTTCAGCATGGTACTTCCCATCTATTCAAAACACTCGGGGGGATCTTGGCCACTGGCGTCGAACCCGACTGATTTGCTCAGATAAAGAGTTTCACAAAAAATGCAAAGCAAAACTGACAAAAACGATCAGAAAAAGAGATGGGCCGTTACAGCCCTCTTGAGGTCACCGGCAAGAGAGGCCTGAAAACACAAAAAAACCGCATCCGAAGATGCGGTTTTCTCAAATCAGCTATGCTGCGTCTGGCGATCAGCCCTGGCGTGCTTTAAAGCGGCGCTGGGTCTTGTTGATCACATAGACACGGCCCTTGCGACGCACAACGCGGCAATCACGGTGCCGGTTCTTGAGCGAGCGGAGCGAGTTCTTGACCTTCATGGCCTATCTCCTGTTCTGCGGCGCGAACCAGCGCCTGGGTTGCGGGGCTCCGATCGTAGGACCAGAGCAATGAATTCATGGTGGGCGATACAAGGTTCGAACTTGTGACCCCTTCGATGTCAACGAAGTGCTCTACCACTGAGCTAATCGCCCATGAATACCCACGCTTTCGGCCGGCCCCAAATTGAAAGGGGCGCGGATGACCGCGCCGGTGAGGGGGTCTATAAAATGAGTCGGAGAGGGGTGCAAGAGCTTTTGACCGCAGAAATTTCCGGTCTATGCTGTTTCTTGTATTTGAGCCGCCGGAGCCTGCATGTCTGACACAGTATATTTGGTGGAAATGCCACAGGAATTGCGGTCTGGAGTGGTTTTTGCCTCGCCGCATAGCGGATCGGATTACAGCGCGGCTTTTCTGGCGCAGACGATTCTCGATCCTTTGCAGCTGCGCAGTTCAGAAGACGCCTTCGTGGATGAGCTGTTTGCCGCCGCGCCGCGATTCGGGATGCCCCTGCTGACCGCGCGGGCGCCACGGGCCTATGTCGATCTCAATCGTTCAACCGAAGAGCTGGATCCGGCGCTGATCGAAGGCGTCATCAAGCGGGGGCAGAACCCGCGTGTGGCCTCTGGCCTGGGGGTGGTGCCGCGCGTGGTGGCCCATGGGCGGGCGATCTATCATGGCAAGCTGAACCGGGCTGAAGCAAGCCACCGGATTGCCACCTATTGGCGCCCCTACCACGCGGCTTTGCAGCAGCTACTGGACCAGGCCCGCATCGGCTTTGGCCAGGCCGTGCTGATTGACTGTCATTCGATGCCGCACGAAGCGATTTCGGCCGCAGGACGGCGGGGGGCTGGGCTGCCGGATGTTGTGCTTGGCGATCGTTTCGGCGCGGCAGCTTCGGCCGAGATCATGGACCGGGTCGAAGCGGCGTTTGTTGGCGCAGGTTTGCGAGTCGCGCGAAACACGCCTTTTGCCGGGGCTTATATCACACAGACCTACGGGCGCCCGTCACGGGCGCAGCACGCGGTGCAGGTCGAGATTGACCGCTCACTCTATATGGATGAGGCGCGGATTGAGAAAACCTCTGATTTTGCAGCGCTGCAAAAGGTGCTGTCCGATGTGATTGCCGAGCTGTCGCAGCTGAACTGTGAACCGATGCCGCTGGCTGCGGAATAAACACAGGCGGCTGTTCAGCGCAGGGCGCGACCCTTCTGGATGGCCGATTTGCCGAAGCGTTCGCGAATTGCATCCGTGGCCCGCTCCGCCTTTGCGCGCTGCCCGGCCTGTGGATCCAGAAGGTCGCCGGTGATATCGGCCTGCGTTTCGGGCACCAGCTCGGAGATGCCGCAGCCAAGTAGCCGATAGGGGCCTTCGTCGCCGACCTGATCCAGAAGCGCCCGCGCCGTTCGGTAGATCATGTCGGCAATCTGGGTCGCATCTCGCAGAGATTGCCGCCGGGTGAGGCTGCTGTGATTGGCGCGCTTCAGCTTCAGCGTCACCACCCGCCCTGCAAGCTGTCGGGCTTTGGCGCGGTCAGAGACTTTTTCGGCCAGCCGCCACAGGTGACCGTCCAGCACCTCCAGACTTGCGGTGTCCTCGTAGAAGGTGGTTTCGTTCGATATGGATTTCACCGGCGCATTGGCCGACACCCGCCGCCGGTCCTGCCCGCGCGCGAGATGCCAGAGCCGTTCCCCCATTGAGCCGAACCGCGCGTTCAGATCAGTGCGGTCCCAGCGCAGCAAATCCGAAAAACTGCGGATGCCGGCTTTGTCGAGCGACGCCTGAGCGGCTGGGCCGATACCCCATATCAGGCGCACCGGTTTGTCTTTCAGGAAATCGGCTGTCTCCTCTTTGCCAATCACCGAGAATCCGCGCGGTTTGTCGAGGTCGGAGGCGACCTTTGCCAGGAATTTGTTGTGTGACAGCCCGATTGATCCTGTCACGCCCAGCTCGTCCTTCATGCGTTTGACCAGCCGTGCCAGCATCACCGCAGGTGGCGCACCATGCAGCCGCTGGGTGCCAGACAGATCCATGAAGGCCTCATCCAGCGACAGGGGTTCCACATCCGGCGTCAGCTCATCCATCATCGCTCGGATCTGGCGGCTGACCTCGACATAGACATTCATTCGCGGCTTTATCACCACGGCGTCCGGGCAAAGCTTGAGCGCCTGAAACATCGGCATGGCCGATCGCACACCGCGAATGCGCGCCACATAGCAGGCCGTAGAGACGACACCACGCCGCCCGCCCCCGATCACCACCGGTTTGTCGGCAAGCTCGGGATTGTCGCGTTTCTCAACGCTGGCGTAGAAGGCGTCGCAGTCCATATGTGCAATCGACAGCGAGAACAGCTCCGGGTGCGCCTTGATCCGTGGGCTCTGGCAGCTTGGGCAGCGCTTTGGATTTGGTGTCTGGCCGTTTTTTGGTTTGAGGACACCATAGGACAAGCACTCCCGGCACAGCACCTGCAGGCGCCGGGGCGCATGGCTGGGCGTCTCCAGCTCAGACGGAGCCGTGTGATCGGGCGGTATGTGCGATTGGTCTGACATGGGGCGGAGGCGTTGAGGCCGAAAGGGTCGGGGAATCTGATGGTGCTGCGGGGGCGCTCAGAGTAGCCTCTGCCACAGCAATTGTCTTTAGATCATCTGACATGGTGAGAGCAGCAATGACATTCAACGGCGCCAAGCTGGCGCTTTTCATTGGCGATAGGCTGCTGGTGATCGAGCGTGATGCCTATCCGCATATTCCCTACCCCGGCCATTGGGATTTCCCAGGCGGCGGGCGCGAAGGCGAGGAAACACCGGAAACCTGCGCGCTGCGCGAAACGGAAGAAGAGGTTGGGCTGGTCGTGCAGGAGGTGGATCTGGTGTGGCGGCAAAGCTATGAGCGGCGCAATGGTGTCGTCTGGTTCTTTGTCGCGCATCTGTCGGCCGCGCGGGAGCACGACATTCGGCTGGGCGATGAAGGTCAGAGCTGGGCGCTGGTGCGTCCTGAGTGGTACATCGGGCATGAGCTGGCGGTGCCGCATTTTGCGGAATATCTGCAAAGCTACCTGACACGCCCTGCCAAAGCTGGTGGCATAGGATAAAATGTGCGGTATCACCCTTGGCGGATCGCCTGTCAGCGGCTGAATATCCGGGGCTGAAAAGAAAGAACCCCCGCTGCTGTAGCGGGGGAGGTGACGAACCTCAGGAAGAGCAAGGCCGTCAGGGGAGTGTCTCCCGTATAGGGTCGGTCATTTTGACCGCTGGGCAAAGGCTGTAAGGCAGGATTATGTAATTCTGCCTTTGATTGTGTGCTTTTGCGGGCACAGGACAAAAGGGCGCAATTTGCTGCGGTGAAACGCAAAATACTGTTGTAATACTGTAGGTTGACCTTAGGTAATCTTGGCGCAAATGTGGCAGAATTCCCGTCCAGTATGGATCTGATGAAAAGTTTTATTTCGGCCAGATCTTTGAGTGGCGAGTGGGTCTGCCCGCCGCCTTCGGGTCAATCTGACCAGAAAACCCGTCGGGCAGATCTGTGCCGACGGGTTGCCCGTGTTGAATAAGTGTAACTGATGCCGTGTGGGACGCGCCGCAGGCGGGGGCCGGTTTACCGTGGCAGACTGGCCAGAATATCTTCGGCGGCGCTGCGCGGGGCGTCTGCTGCCCAGATCGGGCGACCGACCACAATATGATCGGCGCCGGCCTCCAGCGCACTTGCTGGGGTTGCCACCCTTTTCTGATCTCCAAGCGCCGCACCGGCAGGGCGGACGCCGGGGGTGACGATCAACTTGCCTGTGGCTTCTGGCAGGGCGCGGATCAGCGCCGCTTCCTGCGGGCTGGCGATTACGCCATCGGCCCCGGCCGCGAGAGCTAGCCCCGCGCGCTCTTGTACCAGATCGGGAATGTCGCCTGATTTTATCAGGGCTTCATCCAGATCGGAGCGGTCCAGCGAGGTCAGAATGGTGACACCAAGGATCTTGAGACTTGTGCCGGCGGCACCTTCCTTGGCTGCGCGCACCACATGGGGGTCGCCATGCACTGTGAGAAAGTCGAGGTCGAACTGGGCCAGCCCCCGAACCGCGGCCTCAACCGTGGCGCTGATATCAAACAGTTTCATATCGAGGAAAATTCGTTTGCCGCGCTCCTGTTTCAGCTCATTCGCAAGCGCCAGACCACCACCGGTCAGCATCCCCAATCCGATTTTATAGAAGGAGACCGCGTCACCAAGCGTGTCGGCCAGCTGAAGCCCGGCAAGCGCATTGGGCACGTCCAGTGCAACGATCAGCCGGTCGTCGGCTTTGGCGTCAGGGGAAGAGTGGCTGGTGGAAGAAGCGGACATGAAGGTTCCTCGTCTTTTGTGCGGCGGTTCAGGCCGTGTGACGGTAGGGGTGGTCTTGGGATCGCACTGCTTTTAGTGCCGCCGCCTCGGTTGGGAAAGGGAAAAACGGGCCCGGCGGGGCGGTGGCAGGGTGCGACAAACCGATCGAGGGAGTGGCTGAATGAGCAAGCGGTTGATCTGGGTCAGGGATTTGGTGACATATTTGCCGCATAGTAGCCTTGAAGAGAGGATAAGACCTCCCACATTGGACAGGAGGCCCCGACCGGGACGTGCCGCAGAGCGGGCGTCACCAGAAAAGGGGGCGCTTATATAAGGAGAGCAAGATGGACTTGAACAAGTTCACTGAACGGGCGCGTGGTTTTGTGCAGGCGGCCCAGACGATTGCCCGACGTGAAGATCACCAGCGGCTGATGCCGGAGCACCTGTTGAAGGCGCTGATGGATGATGACCAGGGGCTGGCAAGCAATCTGATCACCCGCGCCGGTGGTAACCCGACCCAGGTGGTCCAGGCGCTGGAACTTGCGGTTTCGAAGCTGCCGAAGGTGCAGGGCAATTCCGCAGACATCTATCTGGACGGCCAGACCGCCAAGGTGCTGGATGAAGCGGCCAAGATTGCCGAGAAGGCTGGCGACAGCTTTGTCCCTGTCGAGCGGGTGCTGATGGCGCTGTGCATGGTGAAATCCAAAGCCAAGGAAGCGCTGGCGGCTGGTCACGTGACCGCCCAGGCGCTGAATGAGGCGGTGAATGACATCCGCAAGGGGCGCAAGGCAGACAGTGCCAGTGCCGAAGATGGCTATGACGCGCTCAAGAAATATGCCCGAGATCTGACCGAAGCTGTGCGCGAGGGCAAGATTGACCCGATCATCGGCCGCGACGAGGAAATTCGCCGCGCTATGCAGGTGCTGAGCCGCCGGACCAAGAACAACCCGGTGCTGATTGGTGAGCCGGGGGTTGGTAAAACTGCGATTGCCGAAGGTATGGCGCTGCGCATCGTCAATGGCGATGTGCCGGAATCCCTGCGTGACAAACAGTTGCTCTCGCTTGATATGGGCGCATTGATTGCCGGGGCCAAATACCGGGGCGAGTTTGAGGAACGGCTCAAGGCGGTGCTGACCGAAGTGACCGACGCCGCAGGCGAAATCATTCTGTTCATCGATGAAATGCACACGCTGGTTGGCGCGGGTAAATCCGATGGCGCGATGGATGCGGCCAACCTGATCAAACCGGCGCTGGCGCGGGGCGAACTCCACTGTATCGGCGCAACCACTCTGGATGAGTACCGCAAATACGTTGAGAAAGACGCGGCGCTTGCCCGGCGGTTCCAGCCTGTCATGGTGACGGAACCCACTGTGGAAGACACTATTTCGATCCTGCGGGGCATCAAAGAGAAATACGAGCTGCACCACGGTGTCCGTATCGCGGATGCGGCGCTGGTGGCGGCGGCCACCCTGTCGCATCGCTACATCACCGACCGGTTCCTGCCGGACAAGGCGATTGACCTTGTTGATGAGGCTGCGGCGCGTCTGCGGATGCAGGTCGACAGCAAGCCAGAAGAGCTGGATGCGCTCGACCGTCAGATTCTGCAGATGCAGATCGAGGAAGAGGCGTTGAAACTCGAGGATGACGCGGCCTCCAAGGATCGGCTGGATACCCTGCAGAAAGAGCTGTCGGACCTGCAGGAGAAATCCGCAGAGATGACCGCACAGTGGCAGTCCGAGCGGGACAAGCTGGCTTCGGCCCGTGAGCTGAAGGAGCGGCTGGACCGTGCGCGAGCGGATCTGGATGCAGCCAAACGTGAAGGCAACCTCGCCCGCGCAGGGGAGCTGTCCTACGGCGTTATTCCAGGTCTGGAAAAGCAGCTGAGCGAGGCTGAAGCCTCTGACCGTAACGGTTTGATGGTCGAAGAGGCCGTTCGTCCGGAGCAAATCGCCGGCGTGGTCGAGCGCTGGACCGGGATCCCGACATCCAAGATGCTCGAGGGCGAGCGCGAGAAGCTGTTGCGGATGGAGGCGGATCTGCATGGTCGTGTGATTGGTCAGGACACTGCGGTCACGGCTGTGGCCAATGCGGTGCGGCGCGCCCGAGCCGGGCTCAATGACGAGAACCGCCCGCTGGGGTCGTTCCTGTTCCTTGGTCCGACCGGTGTCGGCAAGACCGAGCTGACAAAGGCGGTGGCTGAGTTTCTGTTCGATGATGACAGCGCCATGGTGCGCGTGGATATGTCCGAGTTCATGGAGAAACATTCGGTAGCCCGCCTGATCGGCGCGCCTCCGGGATATGTCGGCTATGATGAGGGGGGCGTGCTGACCGAGGCCGTCCGGCGCAAACCCTATCAGGTTGTTCTGTTTGACGAGGTGGAGAAGGCCCATCCGGATGTCTTTAACGTGCTGTTGCAGGTGCTGGACGATGGGATGCTGACCGATGGACAGGGGCGGACCGTCGATTTCAAACAGACTCTGATTATCCTGACCTCCAACCTCGGTGCGCAGGCGCTCAGCCAGCTACCGGATGGGGCGGATGCCGCCGATGCCAAGCGGGATGTGATGGACGCGGTGCGTGCGCATTTCCGTCCTGAATTCCTGAACCGTCTGGATGAGACGATCATTTTTGATCGCCTGGGACGCAAGGACATGGATGGCATCGTCACGCTACAGCTGGCGCGGCTTGAAAAGCGGCTTGTGGGTCGCAAGATCGTGCTTGAGCTGGATGAGGGTGCAAAGACGTGGCTGGCGGATGAAGGATATGATCCGGTGTTCGGCGCCCGCCCGTTGAAACGGGTGATCCAGCGGGTCTTGCAGAACCCATTGGCGGAGATGCTTCTGGCCGGAGATATCCGCGATGGCGACACGGTGCCTGTAAGTGCCGGTGTCGAAGGTCTGATCATCGGCGATCGCATCGGCTCCACCGATCGGCCGCGCCCCGATGATGCGGTGGTGCACTAAGCTGACACGAAGAAGGAAGGCCCGCCGATCCGGCGGGCCTCTCTTATAAATGTCTGCTCATTGCTATGCGCGGCTGTTCAATTTCTGGCCATCACGGCCGTGGCCCCTCTGCGCCGCAGGACGGTCAGGCGGGGTTCCCAGTCATACCGGGGATCCTTGGCCGTTGCGGACCAATACAACCTGCCACCATAGCGCCATGGGTCCAGCACGATGCCGCCGTAGATATCCGCTCCCTTCGGGGCGATCACGGCGCTGCTGTGTTCAATCCGAAAGCTGTTTCTTGGCTCTGCGATGGCCCGTAGAACCGTAAGGCTTTGAAACCCTTCGCTTTGCAGCCGGGCCTGCATGTCCTCGGCGTAATGATAACAAAGGCCGCGTTGTTTGACGCCGGTATTGACGAGGGTGTTGTGCAGGATCGGTGAGGTTGTCACCTTATACTCCTGCGCAAGCGCGGTAGCGTGGCGATAGGCAATCAGCGCGGCTCTGGCCGCTTCTTCCGGATCGACTTGCGGGCCAAGTGCTTCAATCGCGTGGCGAAGCTGGCCGACCTCATCCGATTGGGTGTCCGTGCCCGGTGCGCAGGCAGCGATCATCGTGCCCGCGAGCAGCAGAAGCGAAACAAGGATGGACTTCATGCAGGATCTGTCCGCTGTCAATTTCCGTGGTGATCAGACTATCAAAGCCAGCGCCAGGAGGCAGCGGAAAAACTCAAACGATGGGTCTTACTCCTCGATTGCCTCCAGGACGATGTCATTCAGCAACGACTGGATCAGCTGCATGTCGCCATCAGGGAAAGCGCGAAAGCCGATTGTCGTGATCTCGCTGCCGGGCTGCTGTGCGACGAAGATATCGTAGGGGCAGAAGGTGATATTCATCGGATTGGCTTCCATCACCTTGCGCGACAGGCTGGCGGAGCAGAAAGAATAGACCTCGGCCTTTTGGAACAGAACGACGTCAGAGCCGACATCCTCGCGCGTCCGCTCCAGCATCTCTCCCACATGGCTGATATGATCGACCACAAACCCACGATTGGTGATCGCGCTTTCCAGCCCAAAGGTGACATCATCGAAGGCGAGATCGGTCTGATAGCTGACCATATCCGCCGTTATTGTCGGCTCGGCCGTGACCGGGAGGGATAACGCGATGAATGCCCCGTAACCCAGCGACAGAAAGCTGGCGAAGCGGCGTCCCGTGCGAAATGCAGCGGTTATTACGGTGGATTTTGTCATGGTCCTCTCCCAATGTGATCAAAGGTGACTTGCCCGCCCGGTGGAATACACCAATTTGGTCTAGGGCGAACGGGCCGATGGGCAGCGCGTTCCATTATCATATAGGAGTTTTTGCATGGGTTTCGCGGCAAATGCCATAGAATTCCTCGCATATGCCTTTGTCTTTGCTTTGGGGGCGCTGGCATTGGTGGCTGCGGGGCTGTTCGTGGTTGATCGGGTGCAGACCGAGGACGCGGTGCGCCGCAATTATCCGGTGATCGGTAGGTTTCGCGGCCTGTTCAGCACCTTGGGAGAGTTTTTCCGCCAGTATTTCTTTGCCATGGACCGCGAGGAGATGCCCTTCAACCGCGCGCAGCGCGAATGGGTGGGACGTGCCGCAGAAGGAAAGGGGAATACCGTCGCCTTCGGCTCGACCCGCAATCTGAACGTGCCGGGGACGCCAATCTTCGTGAATGCGGCATTTCCGGCCTTGGATGAGGGCAAGGCCTGTTGCGAGCCGCGCCTGATCGGGCCAACCGCCCGCCAGCCCTATATGGCACCCTCGTTCTTCAATATCTCCGGCATGAGTTATGGGGCGCTCTCTGCGCCGGCCGTCCGTGCCCTCAGCCATGGGGCAAAAGAGGCCGGTGTCTGGATGAACACCGGCGAGGGTGGTCTGAGTCCCTATCACCTGGAGGGGGGCTGCGATGTGGTGTTCCAGATTGGTACTGCCAAATACGGCGTGCGCGATGAGAACGGCGGGCTGAGCGACGAACAATTGCGCAAGGTTGCCGCCCATGATGCGGTGCGGATGTTTGAGCTGAAGCTGGCGCAGGGGGCAAAACCCGGCAAGGGTGGGATCCTTCCCGCGGCCAAGGTCACCCAGCAGATTGCCGAGATACGCGGCATCCCGGAAGGCGAGGACAGCATCTCCCCCAATCGGCATCCGGAGATTGCCAATTACGATCAGCTGCTGGATATGATCGCGCATCTTCGGGAAGTCACAGGCAAGCCGGTGGGGATAAAGCTGGTGGTCGGTGCTGAGACGGCCCTGCGCGAGCTGTTTCTGAATATTGCCGCCCGCAGGGACGACAGCGCGCCGGATTTCATCACCGTGGACGGTGGCGAGGGCGGAACCGGAGCCGCACCTATGCCGTTGATTGATCTGGTTGGGATGTCTGTCCGGGAGGCACTGCCGCTTGCGTGCAATCTGCGCGATGAATACGGGCTGAAGGACCGCATTCGCCTCATCGCCTCTGGCAAGCTGGTCAATCCGGGCGATGTTGCCTGGGCGCTGGCGGCAGGCGCCGATTTTGTGACCTCGGCGCGGGGATTCATGTTCTCGCTGGGCTGTATTCAGGCGCTGAAGTGTAACCGCAACAGCTGTCCGACAGGTATCACAACCCATGACAAGCGCCTGCAAAAGGGGTTGGTGGTCGAGGAAAAATCCACCCGCGTCGCACGCTATGCCAAGGAGATCATCCATGAGGTTGAAACCATCGCGCATTCCGTTGGCGTGACCGAACCGCGTCAGCTGCGCCGCCGACATGTCAGGATCATGCAGGAAGATGGGCGCAGCCGGCCGATGAATGAGCTTATGCCAGGTTACAGTGCCATCGCGGAGACGTGAGAGGATATGTTTTGGACTGTGCCGCCCGCTGGCTTAGATCCTGCAGATACCCATACTAAGGAGACGCCGCATGGCCCACCGCTGGAAGAACGATCTGAGTGACGGCGACGTCACGCCTTATTCGGCTTTTCTGAACCGACGCCAGATCATGGCCGGTCTGGGCGGCGCTGCGGGGCTTGGTCTGGCGGGGTTGGCTGGCGGCACCGCACAGGCCGCAACGGAGGCGGAGCTGGAACCCAACAGCTGGGAAGACGTGACCAGCTATTGCAACTTCTATGAGTTCGGCACCGGCAAGGGGGATCCGGCTGCCTATGCCGGTCAGATGACCACCCAGCCCTGGAGCGTCGAAATCGATGGCCTGGTCGAGCGCCCGGGCAGCTACTCCATGGAGCAGATCATGGAGGCTATGACGCTTGAGGACCGGATCTATCGCTTCCGCTGTGTCGAGGCCTGGTCGATGGTGGTGCCCTGGCAGGGGTTTGAACTGGCGGATCTGCTCAATCTGGCCGGGGTGCAGGAGGGCGCGAAATACGTCGCCTTCGAAACCCTCTACCGGCCGTCGGAAATGCCCGGCACAGCCTATAAGGTGCTGGACTGGCCCTACCGGGAGGGCCTGCGCCTTGATGAGGCGCAGCACCCATTGACGATCATGGCCACTGGCATCTTTGGCAAATCGCTACCCAATCAGAACGGGGCCCCGCTGCGACTGGTGGTGCCGTGGAAATACGGGTTCAAGTCGATCAAATCGATTGTCCGTATGACTCTCACCGATCAAGAGCCGCAGACCAGCTGGAACATGGCAAATGCGGGCGAGTACGGCTTCTATAGCAATGTGAACCCCAATGTGGACCATCCCCGCTGGAGCCAGGCCACCGAGCGCCGCATTGGCGGGGGGCTCTTTGCTCGCCGCGAGCCGACCCTGATGTTCAACGGCTATGAAAAAGAGGTGGCCGCGCTCTACGAGGGTATGGATCTGGCAAAGAACTTCTGAATGCAGCGCATCAACGATACAATTCGGGTCGTGCCCATCTGGCTGATCTATCTGCTGGGTGTGCTGCCCGCAGGCCTGCTGTTCTATCAGGGGCTCTCTGGCGCGCTTGGCCCTGAGCCGATCAAGGCGCTTGAGCATGAATACGGCAAACTGGCGCTTCAGCTGCTCGTCGTCACCCTCGCTGTGACACCGCTGCGTCGGCTGCTCGGGCTGAACCTGATGCGGTTTCGCCGGGCCATCGGTCTTTTGTGTTTCTTCTATGTCAGCTGTCACCTGCTGGTCTGGCTTCTGTTGGATGTGCAGCTGCTCGGTCAGATTCTTGCCGATATTGTTAAGCGCCCATATATCACCATCGGCATGGCGGCCTTTGTTCTGATGCTGCCGCTCGCTCTGACCTCCAATAACGCTTCGGTCCGGCGTTTGAGAGGTAAATGGCGTAGCCTTCACCGGTTGACTTACCCGGCCGCTCTGTTCGGAGCCCTGCACTATGTGATGCTGGTGAAAGGCTTCCAGCTGGAACCGCTGATCTACATGGGGCTGATCCTTCTCCTGCTGGCACTCCGCCTGCCGGCGGTCCAGCGGTTGAGGCCCGCCTGAGTCGCGGTGCGAGGCGTATCTCGATCGCAGAAAGCTCCTGCCGGTGCGTATGGCGAGTCGAAACATCGCAGCGAATAGCCCTCTCGACTCGCCCGGACATGAGCGCAGACGACAGCGACTCGGAGCTGAAACCGGTTGCAGCTTTGTTCCTGCTGGGAAAATGGCCCGATCATGCCGGGGAAATGTGGTGTCCTCGATTGAGAAGTTTTCGTAAGTATATGAAAATAATAGACTTTTGAGAAATTCATCA
>NZ_JAYMVV010000021.1:0-744 GCF_048056635.1 Phaeobacter sp. JH20_08 | reverse complement strand
GCCAGAGTTTCCGTTGGGAACTCGACCTTAGTCGGTGATTTTCGACACAACGCCGGCGCCGACGGTGCGGCCACCTTCGCGGATCGCAAAGCGCAGGCCCTGCTCCATCGCGATCGGTGCGATCAGTTCAACGTCAAACTTCAGGTTGTCGCCGGGCATAACCATCTCGGTACCCTCGGGCAGGGTCACAGTGCCGGTCACGTCGGTGGTCCGGAAGTAGAACTGCGGACGGTAGTTCGCGAAGAACGGGGTGTGACGACCGCCTTCTTCCTTGGTGAGGATATAGGCCTCAGCTTCGAACTTGGTGTGCGGCTTCACGGAACCCGGCTTACACAGAACCTGACCACGCTCAACGCCGTCACGGTCCACACCACGCAGCAGCGCGCCGATGTTGTCGCCTGCTTCACCACGGTCCAAGAGCTTGCGGAACATTTCCACACCGGTACAGGTGGTGGTGGAGGTGTCACGGATACCAACGATCTCGATCGAGTCGCCAACGTTGATCACGCCGCGCTCAATACGACCGGTCACAACGGTACCACGGCCGGAAATCGAGAACACGTCTTCGATCGGCATCAGGAACGGCTGGTCAACAGCGCGCTCAGGCGTGTCGATGTAATCGTCAACAGCCGCCATCAGTTCCTTGATCTTGTCGGCGCCGATCGCGTCGTCACGGCCTTCCATCGCCGCCAGAGCGGACCCTGCGATGATCGGGATATCGTCGCCCGGGTAGTCGTAGGAAGA
>NZ_JAYMVV010000020.1:0-11120 GCF_048056635.1 Phaeobacter sp. JH20_08 | reverse complement strand
GGGGTCATTCAGGCAAATCAAGCTAATGGCAGTTTTGTCTGCACTGCCGTCACTCGCGCTCCGGCTGAATACTGCTTGCGGGTGGCTCGGCGGATGTCTTTGACGACTTTCTCACCGTGGCTCTTACGTGTTCCGGGTTTCTGTCTCATCTCCACTCCTTGGTGGTTACGATGTGCCAGAAACCCTCTCTTATCAAATCGACCTAAACTGTCCCATTGGCGCTGACGTTAGACAGTGAGAACAGAAGACCAACGTCCCGTCGATCAAGGCGTCTCGACCGCGATCCGCCACATTCGGTAGCGACCCTGCCGTGTCACCTCGTGGATCAGGCCTTGCCCTTCCATCCAGGCCAAGTTCCGTTGAACGGCCGCGCGACTTGCGCCGGTCAGGGCCTCCGCCATCGGGGCTGACACCAAGGGCCATTCTGTCATTACAGAACGAAGAGCGGCCGGTGTGCGACCGGAACGCCGAGCCATCGTGGCGTCCGCCCGGGAACCCCATGCTTCGATGTCGTCCAGATGGCGCATCGCCGTGACAATCGCGTTTCTCATCCCCTCCAGCCAGCCGGACAATCGCTCAAAGGCCAAGCCGGAGGCCCGCAGTCCCCCTGCCCCGCCCATGGCCAGCGGCGCGAAGATGGCACCGCGCCCCTCGCTAGCCGCGATTCTGGACGCGGTGACGGCGGCTTCTATCTGGTCGCCGTGCTGTCCGAGGCCGGCCAGGCTCCAGAGATGAAAGCCCATGCAAGCCCGCGTGATTGGGTGGAGCTCGGCTGCTGCGGCCATTACGTCCAGCCATCCGCCCGCGCGATCTTCGAAACGCTCAGCGCTGTCTTCAATGTTCTCGGGATCGCGGCGATCCAGGAAGGCGGCCAAATCAGCCTTTGGTCCGGGACCGCCTGTCAGGCGCCGAACAGCCCATCCAACTCTTGCAAGGGCATTTGGGTCATCCTGTGCGCCCGAGAGCCGCATCGATATCCAGAGCGCCAGACGATCAGAACTCACCCGATCCCCTGCGAACCAGCTGAGGTTCGCTGCCTCGATCAAAGCGAGACGATGCCGCCAGCCTTCCGGGCCGCGCAGCAGCCGGTCATCCAGAGCACCCAGACGTCCAGAGACCCGTGCCAGTCGCGCAGCGTGAACGCTTTCTGCCTTTGCCCAGTCTTCGATGACAGCAGTGTCGGGCGGTTCCGCACGTGGCCCAGGAGGCAAATCATCCGGTTCTTCCTCGAGTGGTCCCGGCAGAAACCAGAGATCCTCTTCGTGAGCTTCTTCATCCTCCTCGATGGTGATGAGGGGGTTATCGAAATCATCAGTCAAAGCGGGTGCTTGGGGCTTCATATGTGCAAAATACTGATCTTTTGCACATTACCCAAGTGATTTTGTGACGGTTGCCTTCGCTCTTATTATAGTATGCGCGCGCGACTGCCGGTGAAACCCCTCAGATCGCGCTCAGCTCAAGGAAACCAAGGGTTTTTTGGACGAGCACGAAGAGAGAGCACCTGCTTGCATTCGTTTACAAACGGTCGTTTATTAGCGATACATTAAATTGCAAACGGTCTGTTTTCATGCCCTTGATAGGCTACGCCCGCGTTTCCACTGAGGATCAGACCCCCCTGCCCCAGTCTGAGGCCCTGAAATCCGCAGGCTGCGCCGAGATCCATGAAGAACACGCCTCAGGCGGCAATCGTGCGCGGCCGGTGCTTGCGCGCGTGCTAGAGCGCATCAGCGAGGGCGACACGCTGGTTGTCGTTCGGATCGACCGGCTTGCGCGGTCCCTGTCGCACCTTCTCGAGGTGATCGAGCGGCTGGAGGCCAAGGGTGCGTTCTTCCGCTCGCTGCAGGACCCGATCGACACCGCCTCCCCCCAAGGCAAGTTCACTTTGCAGGTTCTTGGCGCCGCGGCCGAGCTCGAACGCGCTCTGATCCGCGAGCGTACCAAAGCCGGACTTGCCTCGGCACGCTCAAAGGGCCGCGTCGGCGGCAACCCAGGTCTTCGCGCCAAGGACCCTGAAGCGCTGCGCAAGGTGCGGTTGGCACGACAGGACGGCTACATGGAGCGCTTGCACGAGACAGCGCAGGATTGGGTGCCCCATGTACGCCGCCTGCGGCCGGATATGGCCTGGGAAGACGTGCTGCGTATCATCAATGCTCCCCTGCCCCACGACCGCCACTGGACCCAAAGCCGTTTGCTCCGCGCCGTGAAGGCATACGTTGGGGACGGATTCCTGCCCGCTGAAGTGCTTGGACGCGCTGGACGTCGCGAAACCGACGATCGCCTGCCTGCGATTGTCGCCGCAATCAAAGGTGCTGACCCCGAGATCACCTTGCAGGCAATCTGCGACCGACTCGAATCCATGCGTGAGCGCACCCCTCGCGGTCGAACCAGCTGGCAGCCTTCCTCAGTCAGAATGCTGCTGGAGCGTGCAGAGCGCCTCGACCTTTTGTAGGCGCTAATGGTCGGCAAACCACCCTGTTCGCTCGGCCCAAATCTTCCAGAATCATCGCCTCAATTGGACGAAAACCACGTAAATATCCAACAATGCCTTGGGGTTAGTTCGCGCGAGCAGAAAATATCTCGAAGGGTGTCGGCTTCGCCAGACACGGTCTTTATCGTTGGTAATCAATGCGTTATCTAGCGTAAGCCCTGCGCGACCAAATTGGTGCTGTGGATAACTTTTCCACTACATCTAGATTCTTCTTGCCGGACTCAGATGTTCGTGGCATCTCCATTCTGACGGCAAAACGCGTCAGACGTGGCTTCGACCGTCAGAACGACAACGAGCCTTAGCAAAGGCCATGAGAGGCGGCAGAACATGGATGATCGAAATACGGGCTACGCGCAAGGCATAGGCTCTTCCGACATCGGAGCATTTGCAGACAGTCTTGCTGAGTCGCTTGACCGGCAGATGAAAGTTGCGTTCGAGCCAGAAGAACGCAAGTCCTTGCGCCGCTTCAGCTCGACCGAGGTCGCCGAGTTGCTGCGCGTTAGTACGTCGAACCTGCGCAACCGCCACAAAGATGGCAGCTTCCCAGAAGTTCACACTGACGGTCGCGGTCATAGGTTCTACACGGCCGAAGAAGTTGACGACCTCCGCAACATTTTGGCGCGGACAGGCAAAAATGCTGACGCGTACAGACCTGGCCGCCGAGACGGTGACCGTCTTCAGGTCATTTCGGTCGTGAATTTCAAAGGCGGCAGCTCGAAGACAACAGCGACGATCCATTTGGCACACAGGTATGCCCTGCGTGGCTACCGCGTGCTTGTGCTGGACCTCGACCCGCAGGCCAGTTTGACGACATTTTTCGGCTTCCGGCCTGAGCTCGAATTCGCCGAAGGCGGCACAATCTACGACGCATTGAGATACGATGATCAGGTTCCGCTCTCGGAGGTCATCCAGAAAACATACTTCCACAAGCTCGACATGGTCCCGGCTGGCTTGATGTTGTCCGAGTACGAAACCGAGACAGCGAATGCCCTTGCGCGCAGGGTTCAGCCGATTTTTGCAGAGCGTCTTGCTCTGGCGCTAGAGGAAGTCGACTCAGACTATGACATCGTGCTGATCGATTGCCCTCCGCAGTTGGGCTTCCTGACATTGACAGCATTGGCAGCGTCCACGGGCTTACTTGTGACGGTCGTCCCCGGCATGCTCGACATCGCTTCGATGAGCCAGTTCCTCAAACTCGCTTCGGAAACGGTCAAAGCCGTCGAAGAGGCGATTGGACGACATGTCACTTGGGACTTCGTAAAGTTCCTGATCACACGCTACGAGCCGTCGGACGGACCACAAACGCAAATGGCCGGGTACCTACGTTCAATCCTTGCGGGCCAAGTCATGACTGAACCGATGCTGAAGTCGACAGCCATTTCTGACGCCGGCATGACTCAGCAAACCATCTATGAGGTAGACCCGAGCCAGCTCATTCGGAAGACCATTGATCGGGCTTTGACCAGCGTGAACAGCGTTGCCGATGAGTTGGAGCAGACAATCCAAATGGCATGGGGGCGTCGCTGATGGCTCGAAATATCTTCAACCAGCCACCGAAAGACGAGAAAGAGTCGGCAGCCCCCTCCCCTGCCCCGGTCAAATCCTCGAAGCTACCTGGCTCGGTTGGCGGATTGCGGGACTCTCTCCGGGAAATCACTGCCAACTCAATCCGAGATATCGAACCCGACCGGATCGATATGGATGGCCTCCGGGATCGCCTGATCCTGGAAGATAGTAGCATTGAAGATCTCGCCGAAAGCATTCGCAAGCATGGTCAGCAAGTGCCGATCATGGTTCGCCCCTCTGACCAACCGGATCGATACCGCATCATCTACGGGCGTCGCAGACTTGCAGCCATTCGAAGAGTTGGTGGAACCGTCAAAGCGATCGTTCGAACGCTCGATGATGATGCTTCTCTGATCGCGCAAGGTCAGGAAAACAACCTGCGGCTGGATCCGTCATTCATTGAAAAATCTCTTTTTATCAAAGAGATGCAGGAGGCCGGTTACAAGCCTGGCGTCATTCAGGACGCCCTAGGCCTCACCCGGCAAGGTGTGTCGAACCATCGTGTAGTCATCGAGCAGCTGCCTGACGAACTTGTCCGGCTTATCGGCCCGGCTCATGGCGTAGGTCGACGCCAATGGGGTGATCTTGCTGCACTTTCAGAGAAGGTTCCGCTTGTCGACATTGCGCGTGAGACACTTGCCTCTCTGCCTAACACCACTCCAAGCTCGGACAAGTTTCAAGCCGTCTATGTTGCTTGCTCCAGCAAGGCGCGTGGCGCAGCCGACCAAAGCGCCCGTGGCCAAACGACCGTGGTAAAGGACAATAGTGGTAGCCCTGTCGGCACACTTTCAGTCGATGGCAAGTCGATCGCTATCAAGATCACCCGCAAGGACAACCCGGAATTCGGCCAATGGCTTGAAGAGCGCGCGGAAACCACGCTGCGACAGCTTTTTGAACAATGGCAGAATGAGAGAGGCTCGGGGAGCTGATCCCCGGTCATAACCAAAAACACGAGCAGAGGAGAAAGGCGAAGACCAAAAAGAAAAGAGCCCCCCAAGGTTTCCCCCGGAGAGCCCTCATCATCTGATTAGCACCTGTGATGTAGCAATCTCCGACATACCGGTCAAGAGTCACCGATTCGGTGGACGTCTTTTTGTTGCCTTTTCTCGCCAAGAACAGCGGGAAGAGCCGGGGAAGTTGTGGGCCACAACGGTCGTCGTTCAACAAACATGGCATTCACAAAGCTTTCCGTTCAGACCTTTGGCGTCGGCAAGGGCACCCCCGCCACGTCAACACCTGAAGCCGACATCTGGGCAGTCTTCCGCGCGCTCAGAGATACTCGCAGCCTGTTCGGTCTCCGTCCAGGACATGTTCAAACGCTCCAAGCGATGCTGAGCTTTCTCAAGCCTGGGCATGGAGACACAGTCTTCGCTTCCAACGACGAGATCTGCCGTCGAGTTGGCGGGATCGATGAACGAACCCTCCGTAGGCACATCGATCGCTTTGTTGAACTCGGTTTCATGAAGCGCCACGACAGCCCAAATCGCAAGAGATACCGAGTGAAGTCCTCCGAAGGTCAGTCCATTAGCTATGGGTTGTCGCTGGCTCCGTTGCTCGCGCGTGCCGGCGAACTACTTGCGACAGCCCAAGGGATGGAAAACGCTCGTCGGGATCGCGTGTTTTTGCGAAAGCAAATCCTAACCAAACTTGCTCAGATCGACGAAGCTGACCCCGAGAACGAACTCACTCATCAGGTACGCCGAGTTCTTCGGAGGAAGCTCTCGATCGCGGAGTATCGTACTTTGCTCGGCGAACTGGAGGCTCAATGCAAACAGATGTCCACCGCGGTGGACGCACCAGAAACAATGAAACTGCCCGCCAATGACGGGCAAACTGTCCGCCACCATTCTAAGTCTAAAAAAGAACAAAAAGATTTAGAAAGCGGGACCAACAGCCAAACACCTCCCCTGCAAACGCTCACAACAGTTTGTGACCAGGCTACATCGTTCGCAACGAACTCACTTAGGAACTGGCACGATGTCGAAAGCCACGCGAGAACGCTCGCTCCAATGATGGGAATCCACGAAAGCACCTTCGAAAAGGCTGCTAAGAAGATAGGCTCTCAAAAAGCCTCATGCGCCATCTTCATAATTCTCCAGATGAGCAATCGCATCCGAGACTTTGGAGCGTATTTCCACAGCATCACGCTCGGTCGCAGAGAAACTGACTTCAACCCATCACTGTTGTTGGAGAGGCTTTCTCGTTCTGGGGCAGCAACTGCGTGATGTCCACCGCGGTGGACATGTCGAGAGGTAGAGATGGGCTGTGAAAGGGGTGACGGGAAGTGAGATCGGGAGAGTGGCTTCCGGCGCCCGTCGTGGAGAAGATCTGATGGCGAAATCTGCCCAGAAAGTCACCCTGTCCCCGTCCCGGGACATTCCCTTCGACCAGCTCGTGCTGAGCCAGTCCAACGTCCGGCGCATCAAGGCCGACATCTCGGTCGGGGAACTGGCCGAAGACATCGCCCGCCGCGGGTTGCTGCAGAGCCTGAGCGTTCGGCCCGTTCTGGCGGATGACGGGTCCGAGACCGGCAAGTTCGAAATCCCCGCTGGCGGCCGGCGCTTCCAAGCACTCTCGCTCCTGGTGAAGCAGAAACGCCTGGCCAAGACCACGACCATTCCCTGCATCGTTCGGGATGCCAATTCTGCGATCCTCGCCGAAGACGACTCGCTCGCTGAGAACATGCAGCGTGCAGCACTGCACCCGCTTGATCAGTTCCGCGCCTTCGTTGCGCTTCGGGAGAAGGGTCAGGGCGATGAAGAGATCGCGGCCGCTTTCTTCGTCACGCCGCAGGTGGTCAAACAGCGTCTGAAACTCGCCGCCGTGGCCCCTGCCCTGCTTGAGCTCTATGCCGAGGATGAAATGACGCTGGAGCAGCTGATGGCCTTCACGGTCAATCCGGATCATGAGCGCCAGGTTCAGGTCTGGGATGCGATCAAGTCGTCCTGGAACAAGGAGCCTTATCAGATCAGACGCATGCTGACCGAAACCTCGGTGCGGGCCTCCGATCGTCGTGCCGTCTTTGTCGGCGCCGATGCCTATGAGGCTGCTGGCGGCACCATGTTGCACGACCTCTTCCAGGGCGATGACGGCGGCTGGCTGGAAGACCCGGCCCTGCTCGATCGCCTGGTCAGCGAGAAGCTTCAGGCTGAAGCCGAGGCCATCGCCACCGAAGGTTGGAAATGGATCGAGGTTTCGCTCGACCTGCCCTATGGCTACAGCCACGGATTGCGGCGGCTGAGCGGAGATCCAGCGCCGATGACAGATGACGAAGGCGCGGCCCATGCCAAGCTGCTTGCCGAGTACCGGGCGCTCGAGGAGGAATACGAGGGCCAGGATGAATTCCCCGAAGAGATCGACGCACGTCTTGGCGAGTTGGAAGTCGCGATGGAGAAGCTGGAGGTTCGACCGCTGATCTTCGATGCGGAGGAGATCGGACGGGCAGGGGCTTTCGTCACGCTTGATCGCTATGGCGAGCTTGCCGTCTATCGGGGCTTTGTCCGGCTCGAGGATGAGCCACGGGCAGACGTCGACGTCCACAGCGGTGAACAGGCGGAAGACGGGCAGGGCGCTGAGCTTTCAACTGGGCGCAATGTGGATGGTATCGTCCATGGCACGGTGATCACCTCTGCTGGCCAGGCGCTTGGCGCGAACGTGCCTGACGACGAGGACGATGGTGCACTGAAGCCCTTGCCCGAGCGGCTGATCATGGAGCTGACGGCGCACCGGACATTGGCACTGCGCGAAGCTGTCGGTCGCTCCCCTGACGTCGCGTTGACGCTGCTGCTCCTGAAGCTCGTCAATGATACCTTTCGGACGTCCAGTTCGGCCGGCAGCTGCCTCGAGGCTTCGGTGCGTCACGTCTACATGTCGGCGCAGGCGAGCGATCTAAAGGACAGCGTGGTGGCCAAGCTGGTGGACGATCGCCACGCGGAATGGGAGGCCGACTTGCCGCTCGGCGATGATGCCGTTCTGTGGGATTACCTGGCCTCTCTTGATCAAGGGAGCCGGTTGTCCGTGCTCGCGCATTGCCTCAGCTTCGGGATCAACGCGCTCCATGAGAAGGTGAACCCTTATGGTGCCGGTATCTCCGCCAGCGGTTTGACCAAGCGGATGACCCAGTCCGACTTGGTCGCAGAGGCGGTCGATCTTGACATGATCGAGGCGGGGTGGGAGCCGACGGTCGATACCTATCTGAACCGTGTGCCCAAGGCACGGATCCTCGAGGCTGTGCGTGAGGCGAAAGGGGAGGGGACGGCGCAACTCCTCGATCACCTGAAGAAGGGCGAGATGGCAACCGAAGCCGAGCGTCTGCTGAAAGGCAGCGGCTGGTTGCCGGAGGTTCTTCGCCGTCACGATCTGGCAGCACTCGACGACGCGGAAGGGCGGGGGGCGCCTGAGCCCGTTTCCGACGCCGGCCAGACCGAGGATGTCGACCTTCCCGCCTTCCTCACCGCTGACCTGCCGGGTGATGATGCATCGATGATGGCTGCGGAGTGATCCGCGCCATCCGAGGGCGGGTTTCCCCGCCCTCAATCAGATAAAAGGCAACAATATCAATATGATGAATGCAAAATGACGCATTCAGGATGAGGAATCATGTCTGCAACCACCATTCTCGACACCGCGCCCCTGGGCGCGCTCATTCGCTACACCGACAACAGTCCGAAACCGCCTGCGCGGTTCACGAAGAAACTCGCGGCCTGGGAGCGCTCGAACGGCGTTGGCCGTCTCGTCAAGAAGGAGCTGCCACGACCCTATCCGACCTGGACGGCGCCGGCGTCGTTCACGCTTCACGAGGGGAACTTCTCCTCGGACGGGGTCATACTCGTGACGATCATGCGGACCCATTCGGCGGATAGCGCCTTGACCTTCGAGGTCGCTGAGGAACCACAGCCCGGGCAGGTGCGTGTCCTTTTGGATTTCGGCGGTTGCACGGAGCTGCTCCACCTGGCCGAATCTGTCACGGCTGCCGAACTCTGGATCGCCAGAGAAGGCTATCGCAACGCGCGACTCGAAATTGTCGGCAGCGAGGACGGGGATAGGGCAGGGGACGCGGAACTTGCCGCCTGAGCCTACGTAGAACCCAAGGGGCCCGCCAAAGTGCGGGCCTCTCACCCATCACGACCCTGTCCCGCGAGATCGCGGGGCACCAAAGGATCCAATTCAACACAGAAGGAGGTCTTCTACCAAATGTCTGCCCGGGAGGCTGGCAGCGATAGCATCAGCGGAACATACGGCTCCAGTCAGCGGTCGCACCATCCCCCGCTCGCCATTCCCTTCCTTGCCCCGAATCCTGTCTTCGAGATCAACCCGCGAGGGGTCGGACTACGGGCGAACCCGTGCCGCCGGGTGGATTCGGACGAGCCGAACGCACCCAGTGATGTCAGCCAGTCTTCGGGCCTGCGGGGTCCTGTCGCGCGGGGGATGGTCCTCCGCCTCCAAGACAGGAGCCAAACAAATGTCCCGCAAAGATGCTCACGCCTTCGCCGCTTCCCTCGCCGCCACGCTCATGGTCTCGATCGTCGTCTTCCAAGCAGGTGATGGAACCTATGGCGCCGTCCCCGCAGATGAAATCGACGGAGACGAGGTACAGGTGGTGGGTGAGATCGACCCGTGGGCGTGAAGCCCACGGGGTCGAAGACGGCTCGGGCTCGGAGCAAAGCTCCGATCCGGGCCTTTCGCCTGTCCACCGTTCCGGCCGACCGGCAGGCTGAGCCGACGATGGTCGGCATGCCTTTGCATTAAGAAAACAAGCTCGAGCTTCAGCCAATCTGGCTTTGCCCAGACATCAGCGGTCAATTGCAGTGCAATGAAGGCCGCTTGAACATCGTCAGGGTTCGTCGGAAACTGCGTTTTATTTGGTTCAGGTCACGTCGCATGCTCTACAAATCATTGATTTCCTTATACGGTTCATCGCTGGCGGGCAAATCGGCTCCTGCTGACGACCTTGTTTGGCACTTTGCGCCGTCCGAGGATCTGAGGCTCTTTCGCGAGTATGCGCTCGATGCCCTGCAGCAAGCGAAAGTGTACCTGCTCGACCATATGGCTGCAGGCTATGCCGATACGCTTCATGACGCAGTCGCCAAGCAGGCTTCGGAAACCGGTCTTCCCGCAATGGCCATTCTGGGTGAGGTAAAGCTCCCCGCCGACGTTGTTTGGGTCGAATTTGACGATCGAGAGCTGGGTGTCGCGCGCTTTGAACGGGCTTCACCAGTAACGAGACATGACGACAAACCCATAGGCACTGGTCTACGCGGCTATCTCATCGATGATCGAAACAATGTCCACTTGCGCATCACGATGTTCCATCGCCGCGACAATTCGCGGGTCGTCGATCCAATCTGCGCTTTGCTCGTGAAGCGAACTCCGACAGGCGAGTTGAACTACGACAACGTCGAAGTCGAATTGAGCCGTTCCATGGTCGATTTTCGTGTGCGGAGCGGTGATACGAAGGAAATGATCAACGGTCGGCGCACGGTGCACCAAGTTGAAACAGGTTACGATCTTTTAATCCCCTACGCGCTCTTTGCGATGCTGGTTTCCCCGGACTTGGGTGGCATCATTCCCACGGAAAACGAGACGTTCACAGCCAAGGATGCAAAGACCGCTCGAAAGTTCGGGAAGTCCTGGATTCTAGGCGCGCAGAAATCCCATCTTACAATCCGCATTGGTCCGCAGGCCGCGGCTCACATGCAGGAGCGGCAGGCTCGCCTTGAGTTTGAGCGTAAGGTCCAGGACGGGCGAAGCGGCCCTGTTCGCCATTGGGTGAGCGAACATGAGCGTCGCTATCGCAGCGGTAAGGTTGTGTTGGTGAAGGGGCACCACAGAGGGCAATTGCCTGCGCCTAATCTGCCAACGCGTGTGATGGGGCCAAAACCCGAGGCAACGATTTTCGAGTTGGACGCAGTTGATCCGTCAAACCCAGACTGAACCCGGAGTTTTCCATGCAGCCATGTCGTCCGCCGTCAATCTATCGCCGCCACATCGACCAACAGCCGTAGTTTTCGGCCGTGACCGGACCAGGTCGGCGCCAAAAGCTCAGGGTGCCGGAAACCCGACGATA
>NZ_JAYMVV010000019.1:0-5858 GCF_048056635.1 Phaeobacter sp. JH20_08 | reverse complement strand
ATGAGCCTGACGAGCTACCGGGCTGCTCCATCCCGCGACATTTTTATTTATGCTCTGGCGCGTTGCGCGAGTTGAGCCATTAATTGCTTTATCACTGATGTTGTGATTGAGCATTTATCCCTTCAGAGGGGTATATCTGAAGGTATTTTTTATTGTTATCGTTTAGAGTTTATGGATTTTACTAGGTTTGGCGGTGACCTACTCTCCCACGCCTTAAGACGCAGTACCATCGGCGCAACAGTGCTTAACTTCCGGGTTCGGGATGGGACCGGGTGTTTCACTTGCGCTATGACCACCAAACCGAGGAAAATCCATATTGACGATCTTTGTGAGAGATCGTCGAGATACAATCGCGATGAAGTCCAAGTTTGTTTTGCTTTTGGTTCATTGTGTCACTGCCTGTTACTGGAACAGATCAAGCCTATCGGGCGATTAGTACCGGTCAACTGAATGCATTGCTGCACTTACATCTCCGGCCTATTGACGAGGTGGTCTACCTCGGCCCTCAGGGATACCTTGTTTTGAGGGGGGCTTCCCGCTTAGATGCCTTCAGCGGTTATCCTGTCCGATCATAGCTACCCTGCACTGCTGCTGGCGCAACAACAGGTCCACCAGTGGATCGTTCACCCCGGTCCTCTCGTACTAGGGGCAACTCCTCTCAAGTATCCTACACCCACGGCAGATAGGGACCGAACTGTCTCACGACGTTCTAAACCCAGCTCACGTACCTCTTTAAACGGCGAACAGCCGTACCCTTGGGACCTGCTCCAGCCCCAGGATGAGATGAGCCGACATCGAGGTGCCAAACACTGCCGTCGATATGGACTCTTGGGCAGTATCAGCCTGTTATCCCCGGCGTACCTTTTATCCGTTGAGCGATGGCCCTCCCACTTGGGACCACCGGATCACTATGGCCGACTTTCGTCTCTGCTCGACTTGTCAGTCTCGCAGTCAGGCTGGCTTCTGCCATTGCACTCAACGAGCGATTTCCGACCGCTCTGAGCCAACCTTCGCGCGCCTCCGTTACGCTTTAGGAGGCGACCGCCCCAGTCAAACTACCCGCCACGCAGGGTCCCGGATCCGGATAACGGACCGCGGTTAGATATCAAGAGTGCGAAGGGTGGTATCTCAAGGGAGGCTCCACCGGAACTAGCGTTCCGGTTTCGATGCCTACCACCTATCCTGCACATCACAATCCTGATACCAGTGCGAAGCTGTAGTAAAGGTGCACGGGGTCTTTCCGTCTAACCGCGGGAAGCCTGCATCTTGACAGGCAATTCAATTTCGCTGAGTCGATGTTGGAGACAGCGGGGAAGTCGTTACGCCATTCGTGCAGGTCGGAACTTACCCGACAAGGAATTTCGCTACCTTAGGACCGTTATAGTTACGGCCGCCGTTTACCTGGGCTTCAATTCGGAGCTCTCACCCCTCCTTTTAACCTTCAGGCACCGGGCAGGCGTCAGACCCTATACGTCGTCTTGCGACTTCGCAGAGCCCTGTGTTTTTAATAAACAGTCGCCACCCCCTGGTTTGTGCCCCCAGCTCCAAGTTGCCTTGGAACCGGGCCTCCTTCTCGCGAACTTACGGAGGTATTTTGCCGAGTTCCTTCAACATCGTTCTCTCAAGCGCCTTGGTATTCTCTACCAGTCCACCTGTGTCGGTTTAGGGTACGGTCTCATGGAGGGCTATTTCCAGGGACTGATCAGCAGCCCATTCAATCCGATAAGGATGAACTACCTTCACAATCCGTCACATCCTCCTGGCCTAGGAATATTAACCTAGTTCCCATCGGCTACGCCTTTCGGCCTCGCCTTAGGGGCCGGCTTACCCTGCTCAGATTAGCTTTAAGCAGGAACCCTTGGACTTTCGGCGAGAGTGTCTCTCACACTCTTTGTCGCTACTCATGTCATCATTCTCGCTAGTGATCTCTCCACGGGATCGCTCACGCGCCCGCTTCATCGAAAGCTCCGTGCGTCCAAGACCTTCCAGAGGAAGGTTAAAGACGCATGGAACTATGTCACACTACGCTCTGCTACCATGCACTATGTGCATCCTAAGCTTCGGCTCATGGCTTGAGCCCCGTTACATCTTCGCCGCAGGACGTCTTAATTAGACCAGTGAGCTGTTACGCTATCTTTAAAGGATGGCTGCTTCTAAGCCAACCTCCTGGTTGTTTTGGACATCCCACCTGCTTTCCCACTTAGCCATGAATTAGGGGCCTTAGCTGTAGGTCAGGGTTGTTTCCCTCTCCACTACGGACGTTAGCATCCGCAGTGTGTCTGCCATCTAGTACTCCCGGGTATTCGGAGTTTGGTTAGGATCAGTAAGCCTGTGGGGCCCCATTACCCATCCAGTGCTCTACCCCCCGGGGTATTCGGATGACGCTCTACCTAAATAGATTTCGCAGAGAACCAGCTATCTCCGAGTTTGATTGGCCTTTCACCCCTAGGCACAGCTCATCCCGATCCTTTTCAACGGATGTGGGTTCGGTCCTCCAGTGCATGTTACTGCACCTTCAACCTGGCCATGCCTAGATCACTCGGTTTCGGGTCTGATCCCACGAACTCATGCGCCCTATTAAGACTCGCTTTCGCTGCGCCTACACCTAACGGCTTAAGCTTGCTCGTGAGACCAAGTCGATGACCCATTATACAAAAGGTACGCTGTCAGCCCTCAAGGGGCCTCCAACTGATTGTAGGCGTTCGGTTTCAGGTACTGTTTCACTCCCCTCGTCGGGGTGCTTTTCACCTTTCCCTCACGGTACTGGTTCGCTATCGGTCAGTAAGGAGTACTTAGCCTTCGAAGGTGGTCCTCCGATCTTCAGACAGGATTTCACGTGTCCCGCCCTACTTAATACGTCCTATCATGCTTCATATACGGGGCTATCACCCACTATGGCTGTGCTTCCCAACACATTCTATTCACACTCAAGGCTCGGCTGGTCCCCGTTCGCTCGCCGCTACTAGGGGAGTATCATATTGATGTCCTTTCCTCCGGGTACTTAGATGTTTCAGTTCCCCGGGTTTGCTCTTAAAACCCTATGTATTCAGGTCTTAAGTACCTGATTAAGCTCATTATTGATGTCCTACCGCTTTGCCACTTGAGGACAGGCCTCTCATAGCAGACTGCAGGGTCACAATAACAAACTGTCAGGTGGGTTCCCCCATTCGGAAATTCATGGATCAAAGCCTATTCTCAGCTCCCCATGACTTATCGCAGAGTATCACGTCCTTCATCGCCTCTTACTGCCAAGGCATCCACCAAACGCCCTTCTCGCGCTTGATCTGGTCCAGAAAAAGACAGTGAACTGTCACGCCACAGAAGCTGGTAAGAAACTGTGGCCTTATTCTGAACCAAAAGCATACTTTCCCGCTCACTTCATAGAAGTGAACATTGGTTCATAAACCTTGCGGAATATGAACCGGGTTAGTGTACTTGACTTGGACAACACTGTGGTTTCAATCCGGCAGACCCTCGCGCGCCCGAGGAAAAGGGCGGATGCAAAGGCTCGCATCAGGCCACATAGGTGGCCGTCAGCACCAAACTGAGGTCGATCCCTCACGCGGGTGACCAACAGTGTTGTTGATTGTATCTCTCTAAACGATGTCAATGTGATCAACCTTCCCGAAGGAACATCGATCCGGTCCGATTGGACGGTTAAACATCTCATGATGCTTAACGATCAAATCGTCTCTCGCAGAATGGTGGGTCGAGGAGGACTTGAACCTCCGACCTCACGCTTATCAGGCGTGCGCTCTAACCACCTGAGCTACCGACCCATTCTATGTGGGCCGTTCGCATGAGTGGTGGAGCCTAGGAGGATCGAACTCCTGACCTCCTGAATGCAAATCAGGCGCTCTCCCAGCTGAGCTAAGGCCCCTTGCTAGATCTCGCCCCAGGGCAAGATCATGACAGTTCTGAAGAGATATGAGGACGGCCTGGTCCTGTTTAGTGTCCTACCGCGCGGAGCGCTACTTGAGGACCTAAACGATGTGATCAGTTTTGATTACTGATCTTATGCTAAGTGTATCACGAGACAGAGCAAGCTCTGATCTAGCTAGATACATCCTTAGAAAGGAGGTGATCCAGCCGCAGGTTCCCCTACGGCTACCTTGTTACGACTTCACCCCAGTCGCTGAGCTCACCGTGGTCCGCTGCCCCCATTGCTGGTTGGCGCACGGCCTTCGGGTAAACCCAACTCCCATGGTGTGACGGGCGGTGTGTACAAGGCCCGGGAACGTATTCACCGCGTCATGCTGTTACGCGATTACTAGCGATTCCGACTTCATGGGGTCGAGTTGCAGACCCCAATCCGAACTGAGACAGTTTTTTGGGATTAACCCATTGTCACTGCCATTGTAGCACGTGTGTAGCCCAACCCGTAAGGGCCATGAGGACTTGACGTCATCCACACCTTCCTCCCGCTTATCACGGGCAGTTTCCCTAGAGTGCCCAGCCGAACTGCTGGCAACTAAGGATGTGGGTTGCGCTCGTTGCCGGACTTAACCGAACATCTCACGACACGAGCTGACGACAGCCATGCAGCACCTGTCACTCGGCCACCGAAGTGGAAACCAGATCTCTCTGGCGGTCCGAGGATGTCAAGGGTTGGTAAGGTTCTGCGCGTTGCTTCGAATTAAACCACATGCTCCACCGCTTGTGCGGGCCCCCGTCAATTCCTTTGAGTTTTAATCTTGCGACCGTACTCCCCAGGCGGAATGCTTAATCCGTTAGGTGTGTCACCAACAAGCATGCTTGCTGACGACTGGCATTCATCGTTTACGGTGTGGACTACCAGGGTATCTAATCCTGTTTGCTCCCCACACTTTCGCACCTCAGCGTCAGTATCGAGCCAGTGAGCCGCCTTCGCCACTGGTGTTCCTCCGAATATCTACGAATTTCACCTCTACACTCGGAATTCCACTCACCTCTCTCGAACTCAAGACCAGGAGTTTTGGAGGCAGTTCCAGGGTTGAGCCCTGGGATTTCACCCCCAACTTTCTGATCCGCCTACGTGCGCTTTACGCCCAGTAATTCCGAACAACGCTAACCCCCTCCGTATTACCGCGGCTGCTGGCACGGAGTTAGCCGGGGTTTCTTTACCAGATACTGTCATTATCATCTCTGGCGAAAGAGCTTTACGACCCTAAGGCCTTCATCACTCACGCGGCATGGCTGGATCAGGCTTGCGCCCATTGTCCAAGATTCCCCACTGCTGCCTCCCGTAGGAGTCTGGGCCGTGTCTCAGTCCCAGTGTTGCTGATCATCCTCTAAAACCAGCTATAGATCGTAGACTTGGTAGGCCGTTACCCCACCAACTATCTAATCTAACGCGGGCCGATCCTTCTCCGATAAATCTTTCCCCCGAAGGGCGTATAAGGTATTACTCACCGTTTCCAGTGGCTATTCCTTAGAGAAGGGCACGTTCCCACGCGTTACTAACCCGTCCGCCGCTCACCCCGAAGGGCGCGCTCGACTTGCATGTGTTAGGCCTGCCGCCAGCGTTCGTTCTGAGCCAGGATCAAACTCTCAAGTTGAAAAGCACTTACATGCTTATCCTTGACGTTCGAACCTCTGCACATCTTGATTGCACTACCACCCATTCGGCTACTTGAGCGCGATTAGGCGTGATCCAGACCCGGCTAGGAACCCGGAATTGCAATCATGTTTCTCTGTCTGTTGTGCTTGGTTTCAAAAGAAACCGAAGCCGAACAAGACAGTGAAGCTGACACTAGATCATCGGACAAAAGCCCTACTAGCGTTGATATACAGACGTTGATCCATCGAATGAACCAAACCGCCCACATATCTCTTCAGATATCATCAATGTCAAAGAGCATACATCCAGAGACAATAAC
>NZ_JAYMVV010000018.1:0-595168 GCF_048056635.1 Phaeobacter sp. JH20_08 | reverse complement strand
GACGAACTCCCTCTAAAAAACTTTAGGGTGTCAACCCCGGCCCCTCCATCGATTCCATCAGCCAATGGTTGCCCGGCAGATGCTGCAACATTGTAGACAATCGTGTCATTTCCTGCATCTCCAAAGATTGTGTCTACGCCTGCGGTATCTAGCAGGATATCATCACCGATAGTTCCGGAGATAACAGAGCCAATACTCATTGAATGTCCTTTCTTCTTACAAAATTATTGGGGATCAATTCTCGGTTCTACTTTTGGAACCACGCCCGGTAGAATTCACATTTTTTGACCTGCCACTCGAAGTCAGAGCACTGCCATGAAGGGAAAGCCAAGATTGAACCTCAACCTTTAAAAGTGACTGGTTAGCAAAAGGTTAATCTGAATCTAGGGAGATCAAACCTGGAAAATTTAGCTGTTTCGCATGCCACTTAACGCCACAAGGGCGAGGAGTTTATTGTTCAGAGTTCGCAGTCGAAGTTCTCTAGCTGTCACTTTTTCCTCTAGATGTCAGCATGGATGACCGCAAACGGCAACCCTCCTGTCTTTGGTTCCGATCAGGTGAACGGCTACAAGGTCCCGCATCCCGTTCGTTCGATCATGGTTAGCGGCTGCACGTGCGGCGAAGGTCTGTTCCTGCCATCGCTCATGCAGCATGGGATCGCCGCCCGACTGCCAGCCCCCGAGACTTTGCAAAGCCCATTTCCTGCGCTTTGCTGTCTCTGGCAGCCGTCCAGCTGCGCCCGCGCGCGGGAGGCTTAAGCTGGCCTTTGGAACAAGGCACCCGCTCCACAAAAAAGGACCGGAGCGCTGCGCCGGTCCTTTCCTTTTGCTCGTCCGTTGACCTGTGGCGGTTTAGGCCAGCATCATCATCGGGTTTTCAAGGTTGTCCTTGATCGCGTTCAGCAGTTCGGCGCCAAGGGCGCCGTCGATGACGCGGTGGTCGACGGACATGGTCACCGACATGACGGTGGCCACGGCCAGTTCGCCATCCGCACCGACAACCGGTTTTTTCACCCCTGCGCCGACGGCAAGGATGCCTGCGTGCGGCGGGTTCACGATGGCGTCGAAATTGTCGATGCCGAACATGCCGAGGTTGGAGATCGCAAAGCTGCCGCCCTGATATTCATGCGGCGCAAGCTTGCGGTCGCGGGCGCGTTTGGCGAGGTCTTTCATCTCCGTCGACAGCGTCGAGAGTGATTTGGTCTCGCTGTTCTGCAGAACGGGTGTGAACAGGCCGCCCTCGATCGCGACCGCGACCGCCACATCGGAGGCCTCCATCTTCAGCACGCGGTCACCGGCCCAGACGGCATTGGCATCCGGCACGGCCTGCAGCGCCAGGGCGCAGGCCTTGATGATGAAGTCGTTGACCGAGAGTTTGACGCCACGGCCCTCGAGCTGTTTGTTCAGCTCGCCGCGGAACTTCAGCAGCGCATCCAGCTGGATGTCGCGGCGCAGGTAGAAATGCGGCACCGTCTGCTTGGCCTCGGTGAGGCGGGCGGCGATGGTCTTGCGCATGCCGTCCAGTTTGACCTCCTCATAGCTGCGGCCTTCGTACATGCGGGCGACCTGATCGGCGGAGGGGCCTGTGGGGGCGGCGGCTGCGGCAGGGGCTGCGGCGGTTGCCGGAGTGGCTGCTGCCGGGGCGGCGGCGGCCTGCGGTCTGGCGTTTTCCACATCGGCCTTCACGATGCGGCCACGGGGGCCGGAGCCGGAGATGGCGGCCAGATCCAGCCCTTTGTCAGCTGCGATACGGCGCGCCAGGGGCGATGCAAAGATGCGGTTGCCATCGGCGCCCTGCGGGGCTGCGGGCGCGGGTGTTGCCGCAGCGGCGGCCTCTGCCGGCGCCGGGGAAGAGGCCGGGGCGGCTTCCTCGGACGCCGCAGGGGCGGCCTTGTCTGTCGCGGCGGCGGGGGCAGCCGGGGTGGCGCCGATGTCGTCGGCGCTTTCGCCCTCTTCCAGCAGCACGGCGATGGGGCTGTTGACCTTCACGCCTTCGCTGCCTTCGGGGATCAGGATCTTGCCGATCACCCCTTCGTCGACGGCTTCGAATTCCATCGTCGCCTTGTCGGTTTCAATCTCTGCCAGCAGGTCGCCGGAGGCGACGGTGTCGCCTTCCTTCACGAGCCATTTGGCAAGGGTGCCTTCCTCCATGGTGGGAGAGAGGGCGGGCATCAGGATTTCTGTGGGCATCGCTGTCTCTCCTTACCGGTAGGTCACTTGTTTCACCGCTTCGATCACCTCATCGGTGGTGACCAGCGCGTGTTTTTCGAGATTGGCGGCATAGGGCATGGGCACGTCCTTGCCGGTGCAGGTGATCACCGGGGCATCGAGGTAATCAAAGGCCTCCTGCATCACCACAGAGGAGATATAGCTGCCAACAGAGCCCTGCGGCCAGCCTTCCTCAACTGTAACCAGACGGTTGGTCTTCATCACCGATTTGATGATGGAGCCGGTGTCCATCGGGCGCAGGGTGCGCAGGTCGATGACCTCGGCGCTGATGCCATCCTCGGCCAGTTTCTCCGCCGCTTCCAGCGCATAGGTCATGCCGATGCCAAAGGAGACGATGGTGACGTCAGTGCCTTCCCGCCAGATCCGGGCCTTGCCAAAGGGAACGGTGTAATCATCCAGCTTCGGCACTTCAAAGGATTTGCCGTAGAGGATCTCGTTCTCGAGGAAGATCACCGGGTTGTTGTCGCGGATTGCGGTTTTCATCAGACCTTTGGCGTCGGAGGCGGAGTAGGGCATCGCCACCTTCAGGCCGGGGATCTGCATGTACCAGGCGGCGTAATCCTGGCTGTGCTGCGCGCCCACGCGGGCAGCGGCACCGTTGGGGCCACGGAACACCATCGGTGCCCCCATCTGACCGCCGGACATATAGAGCGTCTTGGCGGCAGAGTTGATGATGTGGTCAATCGCCTGCATGGCGAAGTTGAAGGTCATGAACTCCACAATCGGGCGCAGACCGCCAAAGGCCGCACCGGTGGCGATGCCGGCAAAACCATGTTCGGTGATCGGGGTGTCGATCACGCGCTTGGAGCCGAATTCGTCCAACAGACCCTGAGAGATCTTATAGGCGCCCTGATATTCGGCGACTTCCTCGCCCATCAGGAAGACATCGCCGTCGCGGCGCATTTCCTCGGCCATGGCGTCGCGCAGGGCTTCGCGGACCGTGGTCTGCACCACTTCGGTGCCCTCGGGCCAGTCCGGGGTGGTGTCCACCTCGGGTGCGGCGGGGGCTGCGGCAGCAGCGGCGGCGGTTGCGGGCGCCGCAGGTGCCTCTGCCGCCGGCGCTTCGCTTGTGGAGGGCGCGGATGCTGCGGGGGCCGCATCGGGGTCGTAGCTTTCGCCGTCTTCCAGCAGCACGGCGATCGGGCTGTTGACCTTTACGTTCTCGGTGCCTTCACCGATCAGGATCTTGCCGATGACGCCTTCGTCAACGGCTTCGAATTCCATCGTCGCCTTGTCGGTTTCGATCTCGGCCAGAATATCGCCGGAATTTACTGTATCGCCCTCTTTGACCAGCCATTTGGCCAGGGTGCCTTCCTCCATGGTCGGCGACAGGGCGGGCATCAGGATTTCAGTTGCCATATCGTATTACGTCCCCTCAGGCGGTTTCTTGCGGCAGCTCATCCGCATAAATATCGGTCCAGAGTTCATCGAGCGCCGGTTCCGGGCTCTCCTTGGCGAAGTCTGCGGATTTGTTGACGATGTCCTTGATCTCTTTGTCGATCACCTTGAGGTCGTCCTCGCTTGCATGTTTGCCGGTGAGCAGCATGTCGCGGACCTGTTCGATGGGATCGCGTTCCTCGCGCATTTTCTGCACCTCTTCGCGGGTGCGGTACTTGGCGGGGTCGGACATGGAGTGGCCACGGTAGCGGTAGGTCTTGACCTCAAGGATATAGGGGCCTTTGCCTGCGCGGCAGTGGGCGACGGCGCGTTCGCCGGCCTCTTTCACGGCCAGCACATCCATGCCGTCAACTTCCTCGCCCTTGATGCCGTAGGCTTCGCCGCGTTTCCACAGGGCGGGGGATTTGGTCGACCGCTGCACCGAGGTGCCCATGGCGTATTGGTTGTTCTCGATCACGAAGACGACCGGCAGATCCCAGAGCTGGGCCATGTTGTAGGTCTCGTAGACCTGACCCTGGTTGGCGGCGCCATCACCGAAATAGGCGAATGTCACGCGGTCGTTGCCTTTGTATTTGTCGGAGAAGGCGAGGCCTGCGCCCAGTGGCACCTGCGCGCCGACGATGCCGTGGCCGCCGTAGAAATGTTTCTCTTTCGAGAACATGTGCATCGAGCCGCCTTTGCCCTTTGAGTAGCCGCCTTCGCGGCCGGTCAGCTCGGCCATGACGCCGTTGGGGTCCATGCCACAGGCCAGCATATGGCCGTGGTCGCGATAGGAGGTGACGCGTTTGTCGCCCTCTTCGGCGGCGGCCTCAAGGCCGACAACAACCGCTTCCTGTCCGATGTAGAGATGGCAGAAGCCGCCAATCAGACCCATGCCATAGAGCTGGCCTGCCTTTTCCTCGAATCGCCGGATCAGCAGCATCTCGCGGTAGTACTCGAGTAGCTCTTCGGCAGAAACGTTTGGTTTCTTGACACTTTTTCTCGCAGCCATAGTGGCGGGCTCCCCCTTAAGGCTAGATAGTTTAATGCTAAACTAGTTCATAATGGATTTTGTTACGTCATGCGAGTGTTATTATGACGTGCCGTCACCAAGGGGTAAAGGCGATGGTGTTTCACCAGTGTTTCAGCGGTGTTCCGGGGCGTTGACCTGAGGGCTGATCGGGGGCTGGCCTGCAGCATGGGGTATCGGCTGGCATTGCGCGGCGCAGCCTTTCGCCCGCCGGACAGCAAAACGCCCGCGAGCGAGGCTGCGGGCGATCACATGTTTCAGAGCGGTCTGCGCCGGGGCGGCTGTTTAGCGGATGACGATTTCATCCGAGCGCAGCAAGCCCAGGACGGAGCGGGCCTGTTCATCCAGCAGGTCCAGATCGAGGTAATCATCGGACAGCCGGTGGGTGAGGTTCTCCATCTGCGCGGTCTCACGCTTCAGCTGGTCGAGATCCTGACGCAGCGCTTCCACTTCGGCCTGGATCTCGACCCGCCTGAACAACCCGAAATCCCCCTGCACGGCAGCGAAGGTGAAATATGCGCTCAGCGCGAATGCAATCGTGGAAAAGACGAATGCACCCAGAGAGGGACGATTGGTTCGGGTCACGGTGATGGCCTGTATGATCTGCTGCTCAAGTCTCGCGCCGGTTTACCCGGCGTCTGCAACAATACTGCCACAGGCATCATGGTTTGTGAAAGGTGAAAATTGTTAATTATGAACATTCTGACGCAAAAACGCACCCCAACCGGATGGCAGGGGTGCGAGGTGTTAACAAGTGGTTAACGGATCTTGCGGGTCACCGCGATCTTAACCTTTTGGCGGCGATACCGGCCTCTGGCCTGCGACAGGTGGCAGATTCGGGTCAGCCCTCCAGTGCGGCGACGCCGGGCAGGGTCTTGCCCTCCATCCATTCCAGGAAGGCACCGCCCGCGGTGGAGATATAGGTGAAATCAGCCGCAGCCCCGGCCTGATTGAGGGCCGCAACGGTATCGCCGCCCCCCGCGACGCTGACCAGTGCACCGGATCTTGTCAGCGCGGCGGCCTGTTGTGCGGCGGCATTGGTGGCAGCATCGAAGGGCGCGATTTCAAAGGCGCCCATGGGGCCGTTCCAGATCAGCGTTTTGGAGGCGGAGAGCGTATCGGCGACGGCAGCGACAGTCTGCGGGCCTGCGTCGAGGATCATCGCATCGGCGGGGCAGGCGTCGGCGGCGACGGTTTCATTGTCGGCCCCGGCCTTGAATTCGCGTGCGACGACGACGTCGACGGGCAGGATGATCTTGCAGCCTGCGGCCTCGGCTTTGGTCAGGATCTCGCGGGCGGTGTCGGCCATATCGTGCTCGCAAAGCGACTTGCCCACATCAATGCCCTGTGCGGCGAGAAAGGTATTGGCCATGCCGCCACCGATCACCAGATTGTCGACCTTGCCGACGAGGTTGCCCAGCAGTTCCAGCTTGGTGGAGACCTTGGCACCGCCAACCACGGCGGTGACCGGGCGCTGGGGTTGGCCGAGGGCTGCGTCAAGCGCTGTCAGCTCAGCCTCCATCAGACGACCAGCGCAGGCGGGCAGCAGACGGGCCAGCGCCTCGGTCGAGGCATGGGCGCGGTGGGCGGCGGAGAACGCATCGTTGCAATAGATATCGCCCAGCTGGGCCATCTCAGCCGCAAGAGCGGCGTCATTCTTCTCCTCGCCCGCGTGGAAGCGGGTGTTTTCCAGCAGCAGCACGGCACCTGCGGGCAGGCCCGCCAGCGCGGCCTCGGCAGCGGGGCCGCGACAATCGGCGGCAAAGGTCACCGGCGCGTCGAAGGCGGCCTCAAGTGCCGGCACCAGCGGGCGCAGCGACATCTCTTCGACAACCTTGCCCTTGGGGCGGCCGAAATGGGCCAGCAGAATCGGGGTGCCGCCCTTGGCGAGGATATCCTTGACCGTTGGGGCGACGCGCTGAATGCGGGTGTCATCGGTGACGCGGCCATCCTCGACCGGGACATTGATATCGACGCGCACCAGAACGCGCTTGCCTGCCAGGTCCATCTTGTCGAGTGCGGTCCAGCCCATGATCATATCCTTCTGTTGGTCGCGTGTGTTGGTCGTGCTGTGCGAGGCCAGTCGCGCGGAGGCGGGCTGGCGCTGTTGGCGCGATGTTTCGGGGCTTTTTGCCGCCCAGTCAATGCTCCGTGACCAAAGCTCCCTTGGCAATCGGCGGCGCGGGGCTTAACTATCGGGCGAATGCAAAGCACAGGAGGGCCACATGGCCGAGATCAAGGATCCCGAAAACACCATCATCATGGAGCTGAAAGACGGCAAGGTGGTGATCGAGCTGCTGCCCGATGTGGCCCCCCAGCACAGCGCACGCATGAAAGAGCTGGCCCGTGGCGGTGAATATGACAATGTGGCGTTTCACCGGGTGATCGACGGCTTTATGGCGCAGACCGGCGACGTGCAGCACGGCGATATGGAAGACGGGTTCAACCTGCGTATGGCAGGCACCGGCGGCTCTGACCTGCCGAATGTGCCGGCGGAATTCTCCAAGCTGCCGCATGACCGTGGCACGCTGGGCGCGGCGCGCTCCGCCAACCCGGATTCGGCCAATTCGCAGTTCTTCATCAACTTCAAGGACAACCATTTCCTGAACGGTCAGTATACGGTCTATGGCCGCGTGATCGACGGTATGGAACATGTCGATGCGATCACCCGTGGCGAGCCGCCTGCGAACCCCGACCGCATGATCAGCGTCAAGGTGGCAGCCGATGTATAAGCTGGCAGCGGTATTTGCGCTGATGGCGGGGCCTGCGCTGGCCAGCGGTCTGGAGATCGCGGTCGAAGGCGAGGGCGCCAATGGCACCATCAAGATTGACCTGTTCGAGGACGTGGCCCCCAAACATGTCGAGCAGATCACCGCGCTGGCAGCCGAGGGCAAATATGATGGCGTGGTGTTTCACCGTGTGATCGAAGGCTTTATGGCGCAGACCGGTGATGTGGAATTCGGCAAGCTGGGTGGCGATATGCGCCGCGCAGGCATGGGCGGTTCCGAGCGCTCGGACCTGCCGGCCGAATTCTCCGATCTGGAGTTCGATCGCGGTGTCGTCGGCATGGCCCGCTCGCAGGATCCCGACAGCGCCAATTCGCAGTTCTTCATCATGTTTGCGCCGGGGCATTTCCTCAATGGTCAGTACACCATTGTGGGCAAGGTGACCGAGGGCATGGATGTGGTTGACGCGATCAAGCGCGGCAGCAGCAGTCAGAACGGCGCCGTTGTCGGCCAGCCCGATGTGATGAAAACCGTCACAGTGACCGAGTGATCCTGCGATCCGGCCTGCCGGATTGACCTGATATATATTGCAACGGCCCGTACCCTGCGTGGTGCGGGCCGTTTGCCGTTTCAGCCTGGGATACGCGCGCCTGTCACGGGCTTGTGCGGTGCATGTGAGGGGATTTTGCGGCAGGCTGTGCGCCTCAAGATCAGTTGCGAAGCTGGTCGCAGGTCAAGGGGGAGCGCAGAGATGTCACGGCTGGCGATAGGGAAACGGGATCCGCTGCGCGCCGGGATGGTCGGCGCTGTGCTGGCGGCTTTGCTGGTGATGCTGGGCGCTGTTAAGGCGGTGGCTGATCCGGCGCAATGGGCGCGGGAGTGGCCGCAGACCGATTTCAGCCGCTCCGCCGTGGCCAGCTGGGATGAGATCAAATCCGGTGGTCCGCCAAAGGATGGCATTCCGGCGCTGAGCGATCCGGCGTTTCACCCGGCGGCGCAGGTGACGGGGCTGAGCCCCGCCGAACCGGTGGTGGTGCTGGATCTGCCGGGGCAGGCGGCGCGGGCCTATCCGCTGCGCTATCTGATCTGGCATGAAATCGTCAATGACCGGGTCGGTGGCATGCCGGTTGCGATCACTTATTGTCCCTTGTGCAATTCCGCCATGAGCTTTGACCGGCGGGTGGCTGGCCGCACCCTGAGCTTTGGCGTCACCGGCAAGCTGCGCCAGTCCGATATGGTGATGTATGACCGCGAGAGCGAGAGCTGGTGGCAGCAGGCCACGGGCACCGGCATCGTGGGCGAGATGACGGGCCGGGAGCTGCGGCAGCTGCCGAGCTGGCTGGACAGCTGGCAGGCATTTCGCGCCGCCTACCCAGAGGGTCTGGTGATGGCTGAGCCGCGCCACAACCGCAGCTATGGCCGCAATCCCTATCAGGGCTATGACCGGTCGAACTGGCCGTTTCTATATGATGGCGCGCCGCCGCCCCATGGTATCGCGCCGCTGGCGCGTGTGGTGCGGGTGGGGGACCGGGCCTGGCCCCTGGCGCGACTGGCGGCGGCCGGGGAAATCCGCGAGGCGGGGGTGGTCCTCAGCTGGCGGGCCGGGCAGGCCTCGGCGCTGGATGCCGGGCAGCTGGGCAAGGGGCGCGACGTCGGATCGGTGCGGGTGCGGGGACAGAACGGTGCGGATCTGGCCCATGATGTGATGTTTGCCTTTGCCTATCATGCTTTCTGGCCCAAGGGGCGCTGGATGCTGGAGTGAGGAGGCGGTGCTCAACCGAGTTCTGCACGAAAAAGAGGGCGCACCGGCAAAGGCGCGCCCATAGCCATATTTTGAGAGCGGTATCTAATCAGAACAGGAAGTTATCGGTGTCCATCAGCTGATCGACGGTCACGTCTTCGACCAGCAGGGAGACATTGGCGAAGGTGACGCGCACATCCGCGCCGAGCTGTGCAAATCCAAGGTGGTCGATGCGGGTTGCACCGCGGGTGATCTCGATCACATCCTCGCCAAGGCGGAAATCGGTGATGGTGTCCTGACCGGAACCACGGCCAAAGACAAAACTGTCGGCACCGCTGCCGCCGGTCAGGCGGTCATGGCCGGACTGACCGATGAGCCGGTCGGCGCCGTCGCTGCCAAACAGCGTGTCATGCCCGCGCCCGCCCAGCAGGAGATCATCGCCGGCATCGCCGCGCATCACGTCGTGGCCACCGCCGCCGCTGAGCCGGTCGCTGCCGGTACCGGCGGTCATCGTGTCATTGCCGCGCCCACCGGTCAGGCTGTCGTCGCCGGTCCCGCCGGTGATCAGATCGCGCCCGTTGCCACCGTCAAGCCGGTCATTGCCGTCGCCGCCATCAAGCGTATCGGCGCCACTGCCGGCCCTCAGCGTGTCGTGGCCTGCGTTGCCGTCAAGGCTGTCGTGGCCGCTGCCGCCAATCAGCAGGTCATTGGCATTTTCGGCCGGGCCAATCTCGTTGTCGCCACGCAGGGTGTCATTGCCAGCGCCGCCGATCAGCGTGTCATTGCCAAGACTGCCACGCAGGTTGTCGTGACCGGCCTCACCGGAGAGGTGATCGTCCCCCAGCTCGCCGTCGAGGAAATCATTGTTGCGCCCGCCCGACAGGGTGTCGGCGCCGGTGCCGCCCAGCAGGAAATCCTTGCCCGCGCCGCCGGTGATGCTGTCATTGCCGCCCCGGCCATGGATCATGTCGGAGCTGTTGCTCTCCGCCGCGTTGCGGGTGGTCAGGATTTCGTCGGCGCTGCCGCCTTCCTGAATATGCAGGGTCTGGGTGGCGAGGCGCACCGTCTCCACGCTGAGCAGCAGGTCCTGTCCGGCCCGCGTCGTGAGCTGCGCGCCTGCGATGTCGTCAAAGGCAAAGCTGTAGCTGGTGATCCCCTCCGCCAGTCGCAGCTCGTCCTCGCCGGGGCCGCCGATGATGGTATCATTGCCGCCGCCTGCCTGAATGGTGTCGTTGCCACCAAACCCCTGGATCCGCTCGCCACCGTTCCAGGCCGAGGTGATGGTGTCATCCCCCGCCAGCGCCAGTGCCAGCAGCGAATAAAGGTCACTGGTGGCAATCATCTGCGAGGGCAGGCTGAAGCCGCTGACCGACAGGATCAGGGTCTGGTGGTGGAACAGGGCAAAGCTGTTGAGCGGGCTGTCCGCAGTCAGATTGCCGGTCTCGTCAAAGGTGAACCTGCCCTGAAACACCAGCACAAAGTCGCGGTATTGCACGGCGATCTGGGTCTCGGATGTGCTGAGAACAGCCACTTTGGTAAAGTCGAAGTCATTGAAATCAAACGGCGGCGCCATATTTGACGCGGCCGCTACAAAAAGCTCTGCCATGGTCTGACCTGCTGCCTGAATGCCCGTTGCATCTTTTTGATGCTTTTGTCGGGAACCTAGGGGGCGGGTCTGGATCGGGGAAGTCTCGGGTTAACGAATAATTAACCTTTGTTAATTCTGTTGCGAAAACTCTGCACCGTGTGCACGCCGGACTTGTCGCCTCTGGTATTGAAAAAGGCGCCCCGATTGGGGGCGCCCTTGGTCAGTGCAGATCTGCGATATCGCTCAGAAGAGGAAATTGTCCGCCGCCTCGATCTGCTCAAGCGTGCTGTTCTCGACCAGAATGGTGACATCGGCGAAGGCAATCTGAACATCGGCGCCCAGCTGGGTGAAGGTGAGATCCTCGACCCCATCCGCGCCACGCCCGATCTGAATAAGATCCTCGCCAAGGGTGAAATCGGTGATGACATCGCTGCCATAGCCACGATGGAAGACAAAGGTATCGGCGTGAGCGCCGCCGGTCAGCGTATCGTCACCCTCCTGACCGATCAGCCGGTCGCTGCCGCCATCACCATAGAGGCGGTCGTCTCCCTGGCCGCCCAGGAGTGTATCCTGGCCGGAGTTGCCGCGCAGGAGGTCGTGACCTGACTGACCGCGCAGCTGGTCATTCCCGCCGCCGCCGATGAGTTTGTCACCGTGGGACCCGCCGACGATAATATCGTCGCCAAGATCGCCAGCCAGCCAGTCACGCCCGGTGCCGCCAAGCAGGAGATCATCCCCATCGCCGCCTTTCAGCGTGTCATGGCCCGTGCCGCCGAGCAGGCGATCGTTGCCTTCTTCGCCCAGCAGCATGTCGCGCCCGGAGAGGCCAGAGAGCGTATCGGCGCCACGTCCACCAAGCATCATGTCGCTGGTCAGCTGGGCATCCTGATCGCCGCTCAGCGTGTTGTCGAAACTGCTGCCGGTGCGCAGCGCGAAGCTGCGATTGGCAAATTGCAGCTGTTCGATCGACACCAGCGTGTCGCGGCCATCGGCGGACTCCAGCGTGATGGTTCCATAGAAGGACGACGCGGAAGCGCGGCCAAAATTGTCGTTGATGATCAAACGATCGGTGCCAGTGCCGCCATTTACATAGTCATTGCCGGTGCCAAGGCTGATGACATCGTCGCCGCCATAGGCCAGCCAGCGGTTGCCCTCGGTCATGTTGGAGGTGATGGTATCATCACCGGTCAGCAGCGCAGCTTCGAGAGCGCTGCCGCTGGACGAGGCGAACCGATAGAAGTTCATCGAAAATTCGCTGAAGGAATAGACCGTTGTCCTGCCGGTCGCCACGGACATGGAGTTCACGGTCCACAGGTAGGGAGAGGATGAGGCGAAGGTTCCGGTCAGGGTGACCGAGGTATCGCTGGGGGAGGTAAAGTACAGCCGGTTGCTGGTTCGGCTACTCAGGCTGAGACCTGAAAACCCAAGATCGTTGATGCCATCCAGGGTCAGCGTTCCGGTGGGATCATTTACAGTAAAAATTGCCATAACAGAAAGAGATCCTGATGAGAGATGCAGCAGACCAAATGCCTGCAACTTTAACGGTCTCGTACACTCAGCAACCTATGCCTGCAAGATCCGCGCCTAAGAATCGCTCTGCATTCACCGGGCGACGTCGCGTCCGCGTGCTGGGATAGTCGGGTCAGACGGGCAGATGACCATGGCGCAGCAAAAACGCCGCAGGCGGAACCTGCGGCGTTGATTTTTTGTCGATACGGCCGATGGAAGGCTCGGATCAGTTCTCGGCTTTATGCGCGGCGGTGGCTGCGGAGACGGCGGCGGAGGGGGCCGGTGCCGGGGCTGCGGCGCGGGGCGCTGCGGCTTTGCCGGGGTTCAGCGGGTCGTCCTGACGCTGCACGGAGCCTTCGAAATGGGCGCCACTTTCGATTGCGATGGTCTTGTGGATGATGTCGCCTTCGACGCGGGCGGTTGAGGTCAGGCGTACCTTCAGGCCGCGCACACGACCGACGATGCGACCATTGATCACCACGTCATCGGCGGTCACTTCGCCCTTGATGGTGGCGCTTTCGCCAATGGTCAGCAGATGGGCGCGAATATCGCCTTCGACGGTGCCTTCGACCTGGATATCGCCGGTGGTCTTGAGGTTGCCGGTGATGTGCAGATCCGAGCTGAGCACGGAGGCCGGTGGCTTGGCCTTGGGCGCGGTGGCCTTGAAATCGCTGGCGGGCGGAACCGGAGCGGAAGACGGCGCAGGTGCCGCAGGGGTTGCTTCGGCCGCTTTCTGGCCGGGCTCGTTGATTTTGCTTTTAGAAAACATTTCTCGCAGCCTTGATATAGATCATCGGGTTTACGGGGTTGCCATTGACCCGAACCTCGTAGTGGAGGTGGGTCCCGGTGGACCGTCCGGTGTTACCCATATCAGCAATGTGATCCCCGCGCGAGACCCTTTGACCGACCTTCACGCGGAGTTTCGAATTATGGGCATATTTCGTCTCAATGCCAAAGGCATGTTGAATTGTCACAAGTTTTCCGTAGCCGGATTGCCAGCCGGCATGAGTCACCACGCCATCGGCGGTGGCAAAGATATCGGTGCCGGTCTGTCCGGCGAAATCGGAGCCTTTGTGCAGGCGGCGGCCGCCGGTTTTGGGGTCGCGACGATAACCAAAGCCGGAGCTGCGGCGCACCAGGTTGAGGTTCACCGGCGAGGCGAAAGGCGCTTTCTGCGCGGCCAGCCGATAAAGGTTCAGCTGGTTCATCTGGTGCAGCAGGTCGTTGGCTCTGCGCTCTTCGCGGGTGGGTTCCTCACCGCGCGTGGACAGGGCTAAAGGGCTGAGCGGACCGCCCTGACCGCTGTAACCGCGCCGGACCTGTTCAAGGATACGGTCGGTGGGCATTCCGGCACTGCGGAACATCTTGTCGAGGGGGGCGACGGAGACTTCCATCGCCTCTTCCAGCTGGCGGAAGATCTGATCGTTACGCTCATCCATCAGCCGCAGTTCCAGCTCCAGCGCGTCGCGCTGTTCAAGCGCGGATTGGGCATTGGCTTCGATCTGGTCACGCTCGGCGGCGGTTTCGGCCAGCGCCTCGGCCATGAATTCCATCTGCACGGGCGCGCTGACGGCCATCAGCTGGGCCGGGCTGTCGGCGGCGGTTTCCTGTTTCAGCGCGGCGAGGGCGTCGCGGGCGGCTTCGCGATCCTTCATGGTCTGGCGCAGAGTGGTCTGGATCACCTCGATGCCGGTTTCCAGCTCACGGCGGCGGGTCTCGGAGGCCAGCAGCTCGGATTGCATGGAGGAAATCTGCGTCAGAGCGGCGTTGAACCGTTCCTGGGCGGCCAGCGCCTCGGCGGCGCGGTCGTTGCGCTCGCTCGACAGCGCATTGAGCCGCGCACGATAGGTCATCTGGTCGCGCTTGGCCTGTTCGCGGAAATTGCCGGAGCCGATGCTGTCCATCAGCACGATGGCGGTGGCGACGATGGACCAGGCCACCAGCAGCGCCATGCCGGCAAAGGCAATGAGCTGGGTTTCGGAGCGCAGCCGGATGAAACGGGTATCCGTGTCGGATTTAAGGAACACACGTCGCTCCGGGAAACGACGTTCAAGAAATGCGTGAATTTTGATTGCCAGACGTGTTCGCACGCTTTGGTCCTTGTCCTGCCCCAGTTGTCGCACTGCCTGTACCGGCGCTCCTCCTGCCGGTGTGACGGTCGGTTCCGGTCCCCCTCGGAGCGCCCCTGTCGCAGTGCCTGGACGCGCAGATACGCGCCATGGCGAAAGGGAATAGCCAGCCGGAGGAATTTGGGCAAGCCTGTTGGCCCGGTGTTCGGCGGGAGGGCGCGGAAACCGCGCGGCAGGGCGAAGATCAGCGGGTGAATGAGCGAAAAATCGCCGATAGCCGCCCGATCCGGGGTGTGAGGCCGGTAATGGGGCTGCGGCGGTCGGCCTGCCGACACGGGGCAGGCTTACCGGATCGGAGGGGTGTTCAGGTCAGGTTGCTGGACCGTCTGCGGCGTCCTGCGCAGGCCGCTGGGAGCGCGCGTTATTGGCCACTTCGCGGAGCCGATGGCGGCGCGCCCCGCGCCTGTTGTGGCTGTGGGTGGCCTAGCGCAGGGCCGGGGGTTTCATCGGGATGTCTTCGGTGAGCGGCCAGTAGAAATCGGGCGGGATGCCGGCCTCGGCACGTTTTTCCTCGTTGAAGGGCGGTTTCAGATGGCCATGGAAATATCGACCGACGAGATCGTGAAAGACCTCTTTCGGGTCCAGATTGTCGCGCCCGCAGAGGAAATGGAACCATTTCGATCCATAGGCCACATGGCTGACCTCTTCGGCGTAGATCACCTCTAGCGCATCAACCGCCTGGGTGAGCTTGGCCTTGCGGAAAATCTCGATCATGCCGGGGGTCACATCCAGGCCGCGCGCCTCAAGCACCATCGGCACAACGGCGAGCCGACCCATCAGATCCTCGGCGGTGTCCTCGGCGGCGCGCCACATGCCGGCATGGGCCGGAAGATCTCCGTAATGGCTGCCCAGTGCCTCAAGACAATCACACATCAGATTGAAATGTTTCGATTCTTCATCTGCCGCCTTGACCCAGTCGTCAAAGAAGCCAAGCGGCATCGGCACATGAGAAAAGCGGGCGATGATGTCCCAGTGCAGATCCACCGCATTCAGTTCGATATGGGCTACCGCATGTAGCAGCGCCTTGCGGCCGGCCTCTGATCCGGGGCGGCGGCGCGGCACATCGCGGGGGTTCAGCAGCTCCGGGCGCTCGGGGCGGGCCGGGTGCAGCGGCGGGTTGGCGGTGCCGATCTCGATCTTATCCGCATCACCGGCGCGCGAGGCAAACCAATGCGCGGCGTGGCGACGCGACAGCGCGGTTTTCTCGCGCCCGTCTGCGGTGGTCAGCACCTGCTGCGCCATCTGCGCAAGGGTGAGCGGGGCGGTGGTCTCGGCTGCGGTCTGCGGGGCTTCGCTGGTCATCTGGGCGGGTCCGTTACTGGCGGTGGGCTGCTCTTGTCCCTCCCTGCCACCGGCGGCTGTGGCGCGCAACCCGATAGGCGGCCCCGCGTCAGGCCGATCTGGATCAGCGGGGCGGCCGGCACGGTGGGCGGAATGGCTGGCGGAATGGGGCCGCGTTCAGAGCGCCTGCGCCGCCTCCAGCACCTCGGCGACATGGCCGTCAACCTTCACCTTGCGCCAGATCCGGGCGATATTGCCCTCGGCGTCGATGAGGAAGGTCGAGCGTTCGATCCCCCAGTGTTTCTTGCCGTACATGTTCTTTTCTTTCCAGACGCCATAATCCTCGCAGGTGGTGCCGTCGGCGTCGGACAGAAGCGGCGTGGTCAGCCCGTGTTTGGCGACAAATTTGTCGTGTTTGGCAACCGGATCCTTGGAGATGCCATAGACCACGGTTCCGGCATCGGCAAAGGCCTGCAGGTGCTCGGAAAATCCGATGGATTCCTTGGTGCAGCCCGGGGTATCATCGCGGGGGTAGAAAAACAGGACAACGGCCTTGCCGCGCAGCTCCTCCAACGTCACGGTGCCACCGCCGTCGCGGGGCAGGTTAAAGGAGGGCGCTGGGTCTGAGGGGGCGAGCATAAGTTAAGGTCTCCAAAACGGTTTCGCAGGGTTTGCGTGCCATAGTTAGGCCATCACGGGCAAAGGGAAAGCAAGGATTAAACCGGTCTCACCCATAGCGGTGGATCCCGAGCGGGAGCCATCTTCCTCTGTGTCGGCGCAGGCCACGCAGGAGGCTGCACCCGATGGGGCTGCGGCGGATGAGAATGTGGCTGTTGCGCGCGCGGTGCCGCCGCCGGAGGGGGTTGTCTATCTGGGCCCCGATGAGGCGCCACCGGCAGAACCGGTGGAACAGGCGGTGCCGGTGCCGGGGCCTCGTGCGTCGGACGGGATTTCGGCCGGGGATCTGGGCATTCCTGCGGCGGCAGGGGCTGATCTGCCGCCCGCGGCGACGGCGCGCGCGCGGCCCCAACGGCGACTGCTGCGGCGGATGCTGCGCAGTGCGACCATCACCGCCGTGCTGCTAGCGCTGCTGGCAAGCGGGGTTGTCTTTCTCGGGCTGGGCACGCGCATAGATGCGCCGGACTGGCTGCGCGACCGGGTGGAGCGGCGGATCGAGCAGCACCTCGGCGGACTGAGCATTGAATTCGGTGCCATTCATCTGGTGGTGAACCGGGGCTGGCGGCCCCGTGTCAGCCTGCGCGATGTGACCCTGCGCGATGAGACCGGCGCGCGGGTGGCGCGGCTGGCGGACGCGCAGGCCTCGCTGGCGATGCGGCCGCTGCTGCGCGGGCAGATCCGACCCAAGACGATCATGCTGAGCGGTCTTTACGGCACGCTGCGGCGCGACAACAGTGGCGGTCTGGCGCTGAGTTTGGCCGAGGGGGAGGCGCCGCTGCGGCAGGCCGCCACCCTGCCTGCGCTGATCGAACAATGGGACCGGCAGCTGGAACTGCCGGTGCTGTCGGCGCTGATTGCGGTAGAGACCGAGGCGCTGACCCTACGCTATGAGGACGCGCGGCTGGGTCGGGTCTGGACGCTGGATGGCGGCAGCATCCGCATGGGCCGCAGCGGACAGGAGATTGAGCTGGCCGCCGGGTTCTCGCTGTTGAGCGGGCGCGATTATGTCGGCACGGTCGAGGCGAATTACAGGTCAGCCATTGGCGACAAGGCGGCGGATTTCGGTGTCCTGGTCAATTCGGTGGCGAGCAAGGATATCGCAGCCCAGAGCGCCGCGCTCGGCTGGCTGGATGTTCTGGACGCGCCGATTTCGGGCTCTCTGCGCGGTGCCATCAGCAGCGAGGGTGCCTTGTTGCCGGTCTCTGCCAGCTTGCAGATTGGCGAGGGGGTGATCCAGCCCACCGCCGCCACCCGCCCGGTGCCGATCACCGGCGCGCAGAGCTATTTCACCTATCTGCCCGCGCGGCAGGAGCTGCAGTTCAACGAGCTGTCGGTGAACAGCGGCTGGGGCTCCGGCTCGATGGAGGGGCGGGCGCGGCTGATCGGGGTGGAGAACGGCCAGCTCACCGATCTGGTGGGGCAGCTGCGGTTTCAGGACCTGAGCCTCAATCCGGCGAAACTCTATGAGGCGCCGCTGGATCTGGCGGGGGTGACGGCGGATTTCAAGCTTGAGATGGCGCCGTTTCGACTGCGTCTGGGCGAGATGCTGGTGCGTGACGGTGAGACGCGGATCCTGCTGGATGGCGAGATTTCGGCGGGGCAGACCGGCTGGGATTACGCGCTGAACGGACGCGCCAACCGGATGACCGCCGAGCGGCTGAAAGAGGTCTGGCCTGCCGCAGCCCCGCCAAAGCCGCGCGAATGGGTGCGCGAGAACCTGCTTGCAGGCTATGCGCGCGATGTGAATTTCGCGCTGCGTGGCCAGGGCACGGCAAAGCCGTTTGTCTATCTGGATCTGGCATTCGAGGAGGCGGCGGTCCGGTTTCAGAAAACGCTGCCGCCGCTGCGCGATGCGGCGGGGCAGTTCAGCCTTTATGGCAACCGTCTGGTGGTGATGGCGACAAAGGGCTGGGTGACAGCGGATCAGGGCGGGCGCGTGGATGCGGCGGGTACGTCGTTCATCATTCCTGACACTTCGGTGAAGGACGGCGCGCCGGGGATTGCCCGGATCGAGGCCACAGGCCCGGTGACGGCGGCGCTGTCGCTGCTCAACCGTCCGCCGCTGTCGGTGATGGACAAGGCCGGGTTGCCGGTGGATCTGGCGACGGGGCAGGTTGCGATCAGCGGCACGCTGGCGGTGCCCCTGCGCAAGGGCGTCACGCCCGAGGAGATCACCTATCACTACCGGGGGCGCCTGCGTGATGTCAGCAGCGATGTGCTGGTGCCGGGTCAGCGCGTGGCGGCGAAGGCCCTGAGCCTGAGCGGCAATCAGGACCATGTGCAGATCGAGGGCGGCGGCGCGCTTTCCGGGGTGCCGGGCAGCCTGATCTGGCGGCAGGCGGTGGGACCGGCGGCGGAGCGGGCGGTTGCGGCTGCGGGCGGGGCCGCGCCGGTGCGGGTCAGCGGTACCATCGAACTGTCGCAGAACACGATTGATACGTTTGATATCGGCCTGCCTGCGGGATCGGTATTCGGACGCGGCGAAGGCCGTTATGAGGTGGTGATCGACAAGGGGCAGGCGCCGCGGCTGACCCTGGAAAGCGATCTTGCGGGGCTGGGGCTGCGCATTCCGGCGCTGAGTTGGCGGCTGAGCGAGGCAGGCACCGGCCAGCTGAAACTCAGCGCGACCCTTGGGGAGACGCCGGATGTGCAGGCGCTGTCGCTGGAGGCGGCGGGGCTGCGGGCGGCCGGTGCCATCACGCTGGAGCCGGGCGGTGGTCTGCGCCGGGCGCGGTTTGACCGCGTCGACCTGCAGGGCTGGTTCCGGGGCGCTGTCGATCTGGTGGCGCGCGGCGCGCGGTCGCCGGCCATCAATGTGCTGAACGGGGTGCTGGATCTGCGGCAGATGCCCGATGGTTCCGGCGGCAGCGGCAGCAGCGGTGGTGCCTCTGGCGGCACCGGGCCGATCAGCCTGCAACTGGACCGGATGCAGGTCACCGACAGTATCGCGCTCACCGGTTTTGCCGGGCGGTTTTCCACCACTGGCGGTCTCAACGGCAACTTCACCGCGGCGCTGAACGGGCAGACCGGGGTCAGCGGCGTGGTGGTGCCCAAGGATGGTGGCTTTGCCACCCGGATCCAGTCTCAGGATGCCGGTGGGGTGTTCCGCGCGGCGGGGGTGCTGCGCCATGGCTCTGGCGGGACATTCGACATGTCGCTGGTGCCGGCCCCCGGCGCCCCCGGCGAATATGACGGCCAGATCGAGGTCAAGAACACCCGGATCAAGGACGCCCCCGCAATGGCGGCGCTGCTGAATGCGGTCAGCGTTGTCGGGCTGATCGACGCGCTGGCCGGGCAGGGCATTCTGTTCACCACGGTGGAGGCGAGGTTCAGGCTGGGGGCGACCCATCTGATTGTCCATGAAAGCAGCGCGGTGGGGCCGTCGATCGGCCTGTCGATGGACGGCAATTACGATCTGGAGCGCAGCGTGCTGAACATGCGCGGGGTGGTCTCGCCGATTTATCTGCTCAACGCCATCGGCCGCGTCTTTACCCGCAAGGGTGAGGGGCTGATCGGCTTTGCCTTTACGCTGAAGGGCACGGCGGATGATCCTCAGGTGCAGGTGAACCCGCTGTCGGGGCTGGCGCCGGGGATGTTCCGCGAGCTGTTTCGCGGACCGGCGCCGCGGCTGCCGGGGGAGGAGCCGCCAGCCCCCGCCGTGCCGCGCGCCGAACGCGACAGGCCGAGCTATTCGGTTTCGCCGGGCGAAGACCGCTAGGGCGACCCGCTGCCATCGGACCATCCATGGGCCATTCCAAGGCGATCCATGGGCGGTGTGCCGATCGCGGACAAAGGTGCAAAACCTATTGGCCAAGGGCCGCGCAACAGCCTATATCGCAGCCTATGAAACTCAGTGATTTTGACTTCGACCTCCCCGATGACCGCATTGCCACCCGTCCGGCAGTGCCGCGCAGTTCCGCGCGGCTGCTGGTGGCCGAGGGCGATAGCATCTGCGACGCGCGTGTTGCCAATCTGGGCCAGTGGCTGCGCCCCGGTGACCGGCTGGTGCTGAACGACACCAAGGTGATTCCCGCGCGGCTGAGCGGGCTGCGCCACCGCGACACCGCACAGGGGCCGATGGCCGCCAAGGTGGAGGTCACGCTGCTGGATCCCGGCGCCGATGGCAGCTGGGCGGCGCTGCTGAAGCCGCTGAAGAAGGTCAAACCGGGCGAGGAGATCGTGTTCTCCGAGGCGCTGAGCGCGACATTGGAGCGGGTCGAGGACGGGCAGGGCTACCTGACGTTCAATCTGAGTGGCACCGATTTCGATGCGGCTCTGGCCGAGGCGGGGGCGATGCCGCTGCCGCCTTATATCGCGGCCAAGCGGCCAGCGGATGAACAGGACAAGACCGATTACCAGACCGTCTGGGCGCGCAATTCCGGCGCGGTGGCGGCGCCGACAGCCTCGTTGCATTTCGACGAGGCGCTGCTGGCAGAGCTGAAGGCCATGGGGGTCGAGATCAGCTATGTGACCCTGCATGTGGGGGCAGGCACCTTCCTGCCGGTCAAGGTCGAGGATGTGACCACCCACCGGATGCACGCCGAATGGGGCCGCGTCAGCGCCGAGGCCGCCGCCGAGATTGCCGCAACCAAGGCCGCAGGTGGCCGGGTGATCCCGGTTGGCACCACGGCGCTGCGGCTGATCGAAAGCGCCGGGCAGAGCGGTGCAATCGAGCCCTGGGAAGGCGATACCGACATCTTCATCTATCCCGGTTTCACCTTCCATGTGGTGGATGCGCTGATGACCAATTTCCACCTGCCGAAATCGACGCTGTTGATGCTGGTCTCGGCGCTGATGGGGCAGGACCGGATCCGGGCGATTTATGACCATGCGCTGGCAGAAAACTACCGCTTCTTTTCGTATGGCGATGCGTCGCTTTTGATACCGCCGGTGGCGGAGATGTCGCAGACCTGAGGGATAATTTCAGCGAGAAGCATTTTTAACTGGTCTGGGCTATGGTCCTGCCGGATCCAATTGTCACCGGGTTTGCGATGGGCACACCCGGTTTTTGGGGTCTCTTGGTCATGAAGCTGCCATAAGACCCTGTTCATAACGGCGCCGGGCGATTGCGATGCCCGTGACCAATTCACCAGGACCCCGGAGCGGGCCCAGAGCCCGTTCGGCGCGCTCTGGTACGGACAAGCGAAGTAGGAGAGACGGGCAATGTGGCAGGTGCTGTCGAGCGCATGGGCGCTGCTTTTGGGTATGGGTATGCTGATGGTCGGCAACGGTCTTCAGGGGACCCTGCTGGGCGTTCGGGGCGAGATCGAAGGGTTTTCTACCCTCGAGATGTCCTTTGTCATGTCGGCTTATTTTGTCGGCTTTCTGGGCGGATCGCGTCTGGCGCCGGAGATGATCCGGCGGGTCGGCCATGTGCGGGTCTTTGCGGCGCTGGCCTCGTTCATCTCGGCGGTGATGATCCTTTATCCGGCAATCACCAACCCGGTGGCCTGGATGCTGGGCCGGGTGCTGATCGGTTTCTGTTTCTCCGGCGTGTATGTCACCGCCGAAAGCTGGCTCAACAATGCCTCTGACAATGCCAACCGGGGCAAGGCGCTGTCGCTCTATATGATCGTGCAGATGATCGGCATCGTCAGCGCGCAGGCGCTGTTGCTGGTCGGCGATCCCTCGGGATATGAGACCTTTGTCATCGCCTCGGTGGTGGTTTCGGTCTCCTTTGCCCCCATTCTGCTGTCGATCTCGCCAACCCCGGCCTTTGACCGGACCAAGCCGATGACCCTGCGCCAGCTGATGGATGCCTCGCCGCTGGGCTGTGTGGGCATGTTCCTGCTGGGGGGCGTGTTCTCGGCGCAATTTGGCATGAGCGCGGTCTATGGCGCTGCGGCCGGGCTGAGCCTGACGCAGATTTCGATCTTCGTTGCGACCTTCTATGTGGGGGCTGTGCTGATGCAATACCCGCTGGGGTGGATGTCGGACCGGATGGACCGGCGGATCCTGATCCTGTTTGGCGCGGCGGTTGCCGGCGGTGCTGCGATCGGGGCGATGATCCTGGGGGCTGATTTCCGTTTCCTGCTGATTGCGGCCTTCCTGATCGGGGGCATGACCAACCCGCTTTATTCGCTGCTGATTGCCCATACCAACGATTATCTCGACTATGACGACATGGCGGCGGCCTCGGGTGGGCTGGTGTTCATCAACGGGCTGGGCGCTGTCGCCGGGCCGCTGATCACCGGCTGGCTGATGGGGGATGAGGTCTTTGGTGCGCCGGGGTTCTTCCTGTTTACCGCGCTGCTGCTGCTGATGCTGGCGGTCTATGCTGCCTATCGCACAACCCAGCGCCCGGCGATTCCCACCGAAGAGACTGGGATCATGTCTGCGATGTCGCCGACGGCCTCTCCTGTTGCGGTTGAGTTCGCCCAGGAATATGCCATCGAGGCGGACATCGAGGAGCAAGAAGCCGCCGCCGAAGCGAGCTGATTGCGCTAACTCACGGGAACTGTGGCAAGTTTTTCACGAAACTGTCGTGTATGACGCAAATCGTGACGGGCTTGCCCTTGTAAAATCTCTGCAAAAAAGTCTGAATTTCAGAACGGTATCTATGTGGAGGCAGACCTATGACAGGTCCCGAGGAGATCCTGGACTTCTGGCTTGTAAGCACGGGAGAGAAGGGGTGGTACATGCAGGATGACGCGCTGGATGAGGAGATCCGGCGCCGGTTTCAGCCAACATGGGAGGCGGCCTGTGCCGGCAAATGCGACCATTGGCGCAGCAGCCCGCAGGGGGTTCTGGCCTATATCATCCTGACCGATCAGTTTCCGCGCAACATGTTCCGGGGGCAGGCGCAGGCTTTCTCGTCGGATACATTGGCACTGGCGGCGGCGAAATGTGCGATCAGCAAGTCCTGGGACATGAAGATCGACGAACCGCAGCGGCAGTTTTTCTACCTGCCGCTGATGCATTCGGAGAACCTGTGCGATCAGGAACGCTGCGTGCGGCTGATGCTGGAGCGGATGCCCAAGAACGGCGCGTCCAATCTGCTGCATGCGCGCGCCCACCGCGAGGTGATCCGCCAGTTCGGCCGTTTCCCCTATCGCAACGAGGCGCTGGCGCGCAGCAGCACCGCGCCGGAAATGGATTACGTCATGGCCGGTGGCTATGGCAGCACCATGCGCAGTCTTCAGGCCGCAGGCTGAGGCGGCTGCCTTTCGGGCTTGCCTGAAACGCATCCTGCCCTGACACTGTTTTTGCGCCGTGCCCCAAGGAACGGGGTGCGGCGTCGCTGTTTCTTGCATGGCTCCTATGCGGTTGCATAGTGTGATTGCAGTGCCGCGAGAAATAGTTTAACGGTGAACTAGTTTTTGATCCAGTATGGCGAGGAACCACCATGGCCGCAGAAACCTATGACGTGATCGTAATCGGCGCAGGGCCGGGGGGCTATGTTGCCGCCATCCGTGCCGCCCAGCTGGGGTTGAAGACCTGCATTGTCGAACGTGAACATATGGGTGGCATCTGCCTGAACTGGGGCTGCATCCCGACCAAGGCGCTGCTGCGCTCGTCGGAAGTGTTCCACCTGATGGAGCGGGCCAAGGATTTCGGCCTGAAGGCAGACAACATCGGCTATGACCTCGATGCGGTGGTGAAACGTTCGCGCGGGGTGGCCAAGCAGCTGTCCAGCGGCATTGGCCATCTGATGAAGAAGAACAAGATTGCCGTGGTCATGGGCGAGGCGACGATCCCGGCCAAGGGCAAAGTGTCGGTGAAAACCGAAAAGGGCACGCAGGAACTGGCGGCGAAGAATATCGTGCTGGCGACTGGCGCCCGTGCGCGCGAACTGCCGGGGCTGGAAGCGGACGGCGATCTGGTCTGGACCTACAAACACGCGCTGCAACCGGTGCGGATGCCGAAGAAGCTGCTGGTCATCGGCTCCGGCGCCATCGGCATTGAATTTGCCAGCTTTTACAACACGCTGGGCGCTGACACCACGGTTGTTGAGGTGATGGACCGGGTGCTGCCGGTCGAGGACGCGGAAATCTCCGCCTTTGCCAAGAAGGCCTTTGTCAAACAGGGCATGAAGATCATGGAGAAAGCCATGGTCAAGCAGCTGGACCGCGGCAAGGGCAAAGTCACCGCCCATATTGAGGTCGGCGGCAAGGTGGAGAAACAGGAGTTCGACACCGTGATTTCCGCCGTGGGCATCGTTGGCAATGTCGAGGGGCTGGGGCTGGAAGGTCTGGGCGTCAAGGTCGACCGTACTCATGTCGTGACCGATGAATACTGCCGCACCTGCGTCGATGGCCTTTATGCCATCGGCGATATCGCAGGGGCGCCCTGGCTGGCGCATAAGGCGTCGCATGAGGGCGTCATGGTGGCCGAGCTGATCGCGGGCAAGCACGCGCATCCGGTGAAGCCGGAAAGCATTGCAGGCTGCACCTACTGTCAGCCGCAGGTCGCCTCTGTCGGTTATACCGAAGCGAAAGCCAAGGAGTTGGGCTATGACATCAAGGTCGGCCGCTTCCCCTTCATCGGCAATGGCAAGGCGATTGCGCTGGGTGAGGCCGAGGGCATGGTGAAGACCATCTTTGACGCCAAGACTGGCGAGCTGCTGGGGGCCCATATGGTTGGCGCCGAGGTGACCGAGATGATCCAGGGCTATGTGGTGGGTCGCCAGCTGGAGACCACCGAAGAAGACCTGATGAACACCGTCTTCCCGCATCCGACGCTGAGCGAGATGATGCATGAGAGCGTGCTCGATGCCTTTGATCGGGTGATCCATATGTAATCTGGTCTTTGGGCCTGATTGATTGAGATGACAGAAACGCCCGAGGCCATGCTTCGGGCGTTTCTGCGTCCGGGGGGTCGTGTTTGATGTATCGCTCGGCTGGTACTTTGCAGTGGGGCGCGCTATGCCATGCGCTTCGACCGGTTTTGGCGGATTCCAAGCGCCAGGCGCAATTGCAATGAGGGCAGCCCAATGAACACCCCCCACCTCCAGGAACCGCAGACCCGCTGGGGCGTGGTGATGATCATCTGGGTCGCCGGCCTGGGGGCAGCGGCGCAATACGGCAAGATCGCGATCATTTTTGATCAGCTGGGGCTGCTGTATCCGGCTGCGGGGTCATCGCTGAGCCTGACGGTGACCATGGTCGGGGTGCTGGGCATTCTGCTGGGCGTGGTTGCGGGCGGGTTTGTCGCCTCCTTCGGCTATCGCCGCAGCCTTGTCTGGGCGCTGTGGATCGGGGCGGCGATGTCGGCGCTTCAGGCGCTGCATCTGCCTTATGGTCTGTTTCTGGCAACACGGCTGATCGAAGGTCTGTCGCATCTGGGGATCGTGGTGGCAGCCCCAACACTGATCCCGCAGATCTGTAGCCCGCGCCACCGTGGCACGGCGCTGTCGATCTGGAGCACCTTCTTTGGCGTGTCTTTTGCACTGCTGGTCTGGTTCGGCCTGCCGCTGGTTGCCGGGTTCGGCCTGTTGTCGCTGTTTGGCGCCCATGCGCTGGTGATGGCGGTTCTGGCGCTGTTGCTGGGGCGGGTGCTGAAATCGGTGCAGGTGCCGCCGCGTCTGCCGCTGCCCAAGCTGGCGGAGCTGCCGGGCCTGCATCTTGAGATCTACCGCTCTCCGGCCAAAGTGGCCCCGGCGGCGGGCTGGCTGTTCTATACCACCTGTTTCGTGGCGCTGCTGACGGTCCTGCCGCCGCATCTGGATGCGGACGTACGGGTCGGCGTGGTCAGCGCCATGCCGCTGGTCAGCATTGCCACCTCGATGACACTCGGGGTCTGGTTGCTGCGCCGGGTAGCGGCGGTGCGGGTGGTGCAGGCCGGGTTCCTGCTGGCCGCTGGTGGCGCCGTCTGGCTGCTGCTGATGCCGGGGCTGCCGCTGGCCTGCATGGCGCTGGCGGTGGCCTTTGGTCTGGTGCAGGGGGCCAGCTTTGCCTCCGTGCCGCAGCTGAATGCTGAGGCGGCAGAGCAGGCGCAGTCCAATGGCGCGATGAGCCAGGCCGGCAATATGGGCAATGCCATTGGCACGCCGCTGATGGTGGCGGCTGTTGCGCTTGGCGGATACCACGGGATGATGGGAATGGCGCTGCTGCTGTTCCTTGGCGGCTTGGCCGTGCATGTGATGCTGGCCCGACGGCGGGCGCAAAGGGCAGCTATCTGAAGGCGTTCGCCCTCTGTTCTCTTTTTTCTATTGGAGACTCGGCGCGCAGTCCCTATCTGTAGGGTCGGACACCGGTCGCAAGGGCGGCTGGCGTTGAATCTGGGGGCAGTATGGCTGAGTTGAAATCGATCGAAGTGCGCGGCGCGCGCGAGCACAACCTGAAAAACATCGACGTGGATATCCCGCGCGATCAGCTGGTGGTGATCACCGGCCTGTCGGGCTCGGGCAAGTCCAGCCTCGCGTTTGATACCATCTATGCCGAAGGCCAGCGCCGCTATGTCGAGAGCCTGTCGGCCTATGCACGCCAGTTCCTCGACATGATGGAAAAGCCGGATGTGGATCACATCAGCGGCCTGTCGCCTGCGATCTCCATTGAGCAGAAGACCACCTCGAAGAACCCGCGTTCGACTGTGGGGACCGTGACCGAGATCTACGATTATCTGCGTCTGCTGTTTGCCCGCGCTGGCACGCCCTATTCGCCGGCCACCGGAATGCCGATCGAGGCGCAGCAGGTGCAGGATATGGTCGATCGCATCATGACGCTGGAGGAGGGTACCCGTGGTTTCCTGCTGGCGCCCATCGTGCGGGACCGCAAGGGGGAGTACCGCAAGGAGTTCCTCGAGCTGCGCAAACAGGGCTTCCAGCGCGTGAAGGTGGATGGCGAATTCTACGAGCTGGATGAACCGCCGACATTGGACAAGAAGTTCCGCCATGACATTGATGTGGTGGTTGATCGTCTGGTGGTCCGTGAGGGTCTGGAAACCCGGCTGGCCGACAGCCTGCGCACCGCGCTGGATCTGGCTGATGGCATCGCCATTCTGGAAACCGCCCCGCGTGCGGCCGAGGGCGAAGAAGCGCCTGAGCCTGAGCGGATTACTTTTTCCGAGAATTTTGCCTGTCCGGTCAGCGGCTTTACCATTCCCGAGATCGAACCACGGCTGTTTTCCTTTAACGCGCCGTTTGGGGCCTGCCCGGAATGTGACGGTCTGGGGGTTGAGCTGTTCTTTGACGAGCGGCTGGTGGTGCCGGATCAGAACCTGAAGATCTATGACGGCGCGCTGGCGCCCTGGCGCAAGGGCAAATCGCCCTATTTCCTACAGACCATCGAAGCTATCGCCAAACATTACCAGTTCGACAAGAACACCAAGTGGAAGGACCTGCCCAATAAGGTGCAGCAGGTGTTTCTGCACGGTTCTGGCGATGAGGAAATCAAGTTCCGCTACGATGAGGGCGGTCGTGTCTATGAGGTGACGCGGGTTTTTGAGGGGGTGATCCCCAATATGGAACGCCGCTACCGCGAGACCGACTCCAGCTGGATCCGCGAGGAGTTCGAACGCTATCAGAACAACCGCCCCTGTGGCACCTGCGAAGGCTACCGACTGCGCGAAGAGGCGCTGGCGGTCAAGATCGCCGGGCTGCATGTGGGGCAGGTGGTGCAGATGTCGATCCGCGAGGCGCTGGCCTGGATCGAGGATGTGCCCAACCACCTGTCGACGCAGAAACAGGAAATCGCCCGCGCCATCGTGAAGGAGATCCGCGAACGTCTGGGGTTCCTCAACAATGTTGGTCTGGAATATCTGACGCTCAGCCGCAATGCCGGCACGCTCTCCGGTGGCGAAAGCCAGCGGATCCGTCTGGCGTCGCAGATCGGCTCTGGTCTGACGGGCGTTCTCTATGTGCTGGATGAACCTTCTATCGGGCTGCATCAGCGCGACAATGACCGGCTGCTGGAGACGCTGAAAAACCTGCGCGATCAGGGCAATACGGTGATTGTTGTCGAACATGATGAGGATGCGATCCGCGAGGCGGATTATGTTTTTGACATCGGTCCGGGTGCCGGGGTGCATGGGGGCCAGGTGGTCAGCCATGGCACGCCGGAGATGATCGCGGCCGATGAAGCCTCGATCACCGGGCAATATCTGTCCGGCAAGCGTGAGATCGCGGTCCCGGCCGAGCGGCGCAAGGGCAATGGCAAATCGGTGAAAGTGGTGAAGGCCACCGGCAACAACCTGAAAGAGGTGACGGCGGAGTTTCCGCTGGGTAAATTCCTCTGTGTGTCCGGCGTCTCTGGCGGCGGCAAATCCACGCTGACGATTGAGACGCTGTTCAAGACCGCCTCCATGCGATTGAACGGCGCGCGTCAGACACCGGCGCCCTGCGAGACGATCAAGGGGCTGGAGCATCTGGACAAGGTGATCGACATCGACCAGCGCCCGATTGGCCGGACGCCACGGTCAAACCCGGCGACCTACACCGGTGCTTTTACCCCGATCCGCGAATGGTTTGCAGGGCTGCCGGAGTCAAAGACGCGCGGCTACAAACCGGGCCGGTTCTCCTTCAACGTGAAGGGCGGTCGCTGCGAGGCCTGTCAGGGTGATGGGGTGATCAAGATCGAGATGCACTTCCTGCCGGATGTCTATGTCGAATGCGAAACCTGCAAGGGCGCACGCTATAACCGTGAGACGCTGGAGATCCAGTTCAAGGGCAAGTCGATTGCCGATGTGCTGGATATGACGGTGGAGGATGCGCAGCAGTTCTTCCAGGCGGTGCCGTCCATCCGTGACAAGATGGATGCGCTGATGCGGGTGGGCCTTGGCTATATCAAGGTGGGCCAGCAGGCGACCACCCTGTCCGGCGGCGAGGCGCAGCGGGTCAAGCTGTCAAAGGAACTGGCCAAACGCTCAACCGGGCGGACGCTCTATATTCTGGACGAGCCGACCACTGGTCTGCATTTCGAGGATGTGCGCAAGCTGCTGGAAGTGCTGCATGAGCTGGTCGATCAGGGCAATTCCGTCGTGGTGATCGAGCATAACCTCGATGTGATCAAAACCGCCGACTGGATCATTGATATCGGTCCTGAAGGTGGTGACGGCGGCGGTCAGATCGTGGCCGCAGGCACACCCGAGGAGGTTGCCGCCACCGAAGGCAGCCATACCGGCCACTACCTGAAGGATATCCTGAAGGCGCGCAGCCTGGCGGCGGAGTGATCCGCCAGGCGCGGCCGTCAGTCTGTGGCGGGACATAGTCCCTGTCGCGCTGAGCCGATCCTGCCAGTGTCCTGCGAAACGGTATCCTGAAACGACGAAGCCTAAAAAGACGAAGCGCCGCCGACATTCTGTCAGCGGCGCTTTCCACAGAGCTGGATTGGGACGGCGCGGCACCCTTCGGGGGGGTGGGGGAGAGCCTGCGGACGAGGGGCGCAGGCAGCAGATGCCGCAAACCAAAATCGTTTAATCCAATTGGCGTGGAAGTCTTCTTCTCAGAAGCCAAGCGAACCTGTGTAAATGCGACGAAATAGACGATACCGGTGGGGGTTCAGTGTCGTTTCTTACGTATTCGCAAAGTGTCGCTTATATATAGGTCGGTCCTTTCCTGATAATTGCTGTATTAATGTCTATACGCCATCGGCCTACTGCCAATTAACGAAATAGGGCCCGGATTGCTTCCAGAGAGAGTGGCCGTTTTTAGCCGCATCGTCAGGGGGGATCAGATATTTGGCTGATCTATTCGTAGGTTGACATATGAATATTCATGCGTCTAGGAAAAAGTTAACGCGTCGCCCTGCGTAAAAATAATAATTTTACATTTCCTAATGTGAGGATCTGTTAATTAATTGCCTGTTAACGAAGGTTTCCCGACAAACTGTTGATCATTTTATTTAATTCCCCCGCTTGTAAAGCGCCTGAGGGGGGCAGCATCAAAATGCGTGAATAACGCCAAATCAGAGAAAAACGCCGCAGCCCGGAATGGGTGCGGCGCCTGGATGTTTTTTACGAACCCTGAGTCAGGCGTCAGGTCACGGGGGGCCGGATCTGGCGGAGACAAAAGGCTCAGCTGTCGGATCAATCGTGGCGGCTGCGGGCCGCGAAGCGCGGCAGCATGGCGCTGAAATCCTTGCCTGCGCCGCCTTCTTCCTCAACAAACATGGAATAAAGCGCCTGCGCCAGCGCCCCCATCGGCGTGTCGGCATCGGCGCTATGGGCGGCCTGCTGGGCCAGACGCAGGTCTTTCAGCATCAGCTCGGCGGCAAACCCGGGTTTGTAGTCATTATCGGCAGGCGACTGCGGGCCAACCCCCGGCGCCGGGCAATAGGCGTTCATCGACCAGCTGTAGCCAGAGGAGGTGGAGACCACATCGAACATCTTCTGACGGTCGAGACCCAGTTTGTCGGCAAGGGCAAAGGCCTCGCAGGTGCCGATCATGGTGATGCCGAGGATCATGTTGTTACAGATCTTGGCGGCCTGACCGGCGCCGGCATCGCCGCAGTGCACAGCCTTTTGTCCCATCACGTCAAACAGCGGCTTGGCTGCGTCGAAGGCGGCCTGGCTGCCACCGGCCATGAAGGTCAGCGTGCCGGCCGATGCGCCACCAATACCGCCGGAAACCGGGGCGTCGACAAACATCAGATTGGCCGACCCGGCACGATCGGCGACCGCGCGGGCGCTGTCGACGTCGACGGTAGAGCAGTCAACCAATGTAGCACCGGTCGCCATTGCGGGGATCACGTCATCGGCAACCGAGCGCAGGATCTCGCCGTTGGGCAGCATCGTGATCACCACCTCTGCGCCGGTCGCGGCCTCAGCGGCGGAGGCCGCCATGGTGACGCCCTCGATCGAGACATCCGCCATGTCAAAGCCGGTGACGGTGTGGCCTGCCTTTGCCAGATTGGCGGCCATTGGGCCCCCCATATTGCCGAGACCGATAAATCCGATGTTCATGTCTTACTCCTCCTCGAACTGCAGCGTGTCGCGGGCCAGTGGCATCAGCATCTGGCTGACAGCGGTAGCAGGCACTTCACGATCTGCATATTGCCATTTGGGCTGGCGGTCCTTGTCAATGATCTGGGCGCGGATGCCCTCCAGAAAATCGCCCTTTTCCATTGCGCGGTGAGTAAAGCGATACTCCAGTTCCAGCGCTTTGCGAATACTCATGCTGCCAAGGCGCAGCCGGTGCAGGAGCTCGACGGTGCAGGCCATTGATAGCGGCGAATTGCGGCGGAGGGTTTTCAGCGTGTCCTCGGCAAAGCTGCTGGCGTCATGATTGAGCGCCGTCAGGATATCGCCAAGCGCCTCGCCGCCAAAGCTGCGGTCAATGTCGGCACGCAGCGCGGCCAGCTGCCCTTCGGGGGCGGTCTCTGCGCTGCTTTCGAGACTCTTGGCACGGCCGGTCTGCTCAAGCTCCGAAATCAGCGCAGGCCAGCTGACCTCGGGAATGTAATGGTCGGCAAAGCCTGCGTAGATCGCGTCCGCCGCCGTCATGCGCGCACCGGTGAGGCCCAGATATTCACCAAGCCGACCGGGCGCCAGAGCCAGCATCAGGCTGCCGCCCACATCGGGGATGAGGCCGATGCCGACCTCGGGCATGGCAATACGTGTGCTGTCGCCGACAATGCGATGGGTGCCGTGGCAGCCAAGACCGACGCCGCCACCCATGACAAACCCCTGAAGGAAGCTGACCACCGGTTTGGGGTATTCGAAGATCCGGGCGTTCATACGGTATTCATCGCGCCAAAACCGGCGACCATAGTCGTAATCGCCACTGGTGCCGGTCTGGTAGAGTTCGGCAATGTCACCGCCGGCGCAGAAGGCTTTTTCGCCCTCGGCGTCCATGACCACCAGATCGACCGCGTCATCCGTTGCCCAGGCCCTGAGGGCGGCATCGACCGCCAGACACATGTCATAACTCAGCGCATTCAGCGCCTTGCCACGGGTCAGGGTGATCCGCCCGGCGCGGCCGGTGATGCGGATATCAATATCGCTCATGTCGGCCTCAGTGGTTTTCCGCCAGCAGATGGCGCGCGGTAATCACCCGCATGATTTCATTGGTGCCTTCCAGGATCTGGTGGACGCGCAGATCACGCACCAGTTTTTCGATGCCGTAATCGGCAAGATAGCCATAGCCGCCATGCAGCTGCAAACATTGATCCACCACTTTGGAGCCTGCTTCGGTGACAAATTTCTTTGCCATCGCGCAGTGTTTGGAGGCATCCGGCGCGCCCTGATCCAGCTTCCAAGCCGCCTGACGCAGGAATACACGGGCCGCCTGCAATTCGATTTCCATATCGGCGAGGCGGAATTGCAGCCCCTGAAACTGGTCGATAGATTTGCCAAAGGCCTTGCGTTCGGACATGTATTTCAGGGTCATGGTCAGCGCCTGCTGCGCAGCCCCGAGCGAGCAGGAGGCGATATTCAGGCGCCCGCCGTCGAGACCCTTCATCGCGTATTTGAAGCCGCTGCCTTCTTCGCCGACCAGGTTATTGGCCGGGATCGTGCAGTCGTCGAACTGGACCTGCGCGGTGGGCTGGCTCTTCCAGCCCATTTTTTCCTCAAGCCCACCAAAGCTGAGGCCCGCCGTGCCATCTTCGACATAGACGGTGGAGATCCCCTTGGGGCCGTCTTCGCCGGTGCGCACCATGCAGACATAGGCGTCAGAGTAGCCGCCACCGGAGATGAATGCCTTGGTGCCGTTGAGGGTGTAGCCCTCGTTGGTCTTGGTGGCGCGGGTTTTGAGGGCGGCGGCATCGGAGCCGGAGCCGGGTTCGGTCAGACAGTAGCTGAGCACGGTCTGCATCGACAGGATGTCGGGCATGATCCGGGCCTTCATCTCGTCGCTGGCAAAGCTGTCGAGCATCTTGGCGCACATATTGTGGATCGACAGGAAGGCGGCAACAGACGGGCAGGCCATCGACAGCGCCTCAAAGACCAATGTGGCATCCAGCCGGGACAGCCCCGCGCCGCCGGTTTCCTCGGAGACATAAAGCGCGCCGAACCCCAGCTCGCCGATCTGCGGCCAGAGCGATTTCGGAATGGTGCCTTCGGCCTCCCACTGGCGGGCGAAGGGGGCGATATGCTCCTGTCCAAAGGCGAAAGCCATATCGAAAATGGCGGTCTGTTCCTCGGTCAATGCGAAATCCACAGCATATCCTCCCTGATGTGAACGCGGCCCGGCCCGGATCTGACCCGCCGGGGTCGTCATGAATTGAACGGTTGTTTATTTTCTAGCGACCCAAGGGCAGCAGGGCAAGCCGCAGCGGTGCAAAGCTGCTGTTGTAGCGGGACACTTCCGTTTGCAAACTCGGACACTTCAAGTTGCAGCAACTCATTTTCATGATTTCCCTGCTTTTTAGGTCAAAACCCGGTGCCCAGCCAGATCCGAGAGCTTCGGCTTCCCCGATCCGGCGCTGCGGTTTTGGGACACTTCCCATTGCAAACTTGAACGTTCGCCGCCCAGACCGTTAAAAAATGGCGGGGCGGCAGAGAGTTTTATGGGGCGTTAAAAGGGTCTTCTAAAGAGCTGGAACCGAGCCGACACAGCGATTGCGGACCCATGTTGGCAGTGACCCAGAAGGCAACAACGCGGACGGAGCGGACGTTCGCAAGATTTGGCCAAACGGTCGTTTGCGGAAACCTTCCCGAAATAGTGTTTCTAGGACTGGTCTTGTACCGCCTTTGCCTGTGTTTTTATGTAGTCCTCGTATCCCGTTAGGTAGGCCTTCCGCTGTGGACAGTCCTCCAACACGGCTAGTTGCAAAGCTGCATATAATGAAAAGCAAATCTGATCGAAATTAATCTGATTAAGCCTTCCTTCCTTGAATGTGTCATTCCTAATATCAAAAATCCTTCTCACCTCATCGCCTACGATCTGGGATCCGAGTTCATCACAAAAGTAGCGACGGCGCTTGTTGCCATTACTTCCACCACCTGAATGGGTGTGGAAGACAGCCTCGAATGCAAGCCACATAAGGATGAAGCGCTCATAGGGATAGCGTTGGGCGAAAGCACTATCGAGCAACGTAGACGCCTCGAGCGGTACGGGCCGCAGCTTCGCTTCCTCTATAGGCGGATTATCGAATACGTTGAGGTTTTGGTTGTCGAATACCGAAGCGAAGCCAACGTCAGAAATGTCAGAAATACAGGACTCACCCTGCAGACCGATTTCTCCGTGCCTTTCGAGAACAAGGTCGCGGGCAATAGGCGCACCAAACATCACGCGTAAGGCATTAGCCACGAGGATGCGCTGAACATGCTCAGCGTCGCGCTCATCAGAGCTTTGATAGCTGAAAGTCAACTTTAGAAAAATCGACCCGACCGGGATTGGGACGCCATGAGCATGTGAAATGCATTGTCCTGTTGGATCGTAATAGGTGGACCAACGCACTCTGGTGGCGTCACCTCCCTGAGGTGATACCAAAGCTAAGTCTATGCCTTGGAAGCCATTGTTTTCTAAAAAGGCTCTGACTCGCGGAATGTCAGCCTGTTGCAGTGAAGAACTCCATAGCGTTTCCGCGAAAAATGATGGCTGCATGAGCTAGTCTTTCCTTTTCAGAGCGGTGGCCAATAACGGTTTCGTACTCCGTACATCGGTCATTTGTCACTCACTACAGACCTGTGCTTCGGGCACAGTAAGAACAGTAAGAATTGGCATTTTCCAACTTCCATGAGCCAGTTCAAAACCCAAGCAGTTGTTGAAGGTCGCTGGCTGATTCGCAACAGCGGACATTCATGGCTTGCACAGCATCGGTCAGTTTGGGCTCGTTTCTGCCGTTCGCAACAAACTGGTTCAAAGGCCGGTTTGAAGTTCTTGCTGGGGTAGGGGGAGCCCCGGCCTAAGCCGGAACCTCCTTTTCAACTTGTGGCAGGGCATCGGGGTATTCTTTTGCTAAGGGCTCGATCTGCCTGCGCATTTTCCGGTCCAAGGGCATCAGGTATTTGTGCCGTTTGAGGTGAACTCGGGGGAGTTGTTCGAACCCAAGCGATTTGGCGTATTCGGCGTAAGTCATGCCAAGGCGCTTGATGCGCAGGCTCATGGTGCGGCCATGGACCAGCTTGTCGCCATCTTTGAAGGCGTGCGACGCAACGCAGTCCTCATAGATCCAGTTGCCAGCCTGATAAATGCCGCCATGATGGCCCTCCTCAAGGGCGGCGTAGGAAATCACCAGGCGCAGGCCGGGATTCAGCGCCTTCAACATGGCCAGGGCTTCGCTGATGATCTGGGTCACCGGGGCCTTGTGATTGTCCAACGCTACCCGCGTCAACTCGCAGACCTCGACCTGTTCCAGACCGTAGGGGGTGCCAATGCGCGGGGTTGCGCCGCGTGAGAAGACAACAGCGCCGATGAAACGCCCGGCTTCAAAGACGCCGACTTTCACGGTTTTGCCGGTTGGCATGGTCTTGGTGTAGTGCCAGGTTTTGCATGCCCAGAGGGCGTCATGATAGCCAATCCAGGCCAAGGCAAGCGGGTGTTTGGCCGTGTCTGATTTCCCTAACCGGTCAAGCTGAGGCTGTGACGCGGCCGTCAGAGGCAGCACAAGGCGTGCCTTTTCCGTGGGACTATGTCGGGAGGTGATCCAGTTGCGAAACTTGGGCATTTTGCCCTTCCTTTCCATCGCGCTCGCTGTTCTGGCGCTTAGGTGAAGGGCTCTGCGGCCTCAGGTTATTATGTGCCTTGCATCTTGGGCACTTGATGGCGAGCGTGCCGCTAAGGGCGCCAGGCTCAATTTTGAATAACAATCTGCGGCATTCACCGCAGCGTTGGTCTTGCAGCTCCAAGTGGAATCACTCCAAAGAGGCCGTGTCCTCGCGAGGGCAGGGGGCGGCCATAAGATTGAGCTGGTCGGCGGGGGCAAGTGTGAGAGCTGGACCCCGTGCAAAAGGATGCGTTAGCGCCCTTTTGCCTCCCGGTTTCATGCGGGAATACGTAGTGCCCATTTCCAGAACCGGCGGGCGCGCATGGCGCCGTAGGCGGCCCAGGTGCGCAGGGCGGGGGCGTGTTCGCTCAGTGCTGCCTCAAACCACTGGCTGTCGGCAAAGGCCACGCGGTAGCCTTCTTCCAGCAGTGTGTCGTGGATGACCGCGGATTTCAGGAAATAGGGATCGTCAGGCGAGAACAGCCAATGCAGCCAGGCGGGGACCGAGCTTTCAAACTCCCGGCCTGCCGGGATGGTCAGGAGCCAGCCGCTGTCTTTCTTGCCAATGCTCCAGGTCAGATCGCGCGTGGTGACATAGCTGCGCGTGCCGCCCCGGCGATACCATTCGGTGTCCAGGTTTACGTTCATGTCTTGGCCTTCTCGTTGTCGCGTTCTGCTTTGAAACTGGTTGTGAGTGTGGCGTTGAGGCGGTGGGTGACGCTGGTGATCAACCATTCGCCTTCCAGTTCGGGCTTGATGCCGGTCAGGTTCACCTTGGCCTCTGCCATTAGATCCCCCCAGAAGCCCCCGAGCTGAACATTGACCGAGCCGCTGGCGCGGGCGGCGCGGGATAGGGCGGCGTCAGCGGCGCGCTGTGCTTCGGCCTCGTTCGGGTAGCGGTGGCGCAATTTCAACTTGGGGTCTTTGTCTCCGGCCTTGCAGGTGCGGATTTCAGCGCTTCCAAGGTTGGTCCATTCCACGATGACGCAGCCGTATTTGCCGCGCCCTTTCAGTTGCCAGTCGCAAGAGGCCATTTGCGCGCGGTTCACTTCAAAGACCGGCAGGGCAGAGCCATCTGCGGCCTTGTTCTCCCCGCGTTTGGCAACCACCAGGGCGCCGCCCGCCGGTTTGGCAACGGCGTCCAGATCCTTGGCCAGACGGGTCAGGAAGTTGAGGTCGCTTTCGGTGGTTTGCGCAAGATACGCATAGCGGTGGGCTTTCAGGCTGTCGCTGATCACCGGTTTCAGCCCATGTTCGCCCGCAATCTTGGTGACGATGTCGGCAAGAGAGACGTTGTGCCAGGACCGCGATTTGCGCGCCCGGATACCGCTCAGCATATCTGCCGCCTTGGCACCAATGGTCATGGTGTCTGGCGCAAGACTGCCGCTCAGCTCATCAACCACAAAGCGCCCGATTTCCACCAGATCCCCGGTGAAACCAAGCGAGATTTGCAACGCGGCGCCGGTTTCAGGCAGGGCGATGGCATAGTCGCGGTCGTCCACCGTGATCTCTGCGCGGTCGGATTTGCTGCCCGCCTCATCAATGACGGTCAAGCCGATCAGCCGGTCGGCAAAATTGCCGGTGACGTCCTCACCATCGGCGATAATCTGATAGGCGACTTTCATGACGTGCCCCAGAGACGCAGCGGCTTGCGGACGGTGGCCGGGGCCGGATCGGGCAGGTTGATCAGCACCCCCTTGGGGAGGATGGGGCCAAGCCGCGCCAGCCCCGGATTTGCCTCATAAACGGCAACGGTCATGTCCTCGTGGCCATAGTGATCCTTGCAGATCTCGTCGATCATATCGCCCTCGCTGGTGCGGTAGGTCTGCATCACAGCCCCCCGAGGAATGAGGACAGGACGCCGTTGTCCTGGCCATAGGCTTGCAAGGTCAGCGAGAACTCAATTTTGCGCGGGGCACCATCGGCCAGAAAGACGCTTTTGCGTTCCTCAACATGGGTGATCACCCAGCGGTCCCAGACCCAGCCGAGGCCATCGACCATCATCATCGGTTTGGCCACCTTGGCCTGCAACCGCATCATTTCAACCTGCCGTAAACCGCCTTTGAAATGGGGATAAATCACCCCTTCAAGCCGCAGTTCCTCGGCGTCTGGTCCGGTGAACTGAAGGGCCGGGGCACGTCCGATCCGATTCACCTTTTCCCAGCGGTAGGCGGCGGTGCGGGCAAACTGCTGGTAGGAACCCCCGCCCATACCAAAGCGAAAGCCGCCAAGGGCCATCATGACCATACTCAACATCAGTAATCCAACCCATCATGCAGGTCGGCGCGGCGGGCGCTTTCCTGTCGGTTCAGCTCTTGCATCACCATCCGCGCAATTGCGGCCTCATCGGTGCCCTGCGGCGGTGCGATGGTGATGTTGATCGTGTCGCCCTGGCGGGTGATCTGCGGTGCGGCGGCTTGCGCCGACAGGGCCGGGCGCGGGTCAATCTGGCGCTGGATTTCTGCGGGGCCTGCGACGGCGGCCGCCGGGATCGACAGCGAGGTCGCCGCCATTGCCGCCTTCAGAACCCGCGTGGGCAGGACGCTGCCGGATACGCCAGGCACAAAGATCTCGGCGCTGCGTTCCCCGACCAGATAGGGCATCCCTGCGCGCACCGGGCCGCCTGCGTCTCGCTGCCCGCTCAGGGGATGCGCTTTAGGCGAGCGCTCACGCCCGCTGCCGGTCGCTGCCTTGGCGGTGGGGCTGTCGCCACTGGCCCAGGCTTGCAGATCTGTCAGCCATTGCGGCTTGAGATTGGCCAGTTTGTTGGTGATGAACGTCACCGCCTGGTCCACGATTGAGGCCATGCCGTCCCAGAGTGTTTTCATCAACGTGACGCCGCTGGCAAAGAGAGAGATTTCGCGGAACTTGGCAATGATTTGCTGCGGGACGCCCAACAGCTCCATGACATAGGCCACCAGCCCGATGGCGCCCTCTATCGCAATGGTGAAGGGGTTGAACTCTGCCAGCAGCTTGAACACGCCTTTGATCAGCCCTTCGTCAAAGGCCGCGCGCACCAGTTCGATTTTCTCGGTGACTGCGCCGACGATCTTGTCCCAATTGTCATAGACGACATAGGCAAGTGCGGCGACGGCTGCGATGACCAGGCCAATCGGATTGGCCATGGCCAGAGCGCCAAGGCGGACAAAGGCACCGCTCAGCAGCTTGACCCCGCGCAGCAACAACAACAGCGGACCTTTGCCAACCCACATCAGCAGTTTGCCCGCCGCGAAAATGGGGGCCATGGGCAGCCACCAGATCAGGCGCAACGCGGCAAAGCCCGCATAGAGTGCTGCGGCTGAGGCAATGACCCGGCCTAAGCTGCCGTCCCACTCAAACAGCGAGGCCACCATTTGACCAAGCGCGGCCCCGGCATCGGTGCCCCAGGACGTCCAGGCGTCGCGGCTGGCGTCCAGCGGTCCCAGGAGATTGCTAAACCACTCCCAAAGATCACGCGCGGCCTGGATGATTGCGTCCAGCATTGGCGCGGCAGGACCAAGGGCGGCGCGGAACCCTTCCCAGAATCCGGTAAAGAACGCGCCAAGGCCGGACCAGTTGTTGTAGATCCAGATACCCGCCATCGCGACACCGGCCAGGAGCGCGCCAATGCCGGTGGCCAGAAAGGCCCAACGGATCGCAATCAACGCGCCGCGCACCAGCTTTAACGGGTTCAACAGCGCCAGCAATCCACGCGCCAGAAGTGGCGCCAACATCAGCAAGCCGCTGCCCGCCCGGATGATGTGCAGGAATACCGGCAGAATCGAGAACAGCGACCAGCGCAGGGCAATGGATGCGGCCCGCAGGCTGAACAGGGCGAATGCCGCTTTCATCACGCCGTTGATCAGAGCGGGGTGGGCGGCGGCCCAATCCGTCATCGCAGCCACAATCGGCATCAGCGTGGCCATCAATTCATTCATCTGTGGCAGAACGGCAGTGCCGACGACAACGGCCAGCCCCTTGGCGAACTCCAGAAGGCGCTGGCGCTGCACAAAGGTGGTGGCCGCCTGTCGGCTGTATTCTTCCTCCATCAGCCCTAGCAAGCTGGCGGTGTCGGCGGCGTTGGCAAAGGCGGTCTCCAACATTTCGACATTCGTGATCAGGGGGGTGATCGCGCCCTTGGCTTCCTCACCAAAAAGAATGCCGACCATCGAATTGCGCTGATGAACCGGGATGCTGTCAAACGACTTGATCACCTTCAAGATGGCGCCGGTCGCATCGTCCTGCATGTCTTTGGCGAGCTGTTCCGGGTCCAGGCCGAGGGCCTTGTAGACGGCGCGTTGGCGTTTGGTGACATTGCTGCCACGGGTCAGCGCGTTGGTGAAGTTTTTCAGCCCCGTTGCGGCCACCTCTGGAGCCGCGCCTGCGGCCAGCAATGTGGCGCTAAGCGCGGCGATTTCATCGGCGGCAAGACCGGCGGATTTGGCAACGGTGCCTTGCCGGTTGATCACGGCTAGAATGTCGGCCTCGCTGGTCGCCATGGTATTGCCGAGCAGGTTCACGGTATCGCCCAAGACCATGGCTTCGCTGTGGGTTAGGTTCAGGTTCTGACGCCAACGCGCCAGCGCGGTTCCGGCCTCATCGGCAGTGATGCCAAAGGCGGCGCTCATCTTGGCAGCGTCGGTGGCAAATTCCAGCAACTGGCGACGTTTCTCATCATCGGGCAGGTTTTCATCTACCACGCCCATCCGACCAGCGGCGGCGATGATATCGGTCATGCCTTCGGCGGTGGCGGCCAACCCGCCAGAGGTCACCAATTCGCGGATCTGCGTTTGCAGGATATTCAGCCCATCGGCGTCCTTGAATGACACCACCTTGGACACCTCGGCCAAACGCCGTTCGGCCTGAATGGCGGGTTCGGTCAAGCCAAGCAGGGTGCCGCCCAATGCGGCTAGCCCCAGAACCTCGCCTTGCAGGGCAGAGCGGCGCGCCTTGTTGGCTTCAAGCTGTTGATTGGCCCATTCCACACCACGGCGCCCGGTCTGTTCGGTGACGTGGCCGATCTTGTCCAGCGCCGCAGTCGCCTGCCGCGCCGGGGCCGACACCTGGTCAACCAGTTTCAAGATCAGGGCAATGTTCAGATCGCCTGTGGCCATGCCACCCACTCCAATATCAGCCTATTTCTGCGCGCCGTTCTGGGCCTCGGATCGCTCGCGCGCTTTTTCCCGCCACATGGCCAGCTCCTCGATGCTCATGCTGTCCATCACATCGGGGGGCCAGTGGAACACGAGGGCGATATCCGCCATCGCGTCCTCTACAAATTCGGGCAGTTTTAGGGGGTCGCCTCCAGTTCCAGAAGCTGCCCCTCCAACTGCTCTTTCTTCGCGAAAAAAAGCAGGGTTTTCGTCGCCAGTTCGGTGAAGTCCTCCGGTGCTAACTCAGAGGACAATTGCAGAGGGGACAGCGGCGGCTGGGTAATGCGGGGCAGCAATTTGAACATGGCGTCCACTTCCATCCGCAGGATATCCACCATCGACAAGCCGCGCAGCTCCCCTGGCGAGGGGCGGCGCAGGGTGATTTCGGTGACCTTCTCGCCGTCGATGGTAACGGGCGAGGACAGGGTGACAGCGTTTAGTTTTTGGGTCTGGCTCATGGGTCAGGCTTTCAAAAAAGGTGAGGGCGAGGGCAGGGCGGATGAGCCGCCCTGCGGGGTGTTCAAGGTGTTTCAAATGCTGCTTTAAAGGCCCATTGAGGCGCGAAGGGCCGCCAATTGATCAACGCCACCGATGACGCGCTTGCCCGCGCGCACGTCGATCTCGAACAGTTCTTCGCCATCGTGCAACATGCGGAAATAGTCAGCTTCAAGCGTGAGCTTCATTGGTACGTCAGAACCGGGCTTAAGGTCGGCAAAGTTGGTGACGGCGAACAGACCGCCAACGGTGGCGACATAGGTGTCAGAGGAAAAGTCATCTTCGCCCATCGCGCCGGGGCGCAGTGTCAGCCGCTTGCGAGTGCCAAACATCTTGATCAGCTCCGGCGGCCATTCCGCCAGCGTCAGCTCACAGCGCAAGGCCTCCATGCCCATGTCCTGGGCAACTGTGCCGTCCATGCCGGAACCGCGATGATTGGCAAGCTGGAGTTTCAGTTCCGGCAGCTTGCCTTCGGTGACGCGCCCGCAATAGCTGCGCCCGTCCACGAACGCGCCGAAATTGCGGATTGTGCGGGGGTATTGGATCATTGTTCAGCCTCCTTATGCTGCCTGTTTCACACCGGAAACAAGGTCGTCGTAATAGGCGCCATTGCGGTGGCCCCGGAAAATCAGGTGTTCCAGCGGGGCGGGCGGTTCCAGGTCATAGTCCAGATACAGCTTGCCTGCTTTCAGGGTGGCCTCGGTGTTCAGTTCCGCGTCCATCCAGCAGTTGAAACCCAAGAGGGCACCGCGCTGAACCAAGCCCCGGCCAAAGGCCAGAACGCCATCGCGAATATCCATGATGAGCTGCGCCGACATAGGACGATCCATGGCCCAATCATGGGCTTCGGCGATGCTCTGGGCCACGATATCGGCGGTCCGTACAACCGACAGGAACGCCCACTGTGCATCTGCCGAGGTTGTGCGGTTACCCCAGAGGCGGAACCCATTGTTGCGGATGATCGTGGCGACTTCCGCCTCGTTCATCCGGTTGGCTTCGGTAGCCGCCGAGTTGATGTGGAAACCGACCGGGCGGGCGGTGCCATTGATGCCGCGCACGATCTTGTTTGACGGGGAATGCCAATAGCCGTTTACAACGTCATTCTTGGCGATCAACCCGGCAACATAGCCGGAGGCTGGGCGGGTCACATTGCTGGCGCTGTCGGTGTCAAACGCGGTCACCGCTGGGTCGATGATGAACAGACGGTCGGATCCGTAATTCTGCCGATCCAACTTCCCGTCTTCTTCGGTGGTGTTGGGGCCGTCCTTCAGCACCACGGCGCGGGTCTTTTCCGCCAGGGTAATGAGATTGGACACAACCGGATTGACGCCCTCACCGGGCAGGCCAGAGGTAAAGCCGGGCGCCGCCGTGATCCGGGGGGTCATGTCCAAAACACTGCGCGCGTGTTCCAGGGCAAAAACCCCGGTTCCAGTGGTCGGATCGCCAACCACATTGGCCTTGGTTGCAGCCGCGTTTTCCCCCTCTGGTGCGGCCACCACGACCACCTCGGTTGCGCCGTTCTGATAGGCAGCCAGATAGGCATCGCGCAGGGTGCCGCCGACGCCCAGCTCATTGGCGTGGCGGGGGCCTTTCAGGTGAACCGGCTTGTTACGGGGAAAGCCGAGGGGCGCATCGGGCGCGGTGCCGACAAGCCCGATTACCGAGCTTTTGGCCGAGCGGATCGGGCGGAGGCCGTCGTCAATGCGAACGACTTCGACCCCGTGAAGAAACATTTCAGGCATTGTGAGCCTCCTTTGGTTGGGTTCGGGAAAATGGGCCATGTGTCAGCTCTCGACGGGCCAGGCGGCCAGCATGGCGGCCTTGTGTTCGGCGGTGGCGTAGCCTTCGGCGATCAGGCCGTCCAAGAAGATGCCGACGACAGCGTGTTCGCGGCGGATGCTCTGGGGCACATCGGTTTCCCATTTCATCCAAAGCAACCGCATGGCCGGGCTTGGATCCTCGCGCATGGCCAGCTCGCCCGCGTCATCCATGCCGGTGATGTGCCGGAACAGGGTCATGGCTTCCAGCTTGGTCAGGGGGCGGTAGACCGGATCGCGGGGCGGCAGCGGTTCGACCGTCCAGCTGCCATCCTGCCAGTCCAGCCGCTCGGTGGCCGGATCATAGGCGGGTTTTGCCGGGGCCAGCGCATATCCCGCAGCCGTCAGATCCGCTTCGGCATAGGGGGCAGTCCGCCAGCGGCCATTGGGCAGGCGCAGTTTTTGAGGAAGAGACGCGGGACGCGCGCCATTCAGCGTGTATTGGCTCACAATGGCCTCCTTAATATTGCTCGGTGAGGTAGCCCCGGTTCTCAACCAGCCAGAGCGTTCGGTCAGGGGCATAGGCGAATTGTTCGCTGCTGGAGTTATGCGGATCCGGGCGCTGCCCCTGATAGGTCAGCGTGTCCAAATCGCCATTGGTGCCATATCTCAGGGTCTGAACCCCGTAACCAAGACCGACGTCTGACGAATTGAAACAGCACAGCTCATCGTCCGCTGGCATAAAAATTCCGGCACCGCCGTTGTTCTTTATCTCGCTGGGCACAAGCACGCTTTGATCGGGGGTCGCGGTGTCAATGCCGGAGAAATCCCAGGGCGTGGCGGCGTTCCACTTGTCGAGATAGCTGACGTAATCCGGTGATCCGGTCTCTTGGCGAAAACGCAGCAAGTAGCTGCCGTCGCGGGCAAAACAGGCATAACTGCTGGCATGTGAAATCGGATTTCCCACGGACCAGTCCAACACCATCGTATTGACGTCCCAAGGGGTGGTCAGCCGGTAAACGCTGATCGCGGAGGCAGATCCGAAAAATGCAAAATGAGATCCATCAGCAGCGGCCACCATCATTCGGTTTCCGGGCGAGACTTGCCCATGGCTCACAACCGAATTGGCAGGATCCGAAAGATCCTCCCAATTTCGGATATCATAGACGATGAGGGCACCGCCGGTATCCTCCGATGACACGATCAATTTGCCGCCTCCGGAGGCGTCTGGGACGACACAGATGCCCTTCAGGATGCTGAGGCTTGGGCTACCAACAATGCCCGAAAGAGACAGCTGTCGCCGAAAGAGGCCGGTCGCCGCACCTATGCTACCGCCGCCCCCAGCTTTACCTGCGCTGCCCAGCGACAGCAGTGGGCTGCTCAGCGCGCCGTCATGTCCGACGACGCGTCTCATGCGGGCACCGGGCGATCATGGTAGCTGACCCAGACATCAAGCGCTGCATCGTCGCTGGCAACAAAGCGCAGCACGTCACCGGCCAAGAGTGTGCCGGGGCCGACCATACTGGCGCGGGCGTCGCCATCGGAGATGGTCTGGGCGGGCGTCACCTTATAGGTCTCGCCGCCTGCGTCGATTTCGCAGGTCAGGATCACGCCGGATGCCGCGTCATTGCTGGTCTGGATGGTGGCAATATGGCGGGTGTGATCCGCCGGGACCGGTGGCATGGCGACACCGGCCTGCGTGACATGCGCCAGAAAACGGTTTGGGATAATGCTCATGGGTTAGGCTCCTGCGATCATGGCGAGGTGTTCGGTGTCGGACAGGGCGTCAGAGCGCGGCACCCATTGAGCGCTACCGTCTGGGGCGCCTTGCAGCATGGCCCCCGGTGACGGCGCGCCTTCGGGCAACAGGCGGGGGTCCAGTGCGTCCAGGTCTTGTTTGGTGGCGAGGGTCAGCAGTTCATTGATCTGGGCCGTGACATTCTGGGCCTGGCCAATCACGGTGATCAGATCAAAGGTCTGTTCAATGACGGTTGCGCCGCCTTCAGCGGGCATAAAATCCGGCGTATCGGCGGCATGGGTGTAGCCATAAAGCTGTTCATCACCTGTCGCCGGATCGCGGGCAAACACGCCCAGCTCGCGGATATAGAACCCCTCGGCCAGCCCTTGGTTGGTGACAAAGGCGCGGATGCGCGATGTACCATCGCCCAGAACCTCCATTGACTGGATGCCAAGCGATAGCCGTTCATTGACCAGGGCATTCAGTGGCTTGATCTCTGCCGGTTCTGCGCCGTCGCCCAGGGCAACGCGGGTGAACTCCAGGGGCTGGCCGATCTGGGCCTTGGCTTGCAGGTTGTCGCCTGCGGCGGTGGTGACTGTGCCGGAAAAATTCGCCATCAGATTGACCTCGGTTGAATGGTGGTTTTGGCGGTGATGTGGGCGGCTGTGCCGCGCATGAGCCGGGCAGGTGCGACGGCAATGCTGGGTCGTGCCGGGCGGATCTCGGTGCGCTTGACCTGGTGCAGTGCGGCACCGATGGTCCGGCGGGTCGGCGCGACCTTCACGTCAAAACGGATACCGACACGCAGATGCGTCCCGCTGTGCAAGGCGGTAGCTTTGTAGAACGTCGTCACAGCGGATCGGATGACGCGGATTGCGCTCAGGCGTGACCGCACGGGTTTCACGCTCTCAACAACACGGATCAGCTCCGCATAGCTGGCGGCTTGCAGCCCCTGATTGGGGGCAAGGGACAGCGCGAAGGTATGGGGCGCAACGCGCGCGTCATTGCGCGGCTCAGCAATGCTGATTTGACCGACGATACCCTCCAAAACGCGACGCAGTGCCGTGACCGTGCCTTTGCGACGGTGAACCTCGAGCGCGGCCTTGATCACCCGGCGTTTGGTCGCCTCGTCCCAGGACGGTTCCCAGACATCCACGGAGAACGCCCAGGCCAACCAGCCCAGCAAATCGGCGGGGCAGCTATCAGGGTTCATCAGCGTGGCAACGGGTGACAGATCCGGGCGTGTGCTTTGGATCAGCCGTTCCAAGGACCGCTCCAGCGATGTGCTGTTTGGTGGCAGGATGGACGGTTGATCAGACATGCTGCCCCCCAACGGTCAGGGCCACGCCTTCGGGCGCGCAATAGGCCGCTTGCCAGTCTCCGACCTCGATGTCGGCGGCAGGGTTGATGAGATTTACACGCTGCACACCTTCGACAAACAGCGCGGCATAGATTGCGCCGCGTGTGACGTCGTGGCCAAGCCGGTGACTGCGGTTGATATAGTCGGCCAGTGAGGCTTGCGCGGTGGCCAAAACCAAGGCGCGATCGGGGCCGTCCTTCAGGGTCAATTCCGCGGTGATCTCATAGGGTAGAATACCGGCGCTGCGCGGGCGTGGGTTGTCGGTGATCGGTCGGACGTCTTCGGCGTTCACAGAGGTTTCAACGGCGCTTAAAACCTCGTTTGAAGCGCTGCCGTCACCGGTTTGGCTCAAGACAGTAATGGCCACGTCACCCGGCATCGGGTCCACCAGACCGGCATCATCCAGAACGCCAAGCACCAGGGCACCGGCGGGCAACTGCGCGGCCAGCTCGGGCGTGATTTGCAAACGCGTAAAGGCGGGCGCTGCCACGTCCACGTCTTTGATGCCGCCCGCTGCTGACAGTGCCCAGTAGATGTAGGAGCCGCGCGGCCCGGCGGTGCTGCGACCTTCCATGGATAGTTGGATGCGGTGGCGGAATGCGTCGTCGCTTTCCTTCAGCTCAGGGATCGGTGGAATGGGGCTGTCGTCGGCCTCTTGAATGGTCAGGCGTTCAACGCCCCAGAACACACCGAGGTGATCCAGTGTTGCACCGGTGGAAAGCGCCAGCAGCAGGCCGCGCGCATCGTCGTTAAACTCCAAACGATCCAGCAGGCGGTAGTAGGCAAAGACGCGGATCAGTTTTGTGACCGGCTCGCTTTCAAGCTGAAGGAACGGCGCCAGCTCCGGCTCCAGGCGGACCGCCTCTGCCTTCATATCGGCAAACAATGCGTCAAAGCCGACCGAGCGCAGGATTTCCGGCGCGGGAAGCTTGCTGTGGTCGATGGCGGTAAAGCCGCTCATTGGCTGGCCTCCGGTGACAGATCCACGGGCAAGGGCAACAGGTTGCCGTCGGGGTCGCTCAATTCCAGAACCGCATAGCCGGGGCGCGCCTCGGTGACCTGCACCCGCGCAAGCGTGATGCGCGGCTCCCAGAGAGCCAGCGCCTCGGCGGTGGCCTGGTAGACGTCAATGAGGGTGTCCCCGTTCAAGGGCTGGTCGATGATAAAGGGCAGGTCTGAGCCATAGTCCCGCAGCATCACCGTTGACCCCTTTGGGGTGGTCAGGATGTCGTGGATCGACTGGGCAAGATGCCCGTCGCCCTGCAACGCCCGCCCGCTATGTCGGTTCATACCGGTCACGACTTGGCGCGCTCCGGCTTGCCCGCGCCTGATTTGGCAGCGGGTTTCGGGGCCTCATCCGCCAGGGCAACATTCTCATATTGCGCCTGGGCTGCGGTCAGTTGCAAAGGCGCGCCTTTGGGGCGCCATTCGCCGGCCGTCCAGCCTGCGGCGGTGGTCACATAGTCCAGTTTCAATGGCATCTTAGCCTCCTACAATCACGGTTCCGGCGCCGGTCGCGATGGATGAGCCGCAGCCCACCGCATCGCCAACGCGGGCCAAGGGTTTGCCGTTCACAAAAACGGTGGATGAGCCTGTCGCCTGGCTTGCACCGTGGCAGAGCAGGTCGGGGTTGCAGTGGGTTGCCCAGCTATCGCCTTGGCGCAGGGCGGCGAGGCCCTCGATGTCCACATTCGGGCTGCCGCCAGTGGCGGGCCGGGGTGGATAATCGGCATGGCCGGTGCAGGTGTCGGTTTTGCGGGCTGCTTTTGGCATTAGTTGATCCTTACTTTGGCGCCTTGCAGGAACAGCTCACCAACCGCTTTGATGGTGATATTGCCACCAGCAGCTTCGATGTATGAGCCGCCCTCAAAGCTGAGGCGGAATGTGTCTGGCGCCCCGTGGGGCGGGTTCTTTCCTGTGGGCAGGGCGCCCAGAATGACAGCCTGGGCCAGATCGCCGAATGGGGCGGCCAGCATCACCCATTCGCCGGTCTGCAAGGGCCACCACGAATGGTTGCTTGCGGCGCGCTGTGCCATCCAGGGGATCAGGTCGGTCTCAATGTCACCGCATTGGACGCGCGCCCTGCCTGAGGCCGCATCAACCGCAATGACCTTTCCGGTCATCAGCAAATTTTCAATGCGGCGGTCTGCTTCTGCGAGTTGTTCACTCATCGTCAGAGCCTCCAACGTGTTCGTAGTCATCGGCATGATCCGCGCCGACCTTGGGCGCGATGCCGACATGCAGCTCCACACCCAAAGATCGGGGCGCAGGCTGGAAAAAGCTGATGGGCTGAAGCCAGGTGACCGCCCAAAGGGAAACGGCTTTTGATTTCACCTTGGTCGATATCAACGTGTGCATCGCCGTGGTCCGGGCGGGGCCGATGCCGTCCAGGCCCCAAGTCTGTTCGGGGATGGCGGCCAGCAGCGTCTGGCAGATCCGGGCGGCAAGAATATCGCGACTGATGCCGAGGCCATCACGGGTGACCACATATGCTGCCATCAACAGCAGAAAGGTTGCCGGTGCCCCTGCATAGGTTTGATCCTGCTTTGCGCCGAGACACGAGACCTTGACCGCTGGCGCGGGAATGCCTTCGCGTTTTAGGTCATCAAGGGAGTACTTGCCCTCATGCGGCGTACACTCGCGAAGATCCGGCAACAGGGCGTTGAACCGGGCGCAGACCTGGGTGGGTAGATCAGCCATAGCGTTGTTCGGATCGCTCATTGCAACAGATCCTCCAGCGTCACGGTGACGAGGTCGTACAGATCCAGCTCGTCCTCATCAGAGACGCCAAGATAGGGCCGGGCCGGAATGCCGCTGTCGATTTCATCACCGCCGATCTGGTGGTGGGCGGCATAGACAAGATTGGAGCCGACCTGGACCTCGCTCTCGCTGGCATAGCTGGCGATGCTGTCCCGCAAATCTCCCTCATCGACCAGCAGCGAATGCACGTCATGGTCGCGGGTTTCGTCATAGCTTTCTGACCAGGGCGCCCAACGGTCGCCGTCGGGGGCGACGGCAGTGTCAAACCGGCGCCGGGTAGAGCTTTCCAGAACCGCCCCGGCATCATCTGCCAGTTCAGCCAGGCGAAAGCCCTCAAGGCGGCGGACCTTGGCAATGGCTTCGGTCAAGCCCGAGGATGTGAGAGTTGCAGCAACACCGGCCATGGATCAAAGCCCCCGCATTTTATCACGGGTGAACTCGCGTTCCGGGCCGACCGTAACCACCGGGCGGGGGCGGGCGGGGGCGACAGGATCGTCTCCGTCGCCTGATTGCGGCGCGCCTGTGTTTAATGTGGCGGTGCCGCGCGCGATGTCCTTCAGGTGTTTCTGGGCGTCCTCGTAGCGGGTGCGGTGTTCGTCCGACAGCACGTCGCTGGACAGCGCGAGCCGGTAAAGAGCGATATCCACGCTGAACTGAACCAAGAGGCCGGGCACGGTCTCCAGCGGCAAGCTGAACCGGACGCCCAGATAGCTGTCGATCTCATCACCCGCTGTTTGCAAGGCGCGGGCAATGGCTGCCTCGTCGGGTACGCCGTCGCCGTCACGATCCGCCACATAGAGCGCGTCCTGCGAATAGAGCGTCACGATATCTGTCTGAGTGGCGTAGGCCATCAGGTCACCTTTGGTTACTGGTCTTGGATAAGTCGTCGGGGCAAGAGGCTCCCCGATGCAGCACCCCGTGGCCGCGTCGGATCATCGCCCCCCGGTTTAAGCCGGTGCAGTGGCGGCTGGGGTTTCAAACCCGCCACTGGTGAGAGCATCCCAGGCCGCGTTGCGCTCGGCGGTGGTGATCTTGCCCAGGTCATCGCCCAGAAGGTCGAACAGGGCGTCGATTTTCGGCTTGCCGTCCTTCTGGAAATCCTCGGGGCTGAGGCTTTTGATGGCCTCGCGGATCTGGGCGTCGCGCGCTGCTGCGTCTGAAGCCGGGTCAGCCTCGGCCAATGCCACCCGCAGGTTTGGCTCTGCCTTCAGGCGGCGCCATTGATCGGCGTCGAAATCCTCGGCGTTGACCGGGATGCCAGCGTTGGGAAAGAACGTGCCGCAGCGGCAAAAACCCTCTTTTGGTACGCCTGAAATTGTATAGTTCTTGGATGTCATAGCGCGGCCCTCCTTTAAGGCAGCCAGGGGTTCACCAGAACCTTGACCTCGTTGTAGTTGGGGTTGGATGCGCCACCGTCGCCGAGCATCATCTTGACGACCTTGTTGGCCTTGGAGCGGTTGGACCGGCCCACCATGATGTGTGAGGGCATCAGGCCCAATTCGCGCCCGCCGTCGCCGGTCACGCCCATCATGGCCTCAAAGGCGGCATCAAAATTGTCGCCGTTCAGTTCGGCCTTGGACATATGGGCCATTTGCCAGAAGCCATAGCCAGCCGCCCAATATGCGTCGGCGCCATAGAGGTACTGGTTGCGCATGAACACATGGTCGCTGGTCTTGGGGTCTTCCTTGCCAATGAGGCTGACCTTTTCGCGCTCTTGGAAAATGAACGGGCGCAGGACGGAATTCAGATCCAGCATATACCAGGGCGACCCGGCGCCATCGGTCATGTTGGAAATGGTTGTAACCGCGCCGGTGCCGTCATGCCCGGCATAAACCGGGTGGTCAGTGTCAAAGAAATACTGACCGTCATAGCAAGTCTGGCTTGCTCCGTTGATGATCAGATCGCGGACCATCTGGTCGGGCTTGCGGGCGGCGGCTTCACCGAGGCGGCGGAAACGAGGACCGTAGGTGCCCAGCTTGTCGTTCTTGATGTCCTTGGCTTTGACGCCGATGGTTGTCTCGAACTCCTGGTTGATGATCTGGTAGCCGTGCGACTTGATATCTTTGACCACCCGGTCGCCGATCCATTCCCGCATTTCCGGCGCATCGCCCAACCAGTCATAGGTCTCGCGATCATCATTGGAATTCACGATGGTGCAGACGTCCTTGTAAAAGGACTGGTTGGCCATCGCCTCATAGCCATCATTGAAGTTCTTTTTGGCGCCTGTCCAAAGTGCTGACAGCACCGCTGGTGTAATTGCAGCCATGATCAGCTCTCCTCGGTTTCAGCTTGCGCCGCGTGGAAGTCTTCAGGGGTGAGGCCCATCTGGCGGCAGATCGCCAGCTCGTCGGGCGATAGCGCCTTGTTTTGGGCGGTGGGGGTCTTGTCGCGCAGCTCGCTGTCTGCGGCGATGACGGGGCTGGCATCGACAAGTTGCTGGAATTTCTCCAGCCCGCCCTCGGAGCGGCAGGCCGCCACATGGTAGTCGCGGCTGCTTGGCGCAATTTTACCCGCCTCAATGGCAGCGCCGACGGCAGTGTTGATCGCCTCGTCCTGGCGCTCTTTCTCGGCAGTTTCAAAGGCGCTGAGTTTGTTCATCGCCAGATCGTAATCGGCGCGCGGGATGAACTTGCCGCTGTCAGGGTTTTCGGCCCGATTGCGGGCGGTCGCCTCATCCGTCTTCATTTTGTTGATCGCCGTCACCACATCCAGATCGGACGCGTTTTCCGGCAGGCCGAGGGCCTCAAGGATCGCCTTGTTCATCGGCAGTACCTCATCAGCGCCACCCTGATGGTCTTCAGTGTTCAGGGCGGCTAGTTCCAGGTTGGGTTGGTTGGTCAGGCCCGCCGAAATCATCTTGCTGATTTCCTTGGCCGCCTTGGTGAAGGTGAAAACGGGGCTCACATAGCGGTATCCTTTCGACGCGATGGAATTGCGGCCTGCGTCATTCCATTCAACGCGCCCCCAGATCGCCCCGTTGCGCGCATCCAGTTCCTTGATCCAGCCGACCGCAGGGGCGGCATCGCCCTTTGCGCCCTTCACTTGGGTGGCATGTTCAAAATCAACGGGGAGGTCAGCACGGTTGCGCGCAAATTCAGCGACCACCGCGTCGGGATTGGTCAGCCGCCATTGGCGCCCGTCACGGCCCGTCAGGTGCGGGCCGGGTGGCGTGAGCTGGATCCAATCGGGTACGCTGTCGCCCTCTGCGTTCAGCGCTAGCGCAATGGTGGTTATGGAGTTGGCCTGTGTCATGAGGCCACAATGCCCCGCCGTGCGGCACTACTCAGCCCTGGCAGGTGTCGGGGGCAAGATCGAGGGTCAGAAAGGGGTTGGCGAAAGAGGGGGCTTAGAAGGGCGTAACGGCTGCTGGCGCATGATGCCGCCCGAAAACCCGTTTCACCCCTTTCTACCCCCTTTAACCCCCCTTTAAAAACGATCCTGAAGCAAAGATGACTCGGGTTTTACCAGAAGATGCAGCAATATGCGCTTTCTGGGTCTCGGTGACATCCTAGTTGCTTACGCAGGAAGACCTTACCACGGCGCTCTTTGAAGGGATGGCTGATATGTTTTCGAATTTGCAAGTCTGCCCTTCGAAATCTAATGCGATGTGGCCGCCGGTATCCGCACTATGACTTTGCTGGCCGTCGACTTTTAATGTGAGTATCGTTCCGCTGACATTAGCTTTAAGCAGTTTCGTTGCACCATTTGGCGCCGTGAAATCGAAGACTTGGCCCGATTCATAGGTCGTCAAACTTGACAGTAAGTTCGGAACGAATAGAGCACTATTGGCTTTATTGGATGTAGCCACCTCTAACGTCTTTCCGAATGCGTCAAGTTTGCGCTGCAATGAGTTCAGTGAGGAGTCGCCGGGAGCGAGACCTTCAGGTGAAATGAGGTTCTCGAGTTGGTCGAGACGCTTTTCGAGTTCTGGGTAGGTCGTTATCTCTGAAGGTTTGACGGCGGTATAGACAGCCGCTCCCCCCATGAGAAGGCCGCCAAGACCTGCTAGAAGTGTTCCAATGGGCGCGATGGTTGACATAGTTATTCCTAAATCCGAGGTCATCAAATGCTGTGATGATCAGTGAAAGCTAGATTCATAGCAATCAAAAATTCAGATTGATGATGTCTTCAAATCAGCAATATAAAATAGGGTGTTTGGGTATACTGCGAACCTTATTTTGAGGGTTGATATCACCGCAAGCACCTCGTGACGATGACGTTTCAGCGCCCGCCAACCTCGCCAGTATTGAAAATTTCATCCCTGATTGCTATCTTTGAAGTGTGCGTGAGCCTAGGGAAGCCGGTCTTGAGCCGCGAGGGAATTTCCGCCCCTCCACGCGCGTCATTCCCTCACTATGGTTACATTTTTTCCGCGCAACAGCTTTGCCCATTTGGCGGGTGTGCTGCGGTGGAATGTGCTCAGGAAGATCTCATCCCCGGCCACAGTGCGCTTTAGAACGAACCGCCAGCGCTTGGCGTCTTGGCCTTCAAAGATCAGGCTTTCGGTTCCGGTGCCTGACACCTCATGAGCGATAGATCCTGTTTCCAGAAGCTCCGCAACGCGCCTGAACTGATCGGCGGTGGCCTCACCATGGTTGCGCCGGGTTTTTTCGGCTGTGTAGTCGGAGAACTGCACCACGCGGGTTTTGGCGCCGATCCGGTCTGCCAGCTCCTGCGGCAGCATGGCGACAGGGGCCGAGCCGGTGGCTGAACCGTCATGGATGCGGCGCACACGCCAGCTTGTCGCCATATCGCGGGCGGCAGCATGGGCGATGGCCGGATCTGCGGCATTCAGTTTGTCTTGCAGGAACTCGGCCATGCGGCGTTGGCGGTAGAGGCCGGGATTGCTTTCCCATCCGGGGTCGATGCCGACCGGGAGTTTCTTCAGCTCGCCGGTACGCGGATTGAGCACCTCGCGGCTGGGGGTGTCGGGGTTTTCACTGATGCCGATTTCTTCAGCTTCGCGGCGGGTGATCTGGCGGACATGGCATTTGCAACCAAAACCGTTGGGCGGATACCAAACCTGCCAGGCCGGATCATCGACCGGCAACACCATGCCGCTCCGGGCCGCGTGGCTGGGCCGGTGGCGGACGCTCGGGCCGAGCAGATAGACCAGATAGGGCAGGGCGCGCTTGCTGCGTTGGATGCGTTGCCATTGGCCCGCCGCACGGGCCGAGCGCATATTGGCGCGATAGATGGTCTTGAGACGGCGAGGCGATCCAAGGCGAACCTTCTTCACGTCACCTGTAAGCGGATCCACCTGTTCCTTGACGCCCCACCAGCCCATGCGACGCAGGCGTGGGGTCAGAGTTTTCTGGAACTCCTCAAAGGGAATGCCCTTTTCCAGGGCCGCTTGCAGCTCGTCGCGGATGGTTTGCAGTACATCGACCTGCATGGCCTTGGCCACGGTGAAGGCGACGGCGTGTTCTTCAGGCTCAACATCGCGAAAGCTGAAGCTTGGGCGCATGGCCTTATTGCGGAAAAAATCCGTCACCTCAGGCGGCGCGCCGGGATTGAAGCTGTAGCCGGGCCGGTCGCGAAACTCAGCCATCGCTGATGTCTCCCAGGGCGCGGGATTTCACGGCGGATTTAACCAGGCTGTCCAAGAGCGGGCGGGTGTCCATTTTGGGGAACGCATCGGCCAGTGTCGCAAGCGCGTCCTCATAGGAGGTGGCGGTCTCCAGCAGTTCCAGGACAGGGGCAATAACTGGCCCCATGATCGCGTCCCAATCCTCTGTCAGTTCTGCCTCCAGATCGTCCAGCGGCGCATAGGGGTTGCTTGCGCCTGTTGACGTTTCGGACCGGTTGGCGGCGGTTTCAGTGGGCGGCGCGGGCGGCGTTGCATCTGCGGCGTCGGTTTTCTTCCGCGACGGCGTCAGGATCTCGTCGCCCGCATCGGGTTCAGAATAGCCAAGCTTGCCCCGCACCTCGGACTGGCGCACCCGAACGCCCCGATCCACCATCTCAGCGGTGTGACGCAGGATCATGTCCACGTCTTCGGTTTCTTCAATGGTGATCTTCAGGCGCGGATATCGCTTCTGCACCCCAAAATGCAGATCTACATAGGGCTTCACCAGATCCCGGTTCAGAGTGGTGGTGACAGATTTTGCATCGGCCTTGGCAACGTCGTGGCGGACATCGTTATGCACCTCGGCCTGGGCCATGGACGAGCCATTGTCTGAGGTCATGGTCTGGCCGAGCACGGCCTTTGATGTCTGTTCATCGACCCAGCGCGCGAGATTTTCAAACACCTCGGCGCTGGCGCTGCCGCTCATGGCCTGCACAAATTCAATTTTCATGGCCTCTGGGATGACTGCCGCCGCGTCGGTGCCGATATTGGCAACGGCCCGGAACAGCACCTCGACGTCTTCTGGCGTGGCGCTTGGCCCGTATTTGCCCAGACGCAACGGCAGGCCGTAGGTTTCAACAAAAGCCATCCAGTCTTTCACCGTATAGGCTTTGCACATCCACCCAAAGGACACGAGACGGGCCAGGCCACCCCGGATCGGCAGACCGGATTTCAGTTTGGCCTGATGGGAAATCCACTTGAATGGTTCCAGCTCAACCCCGTCGATCATATCCCGCTCATCCAACATTCGGATTTTACGGCCTGTCTCGCGGTCTAAGGTGAAAAACCTCGGGTCGTGATGCAGAAACTCTTTGATCGACCACTCGGTTTTGCTCCGTTCCCAGATGATTTCCGTTTGGGAAAACCCTTTTCCGAGGGCGTCCAACATATCCTCAATCAGGTCTGAGAACCCGTCATGCTCTGCAATGTTTTCGCGGACGGCATCGGCGATTTTTTCGTCCTGAGCGTCACCGGATGCCGGAGTGACAACGGGGTCAACGCCCGAAATCGCGCGCTTTCGGATGCCCAGGACCGAACCATAGTGTTGGTCTCGCTCCTCCATTTCCTCGGCCAGGACGAGATAGTCATGAATGTCACCTTCGTTGGCCGAAAGAAGGATCTGCGACAGGCGCTGCGGCGTCAGGCCGAGCGCGACCGACGGCGCCCAAGCGTTGCGGATAGAGGTGATCCCCGGTTCGGGCACCCGCTGCGTCAGGCTCTGGAGTTTGATCGGGCGCCCGTAGGCGTCAAGCAGGCGGGGTGTCATCACCAAATTCCTTTTCTGGCATTAAAACCTGCGGTCAGGTGGATGGGCCGTTTTGTGTCTCTTTCGCCGCCGGGTGCGACGGGGCGATAGACCAGCGGCTGGTATTCGGTTTCTGCGGCTTCGCAGGCCAGGGCTGCCGCCCAGAAGCGGTCGGCGTGGCCGTCGGTGTCGGTGTCCGCGACGAGGCGCCGGATGCCCGTGGGGCCGGTCACAGATTTGATGGCATGAAGATCCGCGCGCAGCTTGGGGTCGCCCTCGGGGATCAACATTGAGCGATCCTGAAAGCGGTCTTTCATGCCGGTCGCCAGATCCAGCTTGGCCGGCGCGCTGAACAACACGCCGAGAACACGGTCCTCGCCGTGATTGCGCTGGGCATCTTCCACCGGCTTTTCGCCCATGCCGGTCTGATCCATGCAGCAGCGCGCCACGCGGTAGCGGCGGAACACATCGGCTAGAAGCTGGTCCTGCCGCGCGAAGCTGATACGGCGCTCGGCGATGACTTCGCGGGTGATCAACTGACCTTCGACCAGTTCCATCACCCAGATCACAAAGAGGTCGTTTCGTGCCGCGATATCAACGCCGACGTAGCAAAGCCCGCCACGATAGAGCGCAGGGTGACCGGCGCGCACATCTTCACAGGATGAAATAAGATCGTAGTCCAGCCAGGCCGAGGCCGCGTCCAGCCATTTCAGCTCAAATTCTTGCGCCCAGGCGTCTTCGTCGGACATACCGGCGCGCAATTCGTCGATATCAACGTCCAGCCCCTGTTTGACCGCCTCGTAGATATCGACGTGGTGTTTAGAAAACCCATTGTTGAGCGTGGTCATCAGCTCATGGAACTTGTTGCCCTTGCCATTTGGTGTGCTGATCACCCGGATTTTATGGCCACCGCGCGCGGCGACCGGAAAGGCCGACCCCCAGATCCGGCGACTGTCGGCGTGAAAGGCAAACTCGTCAAACAGCATGTTGCCGCCAAAGCCACGGGCGGCGTCAGGTGAGGCGGAAATCGCCGTTACGCGGGAGCCGCCCGGATAGCGGACTTCCTGCGCCTTGTAGGTTGCAGCCTCAACATCAACCAGATGGACAGCGCCATTCTGGACGACCTCCCGTTTGTGGGCGGGCACGTGGAAATCTTCCTCGGAAAACTCTGGCCGCCCCTTGCGCGCCAAGGTGGTGAGGGCCGCGTAATAGCCCTCAGTCATGGGTTTTACGGCGTCTTCAATGGCCTCTTTGGCGGTTGCCTCTGATCGTGACAGGATCGTCCAACGCGTTTTTCGCCCTTCAATCTCGGCATCAACGCAGTCGCCTACGATTTCGCCGCCCGAGCCGAATGTCTTGCCGCCCCGCCTGGTAAACATGCCAATTTTAAAACGGGATGTGTCGGCGATCCACGCCTTCTGGTAGGGCAGGAAGTCAATGACCGGCCCAACGCTAACCGCCATTTTTGGCCTCGGGCGCCTCACGCATTGCAATCAGGTAGGGCTGTTCCTTGTACCACGCGATTGTGCAGCGCATTCCAAGGTGGACGAACCTCTGGCGCCGCCCAAAGAACAGAGCAGCTATTGAGGGCCACATCGGCCCCTTGCGCCAATTGTAGTCACCGACCAGGACAATAGTTCCAATTACCATATCGCTCATCAGACAAACCCCATGATTTCGCGGGCCTTTTGCGCGGCCTCTTTTTCCACGTCTCCGGCTTCCACCGCCTCATCCAGTTTGCGCGCCATTGCGTCGCGTTCGGCCTTGGCGATTTCATCACGCAGCGAGGTGCTGCGGATCAGGTTGTTTAGGGCCGTGGTCAGATCCTTCAGCCCGCGCGGATCGGGAAGCCGGTCGGGATTGGCCATTGCCATCTGCAATCGCCATTGAATCGTGGTGAGCTGCTGGAACAGGGCCGAGGTGACGTCGACCTCATCTTGCAGGCTGGCCTCCTCAAGAAAGGCGCGGATTTCGTCCTGGGCCTGTTCCTGCATCTTGGCATAGTCGCGAAACTCCTGCCCGTAGGCGTGAACGGCGGACTTGCCGATCCGCATTTCCAGCCCGGCGTCTTCAAGGCGAAAATTCAGCGCTTCGGTGACATCCTCATAGTCAGAGAAACCACGCGCCTTCAGCTCATCTTGCAACCAGTGGCGCATCTCGCTTGGCAGTAGGTCGATCTTGCGGGGTGGGGGCATGACTACGGCCCAGGCCGGGGGCGTTGGACGCCTGAATGGCGCGCCTTGCCTTCGGCGACCTCAACACCGCGACTGGTCGCAGTGGCAATGCGGAATAGCCCGTTATCAGTGACACTTGCCAAGCCCTGTTCGCTCAACCAGTCCAGCTCGCCCATGACCTGGTCGCGGGTGGTAGCTACGCCGTAGCTATTGCAGACGTCCACGAGGATGGATGCGTTGGACGTATATTCCGGGCTGTCTGACAGGAATTTTAGAATTGTCAGGCGACGGTGTTTGGACAGGGTGTCTTGGTATGCGCTCATGGTCTCTTAGGTCCCGATTAGATGGTCTTCGTGACGGCTGACGATGGTTTCAAGGCGGGCCATGATCTTGGCGTTGCCGTCCATCACAGCGCGGATTTCGGCCAGCGATCCTGTCTGTTTGACCAGCTCCAGTTGCAGGGCGTGAATGTCGCCCGTGCCGGGGAGGATCTGCACTGTTTGCTCAAGTGCCGCGATACGGTTTTCGTGGCGATCCATCCGCTTGGACCCTTCTTTGAACCGTTCGTCGGTGTCTTTCTGGCGGGTCGCAAAGAACGTGTAGATGATGGCGCAGACTGAAATTCCGAGATTGGTCAGCTTTAGAATGGTCTCAAGATCCAGGGTCACCGTTTCTGCCCCGCTTCCCACCAGTCCGTCACGGCTTGATTTTCCCCTTTCGGCTGCGCCTTGGCGATGTCATCGCCCGCCACGCCGCCCTCAGCGGCGCCGGGCGTGTCATGTCGCAGAGCGTCGATTGCGCTGATGTTTTCCAGAACCTGCGGCAACAGCGCGGTGCCCTGGTTAAGCGACTGACGGAACTGTTGCGATTTCACCTGAAACCGCCCGCCGAAATAAAATGCGACGATTGTTCCGGCCAGCCACCAGAGCGGATCGGGCACCAGGGCCAGACCCTGCATCCGGGCAGCAAACCAAAGCGGGTCGAACATGGCCGAGGCGAAAAGGGCGAATGTGGCAATCACCATCAGCGGGCGCGGCAGACGGTTCATGCCGTCCATAAACCGGTCAAAACGCCCAATGGCAGGTCGGCTGAACTCGGCGCCATGTTGGGCCAGCGCGGATTGCACATAAGCCGCCTCGCGCTGTGCACTCGCCTCAGCATGTGGGCGAAATACGCCTGCTGTTTCAGTGATCACATTGCGACCGCCGCCAAAGAGCCATTTCAAAAGCTGCATATCTTGCCTCCTAAGTCGCAGCCAAACCGATGCGTAAACTGCGGAACCTGCCAATTGCCCGGCGCGCTCATCCCCATGCCGATGTCCGTTGCTGGAAAGCGGCGTCGCTCAGGTGGTAGCGGGGAGACATGAATTCCTCGGCGCGCTTGATCCAGCCGCCTTTGCCGCCCACGCGGGTCCGGGCAAATTTACGGGATGCAGGCCGACGGTCAGCGAGGCGCAAATAGTAGTCCCGGCGGGCAATACCGTAGGCATCTACCAGATAGTCTCCGGCCTTTTCATAGGCCCGGTGGGCCGCTGCGGCGGTCTTTGGGCCAAGCGCGCCATCGACCGCGACCGGTTCTTGAAACCCCGCCAGTAGGCGCTGGAGGATCTTTACGGCATTGGCACCGGCATTGACCTGCATGTCAAAAACACTGGCTTGCAGCGCCTGCGGCAACAGGTCGATCCGGGGTCTTGTGAAATAATGCCGGATGAAAATTTCAACGGCCTGCGCGCGGCTCAAAGCGCGCACATCCAACACGTCAACATCGCCGTCGCGGTCTAGGTCCAATCCCAGACGGCGCATCGTATGGATGGTGACGCCGTAATTGGTCGCGCCGCCGGGATCGGCGGGATCATTTACGAACCCGCCTTCGCGCGCGACGATTTCCTCTGCAATGGTTTGGACTGATGGCATGGCCGGTGGCTCCGTCTGTGTAAGACAAAACTACCTGTGCCATCGGGTGATTGCCGTCCCGGCGGGTGTCGGGGGCAATGCAATATTAGATGAAAAAATCGCCTTGATCGTCGTTGCGTCGGCGCAGGCTGGCCGCGACACGCTCGACTGTTCGCAGGGTCACGTCAACCTCGGCAGCGACCACCGAATGACTTTTGCCTTGGCCCAGCAACGTGGCGATCCGCTGGCGGCGGCCGGCCTGCCCGCCAAAGTTTCCGGCGGGGACAACCAGTTTGCCGCCACCCAGTAGTTTGTAAAGGCGAAGGGCATCTTCTGCACCCACCAGCTCCGCAAGGCTGGAGCCTGCCTTATCCGAGATGTAGACCTCACGCCCGCCCTTTGCCTCTGCCAGGCGCACCGCCAGATCAAGGCTGATTTCCTCGGCGATGTAGGACAGCACACCGGGCAGATATGGGCGGAAATTGCGGTTCATCGCTGATGGTCAGACCAGTCAAAGTCGATGTCCTGGCGGTGGCCCCAAGACTTCAACGCCTGAATGACCTGGTCGATCTGATCATGATCGCGGAGCATATCAACGTCGGCGGGCACCGACTGCCAGGCGGAGCCAAACCGTTTGCGAATGAATGTATTTAACCCGTTCCGGCTAGGGTCACGCAACGCGTCGGCCTCACCGAGCTTGCGCCAAAGGACATGGACCAAACGCAGGTCAGCACGGGGGGCTTTCTTATGGCGGTGGTTCCCGGCTGTCGCGGCCTTGAAACCATCGTTTTTAAGGCGCTTTAAAACGCTTTTTAACTCGGCCTCGGTCATGTCTTTCATGGACGTTTTGCCCGTGACGGCCAGCTGCAGGCCGCGCCGTGCATCGCTGTCCATGCCAAGCTGACGGCAGCCGATGTGGATCTTCTGTTGCAGGGCGCGGCTCATCACACAGCCTCGGCTATCGGGGCGGCAACGGGATGCCGGGCAACGTCGTCCTGCATCCGCTTGTCCGCTTGGTTCATTTCCTCACGGACCATCGCGTCGAATGCCTCAGGCGCGATCTTGGCAATCTCCGCCTCACGCCGCAGAACGACCAAGCTATTGCCCAGGACCAGATTGGCGCGCCGCATTTTGGTGGCATAGCTGCTGAACGCACGGTGTAGAGCAGTTTGGATTTCGGATTGGGTCATTGCCATCGGACGCGCTCCTATGCCTTGGCCAAGTCAATCGTGATATGTTCCCAGGGCGCATCAACGCTGGGCCGCTGATAGCAGCGCGTATAGCTGGCGGTGCCCACCACCCGCATGGCATCCTTGATCGCCGTCATGGCTTGTTTCCAGCGCACATCGGTGATGTCCAGCCGCAAGAGCATCATCACCTCACCGCGATTGATCTGGCCGGGCTTTTCGGTGTTGAACGCACGGGTGACGATGGCGCGCAGCTCTGCCGGGGCATCTGCTGACCATTCGTTAAGGCATTCATCCAGCAACTGCTTGGCCACCTGCAATTCCGGGCCAAAGTCGATTTTGTCCGCGACGGACACGGTGATTTTGAACAGGCCGTCAAATGAGGTCAGGGTCATGTTACCCTTAGCACCGCCAAGCTGTGCGCCGTATTCCTGAGCCAGCAGGGCCTGCAAATCGGCAACATCGCGGCCAGTATGGGCTTTGAAACGGGCAACTTGGCTGCGCAGCGGCAGGGCATAGCTGATGATCTTGCGGACGGTTTCGTCCTGTAGTTTGTCGCGGGCGTTGACCGTTTCTAGTGGCACCAATTTGCCCTTTGCGTCGGTCATGTATTTGTTGCCATTGGCCTCGACAATGCCGTCGGGGATGTCTGCTCGTTCGAGGGAGGAGGTCTGGGCTTGGGTCATTCCAATTGCTTTCTTTCTGGGGGGGGCGTTTCGGGGTTAGGGTTAGGTGGATTTCAGTTCCAGGGCGGCAATACGCTCCTGCGCTTCGTTGCGTTCCTGGCGCAGGATCCAAGCTTCCAGTTTCGAGCCTAGAGGGCCGAGGGTCATGCCCGCCATAATCGCCTCTTTCGGCCACCACCAAGCGACTGACAGTGGAGTGAGGGCGGAGTAAGTAAGGGCGACTGAAAGCGTCTTTTGAGCATTTCGGCTGATCATTTATGTCCTCGCGGGTGGTGAGGGGTGCGTTTCGGGATTGGGGTTACGCGCCCTCTGGGTCCAGCGCGTCGGCCAGGCTGCGCAGGACGATACCTGCGTGAACCGGATCCTTGATCATGATGGCGTCTGCGAGCGCGTCGGCGGCGCCGATGGGAACGCGTGCGCCTGATACGAGGTCATTCACTGCTGCGCGCACTTTCTCAGGTGTCAGGCGGCAAAAAGGGTGCGGAGTGATCATGTGTCACCTTCTGATTTGGCGAACTGTGGGCAAGCGCGACAGGCGCGGGTCATGCGGACGCGAAAGGGGTTGGAGTGGGACCAGGTCTCAGCGCGGCGGCGATGGTCGAGGCAAGCCGCACTCGCAATTTCCACCTGCAAGGCCGGGCATTGCACCGGTGCATTCATGAAGACATCACGCACCGTAGATTCAATGCGGGCCATATTCCCGGCATAGCGGTTGCGGATTGCTTGGCTGACCACGGCGGCACTCACGCCGAGCTGCTTTGCGACTACGTTTTGTGAAGAGCGGTCGCATTCGGCAATCAAGACGGCGATCCACTCGGGCAGGGGTTCGCCCCAGCCATCCTGGGCAAGGATCAGGCGGTCGTTCATCACAAACGCCCTCCGGGTGCGTAGACGATCTTGTCTTCGTTACTATCGACAACCACGGTCATCCGTTTCTTCTGCGGCGGTAAGGGGCCTGTGTCGCGGATTAGGATTAGCAAGGTGTCGTCCTGCATTTCACGGCTACGGGTCCGCGCGCTCGGCCTCAGGTAGCCTGCCGCCCTCAGGACACGGCAGTACGCGAGGATATCATCTTTGGAGACGTCAGGCCGCGCCGGTGAAAGCGCCGCAAAAATATCAATTGGTCGGAACTTCTTTTGCTGCCTGATGGTGATCCAGATTGCGCCATCGGCAGTGGCGCGCATGGATTTTGCGTGCTCTCTAGCTTCCTGTCGTGTCTTGGTCGTATAGAAAATTTTTCCGTCGCTTCGGCCCCACTCTCGGATGATCTCGTGGCGGCGCAATTCGGAGACAAACCGTGTGCGGATTGCGCCGACAGCACATACCGATGCAAGGTCTTCAATCGTGAAGTATATGCGATCATGGATGAAGCTCCAGATCTGCCTTTCTTCGTCGCATTTCGGACCGAATGCAGCCGGGGTTTCCAGACCGGTCGCCCCGGATATGTTCGCTTGTGGCGGATCGTAGCGATAGAAACGGACGTTTTTTTCTCTGCCGCATGGCTTAACCGTGCCATCGCGGAGTAAGGAGCGTAAGAATATCTCCCGCTCCGATTTGGTTCCGGGGCAGTGTTCTGCGACCTCGGAATAGGTGAAACGGTCGCGGGATTTGATGAACTTTAGGACGCTTTGTTCGCAAGGTCCGCGAAGGAGTTGCATGTTCATTTCAGCCCCCGACGCGGAGAGGGAGCGTCTTTGCGGCGAAATTCGATACCGCCCCAGTCTTCTAGGCTCATGGTGTTTAGGCCCAATTTGACCGCCTCATTCTTAACCTGAGCGATATCCGTAACCATGCGGCGAACATTGCCAGTATTTCGTTCAAGAATGGCCTCCAAAAGATCAGGCTGAATTTCAACATTCGGCGAATAAACGGCGCTCAGCATCTGAGCATCTTTGGGGGTCGCAGGCTGTGCCGCGACCCACGACATGACCCGGCTGTCAATCAATTCAAACTTGCGGAGCTTCTGAGGGAATTCTTCCATGCCGATCAGGATAACCGGAGTGTCTGAACCGTCGTGCAGATCTCGGATCAGCTCAATAACGCCTCTGCGAAACGCATAGTCGGCCTCATCCACCAGCAACGTGCGCCCGTCCATCGCAAGCGCCTCGCAAGCTTGTAAGACCATGTCAGGCACGACCCGTTTTGGCGCAACGCCCAGTTCTCGCAGCAAACGTTCTAGGAACGTTTTTTTCGTCCAATCACCTTGCATGGAAATATGGATAACGTCGAACTTGGAGGAACAGAATATTGCGCCAAACGTCTTCCCGTAGCCGGGGTAACCATAGAACACACCCAAGCCTGGCATCCCGAAGCTGCGGCCTTGCAGCTCTTTGACCAGCGTTGCCATTCGCGCGACATTGGCAAGCGGCTGAATGCTGTTGCCTGTTTCCATCAGTTGTGTCATTCCTTACTCCTACTCAATTTATGCCGCCGCTTCGGATCCAGCCGGGCGGCGGTTTTCTTATCCGGCGCTGTTGCTGCCGAAATCTCCGAAAATCGCTGAATACGCCTCGTATTCTGGGTGTTCATAAAACCCTGCCAGCCATCCGGCCTCCGCCTCGCCGACGGGTTTTCCTTGCTGCTGTCGAAGCGCGATTTCCTCGGCCTGCCTGAACCGTGCCTCTGGGGTGTCCGCCACCTTAAACTGCCCACTCTGCGCCGCCGTTTTCTTGGCAATATCCATCTGCAAAATCAGAGCGTCTTGCTCTTGCTCCGCCGCTGGGTCCATGTGATCGCGGAACGTGGTGACCGCAGTTGGTTTGCGGAACACCGGCTTCACCACTTTGGCCTCCAAGTCCGCCAGAGCCTCAGACGGCGACGGGGCAGAGTTGTTCATATCGGCGGCAAGTTGTTCGACCGGGATGGGCCGTTGCAGCTCTGCCAAGGCTTTTTCCGCTTTGACGATCTGGCGGTTGCGGCGGGCTGTTGACCGCGCGCCGTCCAGATCGAAAAAACCAACCTTCTGCTGGCATTCGGCAAAGCCCAAATATTGGCCGTCGAGCGCTGAAAGATGTACGCCGCAGTGAAGGTCTTCGGGATCAAAGCGGATGATCACTTTGCGACCCGCTTCCTGGCTCATCCAATCGCAATGGTAGACATTGCCGTGCAGGGTGAGCTTGCCGCTGTCCTTGTGCAATTTCCCGTCTGCCTGGCCCATCAACCAAAGGTGCCGCTGTTCTTCGGTCGCCTTGATGATCGGCGCGGTCGCATAGCTTTCGGCAAATGTCTCATCAAAGGACCGACCCTTGGCGGTATCGGATCGGCGACCCGTGCGGGCGTTGTGTTCGGCAATACCCTCCGCCAGGACTTCCAGAAACTCAGCGGCCTTGATTGCCCGGCTGCCGTAGTTTTCTGGTTTGGCGTCGGGTCGGTTGCCTACATAGGCGCCCGCAAAACGCACATCCTTGGCAACATCGCTGGCCAGATCCCTGAACGCGCGTTCAATGGGTTTCGCCTGACCGTGGGCAGGCGTGGCCCAGTGCATGTCGATGTTAAGCAAGGGCAAAACACCAATTGGATCGGCTTCCCGAACTTTGAAGCGGAACCGGGTGGGTGCGCCTGCCGTCATCCATTTGTTGGCAAATTCGCGCCCGTTGTCGAACAGGCAACGCTTTGGAATACCCCAGTTGTCGACCAACTCACCAAATGCCGCCATCACCATGACTTTGTTCGGGTCGTGATCCACGCGCCAGGACAGAATTTTGCCGGAATAGAGGTCTTGGAACGCCACGATTTGAGGGCGGTTGATGGTGCCGTCGGGCCATTCGACAAAGACGTCGATCTTGTGGCAGTCGGCGTTGACAGCTTCCAGCGCGTGGAGGCTCGACCGGTCGCGAATTTGGGCCGGATAGCAGCGCATCAGGCCATTGACGCCCTCGCGGAGATAGACTTGCGTTGTGCGCAGCACCTCGGCATCTACCCAGCGCTTTGCCGTCTTCTCAATTGGGATGGGCCAACCCATCTGGCCCGCCTGGCGCTCAGCCATGCGGTAGCATTGCGCAAACGTTGGGCGCTCGGGACGCAGCCAAGCGCTCTTGAGCCAATCCATAAACGGCTGATAGGCGGCACGATCTGCCTGTTGGGTGCGTTTTTTCGGTGCTTTGGGCGCGACGAATGCAAGCCGGTCCTCTGGCGCCACACCGGCGACAAGGTCGATCCAGTTATAGATCGTCCGGGCGCTGGACCCGATTTCTGCGGCGATGGTATCGACGGCATGGACATGACCCGCACCGCTGGTGTGAAGCAACTCAACCTTGGTGATCGCATCCAGGCGGCGCGCGGCCTCGTCTTTGGATTTCTGGGGCAGGGCGGCATAGGCGGCCCATGCACCGTTTCGATCCGGCTTGGCAACGGGTTGGACCGTCTCGCGCTCAACCAGTTTGGTGCGGGCGGCAAGGGGCAGTACCGACCAGTGATAGACATACCCACCACCGCGTCCGACTTTGCGCTTTATTGCGCCGGGTACGTCCCGCCATCCGTCACGCTCGGCTCTCGCCGTGATACCCTGCACGGTGCCGGGGAGGCCGGGGAGGCGGGCGGCAGCCAGCTCAGCCGCCGACCACCATTCCTGTGCCGGTGTGCCGGGCGCGCTCATGCTTGGCCCCCGCTTTTACGGGAGCGAAACCCGATGACCTCACTGCCCGGAGCGCGTTCGGCCTGGGCATCTTTGATCAACTCGACCAGGACGTCGCCATACTGTGCGACAAACTGGCGGCGCGCTTCTTTACTTGCGCGGGCAAACGCATCAGCCAGCTTTGAAAACTGCTGTTCAACAGGCGTTTTAAGGGCGGCACCGGGGGCTTTTTTCCGGTCCAGAACCTCTTTCGCCGATTTAGCGGTTCCCTCGCCCAGGGCGGCGCAGATAGCAGCTCGGTCGGCTTGCTCTCCGCATTTGGCAATATGCTCTAGGTCTTTGAATTGGACCTTTTGCGGGGCGTCCCGGAGCTGGGCGATTTCACTAGGTGAGAGCTTTTCACCGACGCTGATCAGGCGTTGCATCGTTTTTTGAGACTTACCGAATGTCTCGGCTGCATTTGCCGTGAACGATGCAAGCGACATTTTGTCGTTTGCATCCCAGCGCCCGTGTGCGCCCGCTTTTCCGCGCGCAGTTTCGGGGTTTTCCCGCTCATATAGTTCTTTGTGAGCGGCGAGAAACACGGCCATATCCAGCGGCGTCAAAGGTGCGCCGGCCACATTGGCGTCCACCTCAATACGGATCGCCTGATCATTGGTGCACTCGCTGACTTTAACCGGCACCTCGGCCAATCCTGCTTCTTTTGCGGCAGTAAGGCGGTGCAGACCGTCCAGCAGGCGATAGCCGTCTTTGACACGGCGGACCAAGAGCGGTTGCAGGATGCTGCCAACCTCTTGAATCGAAGACACAATGCTTGCAACCGCTGTTTCAGAGGCGGTGCGCAACCGTTCCTCTACCTGAATATCTTCTACGGGTAGGGTTTGAATTTGTTGCCAGACGGGTGGGGTCATTGGGGATGCTCCATCGTAACTGAGGGTCGAGTTTGTTGGCCTGTCGTTCTGTGCGACATGGCCAATGAGGTTGAGGCGCTTCACCTGGGCCGCATGGCCTGCGTGGGTCAGCGCGCCGGGCATCAGGGACGCCCGCTTGTTTCGAGTTTCAGAAGGTCCGCGAGGCATTCCAGGGAACCGCGCCCATTTAGGTGGGCGACAAGATCGGCAATGCGTTCTTGGGCCGTGCCAACCGCCTCAGCGGCGCTATCCACTGCGTCAGCCAAAGCTCCGGCGTTCTGGCTTCCAAGGGTTCGGGCCTCTTGATGGGCCGCAACCGCTTGCTCCAATGCCGACCGGCATCGCGCGTAGTCGGCGGCATGTTTCGTCAGTTCACTCGCAAGCCGGTGCTGGGGGAATTGGATCAATTCAAAGTCTATCGCGCTCATTGCAAAAGGCTCCAAAGTAAGGGGGCGGCGGGCAGCACAAAGACACAGGCCGCGCCGATAAGATCGCCCCAGAAGTCGAACGGGGTGGGGAAGTAGCGTTTGAAACTTTTTCGAAGAAGCCGTACCGTGGTGGCCGTCCTTCTCTGAAAAAGCCCCCAGCGGCGCATCCCCATGCCCGCTGGGGAAGTTGCCCGATTTTGCGGCGGGGAGTGGGTCGCCACATACCGTCGGGGCGGCATTCCAGATCCTTTCATATCGCAGCACCCGCGCTCTCAGCGTTTGCCGCGATGTCTCGCGCGGTGAGTTGCTTTCGGCTGCGCAATGGACCGTGTAGTGCATCAACGTAGCAACCTTTGCTTTGTAGGTGTGGGACTACGTCTTCTTCTGGCGTATCGACCTCATAGCCCAAGGTAAAAAGGACGAGCCGTATGGTAAGGGTCGATGGGTTTCCTTGTTGTTCTGCAAGCTTACGCAGCCATTTACCGGTCAAGCCACACGAGCGACCAAGTTCTGCGTATGACAGCTTCCCCAATCCTTGGTTTGCTACTTTCAACTCCCTGTTCAGGAGTTTGGCGAACTGCCGCCCGCTCATCTGTGAAATTATAGTGTTCGGCGTCATCACGTCCTCCTGTAGTTCGATACGATAGAACTAAAAGTCTACCATTTCAATACAAGAAGTCTATTTTATCGAAGTATAGATCTATCACCGGCTACTTCGACACTTCCGACGCGGCCTATATTCCCGATTGCGGGAACTATAATTCCCTGTATTATGCGCTCATGGTTGGACCGATTGACAAGAACCAGGCAGCACGCGGTGGCGGGGTTGAGATATGGCGCAAGCGCCTAAGGCAGGCGCTGGACGACCGTGGCCTTGATTATGGCGAGGTCTCGGTAGCAGCCGGAAACAACGACGAGTATGTGAGCAAAGTCTTGAACGGCCGGTTCAATCCTACGGTCGCACGGATCTTGAGGATCTGTGAGGTTTCCAACATAGATATGGCTTATCTTTTTTCGGATAGCCCCTCCGCAGACGAGCGCGAGGTAATTCAGAAGTCGAGCGATTTGACGGAAAGCGATGCTGAACTAGTCAGCCGCCTCCTTGCTAGTTCGCGTTCCCGATAACGAAGCGGTTGCCAACGCTTCTCTAAAAGCTGCAATCCCCTTTCCAGGCGCTGCTGCATCTTTCTCGCTCACACGTGTAAGGACTATTTCAAGGGTGCGCGCAGTAATTCCGTTGCTAGTCATAGTTTTGCCTGTGTAGAGAAAGTATCACTTGTGATAATACCCTAATGCGGTATTAGATGTACGGATTACATATATAGCGTGTGTGTCCAATATGATTAATGATATAATGCGGGTTCATTTGCGAACCTTGGAAGAGATCTCCAAGAAAGGTTTCTCGCTCGGCGTTGGCTTCGATGGTGCAGAGCCGGTGTTTATGAAGTCTACTTATTCAAGGGAGTGGATAGACCACTATCTGGTGCAGCGGTACTTTGATCAGGACCCCACTATCCACTTCGGCAAATCCGCAACGGGCTTCACAACTTGGGAAGATCTGCGGCGAGATTATCCGGGATCTAACAAGTTCTTTGATGATGCCGCACGCTTCGGTCTCGGAGAGGGAAACACTCTCTCCGTCCATGTTGACGGTCAAGTTTCAATACTGAGTTGTTCCGGTCCGAAATGGGGAGACACCGAGAGAAGGCTGGCGAAGGCGGCCCTCTACTCAATCCATGCTGTCCACCATCGGAGTTCCTGCCGCTTCAGCATCAAAGAAAAGTCGAAGGATGTGATCAGGTTGATGTGTGCGGGGCTACAAGATCGAGAGATTGCGGAGAGGCTCGGGGTGAAACTGGAGACGGTCCGTCAGCGTAGACAAACAGCGATGCAGGCGGTCGAGGCATCGTCAACAGCTCAGCTAATATCATTAGTGATAAAATACGGCTTGATCTAGCTCTTATAGATTCACAAGGTTCGAGTCTGGTTGAACATGGCGGTTCAGATAGGAGATTGCCATGCAGCTACACGTTTTTTCGTACGAACAGACTTCAGATTTTTCTAGGATCTTCGACGGTTTTCTTTCGCTTAGAAAGCGCAAACTGGTTGATGAGTTGGGGTGGACGTTAGCTTGCAGAGGTGAAGTCGAGCGCGACCAGTACGACAGGCCGGGGACATTGTATTCTATAGCCACTTACAATGGGGAGGTTGTTGCCGGAGCGCGCGCGCAATCCTGTGGTAACAAGTCCGGTCGGTGGACGTACATGTTGAAAGACGCCGCAGACGGTAAGCTTGTCGGCATTCCCGGCGGGCTGTTGGTTTCTTATCCGTCCGATAACACCGTGTGGGAATGTACTCGCTTTGTAAATGACGAGCGGCTCTTTAAGGATTTGCCCGACTGGATCGGAACCAAGTTGGTTGTGGCGGGGCTGTGCCAGGCCACGCGGCGGCTTGGTGCCGAAAGACTGATTTCTCTGTCTCCACGTGCGCTTGGCGTACTGCTCAGAAGGTTCGGTTATCAGGTCCAAAGGCAGGGCCGCCGTTACCTCTGCGAAGATGATCAGCGGGAGTATTGGGCATTTGTCATGGGCTGCGCCCCGGTTGTGAATGAGGCCTTGTTCTTCAGGCACGCTACACCACCGACGCTCGAGCACGCCCATGCCCGTCTGTTGTCAGGGGTGGCTTAGGTCTAGTTCACCGGTCGCCGGTGCGGGTTTCCGCAGTTCTCATTCGACGATCAGAGATCCTCTGTGTGGTTTGGTCTGCGAAAAATCGTTTTCAAGTTTCTACCGGGTTTATCGGCAAGAAGATTTACCTAAGAGTATGAATGATAGAAGAAAATATCTTTCTTGAAAATTGGAACGCAAATCCGGCGCTATTTTCAGGTTCGGTTGGGGGAGGTTGGGCATCGAACTTGACATAATGGCCCTTATTGGGATCCTGCGGCGCTGCTGTGGTGGCGCCGCTTTGATTGGGGGGCTGTGGCCCTCATAGCCTTACAATAAAGGCCGACAGTGCAGGCGGGCGCTGCTGTGCGCTACTATGGGGAGCCTGGGCAGAATAGAGGCGGGTAGCCCCAGATAATTTGAAACTTGAGCTGTCTCAGTTTTCGACATCGGCCCGAAATTCGCCCAATTTTCAAGTTGTGCAAGACAAGCGCCATTTTGGCCCGAGCCTTTAAATCCGTCTTGAACGCCCAATTTTTTATGCCTCATCCGGGTTTGTCCGGCTTCCCCCGGCCTCTTCCGGTTACTGCAATATAAAGTGTCTCCTAACAGCTGTGCAGAAATGTCGGTCCGGCGGCGTTTGCCGATGGTTGACCGTGGCATTGACGCAAGGGGCGCCGTCTGGCTGTAAGTGAACCGTTTCTTAGGCATTTTCTTCCAAACTGACCGAAATTTGTCAAAAACCGTGGTGCATCGCCCGCCATGGATGATCAGCTGAGGGCAGACTTTCGATGAACAAGCCATTGCGCACCAAACATCTTCCGAAATCAGCGCGTCGCAGGCTGGAAACTCCGGCGCCATCGCCGGCGCTGGCGCTGAAAGCAGAGGCGGGGCGTGCCTTTATCGAGGCTGACTATCCACGCGCGCGCGACTTTGCGACCCGCGCGCTTGCCTTTGAGCCGGACAACGCGACGCTGCATGCGGAGATTGCTTCCAGCTTCATGCAGGAGAAAAAATACGAACTGGCGCTGAAGCATCTTATGGGTGCGCTTAAACTTGAGCCGACCAATCCGAAATGGCTCAGCGCGATCGGGACCATTCTGTTTCTGATGGACAAGCTGACAGATGCCGTTGGCTTCTTTGAGGCGGTTTATCAGATCGACCCGGAAAATGCGATGAATGTCTCCCGGCTTGTGCAGTCGCAGATGAACCTTTGCGACTGGACCGTCTACAAGGATCAGAAGAACAAGCTGAGGATCCTCGATAACGACCCGGCCAACGGCGATCCGTTCACCACGCTGCTCTATGTCGATGACGCCGCGTTGCAGAAGAAACGCGTGGTGAGCAAGACGAAGAACAAGGTGACGATTTCCGAACGGAAAGTGGCCCGTAAGTTCAACAGGACTCCGGTGGCTGGTCGCAAGATCCGGATTGGCTATTTCTCCTGCGATTTCTTCAATCACGCGACCATGTTCCTGATGGCGCGCCACTTCGAATTGCATGACCGTGATAACTACGAAATCTACATCTATGACTACAGCCGCGAACCAAGCGATGTCATGCGTCAGCGCGTGCTCGACGCTGCCGACTGCTACCGGCCGATCCATAACCTGAAAGACGAGGATGTCGCGGAGCTGGCCCGGGGGGACAGTCTGGACATCGCGATCGATCTGAAAGGCTACACCAAAGACGCAAGGCCAACGATATTCGGCTTTCGCGCGGCACCGGTGCAGATCTCCTATCTCGGCTACCCAGGCACCACGGGAATGCCCGCGATGGACTATTTCGTCGCTGACGCTGTCACCGTACCAAAAGAGGGGCGGCGCCATTTCTCAGAAAAAATCCTGTATATGCCGAATTGCTATCAGGTAAATGACAACAGTCGTCCCCATCCCGAGACCGGACCGACCCGCGCGGATATGGGGCTGCCCGAGGATGCGGTGGTTTTCTGTTCGTTCAACAACCATAACAAGGTTTCCCCGGCGGAGTTCGACATCTGGATGGACCTGCTTAAGGAGGTCGATGGCAGTGTCCTGTGGTTCCTTGCGGTGCCTGGTGTGATCCGTGATAACATCCGCAAGGAGGCGGAGGCTCGTGGCGTGCCGGCGGATCGGATCGTCTTTGCCGGGCGTTGTCCTACTCCCCATCACATTGCGCGTCTGCCGCTGGCGGATATCTTTCTTGATACCTTTGCCTGTAATGCCCACACCACGGCGAGTGAGACGCTGTGGTCGGGCGTGCCGGTGGTGACCAAACCGGGGCAGCAGTTTGCGGCGCGGGTTGCGGCGAGCGTCGTCACCGCCGTGGGTTGTCCTGAGCTGATTGCCGAGACGGAGGAGGAGTATCGCGCGCTGGCGCTGCGGCTGGCCCGGAACGCCGAGGAACGACAGGCGCTGCGCGAGAAGCTGAAGGCGAATATCGCCACCACGCCGCTGTATGATACCGAGCAATATGTCCGCGATTTCGAGGCGCTTCTAACAAAGGCGATCCAGCGCTATGACGATGGGTTGAAGCCGGATCATTTAAGCCTGGCGGAGGGCAAGGTCTAACCCGCCATCCGTGGCGTCGCTGACCGGGATCCGCATTTTGCTGAGCCGGACGGTGCTTCCGGCGCAAAGCCTGCCGTCGAAAAAGCGACCCGCCAAAGAGTAAAAAACGCGCCCCGGTCTGCCGGAGGCGCGTTTTTGTTATGACATCCGTGTGGCGCGGGGATCTGCCATGGTGGCCGACCGGCGCTCAGGCCGACGGATATTTGACCGGCAGCCGCCTGCGGGCGGATGGATCAGAGCAGGCGCACCTTTGTGCCGATCTTCACCATCTCGTAGAGCGATTCGACGTGCTGATTGTAAAGGCCGATGCAGCCGGAGGAGCTTTGCCGTCCGATCTTGCGGGTGTCATGGGTGCCATGCACCAGATAGGCCGGCCAGTCGAGATACATCGCACGTGTGCCCAGCGGGTTGCCCGGGTCGCCGCCGTCGATGCGGACGGGCAGTGTCGGGTCACGCTCGCGCATGGAGGCGGTTGGAGTCCAGCTGGGGTTCTCCGCCTTGCGCACAATTTCGGTATAGCCGCGTCGGGTCAGCTCCTCGGTCATCGGCACCGAGGAGGGGAACAGCCGGTAGGTCTCGCCATCCGGCCCCCAGTAATGCAGCGCGCGCGAGGAAATATCGGCCAACATGCAGCCCACGCCCAGATCATCGAAGTGATCCTGCCAGGCCTGCTGCTGGAAGGAGGAAATATTGCGTTTCACCGGGATTTCGGTTTCGATCTTTGGCTCTTCCACCGGAAAGGCGTCGCTCGACTGGGCGCGCAGCAGCGCCGGGGTGGCCAATGTGGCGCCAATCCCGGTGAGGGCAGCGCGGCGGGTCATACGAAAGTTGCTCATGATATCCTTCGACAGTCTGCTCGGACATTAGTTGGCAAACTAGGTAGTACTGCGGAATTTCCTAGGGGCAGGTCGCGAAATTCAGCCGGTCTCACAGGGTTGTGTAGCCCGGTGAGACCGTGAGTGGCGGAAGTCTGCCGTTTTTTCGGCGCCTGGGCGCCGGTGAGGGTCAGCCGTAGAGCTGGCGCGCCTGGGCAAAGGACAGCAGGCGCTTGGTCTTCTCGTCCCAGAGGTGCAGCCGCGCATTGGCGAGGCTTTCGCGGATGGTCATCCGGTTGCCCTCGGCCAGTTCGGCGTGGTCGCGCAGCACCTGGGGAAGCCGGTAGAAGGGAATGCGGCTATAAAGGTGATGAACGTGGTGGATGCCGATATTGGCGCTGATCCATTGCAGCACCGGCGGCAGAACATAATGCGAGCTGCCATGCAGGGCGGCGTCATGCAGGTGCCAGTCCTCTTCCTGTTCCCACTGTGTCGTCTCGAACTGATGCTGGACGTAGAACAGCCACAGCCCGGCGGTGGCAGCCAGCAGCGTGGCGGGCACAAAAATCAGCAGCAGCGGCATCAGCCCGCCGAAATACCAGATCACCGCCAGCGCCAGAATAATGGTCAGATTGGTGCCCATGGCGCTGATCCAGTAGCGGGCCTGGCCCATCAGACCGTAGGGGATACGGTTTTGCAGGAAGAACAGATAGCCGGGGCCGATGGCAAAAAGCGTCACCGGATGGCGATAGAGCCGATACATCAGCCGGCCCCAGCGGCTTTCGGCGTGGTATTCGGCTACGGTCATGGTGTGGATATCGCCCATGCCGCGTTTGCCCAGATTGCCATGGGTGCTGTGATGGATCGAATGGGTGCGGCGCCAGACATCATATGGCGTGAGGGTCAGCACCCCGATGATGCGACCGGTCCAGTCGCTGAGCCGACGGTTGCTGAAGAAGGAGCCATGGCCGCAATCGTGCTGAATGGTGAACAGCCGCAGCAGGAAGGCGGCGATCAGAACGGAGATGGCCAGCGTCAGCCAGTAACTGATCGACAGCGACCACCAGGCCAGGGCCCAGAGCAGCAGGAAGGGCACGACCGTCACCGCCAGCTCAAAGCTGCTGCGCAGGGGGCTTGGGTCGCGGTATTGGGCCAGGATCTTGACCCAGTCGCGGGCGGATTTCGCAGCCGCCTGCGGCTGGTTGGATTCGTCTGTCGTGCTCATGCGCCTGCCGTTTTTCTGTCCATCCATGACCGGATAGACGAGTTACGCGGCGGAACAAGCATAAATTGGTCGAAGCCCTTATTTTTCTGGCCCTGTGCCGCGAATAACGCCCGCCTGCCGCTCTATCTGGGCGGGAGCGCGCAGCGCCATGGAAAAAGGCCCCGGAATGTCCGGGGCCTTTTCTCGTTTTGGGGCGACAGGTCAGTCCATCGCCTTGAAGTTGAATTCGCCACCTTCCTTGATGCCCGAAGGCCAGCGGGAGGTCACCGTCTTGGTGCGGGTGTAGAATTTGAAGCTGTCGGGCCCGTGCTGGTTCAGGTCACCGAACATCGACTTCTTCCAGCCGCCGAAAGTGTGATAGGCCAGCGGCACCGGGATCGGCACGTTGATACCCACCATGCCGATGTTCACGCGGGAGGCAAAGTCGCGCGCGGTGTCGCCGTCACGGGTAAAGATCGCGGTGCCGTTGCCGTACTCGTGATCCATCGCCAGCTTCAATGCTTCCTCGTAGGTGCCTGCGCGCACAGTCGAAAGCACCGGACCGAAGATCTCCTGCTTGTAGATGTCCATGTCGGGGGTGACATGGTCGAACAGGTGGGCGCCGACGAAGAAGCCGTCCTCGTAACCTTGCAGTTTGAAGTCGCGGTTATCGACCACCAGCGTGGCGCCCTGATCGACACCGGACTGGATCAGGCCCAGGATGCGGTCCTTGGCCGCCGCGGTCACAACCGGACCCAGATCCACGTCGTCGCCGGCGGTGTAGGGGCCGACTTTCAGCTTTTCGATCCGCGGGATCAGCTTCTCGATCAGCTTGTCGGCGGTTTCCTCACCAACCGGAACCGCAACCGAGATTGCCATGCAGCGTTCGCCGGCCGCGCCGAAGCCCGCGCCAACCAGCGCGTCAGCGGCCTGATCCAGATCGGCATCGGGCATCACGATCATGTGGTTCTTGGCGCCGCCGAAGCACTGCGCGCGCTTGCCGTTGGCGGTGGCGCGGGAATAGATGTACTGGGCAATCGGGGTAGAGCCGACGAAGGACACGCCCTGAATGATTTCGCTGTCCAGAATGGTGTCAACCGCCTCGCGGTCGCCGTTCACCACCTGGAACACGCCTTCGGGCAGGCCTGCCTCGACGAACAGCTCAGCCAGCATCAGTGGCACGGAGGGGTCGCGCTCGGACGGTTTCAGCACCACGGCGTTGCCGCAGGCCAGCGCCGGGCCGACGTGCCACAGCGGCATCATGGCGGGGAAGTTGAACGGCATGATGGAGCCGACAACACCCAGCGGCTGGCGCATGGAGTACATGTCGATGCCGGGGCCGGCGCTGTCGGTGAATTCCCCCTTCAGCATCTGCGGCGCGCCGATGCAGTATTCGATCACTTCCAGACCGCGCTGCAGGTCGCCCTTGGCGTCCGGGATGGTCTTGCCGTGCTCGCGCGAGAGCGCCTCGGCCAGCTTGTCCATGTCGCGGTTCATCAGGCCAACCATCGCCATCATCACGCGGGCGCGCTTCTGCGGGTTGGTGGCGCCCCATGCGGGCTGTGCCGCGGCGGCTTTTTCAATGGCATCGGTGGTTTCCGACGCGCTGGCCATCGGGCATTTGTACTGCACTTCGCCGGTTGCCGGGTTGAAGACATCGTCAAAACGGCCCGAGGTGCCGGACACCAGCTTGCCGTTGATAAAATGGCCGAGTTCTTTCATCGGATCCTCCTACATTCCAGTTGCCGGTATCGTAGGCTTGCAAAAAACACTGGAAAAGAGGAAAGATCTCAAAGAGGCTTTGCAGGAACGCAAAGGTTAACAGAATGTTGACGGCAGGAGAGGGAAAAGCTCATGGATCCACAATGGGATGACATGCGGGTGTTCCTGGCAGTGGCGCGCGAAAGCAGCCTGTCGGGGGCGGGGCGGATCCTGAAGATGGATCCGGCCACCGTGGGTCGGCGGATCTCGCGCTTTGAGGAGGCGCTGGACACGCCGCTGTTCGTGAAATCCCCGCAGGGCTATGCGCTGAGTGCTGCGGGGGACCGTTTGCTGGGCCATGCCGAGGCTGCCGAACAGGCGATGCGGGCCGGGCAGGAGGCGCTGGTCGGCCCCAGTGACACGCTGTCGGGCCAGATCCGCATCGGTGCGCCGGATGGCAGCGCCAATTATCTGCTGCCGCAGGTCTGTGCCAGAATCGGGGCCGAGAACCCGGATCTGGATATCCAGATCGTGGCGCTGCCACGGGTCATCAACCTCAGCCGCCGGGAGGCCGATATGGCGGTGACCGTCAGCGCGCCCACCGCAGGCCAGCTGCTGGTGCAGAAAATCACCGATTACAAACTGCATCTGGTGGGATCGCGCCATTATCTGCGCGCCCATCCGCCGATCGAAAAGCTGGAGGATCTGAAGGATCACAAGATGATCGGCTATATTCCTGACATGATCTTTGACCGGGAGCTGGATTATCTCAATGATCTTGGGGTGGACCGGGTGGCGCTGGCCTCCAATTCGGTGTCGGTGCAGATAAAACTGGCGGCTGAGGGTACGGCGCTGTGCGTCGCGCATGATTTCACGCTGCCGTCGCACCGCTCGCTGCGCAAGGTTCTGACCGACAAGATCAGCCTGACGCGCAGTTTTTATCTGGTGCGCCACCAGGGGGATCAGCGCAGCGACCGGCTGAACCGGTTTGCCCAGGCGTTGTCAAAAGGCATACGCGACGAAGTGGTCCGGCTGGAAGGCTTGACTTGATGCCGGGTTAGGGCAACCCTTGGTGGTACGTAATAAAATTACAAAAAGGAGCGCCTATGTTGGTTCAATTGATTCTGAAGTCCAAGGCAAGCTCTGGGGTGGTCACCATTGCTCCCGAGGCAACGATATCCGAGGCCGCCAAATTGCTGGGCGAGCACAAGATCGGTACTGTTGTTGTCTCCAGTGATGGCGAAACCGCCGAGGGTATCCTGTCCGAGCGCGATATCGTGCGCGAGCTGGCCCGCAGCGGCTCCGGCTGCCTGAGCAAGGCCACCAGCGAATATATGACCCGCAAGCTGGTCACCTGCACCAGCCAGTCCAACGTCGAGGACGTGCTACAGCAGATGACCGAAGGCCGCTTTCGCCACATGCCGGTGGTCGAGGATGGCAAGCTGATCGGGCTGGTGTCGCTGGGCGATGTCGTGAAGGCGCAGCTGGCCGAGGTCGCGATGGAGAAAGACGCCCTTGCAGGCATGATCATGGGGCACTGACCTCAGGATCCTGACACCCGGGGCTGTGGCCCCGCGTCTGATGCGGTGTCCTCCCGCATCGGACGGCTGACGTCACGGCGCAGGAGCAGGTCGGTATTTCCACGCTCTTGCGCCCTGATGACAAAAATGTTTGCTTGCGCGCAACCAACCAGCAGGCAGGAGAGGCCCCATGCGTATTGGCTTGTATCCCGGCACATTCGATCCCATCACATTGGGGCATATAGATATTATCCGCCGGGCCAGCGCGCTGGTGGACAAGCTGGTGATCGGCGTTGCGATCAACCGGGACAAGGGGCCGCTGTTTTCGCTGGAAGAGCGTGTCGCCATGATCGAGGCGGAATGCGCCAAGCTCAGCGAACAGACCGGCACCGAGATTGTCGCCCATCCGTTTGAAAACCTGTTGATCGACTGCGCCCGCGACGTGGGCGCGCAGATCATCGTGCGCGGGCTGCGCGCGGTGGCGGATTTCGAGTATGAATTCCAGATGGTTGGCATGAACCGGGCGCTCGACAGCTCGGTCGAGACGGTGTTCCTGATGGCCGAGGCGCGCCATCAGGCAATTGCCTCCAAGCTGGTGAAGGAAATCGCCCGGCTGGGGGGCGATGTTTCGAAGTTCGTCACGCCGATGGTCAAGAGCGAGCTGAGCCGCCAGCTGGCGAAATAGTCAGCCTGCGGCGATAGAGATGCGACATTGGGAGCGGCCCGGTTCGGGGCCGCTTTTTTATGTCTGCAAACACTGTGTTGCGACCTGTTCCTGATCTGCGCGGCGCCGCCGGATCAGCGCCAGAAGGCAATCCAGTCGATCAGTTCAAACAGGCGCTTGCCCAGAAACACCATATGCGCGGTGCCAAACAGCCAGAGATCCACGGCCAGACCAGCCAGGATCAGCAGCGCAAGGAACAGGGCAATTCTATTGGTCATGATGGGTCTGGGGCCGGGGTAAATAAGATACGCCCGGCCAGATATGCCTGACCGGGCGGTGTCTTACAAGCCATGCGGGCCAAGTGCTGCGCACAGAGGCCGTGGTGCCGGGGCTCAGCCCAGACGACCCATCGCGACAGCGACGTCCGCCATACGCACCGAGAAGGCCCATTCGTTGTCATACCAGGCCAGAACGCGCACCAGGCTGTTTTCCACGACGCGGGTCTGATCCGGCGCGAAGATCGAGCTTTGCTCCGTGTGGTTGAAATCAATCGAGACCAGCGGCGCGGGTTCATAGCCGATCACGCGGGACATATGGCCCTTGGCGGCTTCGCTCATGATGGCGTTGATTTCGGTGACGCTGGTCTGCTTGCTGGAGCGGAAGGTCAGATCCACAGCAGAGACATTCGGGGTCGGCACGCGGATCGCAGAGCCATCCAGACGGCCCTTCAGGTTTGGCAGCACCTCACCCAGCGCCTTGGCGGCACCGGTGGTGGTCGGGATCATCGCCATGGCAGCGGCGCGGGCGCGGTAGAGATCGTCGTGGCGGCGGTCCAGTGTCGGCTGATCGCCGGTATAGGCGTGGATCGTGGTCATGATCCCGCTTTCGATGCCGACGGTTTCATCCAGCACCTTGGCCAGAGGGGCGAGGCAGTTGGTGGTGCAGGAGCCGTTGGAGACCATGCGGTCGCCCGCCCGCAGCTTGTCGTCATTGACGCCAAAGACGATGGTCTTGTCGACATTGGTGCCGGGGGCGGACAGCAGAACCTTCTTGGCGCCGCGCGCCAGATGCGCCTTGGCCTTTTCGCCGTCGTTGAATTTGCCGGTGCATTCCAGCACCACGTCACAGCCGGACCAGTCCAGATCGTCCATATTATAGGTGGAGAACATCTGCATATCGCCACGGCCGAGGTTCATGGTGTTTTCACCCAAGGTGACCTCGCCGGGGAAACGGCCATGCACGGAGTCGTATTTCAGCAGATGCGCTGCGGTTTCCAGCGGGCCGGTGGCATTGACCTTGACCACTTCGATATCGTCCCGGCCCGAGGCTGCGATATGCGCCAAGGTGCAGCGGCCGATGCGGCCAAACCCGTTGATCCCGACTTTGATGGTCATATGCGTATCTCCAAGCGAGCAAGAATTGCCTCCGCTATAGCTGCCATTCCCTCGGGTCAAAAGCTTAAAAATGGCTTTATTCCAGACTGTTAGCGCAAAACTTGACTGGTTGCGGTAACAAAATTGACTGATTGCGATAACGGTTTTTGCGGCCCTGCGGCGGATGTGCGACGCGCCCCGGATTGCATGCCATCGGGAACAAAGCGGGCGCTGAACGGCTTGTACCTGATAGGCGATAGGATAGGGTGGGCCAAAATGCGCGCGAATGGAAAAGGGGACCGGGTATGAGCGGTTTGTTGGCTTTGCTTGATGATGTGGCAGGCATCGCAAAGGTGGCTGCGGCCTCGGTGGATGATGTGGCCGCGGCGGCGGGCAAGGCGGGCGCCAAGACGGCGGGCGTGATCATCGACGATGCGGCGGTCACGCCGAAGTATCTGCAAGGCTTTGCCCCGGCGCGCGAACTGCCGATCATCTGGCGCATTACCCGTGGGTCGCTGTTCAACAAACTGATCCTGTTGCTGCCGGTCGCCATGCTGCTGGCGAATTTCGCGCCCTGGCTGATCACGCCCTTGCTGATGCTCGGCGGCTCCTATCTGTGTTTTGAGGGGGCCGAGAAGATCTTTCACGTGCTGTTCCCCCATGCGAGCCACGCCATTGACGAAGACATGAGCATCAAGGATCCCGGCCATCTGGAAGAGCAGAAGATCAAGGGCGCGATCAAGACCGACTTCATCCTGTCGGCGGAAATCATGACCATCGCGCTGGCCGCGATCGAGGCACCAACTGTGTGGATGCAGGCAGCAACACTGGCGGTGGTGGCCATCGGGGTGACGCTGGCGGTCTACGGATCGGTTGCGGTCATCGTGAAGATGGACGATGTGGGGCTGTATCTTGCGGGCAACGCACCAACGCCCATCGGGCGCGGTCTTGGCCGTGGGCTGGTGAAATTCATGCCGGTGCTGATGTGGATCCTGTCGGTGGTCGGCACCGCCGCAATGCTCTGGGTCGGCGGCTCCATCATCATCCACGGGCTGGAGGTGCTGGGCTTTGGCTGGCTGGGCCATCTGATCCACGACTGGGCCTACGCCGTCGGTCACGCGGTGCCTGCGGCCTGGGAAGGCTTTGCCGAGTGGAGTGCCAAGGCGGCGATGGACGGGGTGTTCGGCGTTGCCTGGGGGCTGGTCCTGATCCCGCTGGCGACCAAGGTTGTGGGGCCGGTTTTAGGGATGTTTGGTAAGAAGTCTGCTGGCCACTGATGGCACATAGATCTGTTAAAGGACAAAGCCGCGCCCAAAGCAAGCGCATTTCCCCCCACGGAAAAAGGCTATCTATTGGAACTTGCGCCGCTTGAAGGCTCTCACGTCGGCGTGAGATAGCTTGAACCACTCGCCATTGGCGCGTTGGGCTGCAAAGCGGCGGTGCCAGTACCCTTCGATACCTGGAGGGTCGTCTGTTTTGATAGCGTGGACCAATTCGACTTTCTCGGGGAGCGCAATGCTGATCTGCTTCACTCGTTTTTCCAACTCGTCGCTTCGGCCAATCTTGAAATGCTGCCCAGACTGGAGAAGGTAAACCCATCCCTCAAAACAATTCGATATTTCAGAACTTGCTTCGGAAGTTTGTGAAGCTTTTTCTTTGGGTAGGATGGCGACCAGATCGTTTTCACCTCGCTCTATGGCACGATCCCTAAGAGCGGCGATTACTCCGTCTTTATTTCCGAAGTGTTTAGCGAAAGTGTTGTGACTTATGAAGTTGGGAGTGTTCCTTGCGTAAAAGCGCAATTCAGCACTTGAGGGTGGTTTTCCGTAGTGGCGGCAGACCTCTGCATACTTGTCCAGGACTAAATCGCCGGACAATCGCTCTTGCATATCATTGGGCGTCAAACCTGCATCAGCAACTACGTCATTCCAACGAACCCATAATTTGCCATACCAGTCACTGTCAGAGATTCCGGTTTCTTGCTGAAAGTAGATCTTGCCGGGGGTCTTGCCCCCGTTTTCCGCTGCAAGGCGTTTGATTTCACTGAGGATGCGTTCTCTCATGAAGGAATGATCGTTGAGCGTGGGGATAGTGTCAACGCGTTGCGAAGAACTAAAAAGGGCACCTATCTGGGTGCCCTTTGTGTTTGTTCGCTTGGGGAGCAATTACCCCAGCAGTTCTTTCACTTTCGCCACCGTACCCTCAGCCGTAATGCCGAACTTCTCGAACAGCTCGCCCGCGGGGGCGGAGGCGCCGAAGCGGTCCATGCCGACGAAACCGGCTTTCTTCTCCTGGCCGCGTTCGCCCATCAGCAGGCGATCCCAGCCGCCGGCGCGCATGGCGGCTTCGATACCCACGCGGACCGGGCCTGCGGGCAGGACCTTGCGGCGGTAGGCTTCGTCCTGCTCGGCGAACAGTTCCATGCAGGGCATGGAGACAACGCGGGTGCCGATGCCGTCGGCTTCCAGTTTGGCCTTCGCCTCCAGCGCGACGGAGACCTCAGAACCGGTGGCGATCAGGATCACCTGACGCTTGCCCTCGGCCTCTGCCAGAACATAGCCGCCCTTGGCGGTCAGGTTGCTGAGCTTATGCTCGGTCCGCACGGTGGGCAGGTTCTGACGGGTCAGGGTCATCACCGAGGGGGTGTCCTTCGAGGTCAGGGCGATTTCCCAGGCCTCTGCGGTTTCCACGGTGTCGGCGGGACGGAACACATAGGTGTTCGGCGTCGCGCGGCAGATTGCCAGATGCTCCACCGGCTGGTGGGTCGGGCCATCTTCGCCAACGCCGATGGAATCATGGGTCATCACAAAGACGGTCGGGATCTTCATCAGGGCCGCCAGACGCATCGCCGGACGCGCGTAGTCGGTGAAGCAGAAGAAAGTCCCGCCATAAGGGCGCATCCCGCCGTGCAGCGCCATGCCGTTCATCGCCGAGGCCATGCCGTGCTCGCGGATGCCCCAGTAGACGTAGCGGCCCTTGCGGTTGTCGGTGTCAAAGACGCCCAGATCGCCGGTCTTGGTATTGTTGGAGCCGGTGAGGTCAGCAGAGCCGCCGACGGTTTCCGGCATGATCGGGTTGATCACTTCCAGCGCCATCTCGGAGGATTTGCGGGTGGCCACCTTCGGCTGGGTTTCGGAGACCTGCTTTTTCAGCGCCTTGATGGTGGCCGACAGCTTCTTGGGCGCATCCAGCGCATAGGCGCGGTTGAAGCGGTCCTGTTTCTGCTGCGAGGCTTCGGCAAAACGGGCTTCCCAGGCTTCGCGCTCGGCTGCGCCGCGCTGGCCGATGGCTTCCCACTGGGATTTCACATCTGCGGGCACCTCAAACGGGCCGGTGGTCCAGCCGTAGGCGGCCTTGGCGGCCTTCATCTGCTCGGCGTCGGTCAGCGCACCGTGACCCTTGGAGGTGTCCTGTGCAGCGTGACCCAGTGCGATGTGGGTCTTGCAGGCGATCATCGAGGGTTTCTTCGATTTCTTCGCCGCGGTCAGGGCCTCGTCGATGGCCTTGGGATCGTGACCGTCGATTTCGATGACCTGCCAGCCGGAGGCCTTGAAGCGCTGCACCTGATTGGTGCGGTCGGAGAGTTCAACCGTGCCGTCGATGGTGATGTTGTTGTTGTCCCAGAGGACGATCAGCTTGCCCAGCGAGTGGCGACCGGCAAGGCCGATGGCCTCCTGGCTGATGCCCTCCATCAGGCAGCCGTCGCCTGCGATCACATAGGTGTGGTGATCGACCAGCTTGCGGCCGTAATGCGCGCGCTGCATTTCCTCGGCCATGGCAAAGCCAACGGCATTGGCAATGCCCTGACCCAGCGGGCCGGTGGTGGTTTCGACGGCATCAATCAGGAAGTTTTCCGGGTGACCGGCTGTCAGCGCGCCCATCTGGCGGAAATTCTTGACCTGATCCAGCGTCACCTGTGCATCGCCCATGAGATAGAGCAGCGAATAGATCAGCATGGAGCCGTGACCGGCGGACAGGACGAACCGGTCGCGGTCGGGCCACTGGGGGTTCGCCACATCGAACTTCATGTGTTTTTCAAACAGGACGGTGGCGACATCGGCCATGCCAATCGGCATGCCGGAATGGCCGGAATTTGCCGCGGCAACGGCATCAAGGGTCAGGGCACGGATGGCCGCAGCCTTGGTCCAATGTTCGGGGTTTGCGTTGCGCAGGGCTGTCAGATCCACTGGATTTTTCCTCTGGGTTTTCGGCAGACTGAGCGCTCAATAGCAGTGATATGGCAAAGATCAAGCGTTTGCGCGGCTTCCTGCGCGAAGTTGACGCTGCAAGTGGTTGAAAGCAAACAGGGGGTAATTTATCCCTGCATGAACTAAGCTGGATGTGCAGCGCCGGATCCCTCTTGATTCGCCCTCCGTTTGCGGAGACGAGCGGAAAAACGGGGCGATGGCGCGGCGCAGGGTCCGGCGGAAAAGACCGGCAGATACTCACGGGGTCGTAAAGGGGCAGGCATGGAGCAGATCGAAGAATTGCAGGGTCGGATCCTGGCGGCAATGGACCGGATTGGCGCAGGTGCCGCAGCATTGCAGGCCGGCGCACAGGCTTCGGCAGAGGCGCATGCGCAGGCCCAGGCGGAGGCGCAGTCACGGACGGCTGCTGCGCAGAGCGACCTCAGCCGCGCGCTGGAAGAGGAAAAGATCGCCAATGCCCAGCTGGAAGAACGGCTGAAGGTTCTGCGCGCCAAGCTGGAGGAGGCCGAAGCCAATGCGGCCCCCGCGCAGGGCGCCGATATCGGTGAGCTGGCGGCGTTGCAGGCCGAGGTCGAGCTGCTGCGCAACGAGGTGGGCAATACCGCCGAGAAAGACGCGCTGAAGTCCGAAGTGGCGCGGCTGAAACAGGAATTGGAAGTGCAGGGCAACGAGGCGGCCACCGCCCGCGAAACCTTGCAGGATCAGCTGGATGAGGCGCAGGCCTCGCTGGCGCGGCTACAGGAAGAGCTGGCCGAGCAGCCCGATGATCTGGGGGCGGCGGTGGATACAGCCGCGCTTGAGGCCGAAGCGGAGGCGCTGCGCGGTCAGCTTGCCCGGGCTCAGGACGAGCTGGCCCAGGCGACGGCCACCCTTGCGGCGCGGCCCGCAGGCCCCAGTGCCGAAGAGATTGCGCAGCAGAATGAGACGCTCTTGCGTCTGGATGCCACGCTGCAGGAGCTGCGCCACAGCAATGATCAGCTGCGGGCCTCCAATGCGGCGCTGCGAGACGCAAATGCCGCTGGTGTTGGTGATGCGACGCTGATCAATGCAGCGCTTCAGGCCGATATCGACGCGCTGACCGCAGCGCGCGCCAGCGATCAGGCCGAGGTCGATGCGGTGCTGGCCAAACTGGAACCCCTGCTGGCGGCTGAGCCTGCGCAGGGCGAAACCCCCGCAGCCCCGGCTGAGGCGGCGCCGATTGCGCAGACGGCGGCGCCCGTCGATGTGATGCCTGCATCCGCAGCGCCCCAGGTGCCCCAGGCGCCGATCACGCAGCCGCGAACCGCCCAGCCCATGCCCGAAGGGGAGGATGTATGATGCCCGAGGTTACGATTCATATCGGGGGGCGCGGTTTTGAAGTCTCCTGCCAGGAAGGCGAAGAAAGCTATCTGCATTCGGCGGCCAAAATGCTGGACGATGAGGCTCAGGTGCTGTCGGACCAGATTGGCCGTATGCCCGAGGCGCGGATGCTGCTGATGGCGGGGCTGATGCTGGCGGATAAAACCGCAGCGGTCGAGGATCGCATCAAGGAGGTTGAGGCCGAACTGGCAGAGCGCACCGCCGAGCTGGCCGAGCTGCGCGCCGCCCCGGCACCGGAGCCTGAGCGGATCGAGGTGCCGGTGGTGCCGCCGCTGGTGACCGAGACCCTCGCCGAGCTGGCCGCCCGCAGCGAGGCGCTGGCGCAGGAACTGGAAGAGCAGGCGGCCGCGGGCTGACAGGCCGCGAACCGCGACGCTCAGATTTGAAACCGCCGCATGGGTCAGCCCCATTGCGGCGGTTTTCTATGATATTGGAACCAAACGGTGCTTAAAAAAAACACCCCCGGCCAACGCCGAGGGTGCGGATCTTCTGGTCGCCAGCCACAACAAGAGGCGAGCGGGGACAGGCTTAGCCGTTGGCTTCGCGGATCTTGTCGGCGGCATCCTTGTCAAAGGCGACACCGTTTTCAGCAAACATGCCGTCCAGTTCACCGGAGAGGGTCATCTCGGTGATGATATCGCAGCCGCCGACAAACTCGCCTTTGACATAGAGCTGGGGAATGGTCGGCCAGTCGGAGTATTCCTTGATGCCCGCGCGGATTTCCTCATCCGCCAGCACGTTTACATCGGTGTATTCGACGCCGATGTAGTTCAGCACGCCAGCCACGCGGGAAGAGAAGCCACATTGCGGCATGTCCTTGGTGCCTTTCATGAAGAGCACCACGTCGCTGGCTTTGACGGTTTCATCAATACGGGTTTTTACGTCGGTCATTTTCGTCTTCCTCTCGGCGAATGTGCCGTTGATCAGTTGGCCATGATATAGGCAATTACATGCGGCTTGCCAATCCGGGGCGCTAAGTTGGCGCGGCGAGCGGCTCTGCGGCTATCTTTTCCCTCTTGGAACAAAGAAACGGGCGTATTCGTCCGGGTCCTTGGGCACCTTCCATGTGCGCATGGAACCGCCGCCCATCCCCGACTGATAGTCGGAGCGCAGGGTGTGGTAATTCGGGTCGTTGTCATCCTCCTCCAGCGGCGCACGGCGCTGCCCAACGAGGGCAACAACCGCCGTCATGACAACAATGCCGAGGATCAGAAGAGACATGAACAGCGACATGGCAGGTTACTCAGGCGCCTTGGTGGTCAGGGCCAGCGCGTGCAGCTCGCCGTTGGCGCCGTCCATCTTGCCCTTCAGGGCTGCATAGACAGCGCGCTGCTGCTGGACACGGTTCTTGCCGCGAAAGCTTTCGTCGATGACCATCGCGGACATATGCACACCGTCATGGCCACCAACCTGGATTTCCGCATCGGGAAATGTCTCGCGCAGCAGGTCTTCGATTTCTTGGGCTTGCATCGGCATTGGGGGGTGTCCTTATTTCTAGCTTATCAAAAATGTAGGGTGCGGCGGGGGCCTCTGCAAGGCGGATTAGCCGCGCAGCGTCACATAGGGAGCAAGGCGCGGGATGAAGGCGGGCACCTCGGCCAGGGCCTCCTGGACCTGCGGCTCCTCAAAGTCCCAGATGGTGCGCCCGTCGCTGACCGCCAGCGTCGCCATCAGAACATTCAGATCGGCCCGCAGCGCGTCCGGCAGCGGCAGGCCGGCTGCCTCGCGCAGGATCAACAGCGCCTCATGGATGGGGCGCAGGACACGCAGGGCGTGGGTCATATGCGGCAGAAGGTCAGCATCGTCGCGCCATGTCTCGCCCTGAAACAGCACCTCAGTCACCCGCTGCCCGGCGCCCGCGCAGGAATAGGCAATACAGCCGCCAAAGCCACGGGTATTCAGATTGGCGTGGATGGTGCAGCTGAAACAGGATTGCGAGAGGTTGGGGCAGGGGGTGTCGGTCTCCTTCAGGATCGCGAAATCCTCGTCCTCCTCAAACGGGTAGGCCACACAGCAGAGCGCGGCGCAGCGGCTGCAATCTGCTGTCAGTTCGGGGAGGTCGATATCAGGAATTTGGCCGGACAGGGGCATGTGGTCACCTGCGAGACATCAAAAAAATGGGTGGGACGGCGATGCCATCCCACCCGGTATCATCGTGTCGAGGACCATGCCCCAACGCGGCCTGCGCTCAGGCAACGGCAGCAGCGAAGCTGCTGCGGAAGATGTCTGCCAACTCGGCCAGTGGCGCTTCGGAGCCGCCGATTTTCACCATGTCGCCGCCGAATTTGCCGACGGTGGTGATGGTGACACCGGCCTGACCTGCGGCCATCATCAGGGCCTCGGCCTGATCGAAGTTGCAGGCCACAAGGTAGCGCGCCTGATCCTCGCCAAAAACCGTCGGGGTGTCGCCTGCGTCGAGCTGGACGCCAACACCGGCCGCTTCGGCCAGCTCAAACGCCGCCAGCGCCAGACCGCCATCGCCCAGATCGGTGCAGGCCTTGATCAGCTCACGGTTGGCGCGGATGAACTCGCCATTGCGCTTTTCCGCTTCCAGATCCACTGCCGGTGCGTCGCCGTCCTCGCGGTTGAAAACCTCCGCCAGCAGCGCCGACTGGCCCAGATGGCCGATGGTTTCGCCGATCAACAGCGCGATATGTCCGTCGCGAACTTCGCCGGTGATGGCCTCTTCGCCTGCCGCGATCAGGCCAACGGCGCCAATCGTCGGGGTCGGCAGGATGCCCTGACCGTCGGTTTCATTATAGAGCGACACGTTGCCGGAGACGATCGGCATGTCCAGCGCAGCCACAGCCTCGCCGATGCCTTTGATCGCGCCGACGAACTGGCCCATGATCTCGGGCTTTTCGGGGTTGCCGAAGTTCAGGTTGTCGGTGGTTGCCAAGGGTTTGGCGCCGACAGCGGTCAGGTTGCGGTAGGCCTCGGCCACCGCCTGTTTGCCGCCCTCATAGGGGTTTGCCTTGACGTAGCGCGGCGTCACGTCGGAGGTGAAGGCCAGCTGTTTGTCGGTGCCATGGACCCGCACGATGCCGGAACCTGCGCCGGGGCGGCGGGCGGTGTCGCCCATCACCGTGGTGTCGTACTGCTCATAAACCCACTGCTTGCCCGCGTAGTTGGGCGAGGACAGCAGCGCCTTCAGCCCGTCGATCGGATCAATGGTCGGCACATCCGCGTCGGTCAGCGGCTCGGCGGCCGGGGTTTCCACCCAGGGGCGGTCATATTCCGGCGCGGTGGAGGACAGTTTCGACAGCACCAGATCGGCCTTCACTTCGCCGTTGTGCATGATCAGGAAGCGGTCCTCGGCAATGGTTTCGCCAACGATGGCAAAATCGAGATCCCATTTTTCGAACACTGCACGCGCCTCGGCTTCCAGCTCCGGCTTCAGCACCATCAGCATCCGCTCCTGGGATTCCGACAGCATCATCTCGTAGGCGGTCATGTCCGCTTCGCGCTGCGGCACGTTTTCGAGATCCAGACGCACGCCCAGCTTGCCCTTGTCGCCCATTTCCACGGCAGAGCAGGTGAGGCCCGCGGCGCCCATGTCCTGAATGGAGATCACCGCGCCGGTCTGCATCAGCTCCAGCGTGGCTTCCATCAGGCGTTTTTCGGTGAAGGGGTCGCCGACCTGCACGGTGGGGCGTTTTTCTTCGATAGTGTCGTCAAATTCCGCCGAGGCCATGGTGGCACCGCCAACGCCGTCGCGACCGGTCTTGGCACCGAGATAGACCACCGGCATACCAACGCCCGAGGCGGCGGAGTAGAAAATGGCGTCGGTCTTGGCCAGACCGGCGGCAAAGGCGTTCACAAGGCAGTTGCCGTTATAGGCGGGGTGGAAGCGCACTTCACCACCGACGCATGGCACGCCAAAGCAGTTGCCATAGCCCCCGATGCCCTCAACCACGCCGTTGACCAGTCGCCGGGTCTTGTGGTGGGAGGGTTCGCCAAAGGACAGCGCGTTCATTGACGCGATGGGGCGTGCACCCATGGTAAAGACGTCGCGCAGAATGCCGCCAACCCCGGTCGCCGCGCCCTGGTAGGGCTCGATGTAAGAGGGGTGGTTGTGGCTTTCCATTTTGAAAACAACGGCATCGCCGTCGCCAATGTCCACGATGCCTGCGTTCTCGCCGGGGCCGCAGATCACCTGGGGGCCTTCGGTCGGCAGGGTGCGCAGCCATTTCTTGGAGGACTTATAAGAACAGTGCTCGTTCCACATCGCGGAGAAAATCCCCAGCTCCGTGAAGGTCGGCTCCCGCCCGATGATGTCGAGGATCAGATCATATTCCTCGGGCTTCAGCCCGTGGTTGGCAATCAGTTCAGGCGTGATGGCGGGTTCTTGCATCCGTAAACGTCCCCAATGGCTGCGATTGCGCGCCTTTTAGGGCAAGCAGGGCCAAGGGGGAAGGAAAAAGCGCAGACTTGCAGGCGGCGGCGGGCCTGGCCGTGCCGATGCTGCGGATTTCGGCACGTCGGGGCGCGCATCACGGTGCGGTCGATGCGCCAGATCCCATGAAAAAAGGCCAGAGCCACGACGGCTCTGACCTTATGATGGTCCCCGGTCCCGCGCTGCGGCGGGGCGTGACCCTCAGACGGTGGCGATCAGTTCAGAACGGAACCGTCGGTCAGTTTCTCAGGGTTTTCGCTGGCAAAGGTTTCCAGCATGGTGCGCAGCTCGCCCGTGGTCTGACCCATGCGCAGCACGCCATCGGTTTCCCACATGCCGTCCAGCGTGAAGCGCATGCCGCTCAGCTTGTCGGAGAAGCTGTCGCGGAACTCCACCAGGATCTTGCGGTCAGGGCCCGGCTCGGTGCCGACCTCAACAACTTTGCCCAGGAAGACGCCGTTGACGTCAACCACGGGGGCACCCATGAATTCCATGTTTTCTTCAAGAAAGGTCTCGCCCGCATCGTTCGGGGTGGCGTTTTCGGTCAGCACCTCGGCGCTGGCGGCGCCGGTCATTGCGATCAGGGCGGCGATAGAGGTCATGCGGAGCATAGTTGCTCTCCTTCAAGTCAGTTGCATTTGTCTTGCGTTCTGGCTGCTCAACGGAGGAGACCGACAAAAGGTTCCTGAGTTTTTTTCGCGCGATGATGGGGGTGATCGGCATATCGGCGGTGATCTGCACAGGCTGATCGGATTTCCAGCAGCTGCGGTGAAAATTGCGGCGTTCCGGGGAAATATGCTGCCTGAATATCGCGCGCGGCGGCAGGCCCGTTGACGGCAGGCGGGGCGCTGGTGACGCTACACGCAGACCAGTCATTGCCAGCCGGCCTGTGAGTGCCGATCGTTAGGATAACGCCGAGCGATGCCTTGATCCGGCGGCCAGTCCTACGGATCACGCCGTCGACGTTTGAACCAAAAAAAAAGGCCGAGCACTAAGCTCGGCCGAAGTCCAACAGGGAGGTATGAAGGGCGACAGCGTCGCTGCCTTCGAGATGTGATTTAGGGGGGCAGCGCGCCTCGATCAAGAGTTAACAGACCCGGAAAATGGCAAGGCCGCTATGCGCTGTGCGCATGGCTCGGGTCTGGCTAGATTTTGCCCAGTTCTTTCATGTGCTTGCGATGTGCAATAATCTCATTCTGGACGAAATCGCGGAATGCGGAAATCCGCCGGGAGTGGCGCAATTCTTCCGGGTAGGCGAGGTAGACCGGCACGTCGCTGGTATCCTCTTCCTGAAGCACCGGCACCAGATCCGGGAAGTCCTCGGTCACGTAATCGGGCAGAACGCCAATGCCCAGATCGTGGATAACGCCCTGCAAGACACCGAAGTAATTGTTCACGGTGAGCAGCGAAGAGGGGTTATAGGTCATCAGTTTCTGTACCAGGACCGCAGCGGAGCCAACCTGCGCCGAGCGCGGGTTCTGGCAGATCAGCCGGTGATCTGCGATATCCTCCGCCTGTTCCGGCGCGCCGTTGCGTTCGACATATGCACGGGAAGCATAAAGCTTCATCTGCACCGTCATCAGCCGCTTGCGGATCAGGTCGGCCTGGCTCGGCTCCTTCATGCGGATCGCCACATCGGCCTCGCGCATGGGCAGGTCAAGAACCCGCTCCTCCAGCATCAGGTCGATCTTGAGATCGGGGTAATGTTCATAAAGCTTGGTCAGGCGCGGCGCCAGCCACAGAGTGCCGAAGCCAAAGGTGGTGGTAACGCGCAATTCGCCAAACACCTCTTCCTCGCTGTCGCGAATGCGGGCAGAGGCGGCTTCCAGCCGTTTTGACATCGATTTCGTCGCGTCAAACAGCAGCTCCCCCTGTTCGGTGAGAATCAACCCCCGCGCGTGGCGGTGAAACAGCGTCGAGCTCAGACTCTCTTCCAATGCGCGAATCTGTCGGCTGACTGCCGATTGCGACAGGTTCAGCTTGTCGCCTGCATGGGTGAGGCTGCCTGCGTCCGCCACCGCGTGAAATATTCTAAGCTTATCCCAATCCATACCCGTCACTTTCGATGCCTCTGATGTAGCCTATATGAAATGTATCGAAACTTTCAATTTGATAGGGCGGTCAGAAACATATTCCGGCAGAAAACAGTATACAGGTCAGCAATTATGACCTAATATATCGCCAAGAAGTGCAAGCTAATCGAGGTTGGGGAGGCCCAGGATGAGCACGCAGAAGATTTCTCTGAACGACAAATTCGATCTGACAAAATCACCGGTGATGCTGAATGGCACCCAGGCGCTGGTGCGTCTGATGCTGATGCAGAAACACCGGGATAAGGCGGCGGGGCTGAACACGGCTGGTCTGGTGACAGGCTATCGCGGCTCGCCGCTTGGCGCTGTCGACATGCAGATGAAGCGGGCGGAAAAACATCTGACCGCAAGCGATGTCACCTTTCAATTCGGTCTGAACGAGGATCTCGCCGTGACCGCCCTCTGGGGTGCCCAGCAGGCCGAGGTGCGCGGCGAGGGCAAATATGACGGCGTCTTTGGCCTGTGGTACGGCAAGGGGCCGGGGGTTGATCGCTCTGGCGATGCCATCCGCCATGCCAATATGGCCGGCTCGTCGAAATATGGCGGCGTGTTGATGGCGATGGGCGATGACCACACCGGCGAAAGCTCCACCGTGCTGCATCAGTCGGAATGGTCGCTGATGGATTGTTACCTGCCCATCGTCAGCCCGGCTGGCGTGCAGGAAATCCTTGATTACGGGATCTACGGCATTGCGCTCAGCCGCTTTTCGGGGCTGTGGGTTGGTCTGAAAACCATGAAGGACACGATCGAGGTGACATCGGTCGTCGATGGCAACCCGGACCGTATGCAGCTGGTCACGCCGGAGTTCGACATGCCGGCCGATGGCCTGAACATTCGTCTGGATGATGACCGTTTCCGTCAGGAAAACCGGATCATCGACTACAAGCGCTTTGCGGCGGAGGCTTTCAGCCACGCCAACAAGATGGACAAGCGCATGTGGGGCAAGCCGGGCGCCAAGATCGGCTTTGTTGCGGCGGGCAAGAACTGGCTGGATCTGGTCCACGCGATGTCGCTGCTCAACATCGACGAGACCATGGCCGAACGGCTGGGGATTACAACCTATAAGGTTGGCCAGACCTGGCCTCTGGACATGAAGGGGTTCAACGCCTGGGCCGAAGATCTGGACCTGATCGTTGTGGTCGAGGAAAAGCGCAAGCTGATCGAGATACAGATCAAGGAAGCCCTGTTTGACGAGCGCAAGGGCCGCCGCGTCTACGGCTGGTACAAGGGCGGCGCAGGCGGGATGCACCGCGACGAGCTGTTCCCGACGAAATATGCGCTCGACCCGATCATGATTGCCGAAAAGCTCGGCCAGATCCTGATCGAAGAGGGCCGCGAGACCGAGGCGATCCGTGCTGGTCTCTCGGCGCTGGATGAGGCGAAGCGTGCCGACAATGCCGAGGAAATCGCGGCCCGTCTGCCCTATTTCTGCTCGGGCTGTCCGCATAACTCCTCGACCAAGCTGCCGGATGGCTCCCGCGCCTATGCCGGGATTGGCTGCCATTTCATGGTGCAGTGGATGGACCGCGAGACCACCGGCTTCACCCATATGGGCGGCGAAGGTGTGAACTGGGTTGGCGAGGCGCCGTTCTCCAACCGCAAGCACGTGTTCCAGAACCTTGGCGACGGCACCTACAACCACTCCGGCGTGCAGGCCATTCGCGCGGCGCTGGCCGAAGGCACCAATATCACCTTCAAGATCCTCTATAATGACGCGGTTGCCATGACCGGCGGACAAGAGGCCGAGGGCGGGCTGACCGCCCAGCAGATCGCGCATGAGCTGACGGCGATGGGTGTGAAAACCATCGCGGTGGTCTATGACGAAAAGGAAGACGTCGACGCCAAGCTGTTCCCGGCAGGTATGCGGATGCATGAGCGGGCGGAGCTGATGGTGGTACAGAAGGAGTTTGAGAAGGTCGAAGGCGTCTCCGCCATCATCTACATTCAGACCTGCGCCGCCGAAAAACGCCGCCGTCGCAAGAAGGGCCTGTTCCCCGATCCCGACATGCGCGTGTTCATCAACTCCGACGTCTGCGAGGGCTGCGGTGACTGCGGGGTGCAATCGAACTGCGTCTCCATCGTGCCGAAGGAAACCGAACTGGGCCGCAAACGCGCCATTGATCAATCGTCCTGCAACAAGGATTTCAGCTGCGTCAAAGGCTTCTGCCCGTCATTCCTGACCATCGAAGGGGCAAAGATCCGCAAGGAGCCGACCGCCGCACTAGACCTGCCGGACCTGCCGACGCCTGAGCTGCCGAGCATCAATGGCACCCACAACGTGGTGATCACCGGCGTCGGTGGCACCGGCGTTGTCACCATCGGTGCCGTGCTGGCGCAGGCCGCGCAGATTGATGGCAAGGGCGCTGGCATGATGGAGATGGCCGGTCTCGCCCAGAAAGGCGGCGCGGTGCATATCCACTGCCGCATTGCCAACAGACCCGAACACATCAGCGCCATCCGCGTGGCCACTGGCGAATGTGATGCGCTGATCGGCGGCGATCTGGTTGTGTCTGCCGGGGCAAAAACCATCGGGTTGATGAAAACCGGCAAGAGCGGTGCGGTGGTGAACAGCCATGAGATCATCACCGGTGATTTCACCCGCGACACGGATTTCCAGATCCCGAGTGATCGGCTTCAGGTCGCGCTTGAGGCCCGTCTGCGGGATCGTCTGGATCTTTTTGACGCCTCCGAACTGGCGCGCGCCAGCATGGGCGACTCGATCTTCTCCAACATGATGATCTTTGGCGCCGCCTGGCAGCGCGGTCTGCTGCCGATCAGCCTGGAGGCCATCCGCGAGGCGATCACCCTCAATGGGGCTGCGGTTGAGCGCAATCTGCGCGCCTTTGATATCGGTCGCTGGGCGGTGCTATATCCGCAGGAGGTGCAGAAGCTGATTGCCCCCAATGTGGTCGAACTGCCCAAGACATTGGAGGATCAGATCGCCTTCCGCAGTGCCCAGCTGGTCGATTATCAGGGGCCGCGTCTGGCCAAGCGCTATGGCAAGATGCTGGACGGCATTTCTGACAAAGCGCTGAAGGAAGCTGTGACCAAGGGCTACCACAAACTGTTGTCCTACAAGGACGAATATGAGGTGGCGCGGCTGTTGCTGTCGAGCCGTGAGAAAGCCGAGGCCGAGTTCGAGGGCGATCTGAAGATCTCCTACAACCTCGCGCCGCCGATGCTGACTGGCACCGATCCCAACGGGCGCCCGAAAAAGCGCAAGTTTGGTCCGGGTCTGGAACGCTGGCTGCGGCTGTTGGCAAAGTTCAAAGGTCTGCGCGGCACGCCGCTGGATGTGTTTGGCTATACCGCCGAGCGCAAGATGGAGCGGGCGCTGATCAGCCAGTATGAGGCCGACATGAAGGAATGGCTGCCCAAGGCATCGCCTGAGATCATGGCACCGCTGATTGCGCTGGCGGAATTGCCGCTGGAAATCCGCGGCTTTGGTCCGGTGAAACAGGCCAACGAGACCAAGGCCGCCAAACGCCGCGAGGAGCTGCTGGCCGCATTGCGTCAGGGCGGCAGCGAGTTGAAGACGGCCGCGGAATAACGCGGGCCGCTGCTGGCGATCGTTCTGGCCGAGCCACTTAGGCCAGACCACTTCGGAAGGGCGTCACCGGTCGGATCGGGGGCGCCCTTTGTCGTTGATCCGGGGGATCTGGAACCGGAAAGACACAGATTCCCAACCCGCTGTCGCATCGCCGTTACCCTGGTTGTGTAGACCGGGGCACAGGCCCTATAGCCGGAGCGGGGGGCTTGGCTGCCCCTGCGTAAACCAGAGACTGAGACCACGAGGCTCGCTATGTCGTCCATCCGCAGCACGCCCGGCAACATGAACAGCTATGCCAGAGACACTGGATCACGACGTGAGGCGATGCGCAGCGCACGCGATCTCTCTTATGCGCATTCCGCCCAGACCCGGCCGGGACGGGCGATGATCCGGGTGATGGAGAATGCCACCGGGCGGCTACAGCTGATCAAACGTGCCGAAGGCTATGAGGCGGATGTCGCCGCCGGGCAGAGCTTCTGGACTGTCATGCGCGACCGCTACGGGCTGCAGCTGGAGCTGTTGGGAGGCACGCTTGCCAATATCCCGAAGGATCAGCCGGTGGTGGTGATCGCCAATCATCCCTACGGTATTCTGGATGGTCTGATGCTGGGGCATATCCTGTCCGAGGCGCGGGGCGATTTCCGCATTCTGGCGCATCAGGTGTTTCGCAGGGCCGACGATCTCTCCCGCGTTATCCTGCCGATTGATTTTGCCGAAACCAAAACGGCACTGAAGACCAATCTGGAGACCCGCAAGACCGCGCTGGACTATCTGGGGCAGGGCGGCGCGATCGGCATCTTCCCGGGCGGCACGGTGTCCACCGCCGCGCGGCCCTTTCTGCGGCCGATGGTGCCGCCGATGGATCCGGTCTGGCGTGGCTTTACTGCGCGGATGATCGCCAAATCCCGCGCGGTTGTGGTGCCGATCTACTTCGACGGGCATACCTCCCGGCTGTTCCAGATCGCCAGCCATGTCCACCCGACTCTGCGTATGGGCCTGTTGATCAAGGAGTTTCGCAAACGGGTGGATACGCCGGTCCGGGTCGCCATCGGCAGCCCGATCGGGCGCGAGATCCTCGATCCGCTGGCAGGTGACGCAAAAGCAATGATGGATTTCCTGCGCAAAGCCACGTATGAGCTGTCTCCGAAACCACTCAAATCCTATGACTATGGGTATGAGTTTGAGGAGAAACACCGCGCCTGAGCGGTGAGCGAGAGAGACAGATGGCTGTAGGTATCTTTGATTCCGGCCTTGGCGGGCTGACGGTTCTGAATGCCGCGCAGGAGCGGCTGCCGGATGTGGACTTCCTCTACTACGCGGACAGCGCCCATGCGCCCTATGGCGTGCGCGATGCCGAAGACATTTACCAGCTGACCAAGGCCGCAGTTGAAGACATGTGGTCCAAGGGCTGCGATCTGGTCATTCTGGCCTGCAACACCGCCTCGGCGGCGGCGCTGCGCCGGATGCAGGAAGGCGGGCTGCCCGAGGGCAAGCGCGTGCTGGGTGTGTTTGTCCCTCTCATCGAAGCGCTGACTGAGCGGCAGTGGGGCGACAATTCGCCGCCGCGCGAAGTTGCGGTGAAACATGTCGCGCTGTTTGCAACGCCCGCCACCGTCTCCAGCCGCGCGTTCCAGCGTGAACTGGCGTTCCGCGCCATCGGCGTCGATGTCGAGGCGCAGGCCTGCGGCGGTGTTGTGGATGCCATCGAAGACGGCGACATGATCCTTGCCGAGGCGCTGGTGCGCAGCCATGTCGATGCGCTGAAGCGCAAGATGCCACAGCCACAGGCGGCGATCCTTGGCTGCACCCATTACCCGCTGATGGAAGATATCTTTCAGGCGGCTCTGGGCGACGAGGTTCAGGTGTTCAGCCAGGGCAAACTGGTGGCCGAGAGCCTTGCCGACTATCTGGAGCGTCATCCCCATATGATGGGCGCGGGGCAGGGCGGGTTCTACACCACCGGTGTGCCGAGCCGCGTCAGCGATCGCGCCACGCAGTTCTTGCGACGAGAGATGATCTTTCAGGCGGCCTGAGCCGCGCCGGTGAGCGGATTTCGGCGATTGTTTGATCTGCCGCAACTCTGGTCACCACCGTCTTTGCTATCACTGCCGCAATCTCGACGCGGCATCTCGTTCTTCCCTTGTTTCAAAGAGGTCCATGATGACCCATAAAGTAGCTATTCTGGGCGCCTCCGGTTACACCGGCGCTGAACTGGTGCGGCTGATTGATCAGCACCCCATGATCGAAATTGCCGCCCTCTCTGCCGACCGTAAGGCAGGCATGACCATGGCCGAGGTGTTCCCGCATCTGCGCCATATGGATCTGCCGGTGCTCTGCAAGATTGACGAAATCGACTTTGCGGGTATTGACCTGTGTTTCTGCGCGCTGCCGCATAAGACCAGCCAGGACGTGATTGCCGCCCTGCCGCAGGATCTGAAGATCGTGGATCTGTCGGCGGATTTCCGGCTGCGCGATCCTGCGGAATATGAAAAATGGTACGGCAACCCTCATGCCGCGCTGGCGCAGCAGGACGAGGCGGTCTATGGCCTGACCGAATTCTACCGCGAGGAAATCAAATCCGCGCGTCTGGTGGCGGGCACTGGCTGCAACGCCGCCACGGGCCAGTTTGCCCTGCGTCCGCTGATCGCATCCGGGGTGATTGATCTTGATGACATTATTCTGGATCTGAAATGCGCGGTCTCCGGCGCGGGTCGCAGTCTCAAGGAAAACCTGCTGCACGCGGAGCTGAGCGAGGGCTATCACGGCTATGCCATCGGTGGCACGCACCGCCATCTGGGCGAGTTTGACCAGGAGTTTTCCAAGATCGCAGGCCGCCCGGTCAAGGTGCAGTTCACCCCGCATCTGGTGCCGGCCAACCGCGGCATTCTGGCCACCGTCTATGTCAAAGGAGACGCGCAGACGATCCATCAGACCTTTGCCAGCGCTTATGCGGATGAGCCCTTCATCGAGCTGCTGCCCTTTGGTGAGGCGCCCTCCACGCGGCATGTCCGTGGCTCCAACTTCTGCCACATCGGGGTCGCTGCAGACCGCATCGAAGGCCGCGCCATCATCGTTGCGGCACTTGATAACCTGACAAAAGGTAGCAGCGGGCAAGCCTTGCAGAACGCCAACCTGATGTTAGGTGAAGAGGAGACCACGGGGCTGATGATGGCGCCGCTGTTCCCCTGATACCCGATTGTCTGGCGCCCTCCGGCGCCGGATCCCACCCAAGAGGCCCCGATGAAGTCACTGAAGAAACAACGCCGTATCCAGATCATCGCGCTCACCACTGTGGCGCTGGTGGTGGCGACGGCGTTGATTGGCTACGCCATGCGCGACGGCATCAATTTCTTCCGCTCGCCCAGCCAGGTGATTGCGGCGCCACCGGAGGCAAGCGAGGTCTTTCGCATCGGCGGGCTGGTCGAGGAGGGCAGCATCGTGCGTGGTCAGGGCGAGACGCTGCGCTTTGTGGTGACGGATGGCGGCGCCTCGGTCCCGGTCACCTATACCGGTGTGCTGCCGGATCTGTTCTCTGAGAACCAGGGTATGGTCGGCACCGGTCGCTACATCAATGGCGTGTTTGAAGCTTCTGAAATCCTTGCCAAACATGATGAGACCTATATGCCGAAAGAGGTCATGGACGCGCTAAAGGAACAAGGCGTGTATCAGGCCCCGGAGAGCTGATCCTCCAGTTGTCTTGACACCCGATCACGCGCTCGGATCGGGTGTTGCGATCCGAGCGCGCGCCGAGGTCCGGGTGCGCTCATTTTTCATTGTCATGCTGGTGTCCCGAACCAATCAAAGGGACTGACCCATGCAGGACATCAAAGCCATCGCTCAGGAAATCATTGCCCGCGAAGGCGGCTATGTGGACGACCCGGATGATCCCGGCGGCGCCACCAAACACGGTGTGACCCTCGGCACGCTCCAGCGCCTCGGCATGGATCTGACCGGCGATGGGGATATCGACAAGGCGGATGTCGCGGCTGTCAGCGAGGCGCAGGCGGTGGATCTCTACATCCGGCATTACTTCGACCGGCCCCGGATCGCGGCGCTGCCGGAGGTGCTTCAGCCCTCGGTCTTTGACATGTATGTAAATGCCGGAGCCAATGCGGTGCGGATTTTGCAGCGCCTGCTGGCGCAGATGGGCTATGAGCTGGCCGTGGATGGGCGGATCGGCCCGCAGACCGCCACGGCGGCCCGCGCGGCGGCCAAGATCGGCCGCGTTGCGCTGCGGGACGCCTATGGCGTGGCCCGGCGGAACTATTACTTTCGCATTGCCGACCGGCGTCCGGCCAGCCGCAAATATGCCCGAACCCGAAAGGGCGGCAAGGGTGGCTGGATCCTGCGGGCCGAAAGCTTCATCTCGCCGCAATATCACCTCAGCCCGGCAGAATTTCAGGCACGGGTGGCGACATGGGGCTGATTGCGGATGTGCTGCGGGGCCTGTTCGGCCGGGAGCGGAATGTCGTTGTCGAAACGCTGGAGGTGTTTCGCGAGAATGCCGAAGCCGGTGCGGAGCGGGATCAGGCGCGCCGCGCGGATGCGCTGGCCCAGCTGGCGGCGGAATTTGCCCGTGGCGGCGGCAGCGCGCCCAGAGGCTGGTTCGATCGCTGGATGGACGGGCTGAACCGGCTGCCGCGGCCCTTGCTGGCGCTGTCGACGCTGGCGCTGCTCGGCTCGGCGATGGTGGATCCCTTGTGGTTTGCGGCCCGAATGCAGGGACTGGCGCTGGTCCCGGAGCCGCTGTGGTGGTTGCTGGGCGTGATCGTCTCGTTCTATTTCGGGGCACGCCAGCAGCTCAAGAGCCAGGGGTTCCAGCGCGAGATCGCCGAAAGCCTCGCGCAGGTTCCAGCGGTCGCGGCGAATGTCGCCCGGATCGACGCGCTGCGCCGCGCTGACCCTCAGGCCCCGGCATCGGCAAACTCACCGGTGCTGCATGGTGATGTCGACGCAAGTGATTATGATCTCGTTGAAAATCCAGCGCTGGAGGACTGGATGGCCCTCTCGCGAGCAGCAAGGTGACAGGGGTGGTGTACGCGATGCCTGTGCCCTCAGAACAGCGCACACTGCGGCGTGAGGACGCGCCGATTGCGATTGGCGGCCTTGCCGGATCGCCCTATAGATAGGCTATGATTACAGAACTCGGTCACTTCGCCCTCATCCTTGCCTTTGTGATTGCCACCGTGCAGATGGTGGTGCCCTTGGTTGGCGCCCATTTCCGCTGGCCCGGCTGGATGTCGGTGGCCGAGCCTGCGGCGCAGGCGCAGTTCTTCTTTACCGCCTTTTCCTTTGGGGCGTTGATGTGGGCCTTTATCACGTCAGATTTCTCGCTGCGGCTGGTGGCGCTGAACAGCCATTCCGCCAAGCCGATGCTTTACAAAATCTCCGGCACCTGGGGCAATCACGAAGGGTCGATGCTGCTCTGGGTGCTGATTGTCAGCCTGTTTGGCGCTGTGGCCTCGGTCTTTGGCAATGGCCTGCCGCCAACGCTGAAGGCCCGGGTGCTGTCAGTACAGGCCGCGATTGGCGTGGCGTTCTTTGCCTTCATCCTGTTTACCTCAAACCCGTTCCTGCGCCTTGCGGTGCCGCCGTTTGACGGGCAGGGGCTGAACCCCTTGTTGCAGGACCCCGGTCTCGCCTTTCATCCGCCGTTCCTATACCTCGGCTATGTCGGCCTGAGCATGGCGTTTTCCTTTGCCGTGGCGGCGCTGATCGAGGGGCGGATTGACGCCGCGTGGGGGCGCTGGGTCAGGCCCTGGACATTGGCGGCTTGGATCTTTCTCACCATCGGTATCGCGCTGGGGTCCTGGTGGGCCTATTACGAGCTGGGCTGGGGCGGCTTCTGGTTCTGGGATCCGGTGGAAAATGCCTCCTTCATGCCCTGGCTGCTGGCGGCAGCGCTGCTGCATTCCGCCATCGTGGTGGAAAAGCGCGAAGCCCTGAAAAGCTGGACCATCCTGCTGGCCATTCTTGCCTTTGGCTTTTCGCTGATTGGCACGTTTATCGTGCGATCCGGCCTGCTGACCTCGGTCCATGCTTTTGCCAGCGACCCGGAGCGCGGGGTGTTCATCCTCTATATTCTGGCGATTTTCACTGGTGGCGCGCTGCTGCTGTTTGCGCTGCGTGCGCAGGCGATGCAGGCCAAGGGGGTCTTTGGCCTCGTCAGCCGCGAGACCGCGCTGGTGGCCAATAACATCCTGCTGGCGGTGAGCTGTTTTGTCGTCTTCTTCGGCACGCTCTGGCCGGTGGTGGCGGAGATGGCCTTTGATCGCAAGCTGAGTGTGGGTCCGCCGTTCTTCAACGCAGCCTTCACCCCCTTCATGGTGGTGCTCGGCGCGATCCTGCCGGTGGGTGCGATGCTGCCGTGGAAACGCGGCCTTCTGGCGCGCACGGCCTGGCGGCTGCGTTTTGTCTTTGCGCTGGCGGTGGCGTTTGGCGTGCTGGCCTGGGCGATGCAGACCGGCCGGTCCGGCCTGGGGCCGATCGGGCTGTTCCTCGGGGTGTGGATCGTGGTTGGCGCCTTCGCTGACCTCTGGCTGCGCGGCAGCGCGACCGGGCGCTGGCAGCGTCTGCTGCGCCTGCCGCGTGCGGATTGGGGCAAGGCGCTGGCCCATGCCGGTCTGGGGGTCACCATCTTTGCCATCGCCGGGCTGACCGCCTGGCAGGACGAAGACATTCGCGTGGCCGAGGTGAACCGGCCCTTCGACGTCGGCGCCTATACGCTGGAGCTGCAGGCCGTGCGCAGGGTGCAGGGGCCGAATTATTTCAGCACCATGGCGGATATCGAAGTGACCCGGGCAGGGCGGTTCGTGGCGCTGCTGAACCCGGAGAAGCGTGAGTATCCGGTGTCGCGGATGCCGACCACCGAGGCGGCGATAGACTACCGGTTCCTGCGCGATCTCTACGTGGTGATCGGCGACCAGCAGGCCAATGGTGGCTGGACGGTACGGACCTATATCAAACCGCTGGCGAACTGGATCTGGGGTGGCTGCCTGTTGATGGCCTTGGGTGGTCTGCTGAGCCTGAGTGACCGTCGTTTCCGCGTTGCGGCAGGGGCGCGCCGCGCCCCGCGTGAAGGAGTGCCCGCCGAATGATACGACTGTTTCTTGCCCGGCTATTGCTGGCGTTGACGCTGCTGGCTCCGATGGTTGCCACCGGCACCCCGGCGCTGGCGGTTGAACCTGACGAAATTCTTGATGATCCGGTTCTGGAAGGTCGCGCGCGTGAGCTGTCCAAGGATCTGCGCTGTCTGGTCTGCCGCAACGAGAATATCGACGAAAGCAATGCCGATCTGGCTCGTGATCTGCGCCTGCTGGTGCGCGAGCGGCTGGTGGCCGGTGACAGCGACGCCGAGGCGATGGCCTTCATCGTGGAGCGCTACGGCGAATATGTGTTGCTCAGCCCGCGTGCAAACGGTGCCAACTGGCTGCTTTATGCCGCCGGTCCGCTGATGCTGGTGATGGCGCTGCTGCTGGCCGGGGGCTATATCCGCGCCCGCAGCCGCACGCCGGAGGCGGAGGACCCCGGCGCCGACAGCCTTAGCGCGCAGGAACGTGCGCAGCTCGATCGCATCCTGAAAGACTGAGCCACCAAGACGCGCCGCGCGGGTGGGGGGCGGTAGGACCGCCCATACAACCGCAGCGGCACAGCGCCGACCAGCGCCCCTCCGCGGGTGGTTTTGCAGCAAGAGGTTACGCGGCGTTTGCCTTTTCCTGCGGGCTTGCATAGGCAAGTCTGCGAAAAACCTTTAACCACGAGGCCCTTTGATGGATTACAAGGAAATTCTGTTCTCGCTGGAAGACGGCTTGGCCGTTGTGACGCTGAACCGACCCGCAAAGATGAACGCGCTGACCGGTCTGACGCGGGCGGAGATCACCCATGCGATGCAGCGCGCGGGCAAAGAGGCCCGTGCGGTGGTCCTGACCGGTTCCGGCGTGTCATTCTGTTCGGGGCAGGACCTGTCCGACGCCGCAAGCCAGGGCAAGCTGGATCTGGAGCGGACGCTGCGGGATGAATACACCCCGATGCTGGAGGCGATCTATAACTGCCCGGTGCCGACCATTGCCGCGGTAAACGGCCCGGCTGCGGGTGCGGGTGCCAATCTGGCGCTGGCCGCCGATGTGGTGATCGCCACCGAGAGCGCTTATTTCATGCAGGCCTTTGCCCGTATTGGCCTGATGCCGGATGCCGGCGGCACCTGGTTCATGCCGCGCCAGATGGGCATGGCCAAGGCAATGGGGGCCGCGCTGTTCGCCGATAAGATCTCCGCCAAACAGGCGAGCGACTGGGGCATGATCTGGGAAGCCATTCCCGACGCCGAATTTGACGCCCATTGGCGCGCCCGTGCGGCCTATCTGGCGAATGGCCCGACCCGTGCGTTCGGCGCGATCAAGAGCGCGATCCGCGATGGCTATGGCAACAGCCTGCCGGAGCAGCTGTCCGAGGAGGCCCATCTGCAAGGCCAATGCGGCAAGACCCGGGACTTCATGGAAGGGGTCACCGCTTTTATGGAAAAACGCCCCGCGAAGTTCGAAGGCCGCTAAGACGGTGCAATCCGTGATCGGCTGATGCCCTTCCTGAAATGCAAAACCCGCCCCTGATGCGCATCGACTGCGCGGGGGCGGGTTTCTTTTTTGCGCCAAGGGGCCTGCCGGACCGGGCCGGATCAATTGACCCGGCCCGGCAGATCACCTGGTCAGCTGCTGCGGGCCACCAGGGCGACATGTTCGGCCAGGTTGAAGCTGGCACCGGCATTGATCAGGCGCACGACCTCCTCGCCGTCTGCAACGAGATAGGCATCGGTGCCGCCGTCCTCATTTGCGCGGGTGATCACCTCCAGCTCCGGCTCGTCTTCGGTTTCGTCGTAGTAATAGACCACCCGGTCATCATCCGCCGTGAAATCGGTAATGGTCGCCTGTTCATCCTCGGTCAGCCAGGCTCCGGTTTCGAAGCTGTCGTTGCCGCTGCCACCGGTCACCGTATCGTTGAGACCAAAGAGCACGGAGTCGTCACCGGCACCGGCATTGATGGTATCGCCAGCAGCGTCCTGATCGGCCGTGTAGTCAAAGTTCAGCAGGGCGTTGACCTCGGCTGCGGAGGTCGGCGTCTCGCGGCCCTGAACGATGTCTTCATAGGCGCCTTCGTCCAGAATGCCTGCGGCGATGATCAGGTCATTGCCCTGACCGCCGACCAGATGATCCGCGCCGCGGGTGTCAATCAGCGTGTCGTCACCGGCATTGCCGCGCATGAAATCATCGCCATTGCCACCGATGAGAGTGTCATCACCATCGCCACCAAAGACGTTGTCATTTGCCGAGCCACCGTCCAGCCGGTCGTCGCCTGCGCCGCCTTCGATCGTATCGGGACCGCCGCGTGCGTCGATGTTGTCGTCACCCTCACCGCCAAGCAGGTTTTCGCTGCCGGTGGTGCCGAACAGCAGGTCGGCACCCTCGCTGCCCTCGATCACGGTCGCGTTTTCCTCGTTACCGCTTTCATCTGCGTTGGAGTCATTGCTGTCGGAATCGTCGGAATCGTTGATGATCACACCCGCCAGCAGGCCGACCCCCAACATTGTCATAAGCATTAGCACGGTGCGTCTCCCGTTAAGGTTTAATTAGCAATTGCGATTATGCCTATTGCCGAGGTCAAAATTCGTCAATCGAAACCCTTCGTAGTTGAGTAAAATGCGATGAAAAGGGTTAACCAGGTTTCTGCATTGGAAACATCCCGGACCTAACCTTTTGATTGTTGACCTATCCGAAAGGCGCGGACCTGCAATCTAAAGATGTGTCGCGCTGCGGCGCGGGCGCGCGCCTTGGGGGTTGCAAGGTCGGCGCCATAAAAAAGCCCTGCCTCCTAGGAAGCAGGGCTCATATCTGTGATGGTCAGCGAGGCCTGGGCAGACCGGCTGCCGGTCAGCGCTTTTCGATGTCGACGTAATCGCGGGCGGTTTCGCCGAGGTAGAGCTGGCGCGGGCGACCGATCTTGTTCTGCGGATCCGCGATCATTTCTTTCCACTGCGAAATCCAGCCGACGGTGCGCGACAGCGCAAAGATCGGTGTGAACATCGAGGTCGGGAAGCCCATCGCCTCAAGGATGATGCCGGAGTAGAAATCGACGTTCGGGAACAGTTTCTTCTCGATGAAATACTCATCGTTGAGCGCAGTGCGCTCCAGTTCCTTGGCGACCTGCAGCAGCGGGTTGTTTTCAACGCCGAGCAACTCCAGAACCTCATCGGCGGACTGTTTCAGCACCTTGGCGCGCGGATCGGTGTTCTTGTAGACCCGATGGCCAAAGCCCATCAGACGGAACGGATCGTTCTTGTCCTTGGCGCGTTCGATGAATTCGGGGATCCGGTCAACGGAGCCGATTTCCTTCAGCATTTCCAGGCAGGCCTGGTTGGCGCCGCCGTGGGCCGGACCCCAGAGGCAGGCGATGCCCGCAGCGATACAGGCAAAGGGGTTCGCGCCGGACGAGGACGCCAGACGCACGGTCGAGGTCGACGCGTTCTGCTCGTGATCGGCGTGCAGAATGAAGATCCGGTCCATCGCGCGGGCGAGGATCGGGTCGACGTGATATTCCTCTGCCGGAACCGAGAAACACATGTGCAGGAAGTTGGCCGCGTAATCCAGATCGTTGCGCGGATACACAAACGGCTGGCCGATGGAATATTTATAGGCCATCGCAGCAATGGTGGGCAGTTTGGCGATCAGGCGGATCGCGGCCACTTCACGCTGCCAGGGGTCATTGATGTCGGTGGAGTCGTGATAGAAAGCCGACATTGCACCCACAACACCCACCAGGGTTGCCATCGGATGCGCGTCGCGGCGGAAACCGCGGAAGAAGTTGTGCATCTGTTCATGCACCATGGTGTGACGGGTCACGCGGGTCTCGAAATCTTCCAGCTGGGCTGCGGTCGGCAGTTCACCATAAAGCAGCAGGTAGCAGACTTCGAGGTGGTGCGACTTGGATGCCAGCTGGTCAATCGGATAGCCGCGGTGCAGCAGCTCACCCTTGCCGCCGTCGATATAGGTGATCGTGCTGTCGCAGCTTGCGGTCGAGGTGAAACCGGGATCATAGGTGAACACACCGGCCTGGCTGTAGAGCTTGCGGATATCAAGAACATCGGGCCCGGTCGTCGGCGAAAAAATGGGAAGCTCGTAAGTTTCGCCATTCAGGCTGAGCTGGGCGGTTTTCTTTGTATCGGTCATAGATGTCCCTTCCTGATACAGGCGCGAAAGCGGGGGAGGCCCCCGCCTTGTGCAGGCAGCACCTGCACGGCAACCGCGCAGGTGAGGTCATAGCTGTACCGGCTTACCCAGCGGTTAACGATGGGGTCAGTCGGCAACGTCGGCGAGTCGGGCCAGTGTTTCGTCCCGGCCCAGAATCAGCATCATATCGAAAACTGAAGGTGTTACCGCACGGCCTGCCAGCGCTGCCCGCAACGGGCCTGCCAGTTTGCCGAACTTGGTATCCCGTGCTTCTGCAAATGTATTCAGAAGCGCCTCCAGATCGTCTCGGGACCAGCTAGCATTTTGCAGCTGCGGCGTCAATTCACTCAGTATACCGTCGGATACAGATGCCAGGGCCTTTGCCGCCTTCTCGTCGAGAACGAGCGGGCGTGAAGCCAGAATAAAATGAGCCTTTTCAAGCAGCTCCGGAAAAGTCTTGGCCCGGTCCTTGAGGCAATACATCGCACGTTCAAGATCGTTTGACTGAACGTCATTTAACTGTGGCTTGCCAGCAGCGGCAAGATAGGCCTGCAGCTCATTCCGCAGCGCAGCATCATCGCTGATCGCAATGTGCTGACCACAGAGGTTTTCGAGCTTCTTGGTGTCAAATCGTGCCGGGCTTTTGCCGATACCGTCAAGGTCGAACCAGTCACGGGCCTGCTCATCCGTAAAAAATTCGTCATCGCCATGGCTCCAGCCGAGACGCGCCAGATAGTTGCGCATGCCCGCAGCCGGATAGCCCATCGCCTGGTATTCCTGCGCGCCGAGGGCGCCGTGGCGTTTGGACAGTTTCTTGCCATCAGGGCCATGGATCAGCGGGATATGGGCCCAGACCGGAACATCCCAGCCCATGGCTTCGTAGATCATCATCTGGCGCGCGGCATTGTTGAGGTGGTCATCGCCCCGGATGACATGGGTGACGCCCATATCGTGATCATCCACCACCACGGCCAGCATGTAGACGGGCGTCCCATCCGAGCGCAGCAGGATCATATCGTCAAGCTGCTCGTTCTTGATGGTGACATCGCCCTGAACCTCGTCTCGGATGACGGTGCTGCCCTGCTGCGGCGCCTTGATGCGGATCACATAGGGCGCATCGGGATGGCTGCTGGCATCGGCGTCACGCCACGGCGAGCGATAGAGCGTCGATTTGCCCTCGGCCTTGGCCTGGTCGCGGAAGGCGGCAATTTCGTCCTGCGTTGCAAAGCACTTATAGGCCTTGCCCGCCTCAAGCAGTTCACGCGCAACGGCGGCATGACGTTCGGCGCCTTCGAACTGGCTGATCACCTCGCCATCGTGATCCAGACCCAGCCAGGCCATGCCCTGCAGAATGGCGGCGGTCGCCTCGGGGTTGGAGCGCTCGCGGTCGGTGTCCTCGATACGCAGCAGGAATTTGCCGCCGCGCCCACGGGCATAAAGCCAGTTGAACAGCGCGGTGCGCGCACCACCGATATGCAGATAGCCGGTGGGAGAGGGGGCGAAACGGGTGACGACCGGTTTGGACATGGGGGTGATTTACCTTTTGGAAACCATGGAAAGGGTAGTTTTGTCGCCTGTCTACCGAGCCAGAAGGCAAGGAGCAAGCATGCGCGCCCTGGGCATTCTTGACAGTCTGCTGCAATCCCAGCGCGGGGAGCTGTTTCCCTGGGTGCCGGTCCTGTTCGGCACCGGGATCGGGGTTTTCTTTTCTCTGCGGTTTGAACCTGTGGCGGTTCACTATTTCGGCCTGGGCGGCGTTGCGCTGGGTGGGGCGCTGCTGTTGCGACGTGGTGACAGGCAGGACGGGCTGGTGTTTCTGGGCTGGGCGATTGTGACGATCGCGCTCGGCTTTGCGGCCGCCGGGATGCGCGCCCATTCGGTTGCTGCCCCGGTGCTGAGCTTTCGCTATTACGGCCCGGTCGAAGGGCGGGTAATCGCGATAGATCGCTCCGCCCGGGACCGGCTGCGCATCACCCTCGATCAGCCTGTGCTGGACCGTCTGGCGGCTGGGGCCACTCCGGCACGGGTGCGGCTGTCACTGCCGGTCGGGGCCGCGCTGCCGGGTATCGGCGACCGGGTCATGACCACCGCACATCTGATGCCGCCGCAGGGACCGGTGGAGCCCCATGGCTTTGATTTTCGCAGGCACGCCTGGTTTCAGCGCCTGGGGGCTGTTGGCTATACTCGGGTCCCGGTTCTGCGCGTTCAGCCGAGCCGGTCTGATCTGCCCGTACAGCAGCTGAGACAGCGGATTTCCGACCGTATCCGTGACCAGATGCCGAAAGCCACAGGTGGCTTTGCCGCGGCCATCACCACCGGGGATCGCTCGGCCATCCCGCAGGCGGAACTGGAGGCGCTTAGAGCCAGCAACCTTGCACATTTGCTGGCGATTTCAGGGCTGCACATGGGGCTTCTGGCGGGCGTCGTGTTTGGCGGCCTGCGGCTGCTGATGGCGCTGGTTCCGGCCTATGCGCAGCGGGTAAACGCCAAGAAATTGGCCGCGGGTGGTGCGCTGCTTGCGGCGAGCGCCTACCTGCTGCTGTCAGGCATGCAGGTCGCCAGTACCCGTGCCTATGTCATGGTTGCGATGATGCTGGGCGCGGTGCTGCTGGATCGGCGCGCCCTGTCGCTGCGGGCGGTGGCGCTTGCGGCACTGGTGATCCTGGCGATCCGCCCGGAAAGCCTGCTTGGCCCCGGGTTTCAGATGAGTTTTGCGGCGACAACGGCGCTGGTGGTCGTCTTCGGCGCGCTGCGGGATCACGTTGCGCCGGGTGGCGCGCGCTGGCTGCGGATGGTGGGTGGGGTGGTGCTGTCGTCCCTGGTTGCGGGCGTTGCCACGGCCCCCTTTGGGGCGGCGCATTTCAATATGCTGTCTCACTACGGGTTGCTGGCCAATGTTCTGGCGGTGCCGGTTATGGGGTTGCTGGTGGTTCCTGCGGCGGTGCTGGCGCTCTGCCTCGCACCGGTCGGGGCATCCGGTGTCGGGCTGGCGCTGATGGACCTCGGCATCCGCTGGATCCTGTCGGTTGCCAATTGGGTGGCCGGACTGGAGGGCGCGCAGGGTGCGGTCCAGATGCCGCCCGCCGTGGTGTTGCCGCTGGTTGCCCTCGGCGCGCTGCTGCTTGCCCTCTGGCGAGGGCGGCTGCGCTGGGTTGGTCTGCCGGTTCTGCTGGCGGCAGCGGGGCTCTGGTACGGACATCCCCGACCCGTGGTCCTGATCGCGCCAAATGGTGGGCTGGTTGGCGTGATGACAGCGCAGGGCCGCGCCTTGTCCCGCGCAAAGGGGCATGGCTATGCGGCCGAGCGATGGGCGGAGAACGACGGCAGCCTGCTAACCCAGGCCGAGCGTGCGCAGCTGTGGCAGCGGATCGCGGTGGCGGCGCCCAGCGTTGCGGGCAAATCGGTGTCGGCGTATCTCGCGATCTCTGATCAGCCGCTGATCCATGTGATTGGCAAGGCGGCCGCAGAAGCGCTGAGCGATTGTTCGGCGGACGCGGTGCTGGTCAGCGCTACGCCACTGTCACCGGTGGGGGGCTGCAGGGTGTTTGATGCTGATAGCCTGCGCACCCTTGGCAGTGTGCAACTGCAACCGGACGGGCGCTGGATCTCGGCAAGTGACGTGGTTGGTGACCGACTGTGGAGCCACACTCCGCAGCGCGACAGGTGATAATCCTCGACAGCCTCTTTCAAAGGCGTGTTTCTTGGGGCGGGTAACCTTCGAGGGCGACCCTCTGGTCAATAGGTGCGGATAAGTCCGACAAGGCGGCCCTGCACCTTTACCTGATCCTGCGGATACTGGCGGGTCTCATAGGCCGGGTTTGCCGCCTCCAGCGCAATGGTGCTGCCTTTGCGGTAGATGCGTTTCAGCGTGGCTTCCTGTCCATCGACCAGCGCAACCACCACATCGCCATTGTCAGCCACGGAGGTTTCGCGGATGACAACGATATCGCCATCATTGATGCCGGCTTCGATCATTGAATCACCACGGACCTCCAGCGCGAAATGCTGCCCCTGGGCTGACAGCATGGAGGCCGGGACCGCGACCTGATGGGAGACCTGGTTAATCGCCTCAATCGGGACGCCGGCGGCGATGCGGCCCATCACGGGCAGCTCCATCGCGGCGATCATTGCCGGGGCGGAGACCTGATTGGCCGGTTCGGATGGCGCTGCCTCTGTCATCTGCTGGGCGCTGCCGAGGCTGTCCGGCAGGCGGATGATCTCGATCGCGCGGGCACGATGTGCGAGGCGGCGGATAAATCCGCGTTCTTCCAAAGCGGTGATCAGCCGGTGGATGCCCGATTTCGAGCGCAGGTCAAGCGCCACCTTCATCTCGTCAAAACTGGGGGGGACGCCATCCTTTTGCAGACGTGTGTTGATGAAATCCAGCAAGTCCAGTTGCTTCTTCGTCAGCATGACATCCCTCTCAGCCGCTCGATGTTTCGCTTTGTTCTACGCATGTTCCCGTTTTGTGTCAACGGCATGTCGCATGAAACCTGTCAAACGCAGCCGAATTGATGCTGAATTGTTGGCAAAGTGAAATCCGCCGGCGTGTATCGCCTTATCCGATCAGATCGGAAGGTAGGCAAGCATCGTGCCCTTGGCGCGGGGCGGATCATTGGCGGGACGGATGGCAAGCGCGTTGGCCTCGGCAAGCAATGTCAGCCTGGCGCTGTCCTGATCGTCAAACACATGCAGCTCCGCTGCGCTGAGCTGCGCCCGCATGTAATGGGTACGCGGGCCGTTGGCCGGCAGGTCCTGCGCCAGGGGGGCCTCGGCCGGTTGCGGACCATGGGGCGGGAGCCCCTGCATGGCGCGCAGCATCGGTAACAGGAAGACATGGCCGCAAACCATTGCAGACACAGGGTTTCCCGGCAGGCCGACCATGGCGGAACGGCCCAGTGTCCCGGCCATCAGCGGCTTTCCCGGGCGCATCGCAACCTTGTAGAAGGCGCGCGCCATACCCAGGCTTTCGGTCACCCCGGCAACCAGATCATGATCGCCCACCGAGGCACCGCCAATGGTCACGATCAGATCCGCCTCGCGGGCCAGATCCAGGGCCATGCGCAGGCTGCCTTCGGTGTCGCGGGCGATTGGCAGAATGCGGACGCGGGCGCCAGCCGCCGTGAGCAGCGCATCGAGGCCAAAGGTGTTGGACGCGATGATCTGGTCGGGGCCGGGCGTATCGCCGGGGAGCACCAGTTCATCGCCGGTCGAGATCAGGGCAACGGTCGGACGTACATGCACCGGCACCTCGGCGATGTTCATCGCGGCCAGCAGCGCGATATCGGCAGACGACAGCAGACGCGGCGCCGCGATCGTGCTGCCGAGCTGAAAATCGCCGCCCTTGGGACGGATATTGTTGCCGGGCCCCGGATGATCCGAGATCGTGATCAGGGATCCGGTGCGGCTTGTATCCTCTTGGATAACCACAAAATCAGCGCCTTCGGGCACTGGCGCTCCGGTAAAGATACGGACCGCCTGACCGGGGCCGACGCGGCCCTTGAAGCCATGACCGGCGGCGCTTTCTCCGATCACCTTGAACATGGCGTCACGCTCAACCTCGGCGGCCTTTACCGCGTAGCCGTCCATCGCGGAGGCAGCGAAGGGTGGCTGGTCGCGATTGGCCGAGACCGGCGCCGCAAGAACGCGACCGGCTGCGGCGCGCAGCGGCACCGTTTCGACCCGCATCGGGGACACCAGTTTCAGAACTGTGTCGAGGGCCTCGGATACTGAGATCATCTACGCCTCGTAACGGCCTGATTTTCCGCCGTCTTTCAATGTTACGCGAATGCCGCCGATCTGCATCGCCTTATCCACCGCCTTGGCCATGTCATAGACGGTGAGCGCGGCGGTGGAGACAGCCGTAAGCGCCTCCATCTCGACGCCGGTCTGGCCCGTGGTTTTTACGGTGGCTTCCACGCGCACCCCCGGCAGGTCCGGATCGAGCGACAGTTCGACGGCAACTTTGGTCACCGGAAGCGGGTGGCAGAGCGGGATCAGATCTGGCGTTTTCTTGGCGCCCATGATGCCTGCCAGCCGGGCAACGCTCAGAACGTCGCCTTTCTTTGCCCGACCTTCCGAAATGATATCAAAGGTTTCGCGCGCCATGCTTATGTGGCCTTCGGCGGTGGCGATCCGCGCCGTCACCGCCTTGTCGGAGACGTCGACCATATGGGCATCGCCCTTGCCGTCGAAATGTGTAAGCGGCGCCATCACATGGCCCCCGGCATTAGTGGGTTTGCGAGGATATCACGGGTTGCGGCGGTCACATCCGCCTGGCGCATCAGGCTTTCGCCAATCAGGAAACTGCGGGCGCCGTACCGCGCCATGTCGGAGAGATCCTGGGGCGTCGCAAGACCGCTTTCACAGACGATGGTGCGATCCGCAGGCACCAGCCGCGACAGGGTGCGCGTGGTGTCGAGCGTGGTGTCGAAGGTCTTGAGATTCCGGTTGTTGATGCCGAGGAGGGGCGATTTCAGCTTGCAGGCGCGGTCCAGCTCTTCCTCGTCATGAACCTCAAGCAGCACATCCATATCCCATTCAAAGGCAGCGGCCTCCAGTTCGGCGGCCTGCATGTCGGAAACGGAGGCGAGGATGATCAGGATGCAATCGGCGCCAAGGGCACGGGCCTCGGCCACCTGATAGGTATCATACATGAAGTCCTTGCGCAGCACCGGCAGGGCGCAGGCATTGCGGGCCGCTGGCAAAAACGGCTTTGCCCCCTGAAAACTGGGTGTGTCAGTCAGCACCGACAGGCAAGTTGCGCCGCCGTCCTCATAGGCTTTGGCGAGGGTTGCGGGATCGAAGTCTTCGCGGATCAAGCCTTTGGAGGGGCTGGCTTTTTTGATCTCGGCGATCAGCCCGTAACCCTGACGGCCGGCCGCCATCAACGCCTTGGCAAAGCCGCGCACCGGATCGGCTTCACGGGCCTCGGCCTCGACCGTCTCAAGCGGTTTGGCGGCCTTGTCGGCGGCGACCTCTTCCAGCTTGTAGGCCTTGATCTTGTCCAGCACAGTTTCAGTCATCTTGACGCCTCCGGTCACGCGTTCCAATCAATCTGCGGCTGCCCGCGTTGGGCCAGCCAGCTGTTCACCGCCGAAAACGGGCGCGATCCGAAAAAGCCGCGGCGCGCCGAGAGGGGTGAAGGATGGGCCGTCCTCAGAATAAGGTGATCGCCCGGTTGAATATGTTTTTCAAGCCCTTGGGCCTGTTTACCCCATAATATGTAGGCCGTCGGGCGCTGACTGCTCCGGGCCAGCACCTGATCGGCCAGCGCCTGCCAGCCCAGATGCTTGTGGCCGTTGGCCTCACCTGCGGGCACGCTGAGCACGGTATTGAGCAGCAAGACACCCTGACGGGCCCATCCGCGCAGGTCGCCATTGGGTTTCTCGACACCAAGGTCAGCACTTAACTCCTTGAAAATATTACTCAAGGAGCGCGGTAAGGGGCGGACATCCGGCTCCACCGAGAAGGCCAGACCATGAGCATGACCCGGCGTCGGATAGGGATCCTGACCGAGGATGACAACGCGGGTGCGGTCGGGCGGCGTCAGGTCCAGCGCCGCCAGCCGCTGCGCCACGGGCGGCAGGATCTGACGTGGGTCATCCGCCACCGCCTTGGCGATGGTTGCATAATCATTGGCAAAAAACGGCAGGTCACCCCAGCCACCCGGAACGGGGAGGTCTGGGGTCATTTGCTGTCAGCGGCTGCTGTGGTGATCCGCGCGACCGCTTCAATCTTGCCCCGTGCGGCGCCGCTGTCGATGCTGCTGCGCGCCATCTCGACGCCGGTTCTGAGATCATCCGCGGCGCCTGCCACCAGCAGGGCGGCGGCAGAGTTCAACAACACCGCGTCCCGGTAGGCGGATGCTTCGCCTGACAACAGCGCCTCAAACGCCTTTGCGTTGTCTTCGGGTGTGCCGCCGACGATTGCCTCAAACGGATGAACCGGCAGGCCTGCGTCCTCGGGGTGGATCTCCATTTCGGTGACATTGCCACCTGGGTTCAGTGCCGCAACCCAGCTGATGCCGGTGATGGTCAGCTCATCGGTGCCGTCGGAGCCATGGACCAGCCAGGCCTGCTCGGACCCCAGCTGGCCAAGGGTTTCGGCCATCGGGCGGATCAGATCGCGGCTGAAGGCGCCGGTGAGCTGGCGTTTAACACCGGCCGGGTTGGTAAGCGGGCCGAGAATGTTGAAGATCGTGCGCGTGCCCAGTTCCTGCCGGGTGGGCATGACATGGGCGATGGCCGGATGATGCATCGGCGCCATCATGAAGCAGATGCCTGCTTCGCGCAGCGCCTGTTCGGCCACTTTCGGGCCGACCATGACATTGATGCCCATCTGGCCAAGCGCATCCGCAGCGCCGGATTTTGACGACAGGTTGCGATTGCCATGTTTCGCGACAACGGTTCCGGCACCGGCCACGACAAAGGCGGTAGCGGTGGAGATATTGAGCGTTCCCTTGCCGTCACCGCCGGTGCCGACAATGTCCATCGCGCCCGCAGGTGCCACCACGGGATTGCATTTGGCGCGCATGACGGCGGCGGCGGCGGCATATTCATCGACCGTCTCGCCACGGGTGCGCAAGGCCATCAGCAGGCCGCCCATCTGGCTGGGCGTGGCATTGCCTTCGAACAGATGGGTAAAGGCGGCCTCTGCTTCGGCCCGGCTGAGAGGGCGATCCGCAGCGGCGTCGATCAGCGGCTTCATCTGATTGCTCATGCGGGCACCTTCATCACGTCGAGGAAATTCTTGAGCAGCGCATGGCCGTGTTCGGAGGCGATGGATTCCGGGTGGAACTGGACGCCGTGGATCGGCAGAGTCTTGTGCTGTAGCCCCATGATGGTGCCATCTTCCAGCTCTGCGGTGATTTCCAGACTGTCCGGCAGGCTGTCGCGCTCCACCACCAGCGAATGATAGCGTGTCGCCTCAAAGGGGGAGGGCAGACCGGCAAATAGTCCGGTGTTGTTGTGGTGCATGGTGCCCATCTTGCCGTGAACGATGTCCTTGCAGCGCACGACCTTGCCGCCAAAGGCCTGACCGATGGTCTGGTGGCCAAGGCAGACGCCCATCAGCGGGGTCCGGGTTTCGGCGGCGGCTTCGGTCAGGGCCAGGCAGATGCCGGCCTGATCGGGGTCGCAGGGTCCCGGCGACAACAGGATGCCGGCGGGGTTCATCGCCATCGCATCCTGTACGTTCAGCGCATCATTGCGATGGACCTGCACATCAGCGCCCAATTCGCCCAGATAATGCACGAGGTTGTAGGTAAAGGAGTCGTAGTTGTCGATCAGCAGCAGCATAGTCGCGGGGCTCGTTTAAGGGCTGGCGGGCCGGGGCCGCGCCGCAGTATAGTGGTCGCGACATACATGTTCAGGGTTGCGCGGCAGCGTCAAGTGCACATCACCAGCAGCGGCCAGGCCAATCGGGCCACGGGGTGTTGGGGCGGCTTGACCGACAGAATGCGACCGGTTCCAGAAGGCAACGAGAGGCAGGACAGAGATGCGAGGGTTTCTTGGAGGCGTGAGTTTCGGGGCCTTGGTGGCCGCAGGCAGCGCCGTGGTGTGGTCGCTGTCGGTGCCGTTGCCCAAATCGGTCGAGGTCAGCGTGGCTGAACCGGCGCGCAGCGTCGTGCAGGCTCCGGCGGCGGAAACGCCGGTTGACGGTGGCGGCACCGATCCAGATCTGGTGGAGGCGCCGCCCGCCGCATTGGATCCGCAGGTCGTGGGCGATGATCTGGCGGCGCTGGCCGATGCCGATACGGGTCCGGCGGAACGTCCTGAGGTTGGCACCGAACTGGGGAGCGGCACCCGTGCTGCTCCGGGCGGTGTCGGTGCGCCTGCCATTGATGTCGGGCGCGATGCGCCTGTTACCCCAGTTGAGGCCTTGCCGGCCCCCAATGCGCCCAGCCAGGAGCAGAGGCTTGTCGTGGTGTCGGATCCGGCGCAGCCGCCGGTGCCTGCGGCAGCAAGCGAAGCCCCAGCCCGGCTGGCCTCCCCCCCGGATCAGGGCACTGAGGCCAATCCGGGTGGCGACAGCCGCACCGCGGCAACAGCTGCACCCAGCGACGAGGAGCCAAGCGGCAGCGCAGCCGCCAGCCGTCTGCCGGTGCCGAATATTACAACCGGTGATCCGGTGCTGAGCAGCCCAGCCACGGGCGGGGCGTCAGGTCCGGCGCTTGGGGCAGCCCCCGGGCCCACACCGACACCTGTGCTGCCGGCGCCCGGCCGCGCCGGACCAGCGCAGGTGGGCACGCAGCCAGCGGCCAGTGATGCCCAGGCCAAGCCTTCGCAGCCAGAAAGCGTCGGCCAGCCAGAAAATGCCGGAACCGGGTCAGCAGCATCGACGGCGCCAGCGACGCGGCGGATTGCGGATCTGCCGACCACGAATTCCGCGCCGGAACCATCCGCTTCAGCCTCTGAGAGTGCTGGCCGTCCGCAGATCGGCACGCCGGTGCGCCCGCTGACCGAACGCGATGACGCCAAGGCCCCTGCCGCTGGCAGCCAGATTGCGACGCCATCCGCCGGGGTGCCGTTTGAGCAGAATGCCCAGCCCTTTACCCCGGAGGACGGGCGCGCGCTGATGTCGATTGTCCTGATTGACGATGCGAAGGCCATTGGCGCCGAAGCCTTGCAGGATTTCCCCTATCCGCTGACCTTTGCGCTGGATCCCGAAGATCCCGAGGCCGCAGCCAAGATGGCCCGCCATCGCGCGGCTGGTTTCGAGGTCATGGTGGTGGCGGATCTGCCGCGCGATGCGGGGCCACAGGATGCCGAAACAGCCTTGCAGGTCTGGCTGGAGACCCTGCCGGAGGCTGTCGCCGTGCTGGAAGGGGTCGAGACCGGGTTTCAGGGCAACCGCCCGCTGGCCGATCAGATGGCCACGGCGCTTGGCGCGATGGGCTACGGGATGGTGACGCAGGATGCCGGTCTGAATACCGTGCAGAAACTGGCGCTGCGTGAGGGGGTGCCGGCCGGTGTGGTCTTCCGTGATTTCGATGGCGCCGGACAGGATCCCCGGGCCATTCGCCGGTTCCTGGATCAGGCAGCCTTCCGCGCCGGGCAGGAAGGTGCGGTGATCATGCTGGGTCGGGTACAGCCGGATACGATTTCGGCACTGTTGATCTGGGGGCTTCAGGATCGTGCCAACCGGGTGGCGCTGGCGCCGGTGTCGGCCTCTCTGCGGGCGCAGGTGCAGGCCGAGTGATCGGCGCGCCGGGCTGAGCCCGCGTGAAAAAGGCGCCCCTCTGAACGAGGGACGCCTTTTTTGCCTTCGGCGAGAGTATTTTGGGAAAGATGACAGGCGGTCGAGATGCCGCGCGCATGAGATGCCGGGCGCGCAGAAACTCGGGGGCTGCGGTTCTGTCCGCGCCTAGCCGTTGCCGTTGCCGGTAAAGCGGGCCGCATCTGCGGCGGCACGGCGGATCGCGTTGGATTTATGGACGGTCTCCATATATTCCGCCTCCGGGTCGCTGTCATAGACAACGCCGCCGCCGGCCTGGATATAGAGGGTCTGATCCTTGACGATGGCGGTGCGCAGCGCGATGCACATGTCCATGTCGCCGCCGGCCGAGAAATAGCCGACACCGCCGCCGTAGATGCCGCGTTTTTCCGGCTCCAGTTCGTCGATGATTTCCATCGCGCGCACCTTTGGCGCGCCGGAGACGGTGCCTGCGGGCATGCCGGCAAAGAAGGCATCCAGCGCGTCCTTGTCCTCTGCCAGCTCGCCCACGACGTTGGAGACGATGTGCATCACGTGGCTGTAGCGCTCGATGATGAATTTTTCGGTGGGGCGTACAGTGCCGATCTTCGCCACCCGGCCGGTGTCGTTGCGGCCCAGATCCAAAAGCATCAGGTGTTCGGCCAGCTCTTTCTTGTCGGCCAGCAGATCCAGTTCCAGCGCCTTGTCTTCCTCGGGCGTGGCGCCGCGCGGGCGGGTGCCTGCGATCGGCCGGATGGTGACCTCCTGCCCGAAGACGCGCACCAGGATTTCGGGGCTGGCACCGACCACCTGGAAGCCGCCGAAGTTGAAGTAGAACATGAAGGGCGAGGGGTTGGTGCGGCGCAGGGAGCGGTAAAGCGCGAAAGGCGGCTGCGGGAAGGCCTGTGTCCAGCGCTGTGCCGGCACCACCTGGAAGATGTCACCGGCGCGGATGTAGTCCTTGGCCTTCTCCACCGCGGCCATATAGCCCTCTTTGGTGAAATTACTCACCGGGGGCGCAACCTCGTCGGCGTCGCCAAGGTCGCGGCTTTCGGCGGGCATGGCACGTTCCAGATCGCGCACCGCGTCCATCACCCGCTCGGCAGCCTGGGCATAGGCGGCCTTGGCCGACTGGCCTTCGCTGGCCCATGCGGGGGAGACCACTGTGACCTCGCCCTTGACCCCGTCGAGCACGGCGATCACCGAGGGGCGCAGCATCAGCGCATCGGGGAGGCCAAGCGGATCCGGGTTCACGTTCGGCAGATGTTCGACCAGCCGGATCATGTCATAGCCGAGATAGCCAAAAAGACCGGCCGCCGCCTGCGGCAGATCATCGGGCAGCTCGATCCTGCTTTCGGCGATCAGCGCCCGCAGGTTGTCCATCGGGTTGCCGTCCTGAGCGGTGAAATCATCCGCATCAAACCGCGCCGAGCGGTTCAGGGCCGAGCGCTCCCCGTGGCAACGCCAGACCAGATCCGGTTTCATGCCGATGATCGAATAGCGCCCACGCACCTCACCGCCGGTGACGGATTCCAGCATGAAGGCATCTTTCTGGGCGCCTGTCAGCTTCAGCATCAGCGACACCGGCGTGTCGAGGTCGGCGGCAAGCCGGGTGTAGACAACCTGGTTTTCACCGGCCTCATAGGCTTTGGCAAAGGTCTCGAAATCGGGGGTCAGGGCCATCTGGATCTGCCTTGATTACTGGAAGTTGGCCTGCACGGCATTGAGCGCCTGCGGGTCGATGCGCGGCGCGGCGCGGGTCTGGGCGTCCTGCACGAAGGCTTCGAACAGGGCCTGAGCAAGCGCCTGATCCAGCTGGGTGCCCATCGCCTCGGCCAGCGCAGCCATCTCAGGCGTGTCGGCCACCGGCAGGGTTTCGGTGAGGCGCACCACAACAGTAGCACTTTCATCGCTGACCACGGCGACCTCGCCTTCGGCCAGATCAAAGACTCTGGCCATCAGCGACTGCGGGGCTGCGTCGATATAGGCGGCGCGGGTGAGGCCGGTTTCGGATGTAAGCTCAACGCCCTCGGGCAGCGCATCGCCGCTCTTCAGCAGGTCTGCCAGACGCTCGGCTTCGGCGACGGTGGCATCCTGAAGGCGCTGCTCCTGCCACGCGGCGCGCAGTTTGTCCTGAGCTTCTGCAAAGGGTTCGGGGCGTGGCTCAAGCTGTTCATCCAGGCGGATGGCAAAGAGGCTGCCGTCTTCGAGGAAGTCGACCTCGGGGAAATCTTCGGTGCTGACAGCGGCAGCGGCGGTGCGGAACCCGTCATAGGCGGCGATGCCATCGGTGCTGCCGTTGTGCCAGTCGATCTTGCCCAGCTCCATGCCGGGTTCGTTGACGAGCTCTTCCAGCGTGGCACCACCGGCGAGCATGTCGTTGATGTCCTCGGCGCGGGTTTCGATCACTCGGCGGGCGCGGTCGGTTGCCAGCTCGGCGCGCAGCTCGTCCTTGACATCATCAAGGCTGGTCACGCGTGCCTCAAGACGGCCATTGACGCGGAACAGGGCCGGGCCGAGATCGCTGTCGAGCGGGCCAACCACATCGCCGACCTGCGCGGCAAAGACGTCCTGTCCGGCGCCGCCGAGGTCGCCCATGGTCACATCGCCCAGATCCACGTCCTGCAGGCTGAGACCGCGATCGGCGACCAATGCTTCAAAGGTGCTGCCATTGATGTCGAGCTGCGCCTTGGCGCTGGCGGCCGCTTCGGTGTTGGCAAAGACCAGACGTTCCACCAGACGGCGCTCGGGCACCTGATATTCATCGCTGCGCTCGTTGAACAGCTGTTCCAGCGCGGCGGCGTCGATCTCGATTTCGTCAACCAGCGCATCGGGGCGCAGGGCGGCGTAGGTGATGACCTTGGTGCGGGGCAGGGTGAAGCGGTCGATATGCGCCTCATAGAAGCTGCGCAGCTCTTCTTCGCTGGGGTCGACGGCCGTCAGGGCGATGCTGTCGGGGCTGACTGGCAGCCAATCAAAGCTGCGACGGGCACCGACATAGCTGGTGAGCGTGTCGCGCAGCGTGTCGGGCATTTCGGTGCCTGCCATGATCGCACCCTGCACCAGGGTGCGGGCGGATTCGCGACGCAGGTCGGCCTCGAAGGCGGCTTCGCTCAGGCCGATATTGTCCAGCGCATATTGATAGGTGTCGCGATTGAAGGCGCCGCTGCCGTCCTGGAACGCCGGGATCCGGCTGATTTCGTCGAACAGGTTCTGATCGCCGATGGACAGGCCCAGATTGCTGCTTTCCTGATCGAGTGCGGCGATGGCGATCAACCGTCCCAGTACCACGCGATCAAGACCAAGCGCTGTCATCTGCGCGATAGGAATGCGCTGGCCGGTCTGGGCCTCCAGCGCGCGCTGTTCGCGCTGCAATTCGCGGGCGTAGTCATCGACCGAGACCTCCTGATCTCCGACCACCGCAACCGAGTTCACCGATCCGGTGAAATTGACCGCACCAAAGCCGGCGAGGCCGATGATCAGCATCCCCATCAGGATCCAGACAAATGTATTTGATAGTTTTTTCATGCCTGCAGCCATGATGTCCTCGTATTGCCGGTCGCCGGACTGCACGGGGCAGCCGGGAATGCTGAAATGTCGAGGCTCTGAATACGCTGCCACCTTGAAAGGGGCAAGGGACGACTGATCTGTGCCTGCGTTCAGAGCGGGTGAGAGGGTGAGATTGCGGAGGCCTCAGCTCACGGGGCCCAGTTTGCCAGCCGGTCGAACAGGGTCCAGATGCCGGATGTGTCGACATTGGCAAAGGCGATGCGGAATTGCTGCGCGCCCGATGGATCACCCTTGGGCGTGAACATGCTGCCGGGTAGCATCAGGATACCTGCCTCTTTTACCAGACGCCGGGCCAGCGGGTCGCTGTGCTGGTCAAACGGGTGGGCCACATAGGCGAAATAGGCGCCACAACCGAGCAGCTGCCAGCCACGCGCCGCCAGCGGCGCAAACCCGGACTCGATGGCAGCGCGGCGGCGCAGCAGTTCCTGACGCTCTGCGGCGAGCCAGTCGTCGAGGTTTTCCAGCCCCCAGAGCGCGCCGACCTGACCAAGCTGCGCCGGGCATATGGTGACCGTGTCGAGGAACTTCTCCATCTCCTGCAGGTGATCGCGATGCGCGGCCACGGCACCCAGCCGGTGCCCGGTGAGCCGATAGGCCTTGGAGAAAGAATAGAGGTGGATCAGCGTGTCGGACCAGCCGGGATCCTGAAACAGCCCATGGGGTGGGCCATCCCGGCTGTCAAAGTCGCGGTAGGTCTCATCCACGATCAGGGCAAGACCGTGGGCACGGGCAAGATCATAGAACCGCTGTACCAGACCGCCGGGATATTCGACCCCGCAGGGATTGTTCGGTGTGACCAGAACGATGGCGCGGGTCCGGTCGGTGATCAGCTTTGCAGCGGCATCCGGGCAGGGCAGCATGGCTGCGCCGACCGGCAGCGGGCAGGTTTCGACCCCCTGCATGTCGAGCCACATTTTGTGATTGAAATACCAGGGGGTCGGGAGAATGACCTGATCACCCTCACCACAAAGCGCCGCGATGGTCGCGGCAAAGGCCTGATTGCAGCCGGAGGTGATTGCGACATCACCCGCCGTGAGGTCGGCCGCATAGTGGCGGCCCATTTTTGCGGCGAGCGCGGCGCGCAGGCTGTCCCGGCCCAGTACCGCCCCGTAAAGGTGGCTGCTGTCGTCGCCAAGGGCGGCCTCGGCGATGGCGCGGCGCAGCCCCTCGGGGGGCGGGTCCGCAGGCGCCGCCTGACTGAGATTGAGGAGCGGCATGTCAGCAGGCAGGGTCAGCCCCTCCAACCAGCGCCGGGAATCGACGATGGGCGAGACAAAGGTGTCTTTGGTGCGGGCGTGGGGAAATCGGGCCTGTGGCATCGGGTGTCCTGTCTTGCGTCGGCGCGTCACCGGCCAGAGCCATGGCGCGCTTTGGCCACTCCGCCGCAACTGCGCCGGTTTTGCAAGGGGGTTTGACCTGCGCCGGAAAAATCCAAGCAGATCCCCGGCGCGGAAACGAAAAAAGACGCCCCCTAAGGTGCGTCTTTCCATGCGTCGTGTGACGGTTGGTGGTCCGTCAGTCGATGATCAGTCGGTCCCGCGATAGGGTTCGACATATTGCAGCGCCATATCCCAGGGGAAGAAGATCCAGGTGTCCTGGCTCACCTCGGTGATGAAGGTATCGACCATCGGCCGACCTTTGGGTTTGGCATAGACGGTGGCAAAATGCGCCTTGGGATACATCTGGCGCACCAGTTCCAGGGTTTTGCCGCTGTCGACCAGATCGTCGATGATCAGCACGCCTTCACCGTTGCCCATCAGTTCGGCGTCGGGAGCTTTCAGCACCTCCGCCTGTCCCTGATCCTGATGATGATAGGATTTCACCCCGATCGTGTCGACGATGCGGATATCCAGTTCGCGGCTGACGATCATGGCCGGAGCCATGCCGCCACGGGTGATGGCGACAACGGCACGCCAGGCGCCTTCGTCGGGGCCTTGCCCGTCCAGACGCCACGCCAGTGCGCGGCTGTCGCGGTGCAGCTGGTCCCAGGAAATATGAAAGCCTTTTTCATGAGGCAGACGATCGGTCATTTTTTTGATGCTCCTGTTAGGGTCTGGCGTCCGGGATCGTGCATCTGCCCTCAGAGGGCGGCGATCTTGACGCCGAGGGCGGCCAGCAGACCACCAAAGACCCGGTCGATCACATGTTTCAGATTGATATACCCGCGGCGCGTTTTCTCAAAGGAGAAGATACGGGCCACGAGGGTGTTCCAAGTGACTTCACCCAGAAAGATGCAGGTGAGCAGCGCGGCAAGGGCCAGGCTGCTGCTGCCTTCGGGTACGGTACCGACAAAAACGGCGCCGAAAAAGGCGGCCGGCTTGGGGTTGGCCAGCTGGGTGAAGATCCCAAGACGGAAGGCCGCAAAAGCAGTCTGCGGCAATTGTGCGTCACTGTCCTGCGACATCGGTTCACTGGCATGGCGCCACATGTTCCAGGCCATGTAGATCAGGAACATGGCGCCGCCGATTTTCAGCAGGGTCAGCAGGAAGGGGGCATAGTCAAACAGCAGGTTCAGCCCGAAGAGCGCGGCGGAGGCCCAGAACACCGCACCCGCACCGATGCCAATCGCCAGCGCCAGACCACTGCGCCAGCCATGGGCCAGGCCAACGCGCGCAGCCATCAGAACGGCTGGGCCAGGGCTGATGGCAGCCATCAGGCACAGGAGGACGGAAGCGGTAAAAGCGGCGAGTGTCATGGTGGGTCCCTGTCATTGGAAGAGGCGCGCGTGGGCCGCGCGCCTGCTGTGTCATTCTCTGTGGTGCAGATGCGCGCAGCATCTGCTGGACCCGTGTTTATTTGCGCCCGGTTGCCGCATCGATGTCAGGGGCGTCAACCGCCTTCATCCCGACGACGTGATAGCCGGCATCCACGTGCAGATTCTCGCCGGTCACGCCGGAGGACAGATCCGACAGCAGATAAAGCGCGGATTTGCCCACGTCATCAATGGTCACGTTGCGGCGCAGCGGCGAATTATATTCGTTCCATTTCATGATGTAGCGGAAATCACCAATGCCCGAGGCGGCCAGCGTCTTGATCGGTCCGGCAGAGATCGCATTGACGCGGATGCCGTCCTTGCCCAGATCTTCGGCAAGGTATTTGACCGATGCTTCGAGCGCGGCCTTGGCGACACCCATGACATTATAATGTGGCATCACCTGTTCGGCGCCGTAATAGGTCAGTGTGACCGCGCTGCCGCCCTCGGACATCATCTTCTCGGCGCGCTGCATCACCGATGTGAAGGAGTAGACCGAGATATCCATGGTCATCTGAAAGTTGCCACGGGTGGTGTCGACATAGCGACCGCGCAGCTCGTTCTTGTCGGAAAAGCCGATGGCGTGCACCAGAAAGTCCAGTTTGCCCCATTTTTCTTCCAGCGCTGCAAACAGCGCATCAACGGAGCCCTCATCGGCCACATCGCAGGGCAGGACGATATCGCTGCCAAGCTGCGCCGCCAGCGGGTCGACGCGTTTCTTCAGGGCATCGCCCTGGTAGGAAAACGCAAGCTCGGCGCCGGCGTCGGCGCAGGCTTTGGCAATGCCCCACGCGATGGATTTATCATTGGCAAGGCCCATGATGAGGCCACGTTTGCCGGCCATCAGTTGACTAGACATGCAGGTTCTCCGCCTGTGATATTCGAATTAGACGACGTTTAGTCTGTCAGGCGAGGCGCTTCAAGAGCGCTGTCTCTTGTCGTTTGCCCTGTCTCGGCCTAGGTTGCTGAAAGCCATGCGCATTATCGCGCCAGCCAGACCCATATAATAACAGTCCAAGAGGTGCGCCATGTCCGATCGCAGCGGTATCTTTGCGGGGGAGGATCCCTTTGCCATCGCGCGCAGCTGGCTGAGCGAGGCGGAAGAGAGCGAGATCAACGATCCCAATGCGATTGCGTTGTCGACGGTGGATGCCGATGGGTTGCCCAATTGCCGGATGGTCCTGCTGAAAGAGATCGAGGACGCAGCCTTTGTCTTTTATACCAATTACGAAAGCGCCAAGGCGCAGGAGCTGGATGGCGCTGGCAAGGCGGCGTTTGTCATGCATTGGAAATCGCTGCGACGCCAGGTGCGCGCGCGCGGGATCATCAGTCGCGAGAACGGCCCGCAGGCCGATGCCTATTATAAATCCCGGTCCCTCAAGAGCCGGCTGGGGGCCTGGGCCTCGGCGCAGTCGCGCCCCTTGTCGAGCCGGGGTGCTCTGATGGCGGAGGTGGCCAAGGTCACAGCCACCAAAGGGTCAAATCCCGAGCGCCCGCCATTCTGGGGCGGTTACCGTCTGACGCCGCTTGAGATCGAGTTCTGGGCCGATGGCGCGTTTCGTCTGCATGATCGCTTTGTCTGGCGGCGCGAAACACCCGAAGCGCTTTGGAGCGTGGAGCGGTTGTGCCCTTAGGTCACTATCGGAAAATAGCAGAATTGTGATATTGGTGTCCGTTTTTGGCTTGAACTCAGAACCGAGAATAGAGCATCACCTACTGGTTAAAAACTGAAGAATACGGTGGACTACAGCAGTGGCAGAAGACTTGAGCAGTTTGCAGCAAATACGCGGGCTGGTGAAATGGTTCGATCCAACCAAAGGTTTCGGCTTTGTCGTCTCCGATGAGGGCGGACCGGACATCCTGCTGCACGTGAATGTGTTGCGTAACTTCGGTCAGAGCTCCATCGCCGACGGGGCCGAGGTTGAGCTGGTAACGCATCGCACCGAACGCGGCGTCCAGGCGGTGGAGGTTCTGTCGATCACGCCGCCGGTTCGCGACGACAGCCCGGTTCTGAGCGATTTCGCTGAGATTGATGCCGAGACGCTGAGCGCCGAGCCACTGGTACCCGCGCGAGTGAAATGGTTCGACAAAGGCAAGGGCTTTGGTTTTGCCAATGTGTTTGGCCGCGACGAAGACGTGTTTCTTCATGTTGAGGTTCTGCGCCAGTCGGGTCTGTCGGAACTGCAACCGGGCGAGGCGCTTGGGATGCGGGTGATCGACGGCAAACGCGGCCGCATGGCGGTCGAGGTGCTGGCCTGGGAAGCGGCGCTTCTGGAAAAGCAGGACTAAGGTGATGCGGCACGCCTGGACCCGATTGTCAGACAGGATGACAACAGGAGCCAGAGCCGCCGCTCTCTCTATTATGTCGGTCGCTGCGATTGTGGCGGCCGGGGCGGTGCAGGCCGAAGAGGCCTGCCGCCCTGATCTGGTCAGCCTGCGCGGCCCCTGGGGGCAGGCGCAGTTCTCTGTAGAAATCGCCGATACCATAGAAACACGCGCGCAGGGGTTGATGCACCGGCCCCATATGGCGCGTGGCAATGGCATGTTGTTTGTCTATGAGGCGCCGCAGCGCGCCAGCTTCTGGATGAAGAATACGCTCATTCCGCTGGACATGCTGTTTGTCGACAGCAGCGGCACGGTGCGCCATATTCACCATCGCGCCATTCCCGGGGACCTGACGCCGATTCCGGGTGGTGACAACGTCTATGCCGTGCTGGAAATCAACGGCGGTCTTGCCGCGCTTTATGGGATTTCAGTCGGCACCCAGCTGCGCCATGAAGTTTTTTCAACGACAGGCGCAATTTGGCCCTGTTAGGGCTTTTCAAATCAGATCGGCAACGCTAGGAAGGCGCACGGTCCGGGGCGTGGCGCAGTCTGGTAGCGCACCTGTTTTGGGTACAGGGGGTCGTGAGTTCGAATCTCGCCGCCCCGACCATTTCATCCATCTGGATGTGACGTAGACGCCGACATGCCTGTCACAGGGCTGTTGGCGTTTCGCGTTCCAGCTGACCGATCCGATGGGGGCGCAGATCCGTCATCCGCGGACGGGCAGGGGCGCTGTTCAGTCCCTGAGGGCTCGCTGAGGAGATTCGGACTGGTTTCCAAATTATGACCAAATCAGGCGTCTCGCTATGTCTGTTAAGGGTTGCTTAACCAACTGACGCGCGTTGGCGTCGATTTCCTTTTACGCTTCGTGCCAACAGGGAAAAAAAACACCTCGGCACGCCTTCTATCTGGAGGGCGTGTATTTCATTTTTTCAACCCTCGGCCTGGTTGAGTGATTTCTGTTTCAGAAGAGTTCGCTGCTGCCGTTGCTGCGGCGTGACATGCGGCAAGCCCCTCTCCGCAAGGGGATTTATCGCGTCGGATGGATGGGGCTCTTGGGACCGTGCCAGGTAAAGTGATCAACTCTGAATCGCAGCTTCGTGATCGACCGCAGACCATTAAGCTATCGTCAACGAAAAAGATGGTTACGAAAGCCTAAAAATGCCGTTGACCCCATATGCCTGAATACGTCAAATTGTGTACGTCGGATGATGCAGCACAAAATATGGTGGATTTCACCCGGTGCTACACCAGACCAAGCAAAGCATTTAGCGCTGGCGGATATGGGGCCTCGGCCCTGGCACGCATCTTATGTGAGGTGCGCAGCAGGGTGTTTTGCGGCGAAGAACGAGAAGAGACGCGTCGGCAAAAAGGCGTGATTTGTGACAGTGGGACTGCAAAAAAGAGGCAGATGGCATGAAGATTGAACGGAAATTTACAAAATCTGGGCAGGACGCATATGCCGATCTGGACTTTGTCCCTGCAACGTCGGAGATCCGCAATCCAGACGGCACCATTGTGTTCCGTCTTGATGGCGTCGAGGTCCCGGCGGGCTGGAGCCAGGTCGCCAGCGATGTGATTGCGCAGAAATATTTCCGTAAAGCCGGTGTCCCGAGCAAACTGAAAAAGCTCCGTGAAAAAGGCGTGCCCGAGTTCCTATGGCGCTCGGTTCCGGCCGGTGATGATGTTGAATTTGGCGGCGAGACCTCCTCCAAACAGGTGTTCGACCGTCTGGCCGGCGCCTGGTGCTACTGGGGCTGGAAAGGCGGCTATTTCTCAACCGAGGAAGACGCGCGCGCCTATTTCGACGAGATGCGCTATATGCTGGCGACCCAACGCGCCGCGCCGAACAGCCCGCAGTGGTTCAACACCGGTCTGCATTGGGCCTATGGCATCGACGGCCCGGCACAGGGGCACCATTATGTCGATTACAAAACCGGCCAGCTGACCAAATCTGACAGCGCCTATGAGCACCCGCAGCCCCATGCCTGCTTTATCCAGTCGGTCTCTGACGATCTGGTGCAGGACGGCGGCATCATGGATCTTTGGGTTCGTGAGGCGCGGTTGTTCAAATATGGCTCCGGCACCGGCACCAATTTCAGCCACCTGCGCGGCGAAGGCGAACCGCTGTCCGGCGGTGGCAAATCCTCTGGCCTGATGGGCTTCCTCAAGATCGGTGACCGGGCAGCCGGGGCGATCAAATCCGGTGGCACCACCCGTCGCGCCGCCAAGATGGTGATCGTCGATGCAGATCACCCGGATATCGAACAGTTCATCGACTGGAAAGTGATCGAAGAGCAGAAGGTGGCCTCCATCGTCGCAGGCTCCAAGATGCACGAGAAGATGCTGAACGGTCTCTTCGAGGCCATTCGCAGCTGGGACGGGGCCGAGGCTGACGCCTATGATCCGGCCGTCAACGATGGGCTGAAAAAGGCAATCCGCGAAGCCAAGAAGGTCGCCATCCCCGAGACCTATGTGAAGCGCGTGCTGGACTATGCCAAGCAGGGGCATACCTCGATTGAATTCCCGACCTATGACACCGACTGGGACAGCGACGCCTATAATTCGGTTTCCGGTCAGAACTCCAACAACTCGATCCGGGTCACCAACGCCTTCCTTCATGCGGTGAAGAAGGACGCCGACTGGCAGCTGATCAACCGGGTCGATGGCAAGGTCGCCAAAACCGTGAAGGCACGGGATCTGTGGGAAAAGGTCGGTCATGCGGCCTGGGCCTGCGCCGATCCGGGCATCCAGTTCCACGACACAGTGAACGAGTGGCACACATGCCCCTCCGACGGTGAGATTCGCGGCTCAAACCCTTGTTCGGAATATATGTTCCTGGACGATACCGCCTGTAATCTCGCGTCTCTGAACCTGCTCACCTTCCTCAAGGACGGGGTGTTCCAGGCCGAGGATTACATGCACGCCTGCCGTCTGTGGACGGTGACGCTGGAAATCTCGGTGATGATGGCGCAGTTCCCGTCCAAGGAAATCGCGCAGCGTTCCTATGATTTCCGCACGCTGGGTCTTGGCTATGCCAATATCGGCGGCCTGCTGATGAACATGGGCTACGGCTATGACAGCGCCGAAGGGCGCGCGCTTTGCGGTGCGCTGACCGCGATCATGACCGGCGTGTCCTATGCCACCTCCGCCGAGATGGCCTCCGAGCTGGGGCCGTTTGCCCGCTACGAGCAGAACGCAAGCGACATGCTGCGGGTGATCCGCAACCATCGCGCAGCCGCGCACGGCGCGGTCGACGGCTACGAAGGCTTGGCCGTGAAGCCGGTGCCGCTTGACAGTGCCAACTGCCCGGACCCGCGTCTGGCGGAACTGGCGATGAGCAGCTGGGACGAGGCGCTGGAGCTGGGCGAACGTCACGGGTTCCGCAATGCGCAGGCCACCGTGGTGGCCCCAACCGGCACCATTGGCCTGGTCATGGATTGCGACACCACCGGGATCGAGCCGGACTTTGCGCTGGTGAAGTTCAAGAAGCTGGCCGGCGGCGGTTATTTCAAGATCATCAACCGCTCGGTCCCCGCCGCGCTGGAGGGGCTGGGCTATTCCCCGGCCCAGATCGAAGAGATCGTCTCCTATGCCGTGGGCCATGGCACCATCGGCAATGCGCCGGGAATCAATCACACCTCGCTGGCCGGTCACGGCTTTGGCCCCAATGAGCTTGCGAAGGTCGATGCGGCGCTGGAGTCGGCCTTTGATATCCGCTTTGTGTTCAATCAGTGGACGCTGGGCGAGGATTTCTGCACCGGTGTTCTGGGCATCCCGACGACTAAGCTGAACGATCCGACCTTTGACCTGCTGCGCCATCTGGGCTTCAGCAAGCGCGATATCGAGGCGGCGAATGACCATGTCTGCGGATCCATGACGCTGGAAGGTGCGCCGCATCTGAAGGAAGAGCACTATCACATCTTTGATTGCGCCAATCCTTGTGGCAAGAAAGGCAAGCGTTATCTGGGGGTTGATAGCCATATCCTGATGATGGCCGCAGCCCAGAGCTTTATCTCCGGTGCAATCTCCAAGACCATCAACATGCCCAATGACGCCACCATTGAGGATTGCCAGAAGGCCTATGAACTCAGCTGGTCGCTGGGGGTGAAGGCCAATGCGCTGTACCGTGACGGCTCCAAGCTGAGCCAGCCGCTGGCGGCGGCACTGGTTGAGGACGACGATGAGGCGGCCGAAATTCTCGAAAGCGGGTCGCAGCAGGAAAAGGCCATCACCCTTGCCGAGAAGATCGTCGAGAAGGTGGTCATCAAGGAAATCGTGAAATCGCATCGCACCAAGATGCCTCAGCGCCGCAAGGGCTATACCCAGAAGGCGGTGGTTGGGGGCCATAAAGTGTACCTGCGCACCGGCGAATATGAGGATGGCAACCTTGGCGAGATCTTCATCGACATGCACAAGGAAGGTGCCGGTTTCCGGGCGATGATGAACAATTTCGCCATCGCGGTATCGGTTGGCCTGCAATATGGCGTGCCGCTGGAGGAGTTTGTCGACGCCTTCACCTTCACCAAGTTTGAGCCCGCGGGCATGGTGCAGGGCAATGACTCGATCAAGAATGCGACCTCCATTCTGGACTATGTGTTCCGTGAGCTGGCGGTCAGCTATCTCGATCGGACCGATCTGGCGCATGTCAAACCGGAAGGCGCCAGCTTTGACGATCTGGGCCGGGGCGAGGAAGAGGGTGTCTCCAATCTCTCGGAACTGAGCGAAACCGCTGCGACGCGGTCGCTGGAGGTGCTGAAACAGATTTCCTCCACCGGCTATCTGCGTAAGCGTCTGCCGCAGGAACTGGTCGTATTGCAGGGCGGGCAGACCGAGCTGCTGGCCAACATCGGGGGCGATCCGGTCGCTGCCTTGCAGTCGCTGGTGCCTGAGACATCAGCCGTTGCGCCTGCCGTGTCCGGCGGCATGGACGCCCGCACCAAGGCCAAGATGCAGGGCTACGAGGGCGAGGCCTGCGGCGATTGCGGAAATTACACGCTGGTGCGCAATGGCACCTGCATGAAATGCAACACCTGCGGCGGCACCTCTGGCTGTAGCTGAGTGCTGATGGAATTGGACTGTGACCGTCGCGGCGATGCTGTCGCGCCGGTCGGAAACCCGGGGTGGGTGCGCTCACCCCGACACGGATCGGGACACAGGCAACAACCTCGGGCGGTAACAAGAACCACCTGATCCGTGCAACTGGGAGGGGGAGGCCACAGCGCCTCCCTTTTTCTTTTTTGGGTCCGGAGCTTGGTTTAGCTGCGTTTTAGAACCCTTGAAAATATAACGATAAACGTTGAAAGCGCTGCAAGGATCATAAAGGCGGCAGGCAGCGACAGCAACTCGGCGGTAATGCCGATCATGGGTGGGCCGATCAGAATGCCGCCGTAGCCGAATGTCGCGACGCTGGCGATAGCAGCGCCCGCGGGCAGTTCGGGATCACTGGCCGCGCGGCTGAAGGCGAGCGGCATGACCAGCGCATAGCCGATACCCATCAGGGCAAAGCCAATCATGGCAGCAGCGTAGTTGCCAAACACCACCGCGATCAATGCGCCAAGACAGGCGCTGGCACCGGCCATGCGCGCGGCGCTGACGGCCCCAAGCCGCGCAACCACAAGATCGCCGATCAGCCGCATTGCCACCATAGCGACCGAGAAAACGGCAAATCCAAGCGCGGCATCCGCTTCGCTGGCGCCCGTCGTCAGCACCAGAAAGATCGCGCTCCAGTCGGCCATCGCGCCTTCGCCAACGGCCCCGCAAAAGGCGACAAATCCCACCGCAACCAGCGGTCCACGGGGCAGAAGCGATGGTTTTGTCATCGGATTCTTGGGGGCGGGGTCGGCAGTCCAGGGGATCTGTGCGACAGAGAGCGTCAGAAGCGCTGCGATCCCCCCGGCGAGCAGGAAATGCAACGGGATTTCTGCCCCGACGGAGGCCGCGCCGTAGCCAGACAGCGCACCAAGCCCGGCCCCAAGGCTAAACATCGCGTGAAAGGACGACATCATCGGCCGTCCGGCACGTTTCTCCACCTCGCTTGCCCATGCGTTCATCGCTACGTCCATGCTGCCATGGGCGGCACCAAAGACAAAGAGCGCGGCCGCCAGCAGTGGCAGGCTCGGCGCCAGCGCCAGCAGCACCAGCCCGAGGACATAGGCCAGCGCCACCCGGCGGGTGACATGGGCGGCCCCCATCCGATCTGCCGCCCGTCCGGCAAGCGGAAAGGAGAGGATCGCGCCTGCGGCCATTAGCAACAGCAGCAACCCCAGCGCGCCGGGCGTCAGCCCGTGGCTGTCGGCGACGGCGGGGATGCGCGACGCCCAGATCCCAAACAGGGCGCCGTTCAGCACAAACATCGCCGCAACCGCGCGCCATGGCGTGCGTAGCCGGAACCGGGAAGACGGACGGGTCGGGTGAGGGCTGGTTACGGGCACGCGAAATCCTTTTTACGGTAGAAACTGAGGTCTCAAATCTGGCGGGCCCATACCGGCTTGGGACATCTGACGGGACCACTTGGCGCTGACAAATCCTCGCCAGGATTTTCGCAGAGTGATTGGAACTCAATGCCGGTGCAAGCGGTTTTGGCCCAATGTGCGGCAGGTGCCCGGGTGGTTTATTCGGGCCGTATTCGGCGCGGTAGATGGATCGAATCGACGTCGGCAGGGGCCTGTTGATTGGCAAGAGCGTCTGTTCTGATCCGGCTTCGATCTCTGCGCGGTGCCTTAACATGTCTTTATAACGCATTGAATATGCGTGTTTATATAATGTCCGACAATACTGTTGATAATGTCCGACATTATTGCCATGCTGTGACAGGAACCGGGTCTGGCCAGCGCCAGATCGCATGAAAGGCACAGCATGGCAGCGCGTGATCCGAACCAGACATCCCATCACATGGCGCCGCTTCCGGCGCGCAGCACTAGCCGGGATGTCCTTGAAGCGCTGATCCGCATGATCGAGGCTGACGGGCTGGGTGTGGGCGATCGCCTGCCGCCAGAAGTGGAGATCGCCCGTCAGCTGGGCGTAGGCCGGTCCAAGGTGCGCGAGGCGCTGACCGCCTGGCAGAACATGGGCATCGTGACCCGCAACAAGAAGGCCGGGACGCGACTGGCGACGGAGGTGGTGTCAAATGCCATCCATCTGCCGGTGATGGTCAAGCTGGAGGCCGAGAGCCTTATGCGAACCCATGCGGTTCGGCGCCCGCTGGAACTGGAAACCGTCCGCCTGGCAACCCGCAACATCACCCCGCAAAGCGCCCGTATCATCATGGGCCGTGTGACCGAGCTGATCGCGATTCACGGTGCCGGAGAGGACTGGCGCGCCTCCGATTACCGGTTTCACGAAGCCCTGCAGGAGGCCTGCGGCAACCCGTTGTTCGGTCAGCTGATCCAGCAGATCCAGCATGGGTTCAACGAGGTTTACGAAGCGCCATTCGGCAAGCCGCATCTGGGGGAATCCTCGATCCCGCTGCACCTGCCGCTGGCCGAAGCGGTGGTCGCGGGCAATGAGGAGGAGGCGATGAAAGTGATGAAGCGCATTCTCGACATGGTCGAAGCGGAGATCCGCGAGTCGATGCAGGCGATGGTGGAGGGACATGATGACTGAGGACCTGGGCCTGGCCACGTTGATGGCGGCTGTTCTGGAGGATCGCAACGGCGCGATCACCCCGCCGATCGTACAGACATCGCTGTTCAGTTTTGACAGCTACGAAGCGTTTGAAGATCGCATGGCCGGGCGCAGCGATACGGCGATATACACACGGGTCCAGAACCCGACGGTGGCGGCTTTTGAGGGGTTGATGGCCAAGGCCGAGCAGGGCGAGGCGGCCTGCGGATTTGCCTCCGGGATGGCGGCGATTTCCTCGACGCTTCTTGCCTTTGTGAAACCGGGTGACAGGATTGCCTGCGTCGAACATGTCTACCCCGACAGCTATCGTTTCATGGAACGGCTGTTGCGGCCCTTTGGGGTTGAAATCGACTATTACGCGCCGAAGCAGCTGGAAGAGGAGCCGGACCTGCTCAAGGGCGTGCGGCTGGCCTATCTGGAAAGCCCCAGCTCGGTGGTGTTCCAGCCTCTGAACCTCATGAAGGTTGCAGCCCATGCAAAACGGCATGGCGTGCTGACGATGATCGACAATTCCTGGGCCAGCCCTGTGTTTCAAAAACCCCTGACCCAAGGCATTGATATCGTTTTGCATTCAGCATCGAAATATATCTCCGGCCATTCCGATACCGTGGCGGGGGTGGTGGTGTCTTCGCAGGCGAATATCGACCGGATCCGTGATCTCACGTTGCCGTTGCTGGGTGGCAAGCTGGCGCCGTTCGAGGCGTTTCTGCTGACCCGAGGCCTGCGCACGCTGGCGGTGCGGATGCGCCAGCACGAGGCCACGGCGACGCTCTTTATCGACCGTCTTTCGGCCTTGCCGCAGGTGCGCCGGGTGCATTCTCCGGGCCCAAACGACGTGCCGGGTCTCACCGGGCGGTCCGGTCTGATGTCGGTCGAATTTGATGACAGCGTGGATATCCCGGCATTTGCCAACGCGCTGACCCATTTCCGGCTGGGCGTCAGCTGGGGTGGATTTGAAAGCCTGATCCTGCCGGCCCGCGTCGGGCTTGCGCAGATCGGCGAAGAGAACTCGATGCAACGTTTTGGAGTTTCGCCGAACCTCGTTCGGCTGAACCTCGGGCTGGAGGAGGCCGAGGACCTGTGGGCGGATATCACATCCGCCCTCGCGACTAGCACGGTCTGACAGGGCCGTGTGCACCGTCACACGACAAGGGGAAGGACAACATGAAAAAAATTCTGACAGGGATCACGACGGCGGCCATGCTGATGGGCAGCGCCGCCTACGCGGAGACGACGCTCAAGCTGGTTGAGGTGATCACCAGCCCGGAACGCACCAAGGTGCTGCAGAGCATCGTTGACGGCTACGAGGCCGCCCATCCCGATGTTTCCGTCGAAATCATCAGCCTGCCGTGGGGGCAGGCGTTTGAGAAGCTGGCGACCATGGTTGCCGGCGGCGATATCCCCGATGTTGTCGAAATGCCCGACACCTGGCAGGCGCTTTATGCAGGCTCCGGCCAGCTGGCAAGCCTCGCCGATCATGTCGCCGACTGGGAGCATGGCGCAACGCTGACAGACAAGACGATCGCAATGGGCAGCCAGGCGGGTGATCTCTACATGATCCCCTACGGGTTCTACCTGCGCGCGATGTTCTACAACAAGAAACTGCTGGCCGAAGCCGGTGTCGAACCGCCCGAAACCATGGAAGACTTCATGGCGGCATCGGCTGCGGTATCGGAACTGGACGGCAAATCAGGCTACTGCCTGCGCGGTGGTCCGGGTGGCACCAACGGCTGGGTGATGATGGCGGCTGCGATGAACGGCACCAATGACTTCTTCACCGATGATGGCAAGAGCCGCATGAATGAGCCAGGCTCGGTCGAGGGCATCCAGTTCATGCTTGATCTCTACCAGAAGGGCTATGCCCCGAAGGATGCGGTCAGCTGGGGCTTCAATGAGATCGTCGCCGGTTTCTATTCTGGCACCTGCGCTTTCCTCGATCAGGATCCTGACGCGCTGATCGCGATTTCGGAGCGGATGCCAGCCGAGGATTTTGCGGTGATCCCGATGCCTGTCGGCCCCTCCGGCAAGGCATTCCCGACCATCGGTTTTGCAGGCTGGTCGATCTTCAATGCGACCAAGCATGAGGACGAGGCCTTTGATCTGGTGGCGGCGCTGTCTGCACCTGAGGCCAATGGCACCTGGGCCAAGCGAGTTGGTGTGATCCCGGTCCATAAGGGCGCCGATCAGGACCCCTATTTCCAGACCGAGCAATTTGCAGGCTGGTTCAAGGAGTTGAACGGTGAGCAGTATGAGCCGACCACCATGCCAACCTTTCTGGAGAAATGGGGCTATTTTGCAAGCACCGTGGTTCTGGAAACCAGCCAGGAAGCGCTTCTTGGTCAGCGCAGCGCACAGGATCTGGCCGATGAATGGGCGGATTTCCTGACCGGCGAATATGCGAAATGGCAGGCAAAGCAGTGATTGCGCGCGCCCAAAAAAACGTCGTGCCCGGGGGAACCGGGGCACGGCGCTCGCTCTACTGGCACTATATGGTTGAGCCGTTTCTCTACCTGTCGCCGATGATCCTGTTGATCGGCAGCGTCATGCTGATGCCGCTGGTGATTGGGGTGTCCTACTCGTTTCAGGCCATTGAACTGCTGAATCCTTTCGACACTGGCTGGGTCGGGTTTGAAAACTATCAAAAGCTCTGGACGGATCGCAAATTCTGGATCGCGCTTGAGAACACCTTCTTCTGGACGTTCTGGTCGATCTTCTTTCAGTTCTTTCTCGGGCTTGGGCTGGCGATGCTGCTGAACACGCAGTTCTTTGGCAAGAAGCTGTTTCAGGCGCTGGTGTTTCTGCCCTGGGCGGTGCCGACCTTTCTGTCAGCCCTGACATGGGCCTGGCTGTTCAACCCGGTGATCGGACCGATCCCGCACTGGCTGGCCGCGCTTGGGGTGCTGTCGGAGCCCTACAATATCCTGGGTGATCCTGATCTGGCGATCTGGGGGCCGATCACCGCCAATATCTGGTTTGGTGTGCCGTTTTTCGCCATCACGCTGCTGGCTGCGCTGCAGTCCATTCCGGGTGAGCTGTACGAGGCTGCCGAAATCGACGGCGCCAGCGCGTGGCAGAGCTTTACCAAGATTACCCTGCCGTTCCTGGCGCCAATGATTGCCATCACGGTGATGCTGCGCACCATCTGGATCGCCAATTTTGCCGATCTGATCTTTGTGATGACCGGGGGTGGTCCGGCCAATTCAACGCAGATCCTGTCCACCTACATCTTTACCACCGCGTTCCGCAAACTGGACTTCGGCTATGCCTCGACCATTGCGGTGGCGCTGCTGATCATCCTTCTGGCCTATGCTGTCATCCTGCTGTGGATGCGCAGACGGCTGGTCAAGATCTGAGGATCACCATGGCTAATATCGCGCGTTCATCCAGACGTCATCCAGCGCTGGCGCTTGGGAAATATGCCGCCATCGCATTCTATCTCGGGTTTGCGCTGTTTCCGCTCTACTGGCTGATGAAAATCGCCGTTACGCCCGATGCGCTGATCTTCTCCGAGGGCACGCGGATGCTGCCCAGTGCAGTGACGTTCGAGAATTTCGCCACCGTGCTGTTTGAGACCGAGTTCCTGGCCTATTTCCGCAACTCTCTGACAGTCTCGCTCGGCACGGCGTTCTTCACCACGCTGATTGCGGCCGGGGCGGGCTATGCCTTCTCGCGATTTGTCTTTGCGGGCAAGCGGATCATCATCGGCGTGATGCTGATCACCCAGATGTTCCCGCTGCTGATGATCATCGCGCCGATCTACAAGATCGTGGCTGATCTGGGCCTGCTGAACTCGCTCACCTCGCTGATCGTGGTCTACACCGCCTTCAACATCCCATTTGCGACCTTCCTCATGCAATCCTTCTTTGACGGGATCCCAAAGGATCTGGAAGAGGCCGCGATGATGGATGGCTGCACCCGGTTTCAGGCGCTGCGCACGGTGGTGTTTCCGCTGACCCTGCCGGGGCTGGGGGCGACGCTGGGTTTTGTCTTTACCGCCGCCTGGTCCGAGCTGCTGTTTGCGCTGATGCTGATTTCAAAAAATGACGCGATGACCTTCCCGGTCGGGCTGCTGACCTTCGTGTCGAAATTCTCGGTGGACTGGGGGCAGATGATGGCGGCTGGCGTGCTGGCGCTGGTGCCAAGCTGCCTGTTCTTCATTTTCATACAACGCTACCTGGTGCAGGGCCTCACGTCCGGCGCGGTCAAAGGATAGGGGGCCGGATCATGGCACGGATCGAACTCAGAGATGTTGCGAAACGCTATGGCGCTGTTGAGGTGCTGCGCGATATCAATCTTGATATTCAGGACGGTGAATTCATCGTTCTGGTGGGGCCATCAGGCTGCGGCAAATCTACCCTTCTGCGGATGATCGCAGGGCTGGAGCCGATCACGTCTGGCGATTTCGAGATCGACGGGCAGCGCATGAATGACGTGCGGCCACGGGATCGCGACATTGCCATGGTGTTCCAGTCCTACGCGCTTTATCCGCATATGGATGTGGCGCGGAACATGGGGTTTTCCATGGAGATCCGCAAGGAACCGGCAGAGGAGCGCAGATCGCGCGTCGCCAAGGCCGCCGAAACCCTAGGCCTGTCGAAACTGGTGGATCGCTTGCCCAAGGCGCTATCGGGCGGGCAGCGCCAGCGCGTTGCCATGGGGCGCGCCATCATCCGCGATCCGCGCGCGTTCCTGTTTGATGAGCCGCTGTCCAATCTGGACGCGGCGCTGCGTGTGGAGATGCGGCTGGAGATTGCTCGGCTGCACAAGCAACTGGGCGCTACGATGATCTATGTGACCCATGATCAGGTCGAGGCGCTGACGCTGGCGGACCGCATTGTGGTGTTGAATGGAGGCGATATTCAGCAGGTCGGATCGCCGCTCGATCTCTATGAGCGGCCCGCCAATAAGTTCGTGGCGCAGTTCATCGGCTCTCCCACGATGAACATATTGCCGGTATCCGGGGCCGATAGCGGGGTGATGGCCCGCAATGGCATGATGCTGACGCTGGATCATCTGCGCGACACCGCCGCAGCTGTGGATTTTGGCATCCGACCGGAGCATCTGGATGTGGTGGCACCGGGTGAGGGGGATCTGACTGCGGTTGCAGATGTGGTTGAACGTCTGGGATCGGACACAAACATCTATGCCAATGTCGATGGGCTGGGGCCGATTCTCGTGCGCAAACATGGCAATATCCCGGTCCGAAACGGGGATCGGCTGGGATTGCGGGTGCAGCGGCAGAATGCTCATATCTTCAACGCAAATGGCAGGGCCATCCGGCCCGCTGCCTGACGTGCGACACAAAGGAGAGTAGCCATGGTCACGCCGAACCCTGCCGGAGCGCTGGATGCAGCCGGTTTCTGGCTGGACGACCCGGATCACCGCGCTTTTCTGATAGCGGATGCTCGTCGGCAACTGAGTTTCTTTTCTGCGAGTCTGGGCAAGGGACCGGGCTTCCATACCCTTGATGCCGCCGGTCAGCCATTGCCGGACAACACACAGGAGCTGCACACAACCACGCGTATGGTGCATTCCTACGGGCTGGCGCATATCTGCGGCTATGCCGGTGCCGACCGGATCATTGACCATGGCATCGCCTATCTCAACAGTCATCATCGCGATCGCGTCCATGGCGGGTATCTTTGGGCGATGACGGGCGACACGGTCGCTGATGATCGCAAACTGGCCTATGGGCATGTCTTCGTGCTGCTGGCGGCCTCCACTGCCAAGCTGGCCGGGCATCCAGGTGCGGATGCGTTGCTGTCGGATGTCGCCGAGGTGCTGGACCACAGATTCTGGGAACCGCAGGCGCAGCGCTTTGCCGATGAATGGAACCGGGACTGGACGCCGTTTTCATCCTATCGCGGCATGAACGCCAATATGCACGGGGTCGAGGCGCTGCTGACAGCCTACGAAGCCACCGGCGAGTCGATGTTCCTCGAGCGAGCGGGGCATATTCTGGCTTTTTTTGTCGGTGATATCGCCGGGCAGGACGGCTGGAGACTGCCAGAGCATTATACCGAGGAGTGGCAGATTGATCGCCCCTATGCCGGTGATCCGATGTTTCGGCCTGCGGGCACCACGCCGGGCCATTCCTTTGAGATGGGACGGCTGCTGTTGCAGCACTGGGATCTGGCCGGACGGCAGGATCCAGGCGTTCCATGCCGCGCCCGGAAGCTGATCGAGCGGGCCCTGGCGGACGCCTGGCTGCCGGATGGCGGGTTTGCCTATACGCTTGACTTTGAGGGTAAGGTTGCGATGACCAATCGCTTCTGGTGGCCGGTAACCGAGGCCATCGGCGCGGTTGCCGCTTTGATCAGGCTGGACGCCCGGGCCGAGGACGAGCTGTGGTATCGCCGCCTCTGGAGCTTTGCACAGGCCCATTTCATTGATGAAGAGCGCGGTGGCTGGTATCCCGAGATTGACCAGGCGGGGCAGGTGACGCAGACGATTTTTACCGGCAAGCCGGATATCTACCACGCGCTTCAGGCCTGTCTGTTGCCCATGGGCGCCTTGCAGTTGGGCCATGTGTCAGGGCTGAAACAATTGCCGACACCGCTGTTGTCCTGAGTACGGCGCGCACCTGAAGAAAACCGGTCCGATCACCCATCCATCTGCCGCTAGTGCAGCGCCTTGGCCCGGACATTGGTGAGCCCCGCTCGGCCCGGACTGTACCTGCGCCGGGCGTCGCAGGGCGGCCGACATTATCGCGAAATATCGACGCGATGACACCGTAGAAAATCCCGACATCAACCAAATAAGGGCTTAGCGAATGAACGCTAAGCCCTTGGAAACTTTGGCTCCGGCGGTAGGGATCGAACCTACGACCAATTGATTAACAGTCAACTGCTCTACCGCTGAGCTACGCCGGAATGTGGGGCTGATATATGGCGTGCATTCTGGCGCGTCCAGAGAAAAAATGCCCTCGGCTGCATTTTTTTGACAGCTCGATCGCGCAGGGTTTTGGGCCGTGGCGGGGCTGGGGCGATTGGCGGTCTGCGCCGCGTGATGGCCATCAATATTCCGTCGTCCGGCGATACGGGGCGTGCTGCCGCGCGGCTACTTTCCGCATCGAAACTGTGGTAGGCTTACCGGATGGGGATCTTTCGATCTTGCAAAGCGACCGGCGCGGCGGGTGTCGGGAGACGCGGCTGGACAAGCCAATCTCGGCAGGAGAGACGAGATCGAAAATACCAGAGCCGAAGAGGCGGGACCGCGCGACTGAGTGCGGCGGTGTTCCCCCGCAAATGGGCCATCCCTGAGGGTGTCGAGCGATAATTTTGACACAGACAGAGCATCGCCAAGGGCGTGTGCTCGAAGGGGGACGACATGGCGAAAGTGACATTTCCGGGACGTTGGCCGCCGTCGGCAAATCTTGCCAGCAGCACGGTGAAGGCCTGGCTGCGGTACGAGCGGCAGTATCCGGGTTCGCGCCGCCCGTCGCGGCTGATTTCACATCCGACGGCCCCTTATGTCGCAGAGGCCACCGCCGGGGCGGCTGACGGGCCGATCAATCTGGCTGCGCTGACCGGCGCGGCGGCCGACTATCTGAAACACCTGAGAGCCTATGTGAATGCGACAACTCCGCCTCTGGGCGCGGCGGACCCGATGCTGGACCTGATTGCAGGTGTCGCCTCCGCTGGAAGCCTGCTTCACTGGTGCGATATCTGGCCGGAAATTGATGGGCCGTCGACCCGGTTGAAAGGGCAGATTGCCAGTTGGAACATGTCACGCAATCCGAAGGGCGCGATGCCGGGCACCGTGATCCTGGTCGCGACCGAAGGGATCGAGAACCCATTGCTCTCGTCGTTCCTGATGCGGTTTCCCTCAGCAGGATTTCGGGTGCCGGTTGAGGTGCGCCAGACAACACGCGGCTTTGATCTGATCATCCGCGGTCTGACAGCTGAATTCCCAGGCGGTGCAAATCGCGCGCTGTCGGCGATCCTGGCCAACAGCAGTGCTGACGAAAAACAGTCTATTCTGAGCCGGTTGGCGCAGTCGTTGTCAAGCGTTCCGATCGGGTTTCAGGCGGCAGATGATCCTGCAACGGCCGAACCGCAGGCCGCTACGGATACCGGCGATTTGCCGACGGCATCGACCACCGATGATACTGCGGACAGCGACACGGGCGGCGCCGCGCCCCCGGTCGTATCAGCGCCGCGCATGATGTCGATGCTTGAGGAAACTATCGCCAAACAGGCGGGGGTGGAGGCGCGGTCGCTGTTGTTGCAGGATATCCAGTTTTCGGCGGAACAGGACAATGTCGCTGCGGGGGCCTGGGAGATGACGCTGGTCCTGCTGGCGCGCGGGCAGGAGACAACGCGCGGCGCGCCGCTCAGCTATCGGCTGACGGTGCGTCTGCGGTTACAGGACCTCGCTCAGAACAGCGTCGAAGTTGTGTCGGTGACGCGGGTGCCGCTGGTGAGCCATGCAGTGGCAGGTGGTGGCCCCCGGGTGCCGGAGCTGGAGCCATTTGTGCGGGTGTTCCCGGTGCCGCCACCGGATTGGCGCGGGCACCCGGCGCCGCCCTTGTCCTGGCGGCGCCCCACGCGGCCGGACAAGATCCTTGACCTGTTCCGCGAAAATCGCGCGATTAAGCTGGATCTGGGGATGAAGATGCAGCGACCGGCCTATGTGGTGCGCAATTGCCCGCGTTTTGTGCCGGGTGATGGTCACGGCGATCTGCCCAAGCCGCTGCCGCCGATGGATGTGTCAGATGTGCCGCCACGCCGCAACCTGTCCACCGCAATCAGCGCCTATTGGCATAGCACGGTGTTCTTTGACAGCATGAGCGGGCTGGGTTTGGCACCGGATGCCTATGTTGCGACGGCGGACGGACCGCTGGCCGTGCATTACCGCTCGGGCATCGTGCCCGGACCCGGCAGAAGCGGTCGGACAATCAACGCGCAGGTGCGTTACGACGTGGCGCCGGATGCCGCCCAGCAGAGCAAGCCGAGCATCGACATGCATCTGGCGCTGGCCAATCTCAACCGCTGGGCCAGGGTCAAGCCGGGGACGCCAGATAGCCAGCTGGAGCCGCTGGGCATCGCCAGCAGCGGGCGCTGGATGCTGCATGAATTCGGTCACTACCTGCTGGCGGCGCGGATCGGGCAACTTGAGTTCGATTTTGCCCATAGCGCCGGCGATTCCATGGCGGCGGTTTTCTTTGACCCGTTGTCGGATCTGTCCAGCCCGGCCTATCCGGGCGATGAACGGATGCGGGGCTGGACCTTCCCGTTTGTCTTTGCGCCACGGCGGCATGATCGCACCCCGTCCATGGGTTGGGGCTGGTACGGTCTGCTGAACCGCTCGGTTGTTGAGGATCCGCCCAAGTCCGGCACCGAGCATAAGGCCTATCTGACGGAGCAGATCCTGTCGTCCTCATGTTTCCTGCTTTACCGCGCGCTTGGCGGCGATACGCTGGCAGGGAGCGACGCCGATTGGGGGCAACGCACCCGCGCCTCCGATATGACGCTGTATCTGCTGCTGCAGGCAATGGCAGGTCTGGCGCAATCGCCGTCGCGCGCTGAAATGCTGGAGGTTGGGATGGAAGCCGCAGGCTGGGGTGCCCCGGCGTTGGTTCCGCTGCCCAGAGGCGGGGCGGAGTGGCAGCCGGCAACCTCGCACAAGGTGACACGATGGGCCTTTGAAACCATGGGCATGTTTCCGGCGAACCCGGAGAAGATCAGCAGCAAGGCGGGAGCGGCCCCGGTGGTGGATATCTACATCCTCGATCGCCGCGCCGATGTTTTTCCAACTGGTGATGGCCCGGTGACAGTGGGGCGCGGCAGCTATCTGCCGGTCTCTCTGCACTGGGCGCAGGATGCCGATTGGGTGATGCCGGGACTGGTGCCGAAGCTCGGTAACCGGGGAACGGTCGCGGCGCAGGGTGCGGGGCTGCGCGTCTGGGGCGGATGGGTCCTGAACGATAAACCGATCTCGCAGATTATGGACCGAAGCATCCTCTGGAGTCCGCATCCGCTTGCGCTGGGGCCTTGTGACATCGGCCCGGATCAGCAGGCGGTATCGGATCTGACGCAGAATGACGCGCAGCAGATCACGCAGCTCTGTAAAGATACGCGCAATGCAGCACCCGCAGGGCTGCAGCTGGTGTTTTTCTATGAGCTGACCCATGTGAATGACCGCGCCAATACCGACCCCGCAGCGGGACTGGCGCCGCAGATCGGCGCAGGCGAAACCCCGCCACAGACGGTGCAGGCCCTTGTCGATCTGGTCGCCTGTGACAACAATCTGGGCCTGCACATGATCGGCTAGGGTCGGGAGCCAAGAGGTCCCGGAGCTCAGGCGATTTCGCTCGAAATCCACGGTGTCGGCCATTCTGTCTTGGCCTTGTCAAGGATACGGTGCAGCGTCGGAACATTGAGATGTGCCCAGGGGACTGGCCCGGCGTTCGGATCAACCGGCGCGCGGTCCATCATGCAATACCAGATCCCCGCCGCGATATGGCGGCCCGCGGTTGAATCCGACGGGTAGTGCACGCCGATCCGCTCGCGGTTCACCGCGATCCGGTTGGCCATGGTCAGCAGCGGCGAGGCGATAACGTTGGTGCCAAGCAGATCGTCATAGGTCGGCTTGCGCAGCAGAGTGCCTGCCGGGATCTGGATATTGGTTCCCGTGCCATCGGACTCATAGCCCCTCACCACGCCAAATCGCTGTGCGATGCCCGGAACCTCCAGCAGTAGCAGCGACAGGAAATGGGCGAGAAAGGCGTGGCCGCTGGGAAAGGCAGGATGGGCAGGCGGACCAAATGGCACGGTTAGCCCCGGACGCAGAATTGAGGGACGGACCCGCTTGTAATGGGCTTTGTAGCTCATATAGGCGACATTGCCGACCGCCAGTCCCAGATCAATAAGCTTCAGCGTGAAGGGGTGATCAAAGCTGTTGGCCCCCAAAAAATGGATCAGATAGGCCGGCAGGCCATCGGCCTGAATGTCGCATTCGACCATATATTGCTGACGATCATCCTCCATATACATCTTGAGCACTTCCAGCTCGGCGACGATGATCTCAAAGGCCTCCTTGGCGGCGTCCTGAGATTGCGTTGGGGTTCCGGTTTGGACATAGCGCCAACGCAGATCGTTTTGTTCCAGCCAGCGGTCGCCGACATGGGCGGGATGCCAGTTCTGGTATTGCGATGCGAATTCCAGTGCTGCCATGGTGCCGGGTTCGGACCTGTCCGCCGCACGCAGCCATTCCCCAAGGTTGGGGTCAAATGGCAGCGCCCAGAACCGCAGAGCAGGATCCCAGTCCTCGGTGATCCATTCCAGCGCGATAGGGTATTGCGGTTGCGGCGGTGTGCCTTTGTCCTTTGGGATCTGATAGGGTGTGATGATCATCGACAGCGGGAAGGGATCGCCACCGTTGTTGTCCGGGCTGAAATCCAGCGTCCAGGGCAGAAGTCCCAGCTCTTTGGGCGTTGCGTAGTAGCTGCGCAGAATGCCGATGCCGGCGTCTGCGCCATTGCCCAGAAGATAGCCGTTATCCTCAATCCCTAATCCCAGACCCGCGCCAAGCCCCAGACCGTTGCCGAGGCCCAGACCATTGCCGAGACCCAGGCCAAGTCCTTGACCTGCGCCCAAACCCAGACCGTTACCAAGCCCTAATCCCAGACCGTTACCCAGTCCCAGACCATTGCCCAAGCCGAGGCCGTTGCCAAGCCCAAGACCATTGCCCAAACCAAGACCGAGCCCAAGTCCCAGACCAAGCCCGTTCGACGACGCTTGCGAGTTGCCATGTCCAGCCATCAGTAATCCCCCTTAAACCGTTGAATACGTGTTAAAAACAAACTGTGTGACTGCGCGTGTCGGTGCTCTGCCGGTCTGCCTCTTGATGTCCTTCCTGCTTGCCGGGTTGCCCCGATCATTGTTGTTCCAAATCCTAGTCAGGCAGCCCAGCGCGTGTCAGACCATCGGTCAGACGACCCAGGGCTTCCTTTGATTTCAGCGGATACCAGGTCGCAAATTTCGATACCGAAAATCCCGGATCCAGTTCGATTATTTCTCGGCCCACCTTGCGGGCGCTCTCGGTCTGCCCGCTGAGCGCAAAGGCGGCGGCGAGCAGCCGGAGGCTGGCCATGAACCGCGGTTTGTTGCGGCGGGCGTTCTTCAGGAACCGGATCGCTTCAGGCATGTTGCCATCGACAAATTCAGCAAGGCCCGCAGCAGTCAGGAAGAAGAAGCTCAACGGATCATAGGGCGCCAGTCGCCAGACATTGAGCAACCGTTCACGGGCCTCGGCGCCGTCGCCAAGATAGGCATATGTCGTCGCACTCAGCCCCCAGGCCAGCGGCAGGTTCATATTATGGGCCAGCGCATCCTCGAAGAGTTCCAGCGCATCCTCGGGGCTGTTCTCATGCAGGCTGAGCACATGGGCGCGGATCGACAGGGTCAGCGCGTCATCGGGGTCCAGCTCGACCGCGCGGCGGGAATGGTTGATCATGGTCAGAATATCGTCGCGCGGGTTGTGGGAATACCCTTCTGCCAGAAAGAAATTCATGCACCACGCCAGATAGGCGTGAGCCTGGGGGTAATTAGGGTCGAGAGACACGGCGCGCTTCAACAGAGCGATGGCCTCTTCATAGCTGTAGTCATCCAGCTGATAGAGCCGCGCCAGCGCCCGCAGGACACATTTATAGGCGTCCAGGCTCTCTGTGCTGCGTGCGCTGATATGCTCCGCCTCGGTCGACAGCACCTTGGGTTCCAGCATGGCCAGAATGCTGGAGGCGATTTCATCCTGAAAGGCAAAAAGATCCTGCAGGTCACCGCGATAGGTCTGGGCCCAGATCGCCCGGTTGCGCAGAACATCCATCAATTCGACGAAGATGCGGAGCTGGTCGCCATGCTGGTCGACGGAGCCGGTCAGCAGATAGGCGACGCCTAAATTGCGGCCGATCTTGGCAGGGTTTTCCTTGCTACTGCGGAATTGCAGCGTCGAGGTGCGCGCCATGACGAACATGGTGCGGCTGCGGGAGACGCCGGAGATGATCTCCTCGGTGATGCCATCGCCGAAATACTGTTCCTCGGCCTGCGCACCGCGATCCTGAAACGGCAGGACCGCCAGCGTCGGGCGGTTTTTCCAGTCAGCATGAGGATGTAGCAGAACACTGTCGCCGCTGCTGCTGAGGACCTGATAGACGTGGACGGGCCGGTCAATATTCTTCAACAGCGGCGCGCCGAGGTCGTGAAACCTGAGCGACAGCTTCCCGCGGACGATATCGCGGACCATTTTGGTGACCACCACGGTGCCCGGATTGGCGAGCTGATGAATGCGCGAGGCGATGACAACACCGTCGGATTGCACGGTCCCTTCATCGTCGATCACATCGTCGATATTGACACCGATACGGATTTCCATCGGGTTCTCTTCGGCGACCTGCTGGCGCAACCGATCCTGAACAGCCATCGCCCAGAGCACAGCATCCGTGGCGCTGGTGAATTCGACCAGCAGCGCATCCCCGGCATCCGACCGACGCACGCCGCCATAGCGTTTCAGCTCATCCAGCAGCACGGTGTCGCGCAGCTCGCACCAGCGACGGACAGTCTCAGTTGTGCTGATCTCCATATGCCGTGTGTAGTCTGCCACATCGGCAAAGGCGAAAGCTGTCAGTCGCGTCGAGATCTTTGGAAACGTTGTTGGGATGGGCCTTTGCATGGATGATGTCCTGCCGCCAGTAGGGGGGCAGTATATCGAACGGTCGCGATTTTTAAAGAATGTAGACCGGCGGTTTGCGCATCTTTGCCAGCTATCTGCGAAATGGGCACCCTGCCGGATGATCAGCTTTGAGAGCTATCAACCTCAGGGTAGACGGCGGTCTTTTTCACCACACCGTAGACGAAACTGGTGTCAATCGAACTGATGCCGCCGATGGGATGCAGGCGCGCGCGTACGAAGCGTTCGTAATCTTCCAGATCGGCCACCACCACACGCAGCAGATAATCGGCAAGGCCAGTCATCACGAAACATTCCAGAACCTCAGGCGTGCCACGGACCTGGCGTTCAAAGTTGGCCACCACGCTTTCGGTATGGTTCTCCAGGCTGACCCGCACAAAGACCGTGACCGGCAGGCCATAGACCTTGGCATCAACGTCGATGCTATAGCCTTGAATGACATTGCTGCTTTCAAGAATGCGCAGCCGGCGCAGGCAGGGAGAGGGTGAGAGGTTGACCTCCGCCGCGAGATCGAGATTCGTCATCCGCCCATTGCGTTGCAAGGCCCGTATGATGCGTCTGTCCGTCGCGTCCAATTTTGGCTTCTCTGGCATATTATGCCAATCCTTATGCTGTCTGAAGGTAAATTAGCAACTAATCGCCCAGCTGACCATCCTAAGATGCTGGAAACACATTAGGGTGATTTTCATGAAAAAGACCGACTCCAGCTTTTCGACACGTGCAATCCACCATGGCTATGACTCGCAGTCGCAGCAGGGGGCGTTGAACCCGCCGCTTTATCTGACCTCGACCTTTACCTTCGACTCCGCCGAGGCGGGCGGCGAGATGTTCACCGGTGAGCGCGAGGGGCATTTCTACAGCCGCATTTCGAACCCGACACTGGACCATCTGGAGCAGCGCATCGCCAATCTTGAGGGCGGCGAAGCCGGGCTTGCGACCGCTTCCGGCATGGGCGCAATCACCTCGACTCTATGGTCGTTTCTAGCGGCCGGGGATGAAATCATCCTAGACAAGACACTATATGGCTGCACGTTTTCCTTCATGACCCACGGGCTGCCACGATTTGGCGTCAATGTGCGTCTGGTCGATATGACAGATCCCTCAAATCTGGCAGAGGCGATCAGCCCGAAAACCAAACTGGTCTATTTCGAAACCCCGGCAAATCCCAACAATCGCCTGATCGACATCGCGGCGATTTCCGAGATCGCGCATAAAGCTGGTGCAAAGGTGGTTGTCGACAACACCTTTGCCACGCCGGTGATCACACGCCCGATAGAACTGGGCGCCGATATCGTGGTGCATTCGGCAACGAAATTCATCAGCGGCCATGGCGATGTGATCGCCGGTCTGGTTGTCGGCTCCAAGGAGGACGTCACCCAGATCCGTCTTGTCGGGCTGAAGGATATGACCGGTGCGGTGATGTCACCCTTTAGTGCGATGCTGTTGATGCGCGGTTTGAAGACGCTTGAACTGCGAATGGAGCGTCACTGCAAATCCGCCCGCAAGGTGGCTGAGGCGCTGCAATCCCACCCGGCGGTGGAGCGGGTCTATTACCCGGGCCTTGACGGCTTTGCACAGAATGAACTGGCCGCGCGGCAGATGTCGGGCTTTGGCGGGATGATCCCCTTTGAGGTTGTTGGTGGCAAGGCTGGCGGTATCGCCATGATGAACCGGCTGGAGCTGGTCCAGCGCGCGGTGTCGCTGGGCGACGCCGAAACGCTGATCCAGCACCCGGCCAGCATGACCCATTCGACCTATACCCCCGAAGAGCGTGCAGAACATGGCATCGCCGAGGGGCTGCTGCGGATGTCAGTTGGGCTTGAAGGTGTCGATGATATCATCGACGATCTGATGCAGGCGCTGTCTTCGCATAACGCTTACGCCGCCGCCTGAGTATGGCGGCCCCTGGTGGGGTGTTTCATTCCGCCAGATTTGACAGGTCCCCTCCGCATTCGTGCGGGAGGGAGAGTATCTTCACCTAATCAATGAGTTGACCCATGACCTCTTCAGTGGCCGCGCCGATACCTTCCTCCGAAACGCTCAAGACGATCGAGCAGCGGCTATTGTGGCTGTCCCACTGGATGATCCACAACGCCAACCACCTGCGCCCCAAGGCGGACGGCATCAAGGTTGGCGGTCATCAGGCCAGCTCGGCTTCGATGGTGTCGATCATGACCGCGCTCTACTTCAGCGCGCTGCGGCCAGAGGACCGGGTGGCGGTGAAACCCCATGCCTCGCCGATCTTTCATGCGATCCAGTATCTGATGGGCAACCAGACCCGCGAGAAGATGGAAAACTTCCGGGGCTTTGGTGGCGTTCAGAGCTATCCGAGCCGCACGAAGGATATTGATGACGTGGATTTCTCCACCGGCTCCGTGGGGCTTGGGGTGGCGATCACTTCCTTTGCGTCGATGGTCCAGGATTATGTTACCGCGAAATCCTGGGGATCCGATGCGCCAAAGGGGCGGATGGTCGCGCTTGTCGGCGATGCCGAACTGGACGAGGGCAATGTTTACGAATGCCTTCAGGAGGGATGGAAGAACGACCTGCGCAACACCTGGTGGATCATCGACTATAATCGCCAGTCGCTGGATGGGATCGTGCGCGAAGGGCTGTTTCAGCGGATCGAGAAGATCTTCGACGCCTTCGGCTGGGATGTGGTGAAGGTGAAATACGGCGCCTTGCAGCGCGCCGCCTTTGAGGAGCCGGGCGGTGACAAGCTGCGCCAGTGGATTGATGACTGTCCCAATCAGACCTATTCGGCGCTGACCTTCATGGGTGGTGCTGTCTGGCGTCAGCATCTGCTGGATGATCTGGGCGATCAGGGCGACGTCAGCGCGCTGATCGAGCGCCGCTCCGATGCAGAGCTGGCAGCCTTGATGGAGAACCTCGGCGGCAACTGCGTTGCGACCATGGCCGAGACATTTGCCGCCATCGACCATGACCGCCCGGTCTGTTTCCTCGCCTATACGGTCAAGGGCTGGGGTACACCCATTGCCGGCCACAAGGACAATCACGGCGGGCTGATGAACAAGACCCAGATGGCCGAATGGCAGCGCTATATGGGGGTTGCCGAGGGGCAGGAGTGGGAGCCCTTTGCGACCGTGCAGAACCCCGCTGCATTGCAGAGTTTTCTGGATCAGGTGCCGTTTTTTGCAAACGGGGCGCGGCGTTATCACGATGCCCGCCTGCCGGTGCCGACAGTCGAGGTGAAAACCGACCGCGAGATGTCGACCCAGATGGGCTTTGGCAAGATCCTCGATGATCTCTCCAAAGGTGACAGCGACCTTGCCGCGCGCATTGTGACCATGTCGCCGGATGTGACGGGGACCACGAACCTTGGCCCCTGGGTGAACCGGCGCAAGCTCTTTGCACGTAAGGCGCAGGCGGATGCCTTTATCGAACACAAGATCCCCTCAACCGCGAAGTGGGAGTTCACGCCAGAAGGCCAGCATATCGAGCTGGGCATCGCCGAAATGAACCTGTTCCTGCTGCTGGGGGCTGCCGGCCTGTCGCAATCGCTGTTTGGCAAGCGGCTGATCCCTATCGGCACGGTCTATGATCCCTTTGTGGCGCGTGGCCTCGATGCGCTGAACTACGCCTGTTATCAGGATGCCCGCTTCATGATCGTGGGCACGCCTTCCGGCGTGACCCTGGCGCCGGAAGGCGGTGCGCATCAATCCATCGGCTCACCCCTCATCGGGATGAGCCAGGACGGGCTGGCCGCCTTTGAGCCGGCTTTTGTGGATGAGCTGGCGGTGATCATGGAATGGGCCTTTGATTATCTTCAGCGCGACGGCGAGGGCGATCCGGATGAACGCACCTGGCTCCGGGATGAGACCGGCGGTTCCGTCTATCTGCGCCTGACCACCAACCCGATTGAACAGCCGGGCAAGCGGGTTGATGACGCCTTCCGTCAGGGCGCGATTGATGGCGCCTATTGGCTGAAGCAGCCGGGGCCGAACTGCGATGTGGTGATTGCCTATCAGGGGGCGGTTGCGCCGGAGGCGATCAAGGCCGCTGCCGCCATCGGCGAGGGACGCCGCGATGTCGGCGTTCTGGCGGTGACCTCGGCCGACCGGCTGAACGCAGGCTGGACTGCTGCGCAGCGGGCCCGGGCGCGCGGTGTGCCGCAGGCACAAAGCCATATCGAGGCATTGCTGGCGGAGCTGCCGCGTCACTGTAAACTGATCACGGTGATCGACGGCCACCCGGCGACGCTGAGCTGGCTGGGCAGTGTGCAGGGCCATCAGAGCATTCCGCTGGGGGTCGAGCATTTCGGTCAGACCGGCACCATCGCCGATCTCTATCGCCACTTCGGCATTGATGCGCAGGCGATCACCGAAGCGGCCGATGGGCTGACCGCAGGCAGACGGCTGAAGGTCGTATAGCAACCTCGACCCAATGCAGCGCCAGCCCTGACCGATTGGCAAAGGTAGGAAAGCGGCAGGCATCCGTGCGCCCCCGCGCATCCCGTCGCGCAGGCCCCGCCACCGCCCGCTGGGATTGAGAGGCCAATATAATAACGGCTCCCGAAGTGATCTTCGGGAGCCGTATGTGCTGAAGGTCGGCAGGCGGGCCAAGCGGGAGTTCGGTGCCGTCGCATAGGGTGCCCCCTATCTGCACTACGTGGGCCTCAACGAAATCACGATACGTATAGATCGATAACTTTGCGGGCCTCAGCGATCACCTCTTCGCGAAATGCGGCTGGCCCATGGACCTCGGCCTCAGCGCCCAGAGATAGAACGTCACGGATGGCCTTTACGCCAACCTCCATTTGTACGTTTACGCAGAACCATCCTTTTCGTTTCGGGATCAGAGCAGGGGACTGCGGTGCAAAACCCATTTCGTTCAACATGCGCAGGCCTGTTGAACTGACATGAAGTGCAACGGATTGAGACTTCAGCCGGTGCTCGAAATCTGCGATCCAGCTGTTCCAAAAGGCGCTGATATCAAAAGTCGTCGGGCGTGAGAACGTGTCGTCAAGAACCTTGATGCTCCGGATATTTGCAATCTTGTAGACACGTGGGGTTTCGACGAGCGCAACGAGATACCAGTTACCGGCTTTCAGGACAATCGCCAGGGGCGATACAACGCGGTCCACGACGCCTTTCCAGCTCTCGTATTCTATCGACAGTCGCCGTTCGTTCCACACCGCAGCGGCAACCTCCGACACAAATGGAGCAGTGTCCTTCTTTCGATACCAACCCTGCGGATCCAACAAAAACCGCTCGGAAACAACAATGGCCTGATCGCGCGCGGGACCAGAGAGCGAAGCCATGACTTTTAGCTCTGTTTGGCTCGCAGCTTTCAGCAAACCCAGATCATCCAATGCAGAACCAAGCCCAGCCAGCAGCAGGCTGCGTGCTTCATCCGCATCAAGGCCTGTCAAACGGGTCTGGTATCCATCCATCAACCGATACCCGCCGCCTCGTCCCCGCTCGGCGAAAACCGGGACACCTGCATAGCTCAGCTGATCGATGTCCCTGTGGATCGTGCGCAAGCTGACCTCAAACTCATCGGCCAATTGCTGTGCCGTCATCAGGCCGCGGGTTTGGAGAAGCAACAAAATTGACAGTAAACGAGAAGATTTCATCTGCTCTCTCAAAAACATGACACGAAGTGTCATGTTATGTCGTTCATAAGCACTCTTGTCACGAAAGATAAGGGAGACACCATGCACACCGATCGCGACCCCACGGCGACAACCGCTGTTGAGAATGATTTTGACTTCATGTTCGGGTCTTGGACTGTAAAGCACAGACGCTTGAAGGAGCGGCTAACCGGCTGCGATGATTGGGAGGTTTTCGATGGCCTGTCGCAAACGCAGCCAATTCTTGCAGGCAATGGAAATATTGAAGACAACTTTGTCGGGTTTCCTGGGCAGCCTTATCGCGCGATTGCGTTGCGAAGCTTCGATCCTGGTTCAGGGGTGTGGGCAATCTGGTGGCTCGACGGTAGATCGCCCCACATGCTTGATACACCGGTAAAAGGTGCATTCACAGGAGATATCGGCGAATTTCGCGCGAATGACGTGTTGAATGGGCAGCCTATAATAGTCCGATTTCTTTGGAAAAAAGGGTCGGTGCCGCGATGGGAGCAGGCGTTTTCAACCGACGATGGAACCACATGGGAAACCAACTGGACGATGGACTTTACACCGGCTGCCTGATGAACGACAGGGTTCTGCCGGATAACGGGCTTTGGGACGGAGCGCAGAAACGGTCAAACGGGCCCACAACCGCCGCTGAGGAATACGCAGCATCCTTCCCGAAAAGCCGGTGTTGATCTGGATAACACAAAGCCCGGACCGCAAGATGCGCTCCGGGCTTTTGATCTTTTCGTCGCAGATGGTGTGGCCACGACGTCAAGAGCCGGTGATTGGCTCTGCGGGCGTGTCATGAACTGCCGTCAGCTGGCGTCGGCATCGACCTCGCGAAAGATGCCGACCAGTTTGGTGACGTCCCCGTTGTCATCGCGGATCGCCATGCCTTTGCTTTCGACGCGGATCTCGACGCCGTCCTTGCGGATCAGGCGTTTGACAAAGCGGAAGCCTTCACCGCTTTCGATGGCTTCGGCGACATTGCGTTTGACGTCCTCGCGATCATCGGGATGGAAGAAGGCAATCGCGCTGTCGATATCCGGCACATAGTTCTCTGGCGTCACACCGTGGATCTCATAGACTTTCGGTGACCAATAAGGGGCCTGAGAACCGGAATCGATGGACCAGAAACCGATCCCGACCATCTCCTGTACCAGTTCGGCCTGTGCCAGCAGCGCCTCGGCGCGCTGGCGGGCCTCGACGGTTTCGGTGACATCGGTGCCGATGGTGAAAACCGTCGGCTCTCCGGTGATATGGTGCGGGAAGCGATGCCGGTCCATGTTGATCCAGCGCTCTTCGCCGCCATCGGCCAGTGTCACCTGACGCAATTCACTGTCAAAGCCTTCGGGCTCGTCCAGGACCGCGTCGTCCTGCTCGAACATCTCCTTGCCCGCGTCATTGTCTTTGATGAGTGAAAACACATTTTTCGACAATGCCTTGTCACGGCTGAGGCCCAGCAGCTCAGCATAGGCCTCACTGATGCGCAAGATTTCACCGCTGCGGGTCCGGTTCAGCAACAGCAGTTTCGAATTGTCGAGGATCATCTCCATCTCATGCGCCATGCCGGGGAATTCCGACACCACCATGGTGACGCCAAGGATCTGCCCGTTGACATCGAAGTAGGGCGAGCAGGTCAGCCGGATACGGGTGCCGCGCGAAGTGAATTCCTCGGTGACGGTCTGGCCAAGGCGCAGCGCCTCGCTACAGATCGGCGCCAGGATCGGGAATCCTTCCGGCAGGGCGCATTGGCTGATGTGCGGGCTGGAGATGGGCCGCCGGATGTTGAACATCCGGGTCGCCGCCAAAGTCGCCTGAGTGATCTGAAGCGCACTGTCGGCCACAACAATCGCCAAGGGCGTGCTTTCGAGCACCGAAATCAGCTCGCCGGTGCGTCCGCTCAGCTCGGACGCCGTCACCTGCAATTCCTCGTTGACGGTGATCAGCTCCTCGTTGGTGGACTGGAGCTCCTCGTTGGAGGTTTCCAACTCTTCGTTGGTGGCCTGCAACTCTTCATTGGTGGATTGCAGTTCTTCGTTCAGAGATTGCAGCTCCTCATTCGAGGTTTCAAGCTCCTCGATGGTCTGCTGCAGTGCTTCGCGGGTGGTTGCAACCTCATTCTCCAGATTGCGGATCCGCTCAAATGTCGCGTCACCTTCCTCGCCGACGAACGGAGCCTGATCGATCTTGGACCGGTCTACGGTCACCGGGGTGAACACCACCAGCGCTGCACGTTCGCTGATCTCCTTGGCCACGATCGGGTAGACGTCGAGCCGGATTTCCTCATCGTCAGTCTCGGCAAGAAGGTGGCGGACACCGCCCTTATGGGAGCCGTTCTTCAACGCGATGGTAATCAGGCTGCGGGCTTCTTCGCGCAGCGGGCTGCGCAGCAGATCAAGGTGCATCCGCAGCGAACTGGTCTCATTCACCTCAATGAACTGGCTGACCGAGCCATAGACACGCGCGATGGAGAAATCTTCGGTCACCAGCAGGGAATTCTTGCCCAGCGACTGCGCCAGCGCCTCGAACAGCTGGCGATCGGTTGATGGCGCCTGCTGCGATGGCGGTTTGATGGTTGGACGCTGCGCCATCATCGGGATCGACGGCATGTTATAGGGCTGCTGCGACTGATGGGCACGCAGGGAGCGTTTGCGATAGACATGACTGGCTGAGCGGTCCTGCACAAACAGCTCATCCGATCCGGCGACGCTTTCTGCGGTGCCGAGGAACAGCAGACCATGCGGTGACATCGCGTAGTGGAAGCGCGACATGACCTTTTGCTGAAGCGGATTGCCAAAATAGATCAGTAGGTTCCGACAGCAGATCAGGTCCACCTTCTGAAATGGCGGGTCCTGACAGACGTTGTGGTCCGAAAACAGAACCGCATTGCGCAGATTGTCGACCACCCGGACACCATCGGTCTGCCGGATAAGGTATTTGTCAGCCAGCTCCGAGGGGATATCGTTGAGTGCGGCGAGGCTATAGACTCCCTTACGGGCCGTCTTCAGCGCGTCCTTGTCGATATCCGTGGCAAAGATCTGGACCCGTGATTTCAGCTGGTTGGTCGGATTGCCGAGCGCCTCTGACACGACCATGGCGATGGAATAGGCTTCCTCGCCGGTGGCGCAACCCGCAACCCAGATCCGCAGGGGGCCGGGGCCGCGATCCTTGATCAACTGCGGCAGCAGAGTCTTCAGAAGCTCGAATTCCTCGCGATCACGAAAGAACCGGGTGACGGAGATCAGAAGATCCTTGAACAGCGCATCCACCGCATGGGGGTTGTTGCGGCAGAACTGCGTGTATTCCTCCTGGGTTTCGATCCCCAGGGCGATCATCCGCCGCTCGATACGACGGCTGATTGTTGTCTGCTTGTAGTCGCGGAAATCGACACGGGTGCGCGCAAGAAGGATCTGCAACAGATCCGAAACCGGTGAATCCCTCAGACTGTTTTCGTGGCGAAACGAGGAAAAGTCACGCGGCGAGGAAAGGATCTTCTGTAGATTGGTGCCAATATCCTGCGGCCGCAGCACCAGATCAACGCAGCCGGTCTGCACCGCTGCTACCGGCATGCCGTCGTATTTCGCGCTTTCGGCGTCCTGTGCAATGGTGATGCCGCCAGCCTCGCGGATGGCCTGCACACCATAGGCCCCATCGCTGCCGGTGCCGGACAGGATGATCGCCATAGAGTTGTCGCCGTTCTGCTCCGCCAGGCTGACCAGAAAGCGGTCGACCGACGGGCGCGGGGTGCCGGGTTCGGCATTCGGATCCTGCAAGAGATGCAGACGGCCTTCGGAGAAGATGACATCGCTTTTGGGCGGCGTGATATACACGACATTCGCTTCCGGCACGGTGCCGTTTTCGATGGTGCCAACTTTCAGCTGGGTCTGCCGCGCGACCAGCTCGGTCATCAGGCTTTTATGGTGTGGTGACATGTGTTGCACAACAACATAGGCGGCAGGCGCATCCACCGGGAGAGTCGCGACGAGCTCTCGGATGGCTTCCAGTCCACCAGCGGACGACCCGATTCCGATGATTGTCAGGTCATTCTTCGTTTGCGTTGTCATATGCGTGCCTATCGTCTACCATATGTAAACCTCTTATCCTCTAGATCGATGTCAGGTCCATGGCAAATCCCGATCGGACTGAGGTTTTGACCGGACGATGCGTCTACCGTCACGGATGAGCAATCGAGGAGGCAACATAATGCAATTAATGGTTGTATAAAGCTTGACGTGGAATGTTACTCCAAACTACGCTGCTTAAACGGTTTGTAAACTACTCCTAACTACATATTAAAGACATCTCCAGTTATACAGGTTGGGTGTAATGAACGTTGTTGCCATGACTGACAATATGGATGCTGGAGAGGATCAGCGCAGGTTCATCGTGAACCTTATGGCTCAGAAGGGGCAGCTGCCCTTTGTCCGCTCTTGCGAGGTGGTCAGCCCGACATTCCGCAATCGCACATCCTTCGTCAAATCACTGGCGCTGGAGGAGGTGTTTTGCGACTCCATCGCCGAGGGGTTGAACGACTGCGTTAAGATGCTGTCGGGCGAGACACAGGTTATTTCGCTGCCGTCGCTGATACTTGAAGTTCCGGGACTCGTCCTTGCCGGGGCGCATATCCTGGCAACGGTCGACGATGACGGCAGTCAGTCCATTATTATCAGGTTCCGGATTAGCCTTGGCGGTATTGGCTATGCGTTCCGTCCCGACGTGGGCTTTGGTGCCGGGCTTGAAGATCTGACGCGTGAGGTGAGCGCACAGGTGCTCACCGATCTTGCGCTGCCATTGCTGAATGTCCTTTCGGCGACCGAGGCGGGTCTGGTCGATGCCGAAACCGCAATCGGCTCGCTCAGCCGGCAGCTTGCGGATCGTGTCCATGAGATTCGCTTCCAGATCGAACTGGTGAAGCGCTATACAGACGGGTTGGAACGGCAGCGCAACAGCTGCACCGCCGCAGAACCCGCGCCAAAGCAACTGCGTCAGCTCAGCTCCGGCTGACACTTGCACCGCAAGGGGCGTTAATCCCGCAATGTCGCTGCAAATGATGGCCCCACATCTTCTGAATATCTGGCGTCAATCGTCATGGTGGCTGCTCTGCTTGCGGATCTAGGTGCAATGGATTCCACCGCTGAATATAATGCCTTACCAAACAGGCGGAGACGCAAGGCCGGTTGAGTGAATTGCCTGACAGGTTGTATTCAGCCGTTCTTATCGGGCGGTTCAACAGCCTGTTTTCACGGCAATGCGGGGGCGGGGCGCCTGCACTGACCACAGGCCTTCTCGCCAAGGGCGGAGCGAATGCCTCGCTTGCATAGTCGTGCCACGTCAGGAGGCGCGTCAGCTCCGGTAAGTTTTAAGGTTAGATATTTTAATCTTGAAATAAATATCCACTTCGGCCTAGGCTTGCCAAAGCGGCCGGTGCAACGGCCGGTGGACGGAGCGCAGCCCGATGGGTGTGCGGGGATCTGGACGGCAGCCATATGCTGACCGCTGTCATCGTGGCAATGCCATACATCCCCGTAAAATGCTGGCGCCGCGCGGTCCAATCGGAAAGAGTAAGCAGCGAAGAGTCACCACAGAAGTGACCTTCATTGCTCAGATAGATCAGGGAGATGGACCAATGACGACACTTAAGACCATGGCGCTTGCCGCAGCGGTTTCGACGCTGGCCTTGGCCGCCGGCGCCGAGACAAAGATTGGCATGATCACAACGCTATCCGGCGGTGGTGCAGGACTGGGTGTCGACGTGCGCGACGGCTTCATGCTGGCAATGGAACAGGCCGGCCGCGACGACATCGAGGTGGTCATCGAGGATGATCAGCGCAAGCCAGAAAGCGCCGTACAGATCGCCGACCGCATGATCCAGTCCGAAAAGGTTGACATCATGACCGGGATCATCTGGTCCAACCTCGCAATGGCAGTGGTGCCCGCGGCGACGGCTCAGGGCGTGTTCTACCTGTCGCCCAATGCAGGCCCCTCCGCATTGGCGGGCAAGCGCTGCCATGAGAATTATTTCAACGTCGCCTGGCAGAATGACAACCTGCACGAGGCAGCAGGTGCCTATGCCAATGACGCGGGCCTGAAAAACAGCTACATCCTAGCCCCGAATTACCCCGCTGGTCAGGACGCGCTGACCGGCTACAAGCGCATGTATAAAGGCGAATTGGCGGGCGAGACCTACACCAAGCTTGGCCAGACCGACTATGCCGCAGAGATTGCCCAGATCCGCGCATCCGGTGCCGACAGCGTCTATTTCTTCCTGCCCGGTGGCATGGGGATTTCATTCCTCAAGCAATACGCCGACAGCGGTGTCGATCTGCCCGTTGTAGGTCCGGCCTTCAGCTTTGATCAGGGGATCCTGCAAGCAGCCGGCGGCGCCGCGCTCGGGATCAAGAACACCTCGCAGTGGAACAAGGATCTCGACAACCCGGCCAACACGGCCTTTGTTGCGGCCTTTCAGCAGAAATACGAGCGTCTGCCGTCGCTCTATGCAAGCCAGGGCTATGACACTGCCAACCTCATCCTGAGCGCGCTGGACAAGGCAAGTGTCGATGACAAAGTCGCCTTCCGCGCCGCGCTGAAGGCGGCAGAGTTCGACTCCGTCCGGGGAGATTTCAAATTCGGCGACAACCATCACCCGATCCAGAACATTTATGTTCGTGAAGTCATTCAGGAAGGCGATGTCTACACCAACAAGATCATCGCAACAGGTCTGGAAAATCACGCCGACGCCTATGCGGCAGACTGCAAGATGTAAAACCATCTGAGTGATGCGGGCCAGTGGAGGACACCGGCCCGCATATCACAAACCCAGTTGTTGCGGAGGCACGCTGCCTCTGCCTTGGTGGAACTGTCACATGTCCCTCATTCTAATATTGGAGCAGATCCTGAACGGATTGCAGTTCGGGGTGATGCTCTTCCTCATGGCGGCTGGCCTGACGCTGGTCTTCGGCGTCATGGGGCTGATCAATCTGGCGCATGGTGCGCTTTATATGGTTGGCGCCTTTGCCGCTGCCATTGTCGCGGGCTGGACCGGTTCCTTTGTGCTTGCGCTGGTGGCCAGTCTCGCTGCCGCCGCAGCCGCCGGCGCGCTGGTCGAACTTCTGGTGATCCGCAAGCTTTATGATCGGGATCATCTGGATCAGGTGCTGGCGACCTTTGCGCTGATCCTCATATTTTCTGAAGGCACACGCTGGGTCTTTGGCTCCTTTCCACTGTTCCTCGATGTGCCGAGCTACCTGTCGGGGCCCGTCACCCTGCCGGGCGGTATTCAATATCCACTCTACCGGCTGACGATCATTCTGATCGGGCTGGTGGTGGCGGCTGGTCTGTTCTGGCTGATCGCGCGCACGCGGATCGGCATTCAGATCCGTGCAGGTGAGAATGATCGCGAGATGATCGCCGCACTTGGTGTAGATATTTCAAAGCTCTACACGCTGGTCTTCGCGCTTGGGGCAGCGCTTGCGGGCCTCGCCGGCGCATTGGTCGGGGCCATCCAGTCGGTCCAGGTCGGCATGGGAGAGCCCGTTCTGATCCTGGCCTTTGTGGTGATTGTCATTGGCGGCATCGGCTCGATCAAGGGGGCGCTGGTCGGCGCGCTTCTCGTCGGGCTGACGGATACACTTGGCGGGGTGTTCCTGCCGCAGTTATTTGGCCTGTTCATGGAACCTGCAAGCGCGACATCCATCGGAGCATCGCTTGCGTCGATGCTGATCTACATCCTGATGGCCGCAATTCTGTTGGTGCGCCCATCCGGTCTATATGGGGGACAGCATTGATGGCGCACGAAAAACTGTTGAACGCGGCGGTGATCCTGCTGCTGTTGGGAATTCCGCTCTGGGCGCATTTCGCCGGCGACCCCTTTGTGATCACGCTCGCCACCAAGGTGGCAATCCTGGCGCTGGCAGGCGTCGGGTTGAACATCGCACTTGGCATCGGCGGGCTGGTCAGCCTGGGCCACGCGGCGTTCTTTGGAATTGGCGGCTATGCGATGGGGATCCTTGCCGCCCATGCGCAGAACTACGAGCCGCTGGCACAGTGGCCGATGCTGATAGAAGGCACCAACCAGATGCCGGTCATTTGGCTGGTCGCGGTTCTTGTCAGTGCCTTTGCTGCATTGGTCATTGGTGCGCTTAGCCTGCGCACATCGGGTGTCTATTTCATCATGATCACCTTGGCCTTTGGTCAGATGCTGTATTACTTCGCCATCAGCTGGACCGCCTATGGTGGCGAGGATGGTCTGTCGATCTGGGTGCGCAATGAATTCCCCGGCCTCAACACATTGGTTCCCTTGCAGTTCTTTCTGGTCTGCTATGTGATCTTATGTGCTGCGCTGTGGTTTGCGTCGCGTCTGGCGCGGGCGCCTTTTGGTCTGGCGCTGGCAGCTGCGCGGCAATGCGAGGCGCGGGTGGAGACGGTCGGGATTACGCCCTACAAACTGCGGCTGACGGCTTTTGTCATCTCTGGCGCGATCACCGGTCTGGCGGGGGCGCTATTTGCGGATCTGAACCGCTTTGTCAGCCCGACCATGCTCAGCTGGCACACCAGCGGCGAGATCATGATCTTTGTCATCATCGGCGGAGTTGGCCGCCTGTTTGGTCCGGTCATCGGCGCGGCGCTGTTCATCCTGCTTGAACACTTCCTCGGCGGGATCAGCGATTATTGGCAGATCTACCTTGGCGGTCTGTTGCTCATCATCGTGCTATATGCCCGCGGCGGCGTGATCGGCGCAATCAGCGGACGGGAGGTCGCCCATGACTGAGGTGCAGAGGTCAGAGCAGGTTCTGAAGGTCAGCAATCTCAGCAAATCCTTCGGCGCATTGCAGGCGAGCAAGAACATATCGCTTGATCTTCGGGCGGGGGAAATTCATGCGCTGATCGGCCCAAATGGAGCAGGGAAATCCACACTTATCAAACAGATATCCGGTGAACTTCGACCGGATAGCGGATCAATCTCCCTGCTAGGCCAGCCGGTTGACGAACTGGATCGCGTGGCGCGGGCGCGGATGGGGCTGGGCCGGACCTTTCAGATTTCGGCCCTCGCGATGGAGTTCACGGTGCTGCAAAACGCGGTGCTTGGCGCATTGGGCGCGCGGGGCGGCGTGTTCCGGTTCCTGGGCAATGTCATGAAGGACAAGGCGCTGGTGGCACAGGCAGAGCACGCATTGGACCGTGTCGGACTGAGCAATGAGGCGGCGCGGCGCACGGCAGATCTCTCTCATGGGCAGCGCCGCCAGCTGGAGGTGGCCGTTGCGCTCACCATGGCGCCTAAGCTGTTTTTGATGGATGAACCCATGGCCGGGCTTGGGGCTGGCGGATCACAGGCGCTTACCGGGTTTCTCGACCAGCTGCGACAGGAGGCGCCAATCCTGTTGGTGGAACACGATATGGATGCGGTTTTTGCGCTTGCTGATCGGATCAGCGTCCTGGTCTACGGCGAGGTGATCGCAACCGGCACCACCGATGAGATCCGCAACCACCCCGAAGTCCGCCGCGCATATCTGGGTGAGGAGGAGGCGGTATGACGCTGTTATCGCTTAAGAACGTCACGGCCTCTTATGGTCCGTCTCAGGCCTTGTTTGGGGTCGATCTGGAGATCGGCGAAGGTGAGGTTGTCGCGCTGATGGGGCGCAATGGGATGGGCAAATCAACCACGATCAAGACCATCTGTGGAATGTTGCCCGCAAGCGACGGGACGCTGTCCTTCGCCGGACAGAACCTGCGCAAACTGCCGTCGCACAAAATTGCAAGGCTCGGCGTTGGTCTGGTGCCGGAGGGGCGGCGATGCTTTGCACCGCTGACAGTGGAGGAGAACCTGACCGCCGCGGCGCGTCCGGGCCCATGGGATTTTTCCATGGTTGCGGATCTTTTCCCCCGTTTGGCGGAGCGTCGCGATCAGACGGCGTCCTCCCTGTCGGGCGGAGAGCAGCAGATGCTGGCCATCGGACGCGCGCTGATGATCAACCCAAGACTATTGATACTGGATGAGGCAACCGAAGGTCTGGCCCCGGTGGTCCGTCAGGAGATCTGGGCCGCTATTGCCCGACTGAAACGCGATAGCGGCCTTGCAATCCTGGTGGTGGACAAGACCCTGCGCGAACTGGCGGCCGTGGCGGATCGCGCGGTGATCCTGAACAAGGGGGTGACGGTCTGGACCGGCGGCATGGCCGCGCTGACGCCCGACTTGAAAGACCGCTATCTGGGCGTCTAGGCGCTGCCGCGGCTTGGACTTGTGATCTGGCTTTGCTAGGCAGGGCAAAATCCTCGGCCAAGGAGCCTGACATGCCCGCCATCACCCTCTGCATTCCGGCCTACGCAATGGGCGGCGACGGTGCGCGCTACCTTCAGGACTCCTTTGAGCACCTTTGCAATCAGAGTTTTACTGACTTTGATATCGTCGTCTCCGATCAATCCGATGACACCGCGGTAGAGGATGTTTGTCGATCCTACGAGGATCGTCTGTCGATCACGCATCTGTGGAACCGCGAGGGGCTGCGGCAGGCCTCCGCCAATGTGAACAACGCTATGGCCCATGCCACGGGTGAGGTGATCAAAGTGTTGTTTCAGGATGATTTGATTATAGATCCCAATGGATTGTCCCATATTCATGATGCAATGGGGCAGGGCGCTGACTGGTGTCTTTGCGGCTCTGGTGTGACGCGGGATGGCAGCAGCATCCTGCGCCCGATGGTGCCCCGTCTGAGCGCGCGTTTGCATTTTGGCAAGAATACCGTCTCAAGTCCCTCGGTGCTCGCAATGCGCCGCGCTTCGGCGCTGGAGTTTGACGAACAGCTGATCTGGCTGATGGATGTCGACCTGTATAAACGGTTGTGGGACACCTACGGCGACCCGGTCATTGTGCAGGGGACCATCATTGCCAATCGCATGCACGACGGGCAGGTCAGTGCCTCTGTCAGCAAGGCGCTGCGACAGAAGGAACTGCGCTACGTCGCCCGGAAATTTGCCCGCAGCACCACGCTGCGCGGCTGGCTAGAGTATCTGCGGCAGCGTCTGAAGGCGCTGTAATCCAAGGCATGGGGTGACGGGCAAATCGGCCTTTGCCCGTCAACTATCTCAATGGCTTAGCGGGGCAGGTGAATGTTGAACTGCTCACGTATCGCCTTGTCCAGAACCGGATCGAACTGTGCCTGCGATGGCTCCGCGAGGATCTCAAGCTTGCGCGCAATGGCCTTGGCCACGAGATCAGGTTTGTCGATCTCCACCCATTCCTTTGGCGATGTGCGATCAGCCAGAGCCGGGTAGATATAGTCGGTCTGCATACGTCCCAATGTCTGGTCCGACCCCAGATAATGCCCCGGCCCGCCGATACAGGTGGCGCGGATTGTCTCCAGGCTGACCGAATCTTCGTCAACCTCGATGCCGCGCACGCAGCGCAGGGCCTGCCCGATCAGATCATCCCCGAGGATCAGCGACTCCAGACAGAAGCCGAGCAGTGAGGCGTGCATTCCGGCGGCCTCGTAAACCATGTTCAGTCCTGACAATCCGGCCAGAACGTTGGAGCACATCTGCTCCCAGCCGGCCTGCATGTCCGGCATCTTGGCATCGGCAATACCCGCTGCTGCGCCACCGGGCAGCCCGTAGAAGGCGTGCATCTGTGCACAGCCCGCCGATAGCAGTGCCTGTTCGCCGGAGCCGCCGGACATCGCGCCGGTGCGCAGGTCGGAGACAAAGGGCCAGGTTCCGAAAATCGCGGGCGCGCCGGGCTTTACCGCGTTGACGTAAACCAGCCCGGCGAGGCATTCGGCAACCGCCTGAACAATGGCGCCGGCAATCGGCGCAGGGGCGGTGGCGCCGGCCTGTCCGGCAGACAGCAGCAGAACCGGCATCCCTGCAAGGATCACGGCCTCCATCGCCTGACAGCTTTCGGTGGCGAATTTCATTGGCGGCACTACAAAGCAGTTGGAATTGGAGACAAAAGGCCGTTCGCGCCAGGCCGCCTCTCCGCCCGCGATCATGTGCAGCATCTCCATCGCCGGCGCAACAAAGGCGGGATCCGAGAACGACGTCCCCACATGTTTGGTCGTGCCGGAGCAGCAGGCGTAGATGGTGTTCAGATCCATCTCGAGGTTATCGGTGATATCGCGCGCCACCATGGGCCGTTGCAGGAAGTGGATATTGTCCATCCTGTCGCAGATACGGGCGGCATCGTGCAGATCCTGAACGGTGCATTCGCGGTAGTTTCGCCCGTCGATCTCGACCAGATGGACCGCCGCACCCGCAGTGCCATAATGTACTTTGTTGCCAGATAGATGCAGGTCGTTCTTCGGGTCGCGACCATAGAGGGTCACGCTGCGATTGGCGTTGCGAATTGTATCTTCCACCAGAGCGCGCGGAAACCGGATGCGCCCGTCCTCGCCCTGGATACATCCTGCGGCTGTCAGATAGGCCACACCGGTTGGTGGTGCATCTGCCAGCCCGATCTGTTCCAGCGCGTCCAGGGCCGCCTGATGAATGCGTTCGACGCCGGCATCGCTGAGGGGGCGGTACTGCCCGCCTTCCAGTCCGGGGCGGACCGGGCGCAGGTGATCGGCAAGCGGCGCGGCACGGGCGGCACGACGGGCGGCGCGTCCGCCGCTACGGGCCGCACGAGGGGAGTTCGATTGATCTGTCATTGGGGTCTCTCAGGTTTTGGGGTCGGATCTGATGGGTTCAGATCCGCTGTGGCCGCCCCCGTGCCGCACGCCCGCGAGCCGCCCCGATCGTGCGGCCGATCAGGCTGATGATCCATCGCTCGCCTGACTGTGGTTCCATCTGGATGCCTGTCATATCGACACTCCGCTTCACTCTGGACATCGTTGCACAGCAGGGGGGCGTTTCTGTTCCATTTGCGACCAATGTGAAATTTGCGACAGAAATTTCACGCAGGTCTGGAATTCCCGACCGCTTGCAGCTGCGGGCCGGTTTGGAAAAAATCTAATTAATCAATGAGATTGCGATGCGGTTTTCATCTGCACCAAAGGCGCGATTTCGGGCAATCTCAGGACAGGATCATACTGAACCGAGTGTTAAACATTCTGGAGGATACTGGTCGCAGATGGGTCGTCACGCGCGCTGAACCAGCGCGCAGCCAGAAAAGGGCAGCGCCGATGATACCGGCCATATTACGCACCACGTTGAAGAACCGCCTGTCAGCGGGTCCGGCACGCCGGTCGGATGGTTCTGGCCATCTGTGGCGAGGGGCAGCCGCTGGTCTGGTGCTGAGCATCGGCATGGCGGGGCCGGTTGGCGCTGGCGATTGGAGCGGGTTCTTTCTGGGTGCCTCTATGGCTCGGGTGACCGGTGCCGCGTCTGACGGCGGTTCCACCAGCGCGCCCGGTCTGCATCTGGGGTATGATCACGACTTTGGCCGCGTCATCCTGGGGGGAGAGGTCGAGGTTGATCGCAGCGGTGGGGCAGGCGACAGCCTGGCAGAGGATCAGACACACCGGATCAAGCTGCGGGCCGGATATGACATGGGCGAAACACTGGGCTATGTCACCATCGGATCGGCACGTCGCGAAACAGCGACAGACAGCGACAATGGCGCGGTCTACGGGCTGGGTGTCAGCTATTCTCTCAACCGGGCGCTGCGGTTGAGCGGCGAATACCTGCATCAGGACGCCAATGACGGCGCGGCGCTTCAGGCACCAGCGCGTGATATCCTGTCGATCCGCGCGTCATTTCAATTCTAGCGGCTGACACCCGCCGCACCACGCCCATCGTGTTTCCGCGCCGCGGCGGTTCCTGATCTCGTCAGGTTCGGCGCGGCAAAATCCACCCTTGCCGATCAGCATAGCGCCTTTTCGGGCATGAGCGGCAATTGGCCCGTTGGCGGTTGGGCGGGCGCAGTCTTGCCAGTCGGCAGATCCGCGCCTCAATCCTATCGGCAGGAACCTGCCCTGAGCCCTGATTTTGGGCCAATAGGCGCGCAAGATCTCCAAAAAATCCGCAGGGGGCTGGAACAAAGCGGCCGGCAATCTTCTTTAGGTGAGGCAGACGCGAGAGTAGCGCGTCCAAGCAAAGACAGATGTCGAAAGACAGACAAGGAGAAGTCGAGATGACTCGTATCGTATCCATGGCCGCTATCGCCGCCGCACTGAGCACTCCGGCCTTTGCCGGCAATCTGGAAGAGCCCGTCGTGGCACCAGCACCTGCCGCACCGCCCGTTGTGGTTGCCAATGACGGTGGTGACTGGACCGGTGCCTATATCGGTGGCCAAGTTGGGCAGCTGGACGCAGACACCAGCAATGGCCTGTCGGGAGATGACGTCTCTTACGGTGTTCACGCCGGTTACAACTATGACTTCGGCCGCTTCGTGCTGGGTGGGGAAATCGACTATGACGCCACCGATGTGGATCTGGGCGGCGGCGCTGCCACTGTGGACTCGGTGATGCGCGGCAAGGTCAAGGCCGGCTATGATTTCGGCCCGGTGCTGGCCTATGTGACCGGCGGTGTGGCGCAGGTTGATACCTCCGTCGGCGATGAAGCCGGTGAATTCTACGGCATTGGCGTGGCCTATCGTGTCACCGACCAATGGACCGTCGGCGGCGAAGTTCTGGAGCATGACTTCGACAACCTGGGCAGCACCGGCATCAGCGCCGATGCGACCACCGTGTCGCTGCGCGCCTCTTACCAGTTCTGATGTTATCCCCTCGGGGATGATAGCGGCGCGTCCATTTCGGTGGGCGCGCCGTTTTCATGTGCAGATACCCCGCCCGGATCCACCCGTACCCGCGGTGTCCTCCTGTGGTCGATTTGCAGGCTTGGCGGAGCTATTGCCTTGTGTTATGCAAATCCCATGAACCGGCTGTGCAACATTATTACCTGCTGCATTACCTGCTGAAAAACTCAGCGGGCTGGTTTCTGTCGTTCCCTTCTTTTGAACAAGTTGCTAAGCCCGCGCTGCGCGCCGCTGATCTGCGGCACCCGTTGGGAGATTGGCCTGAGGCGCCCTTGCGTTCCGGTCAGACGAAGGATTTGTGATGACGACGATCAAGCTGCACAACACACGCACCCGCGGCAAAGAGGTGCTGAACCCGATCAATCCCGACGATGTACGCCTCTATCTCTGCGGGCCGACGGTCTATGATCGCGCCCACCTGGGCAATGCGCGCCCTGTCGTGGTGTTCGATGTGCTCTATCGTCTGTTGCGCCATGTCTACGGCACCGATCACGTCACCTATGCGCGCAACTTCACTGATGTGGACGACAAGATCAACGCAACCGCTCTGGCGCGCAAGGAGGCTGGTGCCCCCGGCACGCTTGAGGAGCTGGTGCAGCAGCGGACCGAGGAAACCATCAGCTGGTATCTGGCCGATATGGCTGAACTCGGGGCGCTTGAACCGGATCACATGCCGCGGGCAACCGCCTATATCCCGCAGATGATTGACATGATCGAAGCGCTGATTGCCAAGGGCCATGCCTATGCCGACGGGGCAGGCCATGTGTTGTTCTCGGTCAAGAGCTACAAGGACTACGGCGCGCTCTCCGGTCGCTCAGTGGATGACATGATCGCAGGCGCCCGGGTTGAAGTGGCGGATAACAAGCGCGATCCGATGGATTTCGTACTGTGGAAGCCCTCCACCGATGAGTTGCCGGGCTGGGACAGCCCCTGGGGGCGGGGGCGCCCGGGTTGGCATATCGAATGCTCCGCCATGAGCCACGAGCTGTTTGGCGCGAGTTTCGACATTCACGGTGGCGGCAATGATCTGATGTTCCCGCATCATGAGAATGAAATTGCGCAAAGCTGCTGCGCCCATCCCGAGGGCGATTTTGCAAAGATCTGGCTGCACAATGAGATGTTGCAGGTCGAGGGCAAGAAGATGTCCAAATCACTGGGCAACTTCTTCACCGTGCGCGACCTGTTGGATCAGGGCTATCCGGGCGAGGTGATCCGCCTTGTATTCCTGCAAACCCATTATCGAAAACCGATGGATTGGACCGACAAGAAGGCAAAGGAAGCGGAGGCAACGCTGCGCAAATGGCGGGCGCTGACCGCGGGCATCGAGCCCGCACCCACCGCTGCTGCCGCGGTTCTGGAGGCACTGTCGGACGATTTGAATACAGCAGGTGCGCTTGCGGAGTTGCACAGGCTGGCCTCGGCTGGTGCCGCGGCGGATCTACTTGCATCGGCCGAACTGATGGGCTTGCTGAGTGATGAGATGGGGGCCTGGGCGGCAGGTGAAGATATTGATTTAAGCGCCTATGAAAAAGCGCTTTTCGAGGCTCGAGAGATCGCAATGAAAACCAAGGATTTCGCCGAGGTCGACCGGTTGAAGACCGCCTATCTTACCGCAGGCGTCGAGGTGCGGATGTCCAAGGAGGGGGTCCAGCTGGTGCCGGGGCCGGATTTCGACCCCGAAAAACTCGGCGCGATCTAGCCCCCGATACGGATCCTCGCAGGTGGGCGCCGGGCCCGCCTGCGGCAGAGCCAACAGACAGCAGAGGCCCTCATGACGGGGCAACGACCATACTTTGCCAAGCCATGAGGCCAGCCATGACCAAAGACCGTCTTTACCTTTATGACACCACCTTGCGGGACGGGCAGCAGACGCAGGGCGTGCAGTTTTCCACCGCTGAGAAAGTTCGGATCGCAACCGCACTGGATGGGCTTGGGGTGGATTACATCGAAGGCGGCTGGCCGGGGGCCAATCCGACGGACAGCGGCTTCTTTGAAACCGCCCCCAGAACGCGGGCCACCATGACCGCTTTTGGCATGACCAAACGGTCCGGGCGTTCGGCGGCAAATGATGATGTGCTGGCGGCGGTACTGAACGCCGACACCGCCGCGGTCTGTCTGGTCGGCAAGAGCCATGATTACCACGTGACCCATGCGCTGGGGATCGATCTTGAGGAAAACCTCGACAATATCCGCGCCTCCGTCGCCCATCTGGTGGCCCAGGGGCGCGAGGCGCTGTTTGATGCCGAACATTTCTTTGACGGATACCGGGACAATCCGGACTATGCGCTTGCGGCCTGTCGCACAGCGCTTGAGGCCGGCGCGCGTTGGGTTGTGCTCTGTGACACCAACGGCGGCACCCTTCCGGCGGATGTGGGCCGCATCGTCAAGGAGGTGATCGCGGCAGGGTTGCCGGGGGAGCGTCTGGGGATCCACACCCATAATGACACCGAAAATGCGGTGGCCTGTTCGCTGGCGGCAGTCGACGCCGGGGCGCGGCAGATTCAGGGCACGCTCAACGGTCTGGGCGAGCGCTGCGGCAATGCCAATCTGACAACGCTGATCCCGACGCTGTTGTTGAAGCAGCCCTATGCCGATCGCTATGACATCGGTGTCAGCCGGGAGGCCCTGAGCACTCTGACGGCGCTCAGCCGGATGCTGGACGAGATCCTGAACCGGGTGCCGACGAAACAGGCCGCCTATGTCGGGGCGTCGGCCTTTGCGCATAAGGCGGGGCTGCATGCCAGCGCGATCCTGAAAGATCCAAGCACCTATGAGCATATCGACCCGGCGCTGGTCGGCAATACGCGCATCATCCCGATGTCCAATCAGGCAGGTCAGTCGAACCTGCGCCGGCGCCTGTCCGAGGCGGGCCTGAGCGTCGAGACCGGCAACCCGGCCCTCGCGCGTATTCTGGAGCGGATCAAAACCCGTGAGGCCGAGGGCTATTCCTATGATACCGCGCAGGCCTCGTTTGAGATCCTGGCGCGCGAGGAACTGGGGCAATTGCCCAGTTTCTTTGAGGTGAAGCGGTACAAGGTGACGGTCGAGCGGCGCAAGAACAAATACAACCGCATGGTGTCGCTCTCCGAGGCGGTTGTTGTTGTGAAAGTGGACGGCCAGAAGCTGTTGTCGGTCAGTGAATCCCTCGATGAGACCGGCAGCGACCGCGGGCCGGTCAATGCGCTGGCAAAAGCGCTGACCAAGGATCTCGGCCAGTATTCCAAGGCGCTGGATGACATGCGGCTGGTCGATTTCAAGGTGCGGATCACCCAGGGCGGCACCGAGGCTGTCACGCGGGTCATTATCGACAGCGAAGACAGCAAGGGGCGGCGCTGGTCGACGGTCGGCGTCAGTGCCAACATAATCGACGCCTCCTTTGAAGCGCTGCTGGATGCGATCCGCTGGAAGCTGCTGCGGGACACCGACACGGCTGGCGGCGCGGCTTGATGCTTGCATTTGACGATGATGTGACCGCCTGCGCCGATCTGGTGCAGAAGGGCGACCCGGATCGCTTTGCCACGGTGATGGCTGCGCCGGTTGAAGCGCGGGCGGCGCTGTTTACGCTCTACGCCTTCAACCTTGAACTGGCGCGGGCGCCCTGGGCCTCGGCGGAGTCGATGATTGCCGAGATGCGCGTGCAGTGGTGGCGCGATGTCGGGACAGAGATTGCGGCCGGTGGCCCGGTGCGACGGCATTACGTCGCAACGCCACTGGGGGCGGTGCTGCGGCCTGACCTTGCGGTGCATATTGATGCCATGGCAGAGGCGCGGCGCTGGGACATCTACCGCGACCCCTTCGAGGATGAGGCAGCGCTGGCGGATCACATCGACAAGACGACGGGCGCGCTCATGTGGATGGCAGCGGCGACGCTGGGCGCGCGGGATGAGACGCTTGTGCGCCGCTTCGCCTATGGCGTGGGCGTCGCCAACTGGCTGCGGGCAATTCCGAAGCTGGTTGCCGAGAAACGCGTCCCGCTGCTGGATGGCACGCCGGAGGGGGTGCGCGCGCTGGCGGAGAGCGGTCTTGCAGCGCTGAAGGACGCTCGCTCCAATCGTGCTGCAATCGCAAAATCGGCCTTGCCCGCACTGCTGCCGGGCTGGCAGGCCAGCGCGATCCTGCAACAGGCGGTGGCGGAGCCTCGGCGGGTGGCCGACGGGACCCTGGGCACCAGTGAGTTCCGCCGCCGTGCCAGCCTGATCTACCGGGTCTCCACCGGGCGCTGGTAAGGCATCAGACGCCGGATTGGACCAGATAAGAAAGACGCCTGCGGCTCCCCGTCAGGCGTCTTTTCATGTCGTGCGGTCTCGGCTCGCCGGAGATCAGTGACCGTGAACAGGACGCGGTTTCAGCACCAACCACAACAGCGCGCCGCCCGCCAGCACCAGGAAGGGTGCCATCGCCATATTGACTGCGGTCCAGCCTTCGACCGGGCTGCCACCAGAGCAATTCATCAACCCGCCCGAAGCCAGCGAGGCAAAGGTGACACCGCCAAAGACCAGCAGATCGTTGAGCCCCTGCATCCGGCCGCGCTCATAGCTTTCATGAGCACCCGCCAGCATCGTGGTTGCGCCGATGAAGCCAAAGTTCCAGCCGATACCCAGCAGGACCAGCGCGACAAAGAAATTTTCCAGATCAACGCCTTGCAGGGCAACAGCGCCAGCTCCGCCCAGGATCACAAGGCCCGCGCCGACGATTTTTTCGACACCGAAACGCGCGATCAGATGCCCGGTAAAGAAGGACGGTACATACATCGCCAGCACATGGGCGGTGACGACATCAGCCGCGCTGCCTTCGCTGAAGCCGCAGCCAACAACGGCCAGCGGTGTCGAGGTCATCACCAGGTTCATCAGCGCGTAGGACACCATGGCGCAGATCACTGCAACCGCGATGGTGGGGTTGCGCAACAGCTCCATCCGGCTGCGCCCCCGGGGCGCATCTTCGCTGGGCACCGGCGGTTTGGGGATTTTCAGGAACAGGAACAGGACTGCGCCCAGCACATTGACGGCGACCACGGCCATATAGGTGCCAAGGAAAGGGATCACAAAGGCCTGGCTTGTCGCCTTCACGATCTGCGGGCCGATGATCGCGGAGAGCAGACCGCCAGCCATCACATAGGAAATTGCCTTGGGCCGGAACGCATCAGAGGCGGTATCGGTGGCGGCAAAACGGTAAAATCCCTGTGCACTCATGTAGATGCCGGTGAGGAAACTGCCGAGGAGAAAGATCGGAAACGAGCCGAGGTAGAGCCCATAAGCCCCGATGACCCCACCCAATGTGCCACCAGCGGCGCCAACAAAAAAACCCGCCTTACGTCCGTAGCGCTGCATGATCGCTGAAATCGGCGTTGCCGCCAGCATGGAACCGGCCACAATCAGCGAAATCGGCAGCGTTGCGAAACAGGCATTGCTGGCAAGCGATTGACCTGCGAGACCACCAATGGTGAAGATCATCGGCATCTGCGCACCCAGAAAGGCCTGCGCGAGCACGAGAATGACAACATTGCGCTTGGCGATGCGGTCGTCGGGGAGGGGGAGGCTGTCTGTCATGGCAGATGCGTATCCCCGAAAATCCGACAGGGCAAGATTGATGCTGCATCGGTGCGCTATGCGCGCGAAAAAGACGCAAAGGAGCGGTAGAATGACAGGATCGCAAACTCCGGTCGGTCAGTTTGGGGGTGACGCCCGGTCGGCCGCAATCGGGCGGATCATCACCAGCGATGCCTGTGTGCGTGAGGGCGCCCAATGGCTGGCCGCAAGCGACCCGCGCTTTGCCCGCGCGATCGACCTCTGCGGGCCCCTGCCGCTGCGCCGCAAACCGGAGGGTTTTGCCGAACTGCTCAGCGCGATTGTCAGCCAGCAGGTGAGCGTTGCCTCCGCCAATGCGATCTGGGGCCGGATGGTCGGAGCCGGGTTGGACACTGCGCCTGCTGTTTCCGCCGCCAGCGAGGACGACCTGCGCGCGGTTGGCCTCAGCCGTCAGAAGATCCGCTATGCCCATGCTCTTGCGGCAGCGGGACTTGATTTTGACGCGCTGCGCCAGCTCCCCGATGCCGAGGTGATCAAAATCCTGACACAAGTGTCCGGTATTGGCACATGGACCGCAGAGATCTATGCGATGTTTTCGCTTGGTCGGGCGGATGTCTTTGCCCATGGTGATCTGGCCCTGCAAGAGGGGGCGCGGATCCTGCTCGATCTGCCGCAGCGGCCAAAACCCGCCGAGATGCGCCGCATAGCTGAAGCCTGGTCACCCTGGCGGTCGGTTGCGGCGCGCGTGCTCTGGGCCTATTACCGGGTGGCAAAGGACAGGGAAGGGATCCGATGACACGAGTATTGACAGCTGAACGCAAGGCGCCCCTGTCGGGGCAGACACGATCTGTGGTGGTGTTTCTGCATGGCTATGGCGCCAATGGGGCCGATCTGCTGGGGCTGGCGGACCCGTTGGGGGAACATCTGCCGGATACGCTGTTTGTGGCCCCGGATGCCCCGGAGCGCTGCGCAGGCACGCCCTTTGGTTTCCAGTGGTTCCCGATCCCTTGGATCGACGGCTCCTCCGAAGAGGAATCGATGCGCGGCATGATGGCCTCCATCGAAGATCTGAATGCCTTTCTGGATGCGCTGATGGTGGATGAGGATGTGCTGCCGGAACAGGTGGTGCTGTTTGGATTCTCCCAGGGCACCATGATGAGCCTGCATGTGGCCCCGCGTCGCGAAGATGCGGTGGCTGGAATCGTTGCCTTCTCCGGCCGGCTGCTGTCGCCCGAAACGCTGAAGGACGAAGTTGTCTCGAAGATGCCGGTATTGCTGGTGCATGGCGACGCCGATGACGTGGTGCCGCCGCAATCTCTGCCAGAGGCAGCTGAAGCTCTGGGGGAGGCCGGATTTCAGGACGTCTTTGCCCATATCATGAAGGGCACAGGCCACGGCATCGCGCCCGACGGTCTGAGCGTGGCGCTGGCCTTCATGCGCGACAAGCTGAGCCTCTGATCCGCCAGAGCGGTTTGCCAGACAAAACGCCGTCGAAAGCCGTGCAGCCTAGCGCTTGCGCGGCTTTCGTGGTTTGCGGGGCGGCTTTTGCGGGTCTGACGGGGTTGTTTTTGCGCCTACCGCCTTGCGCCGGGCAATCGCCTGCCGGTTCGGGGCGGGTTTGGGTTTTGGCGGACCGGGGATGCTGGGCACCTCCAGATCTTCCCAAGTGCCGGGGCTGAGCCCGTCAAGAGTCCAGATGCCGATGGCCGCCCGGATCAGACGCAGTGTCGGATGGCCCACTGCCGCTGTCATCCGCCGTACCTGCCGGTTGCGGCCTTCGCGAAGGGTGAGGGCGATCCAGCTGTCGGGTACGGATTTACGCACCCGGATTGGTGGGGTCCGCGCCCAGATTCCCTGCGGTTCGTCGATCAATGCGGCCTTGGCAGGTCGGGTCAGCCCATCTTTCAGCTCAACACCCTCTGCAAGCGCCTGAATGGCGGCCGCATCCGGTGTCCCCTCGACCTGCACCCAATAGGTTTTCGGCATCTTGTGCTGCGGATCCGAGATCCACGCCTGCAAGCGGCCCTGGTCGGTCAGCAGCATCAACCCCTCGCTGTCGCGATCCAGTCGCCCGGCGGGATAGACACCGGGCAGGTCAATCCAGTCGCTCAGCGTGGCGCGCGGGCTGCCCTCGCTGCCGCGGTCGGTGAACTGGGGCAAAACATCGAAGGGTTTGTTGAAACGGATCAATCTGGTCATCAGTCTGCAATAGGCAGCCCCCGGCAGGCTGGCAAGGGCAGCGGCGTTGCCGGCAGTGTTTTCGCATAGGGGATTTCGCGACCGCCGACCCGCCAGCAGCTGTCATGCCGCTGTCACGGAATCATCCTACCGCTTGAGGCGAAGCGAGGTCAGTGCCCCGTTGCGATCATTGATAATGGGGGCTTGCCAGCTGACTGACACGATATATAGTTAAATCAAAGCAGGGGCGGGCTCCCCGCTCTGGTGTCGAAACGCAGGCAGACAGGGCGGTTGAGCCGTTGCAGAACATGCAGATCCATCAGCAAGAGATGACAGCATATGTCGCGCCTCCGGCGTGGACTGCAATCCGTGGTCCTGTTGCGCCGCAGAATGACACCGGGGTGAGGACGCGGCCGCAGACCGGGCTGCGAATACCTGTCTGGCCTTACCCGTGCCATCTGTCGGTATCCCTGCGGAGCACTGGCAGCAAGAAACCTGATTTGAAGACAAGCGCGTGGGCTCCACGCGCTTTTGTTTTTTTCAATACCGGGACGATCCGGCAGGCTGGAAACAGACTGCTGCGCCGCCCTGGGCAACGGCGTTGGTCCGGGCGCAGGCCACCGCTGTTGAAACGAGGAGGTGCAGTATGACCGTCGCCGTTGGTAATCTCAGAACATTGATTCTGAACGCGGATATGCAGCCACTCAGCTGGGCGCCGCTATCCGTCTGCAATTGGCAGGATGCTTTTGTCGCCGTCCATCAGGAGCGGGTCATACAGGTCAAAACCTACGAAGATGTGGCGGTTCATTCGGCCTCTGCCTCCTTTGAAGTTCCCGCCGTGGTCGCCCTCAAGCGGTATCGCAAGCGCAAGAAGGTGGCCTTTACCCGCTATAATGTCTTTCTGCGTGATGAATTCTGCTGTCAATATTGTGGCAAGCGCTTTGCGGCGAAGGATCTGACGTTTGATCACGTGATCCCTCGCAGCAAGGGCGGGGCCTCGTCCTGGACCAATATCGTGGCCTGTTGCAGCGCCGATAATCTGCGCAAGGGCAATCTGAAACCGCAGCAGGTCGGACTGAAACTGCGCCGCAAACCCTTTGCTCCCAGTCCGCATGAGCTGGATGCCATCGCCCGCCGTCTGCCCCGTCCGAAGCCTGAATTGCATCAAACCTGGATGGATTTTCTCTATTGGGATAGCGAACTGGACAGCTGAATCTCATCAGTCGTTCAAAAATAAGCTAAGGCCCCGACCGGACAGGCGGGGCCTTTTTCCTTAGAATAGCTGCGAGAGACAATCCCGATTTCAGCCCTTGGCGCGCTGCACCATGCCGAAGAGATCGCGCGGGTCGTCCGGGTCGGCGAGCATGTCCAGTTCCAAAAAGAAATCCGTGTCCTTGATCCGGTCGCGGATGTAGCGCAGGGCCGAGAAATCCTCGATTGCAAAGCCGACACTGTCAAACAGGGTGATCTGCTTGTCATCTCGGCGACCGGGCTTCTGGCCAAGGATCACCTGCCAGAGTTCCGTCACCTCAAAATCCTCCGGCATCTGCTGGATCTCGCCCTCGACGCGGGTTTGCGGCGGGAATTCCACAAAGACATCAGAGCGGGTCAGGATGCCCGGTGCCAATTCGGTTTTGCCGGGGCAATCACCGCCGATGGCGTTGATATGGACGCCGCTGCCGACCATGTTGTCAGTGAGGATGGTGGCGTATTGCTTGTCAGCGGTGCAGGTGGTCAGGATCTGCGCGCCTTCAATCGCTTCTTCGGGGGTTGCGCAGGACACCACGGTGAGGCCGCTGCCAGCAAGGTTGGCGGCACATTTCACGGTCGCCGCCGGGTCGATATCGTAGAGGCGAACCGATTTCAGCCCGCAGATTGCCTGCATGGCGAGCGACTGGAACTCCGACTGCGCGCCATTGCCAATCATCGCCATTGTTGTGGCGCCCTTCGGGGCCAGATGTTTTGCAACCATCGCAGAGGTCGCGGCAGTACGCAGCGCGGTTAGGATGGTCATCTCAGTCAGCAGCACCGGATAGCCTGTGTAGACATCGGCGAGCAGGCCAAAGGCGGTCACCGTCTGCAACCCCTCTGAGGTGTTCTTCGGATGGCCGTTGACGTATTTGAAGCCATAGGCTTCGCCATCAGAGGTCGGCATCAGCTCGATCACGCCGACGTCGGAATGGCTGGCAACCCGCGGCGTCTTGTCAAACAGCTCCCAGCGTTTGAAGTCCTCTTCGATGTAATCGGCGAGGTCCCTCATCACGGTGTCGATACCGATCGAGTGAATGAGGCGCATCATGTTGTCGACGCTTACAAAAGGCACAAGCGCCTTATCCGAAGGTTGGGTCATGACCGGGTCCTTTCACGGGGGCTAAGGTGGATGCCTGCCAGCATGCAGCGCATTGACCCGCCAGCGGTTTCAGTTGTTAGAATGGCGCGCCGCAGGGGCGTGCCGTACTCGGCGGGCGCAGCCTGATGCTGGCTCATTGATAGCTTCGCGTCGGACGATCAAACACGCGCCGACCCAGGGCTGAGGCACAGAGATCGACCATCAGATGGGCCGTGCGCCCGCGTTCGTCCAGAAACGGGTTCAGCTCGACCAGATCGAGCGAGGTCATCAACCCGGAATCATGCAGCATCTCGCAGACCAGATGCCCCTCACGGACAGTTGCGCCGCCGGGGACGGTGGTGCCGACAGCCGGCGCCACGGAGGGGTCGAGGAAATCGACATCCAGCGAGACATGCAACATGCCGTTGGCCTCGGCCACGCGGTTGAGAAAGGCCGAGAGCGGACCTGCAATGCCGTTCTCGTCAATCTCGCGCATGTCGTGACGATGAATGTTGCTCGCCTCCAGCGCTAGCCGCTCCGGGGTGTCGACCGACCGCAGACCGATCATACAGACGTTTTCCTGCGGCACCGGGTTCTGCACCTTCGGGAAGCCCGCAAAATCCGGACGGCCGGTGAAATACCCCACCGGCGTGCCATGCAGGTTGCCACTGTCGGAGGTGGTCGGCGTGTGGAAATCTGTATGGGCGTCGAGCCACAGCACGAATTGCGGACGGCCTTCCTTGGCGGCGTGGTTGGCAACACCGACAACGGATCCGAGCGACAGGGAATGGTCTCCGCCCAGGAAAATCGGCAGGCCGTCCTTCATCGCTTCTTCTGCAGCGCGGATCAGGCGGTTGGTCCAGCCAATGGTTTCATTGCGGGCAAAGACAAGACCGTCATTGTGGTCGGCCTCATGGCTGGCCGGACGCAGGTTGCCCTGATCAATCACCTTGTGACCCAGGCTTTCGATGGCACGTCCCAGACCGGCGGTGCGATAGGCATCCGGCCCCATCAGGCACCCTGCACGCCGCTTGCCACTGTCTACGGGAGCGCCGATCAGAATACAGGTCTTGGATGTCACGCGCATATCTCCTCTGCGAAAAGTGAATACTCTTAGAAAGCTCCGATTTGAGGTGGAATCCAGCAATCATTTCGCTCATATAGTAGGGCAAATCGTCAAGATGGAGATCAGATTGGACAAAACGGATGAACGGCTGATTGCCGCCCTGCGCCATAACGCACGCGCCTCACTCTCCGATCTTGCCTTGCAGCTGAACCTGTCGCGGACCACCGTCCGGGCACGGATCGAGCGGCTGCAGACCAAGGGCGATATCCTTGGCTTTTCCGTAGTGCTGAAAGAGGATGTGCTGCGCGACCCGGTTCGCGGTCTGATGATGATCGGTATCGAGGGGCGCGGCACCAGCCGCATCACCCGCCAGCTTCAGGGGCTGCCCGAGGTGCGGGCGATCCATACCACCAACGGACGCTGGGACCTGATCGTCGAGCTGGGCACCGAAACGCTGGAAACGCTGGATGCAGCGCTGGCAAAGATCCGTACCTTTGAAGGTGTGGTCAGCAGCGAGACCAATCTTCTGCTCGCCACAAAGAAAGACAGCTGAAAAGGATAGATCGCCGCGTGGAGAGCTGCGGCCGGGGCTCTGTGCATCGGCTCCCGGTGACTGGCTGCGCCGGGATCAGATCCGGTTTTTGCGCATGTGGTTGGCTGCGGCAATCCAGATCACCGCCAGCAGCAGCGAGGCAATCGCATTCCAGCTGGCCATCGACAGGCTGAACAGCTCCCACGGGACCTCGTCGCAGCGCACGAGCGGTGCCGACATGATCTGCTGCATCAGATCTTCGGAGCTCAGATTGCCGATCGGGCCGGAGGTGCAGGAGTTCGGACCTTCCCACCAGCCACGCTCAACCCCGGTATGATAGGCACCGATGGCGGCAGTCGCCAGCGCGGCCAGCGCGCCAAGGTAGGGCAGGATCAGCAGCGGTACCGCCAGTGCCAGAGCACCGATGACGACAGCTGCGCCATGCGGATAGCGCTGCCAGATGCACAGTTTGCAGGGGGCCATCTCGCCGATGTATTGAAATCCAAAGGCACCAAGCAGCAGTGCAGCAGATCCGGCGCTGGCAATCAGGATGAGAATTCGGCTCATGTTTACAATACCTTCACTGCAAGAAACCCGCCGAACAACAACACCACAAAGACCGTAAAGACAAGCCCCAGCCGACGTTCGATGAAATCGCGGATCGGCGCGCCAAACTGCCACAGCAAGCCCGCAACCACAAAAAACCGCAGCGCACGGGCCAGAATGGAGGTCACAACGAAGGTTGCGATTGGCATCCCGGTCCAGCCTGACATGATTGTGATGACCTTATACGGAAAAGGCGTGATCCCGGCGATCAGCACCGCCCAGAACCCAAAATCATTGAAGCGGCTGTTGAATTCGACCATGGCATCTGCCTTGCCCATCGCGGCCAGCACCGGCTGGCCGATGCTGTCGTAGAAAAATGCGCCAATGGCGTAGCCGAGCAATCCGCCAGCCACGGAGGCGACCAGAGCCACCAGCGCAACCAGCCAGGCACGTGATGGGCGCGCGAGGATCATCGGGATCATCAGAACATCCGGCGGGATGGGAAAGACCGAGCTTTCGATGAAGGCAACGCCGGCCAGCCACCACAGCGCCTTTGGGTGGTCGGCCAAGGCCATCGTTCGGTGATATAGCGCACGCAGCATCCTGTGAAGCTCTCCCTGGCAATCCGCCCTGAGCGGTGCCACGTCGGGATGAGCAGGTCAACCACGATGGTTGCCCGCTACACAGCCGTCGGCAGGCAGATGTTTTTTTGCCGCCAGCCGCGCGATTTGCCTATGGACCTCGGCCTTTGGCTTGGGTAGGAACGGGGCAGAGGCCCAAGTGGCGGAATGGTAGACGCAGGGGATTCAAAATCCCCCGCCTTTGCGGGCGTGCCGGTTCGAGTCCGGCCTTGGGTACCATAGATTTCAAGGGGTTACGTGATCCGCTCGCGTAGCCCCTAATCTTTTTCAAATCCGTATAAGCACAATGTAAGCACCGTGATTGCGTGTAAGTTGCCTGTTGGAATCAACGCTGATTTGCAAGCAGGATAGTCTTGCGGCAAGGTTGCCGTGGATTATTCAGGAGTTTTTCATGTCCTACGATTTAAGGGAACAGGTCAGGGTTCTCGAGACTATTCATCAAAACATGATTTATGACCGGCGGTTGTTGGTTGCCCAGTACCAGTTCAAAGAAAATGAACAGCTCGAGATCGGCGAGCGCATTGCAGAAAAACAGACACAAATTGAAGCTGTTGCGAGAGCGATTGCCGAAGAACTAGGGAACATCGGACCCAACGAAGATGTCCCGTCTGGGCTGAAAGGTTTTTACGAAAGCGATCAAGACGCGGACAAGTTCTACCCTGGCAGAGCAAGGATTAAGCCATAAAACCCGGCGGTTTTGTTACTGGTCTGCCGGGCACTTTTTCTCCAAGGCTTTAATTAAAATGGATTTTCAAGTGAACCCCAGAAGCTATGTGATCGCAGCAGCAGTGATTTGCAGTGCTGCTGCTATTTTTTACGCAGGTTATGTCAGAAATGAAAAGCGCTGTGCTGATGACTTGCATGCAGGCATTGAAAGCGCCATGGCTACTATTGACCGCTGGCGCAAAGAGCGCCCCGACTATGTCACACAAACCGATGGCGAGTTGCTCCAAATGAAAGCCGACCTCGCGAAAGCCAATGTTACAGTTGCGGCAATGTCGATAGACCAACACCGGCATGCCTGCGACGTGTATCTTCGCGGGTTCACGCTTTCTTATAAGTGATCTTCAGCATAGAGACTTGATCCCCAGCGCTCCTGATCGACATGTGCCAAACTCTTTGTTAGGTTCGCAACTCATTCATTTGTCGCTGCGAGTGGTGAGGCAGCTCTAACGAAGCCCAGATAAGTATCTGGGGCGCTAGAGTTTTGGTGAGAATGGCCGCTCTTCGCGGGCAGGCCAGGGGCTGGCGGCTATGGCATCCTTCAGGGCCTGATATATCGCCGGATCTATGGCCGTTCCCTGCATATCATCCATTATCTCAAAGGCCTTTTCCAGCGGCAGTGCCGAGCGATAGGGCCGGTCCGCGGTCAGCGCGTCAAAGATGTCAGCAACCGTCAGCACGCGCATGTCGGTGGTGAGATCGGCGGCTGCAAGCCCATACGGGTAGCCTTTCCCGTCGAGCCGTTCATGATGGGCCGCTGCCACCTCCGCCACGTCTTCAAAGACTGAAATCCGCCGCAGAACGTCGTGTCCCAGCACGGGATGCAGCTTCATGCAGGCGAACTCTTCCTCGGTAAGCTTGCCCGGTTTGTCGAGGATCGCATTGGATACCCCCAGCTTTCCCAGATCATGCAGAAGTCCGGCCCGCACCATCCAGCGACGATGCACCAGATCATGGCCCAACTGTTCACAGATCATGTCCGTGTAATGGGCGACCCGTTCGGAATGGCCGTAGGTAAAGGGGCTTTTTGCGTCGATAACCTTTGAAAAAGCGTAGGAAATTTCATCGAGATAGGTTTCATCAACCGTGAGGGTCGCCCGGGCGGAGCGATCCGAGAACACGCTCGCTTCCAGTCGACTGCTGGTCAATGCGTCATAGAAACCGGGGGATCGGATCACCCGGGTAAACACCGGAACGAGATCGGGATCGAACCAGCTTCCGGCACGCTCCTCCAGCTCGGTAGCGGCGGCTTTTGAGCCCATCTGTAGCGTGAACACATCGGTGACCTGAGCCATCAGCGCAATGCGCGAGAACAGCGGAATCTCGTCACCGCTGATGCCGGCCGGGTGGCCGCCGCCGTTCCAATGCTCGTCCAGCCCTGCGATCCCTTCAGCGACCTGTTCGGAGAACCGCATCAGCCGGGCGATCTCCGCGCCGCGATCGCAGCGGGTCTGGATCAGCTCAGTCGCCAGACTGCCGCTGCGGCCAATCACGCCGGTCACTGTTTTCAACCGCTTCAACCGGCTGTCGCCCTGGCCGGTATGGCGCAGGACAAATTCGAGCTTCTGTCGGGTGGTTCCGTCTACGAATTTGAAATTGCGTTTGAAGGTCAGATCATCCGTGCGGTAGAGCGCGCAGATGCGGGCGGCGTTTGAGCTACAGCCAAGATCCTTCAGAAGCAGGGTAAAGTAGAGATCAGCGCGATCCTCCTGCGACAGATCGAGGTAATCGGCGACCTGCATGCCGATCCAGCAGCATCTTACGCAATGACCCTCTGGCTGGCCTTCTGTAAGATCAAGCGCGTGGCTGAGCGCGCCGAGGAGTTCGCCCAGCTGGACGGTCTGGCCGCCAACCTTTGGGTAGGTCACGCCATGCAGGACACCAGAGGAGACGGTCGCAACCGTCATCCCCGGAGTCGGTCCGGACAGCGAATAGGGGGTCGGCGTGGCCACCATGACACGCATCCTTGTTCAAACGCGCGTCAAGCCTACTATCTTGGCCTTAATCTCAGGTTACCGTCCCGTGCGCGGCGCATTCCGAGGGGCGTCGCCCGCTTGGCAGCTCTCTGTCAGACCCCTGACAGCCCCATTTCAGGCCACCCGATTGGCCGAGGCCCGCAGCAGCGTTTGCGTATAGGGGTGCTGTGTCTGCCCGGCGCGCATGGCATCAATGCTGAGCACCTCTACAATCTCGCCATGCTGCATCACCGCCGCCGCATCACACATATGCGCAACGACCGCGAGGTCATGAGACACCATCACAAAGGTCAGCCCATGCGCGGCACGTAAATCGCTGAGAAGGTTCAGGATCTCCGCTTGTACCGAGACATCCAGCGCCGAGGTCGGCTCGTCCAGCAGCAGGATATCCGGCCGTGGGGCCAGCGCGCGGGCGATGGCGACGCGCTGCCGCTGACCACCGGACAGCTGGTGCGGATAGCGAAAGCGGAACGACGGCCCAAGGCCGACATCCTGCAGCAGCTGTTCCACCCGTGCATCGATGTCGCGGAACCCGTGCAGATGCAGTGTCTCCGACAGCACCTGATCCACGGATTGACGCGGGTGCAGCGAGGCATAGGGATCCTGAAACACCATCTGAACGGTCTTGTAGAATGCGCGGTCACGGGTCGGTCCAAGCCGTTTGCCCTCAACCGATATCTCACCATTCCACTGCGGCGCGAGACCGGTGATGGCTTTCAGGATAGTGGATTTTCCTGAGCCGCTTTCGCCGACGAGGCCGAAACTGGCGCCGGTCTCGACCGCCAGAGACGCCGATTTCACGGCATGGACCAATGCGCCACGGTCGCCGAAATAGACGTTTAAGTTATTGATTTCCAGCGCCATTGTCATCTGCGACCCTCCACGCTGGGCGCATCCCGCCAGGCGGGATCACGTTGCAGCACCTCAAGCCGAGGACGCGGAGCATCAAATCGGGGCAGGCTGCCGAGCAGACCTCGTGTATAAGGGTGCTGCGCCTCGTGCAGCTGATCGGCGTCGCAGACCTCGACGATGCGGCCTGCATACATGATCAGCACCCGATCACAGAACTGCGACACCAGATTGAGATCGTGGCTGATAAAGATCAGCCCCATGCCGCGTTCCTTCACCAGCCGATCCATGATCGACAGCACCTGTCCCTGCACCGAGACATCCAGCGCCGAGGTCGGCTCATCCGCGATCAGGATTTCGGGGTTCGGGATCAGCATCATGGCAATCATGATCCGTTGCCCCATGCCACCCGACATCTCATGCGGGTAGGCGGTCATCACGCGCTCCGGGTCGCGGATCGACACGGCCTCCAGCATTTCCAAGGCCTTGGCATAGGCCTCGGTCTTGGTGGATTTGCTGTGCAGGCGGTGGGCTTCGATCAGTTGATCGCCGATGGTCATCACCGGGTTGAGCGAGAATTTGGGATCCTGCATCACCATGGAGATCTGTTCGCCGCGAACCTTGCGCATCTCGCGCTCCGATTTTGCCAGCAGGTTCTCGCCGTGCAGACTGATGTGATCCGCTTCGACGATGCCGGGAGGCCGGATCAGTCGTAGGATGGCGCGACCGGTCATTGACTTGCCGGAGCCGCTTTCCCCAACGATGCCGAGCCGTTCACGGCCGAGCGAGAAGGACACACCGCGCACCGCGTCAAAGATGCCATTGCGGGTGGGAAACCGCACCCAGAGGTTTTCGATATCCAGAAGCGGGCTCATGAGGCGCTGTCCTTTGGGTCCAATACGTCGCGCAGGCCATCTCCCAGCAGGTTGAACGCCAGCGAAACGGCAAAAATGGCAAGACCGGGCATGGTGGCCACCCACCAGTGATCGAGGATGAACCGGCGCCCTTCGGAGATCATCGCGCCCCATTCCGGGCTTGGTGGCTGGGCGCCAAGGCCGAGGAATCCCAGACCGGCGGCGGCCAGAATGATGCCTGCCATATCGAGCGTCACCCGAACGATCAGCGAGGAGATGCAGAGTGGCCAGATATGTTTGATGATGATCCTGAGCGGGCCTGCGCCTTGCAGGCGGATCGCGCTGATATAGTCTGAGGAGCGGATCGTCAGTGTCTCGGCCCGCGCCATCCGTGCATAGGGCGGCCAGGCAGTGAGCGAGATCGCCAGCACCGCGTTTTCAATCCCGGCGCCAAGAGCAGCGACAAAGGCCAGCGCCAGCACCAGCCGTGGAAACGCCAGGAAAATATCGGTGATCCGCATCAGAATGATATCGGCCCAGCCGCCGACGTAGCCGGAGACGGTGCCAACCAGAAGGCCCGCAACCGGTGCAATCAGCGCCACCAGCGCCACGATATAGAGGGTGATGCGGGCGCCATGGATCAACCGGCTGAGGATATCACGACCAAGGGAATCCGTGCCCAGAATATGCCCCTCGCTGCCCAACGGTTGCAGCCGATTGGCGAGATTCTGCACATATGGGTCATGGGGCGCGATCACCGGCGCCAGCAGCGCGATGGAAATCAACAAAATCAGGATGGCCAGCCCGACCATCGCCATATGGTTCTGCTTCAGCGACAGCCAGCCCTGATAGAGTGCCGCTAGCCGGGCCTGACGCCGCGATCTCGGCGTGTCGGTCAGCAGCCAGGCGCGCAGGCCCTGCTGAGGGGCCGGGGTTTGCGATGACAGGCTCATTTCGACCTCGGATCAAAGACTTTGTAGAGAAGATCGGAGAAGATATTGAGGCAGATGAACACGAGCCCCACAACAACTGTACCGCCCAGTACTGCATTCATGTCAGCCGACAAAAGCGCGGTGGTGATATAGCTGCCGATCCCCGGCCAGGAAAAGATGATTTCGGTCAGAACCGATCCCTCAAGCAGATTGGCATAGCTTAGGGCGATCACGGTGATCAGCTGCACGCGGATATTGCGAAATGCGTGCGTCCAGACCACGGCCCATTCACTCATGCCTTTGACGCGGGCGGTGGTGATATATTCCGCCGAGAGCTGTTCGAGCATGAACGAGCGCGTCATGCGGCTGATATAGGCAAGGCTGTAATAGCCGAGCAGCGCGGCAGGCAGCACGATATGAGAAAACGCGTCGCGAAACGCGCCCCAATCACCTGCAATCAGCGAGTCCACCAGGATCATGCCTGTGACCGACGGGATCATATCCTCGTAGAAAATACCCTGACGTCCGGGGCCGCCGACCCAGCCCAGAATGCCGTAGAACAGCAAGAGCCCCATCAGGCCGAGCCAGAAGATCGGCATGGAATAGCCCACAAGTGCAATCACGCGGGCAATCTGGTCGATCCAGCTGCCCCGGCGTACGGCGGCGATGACCCCCAGCGGCACGCCCAGAATGCAGCCGAAGATAATGCCAATAGTGGCAAGTTCAAAGGTCGCCGGAAACACGCGTGCGATATCGGAGGAGACATCCCGCGCGGTCAGCAGCGAGGTTCCGAAATCACCGCGCAGCACATCGGTGACATAGTAGAAAAACTGAATAGCCAGCGACCGGTCCAGACCCAGCTCACGGTAGGCGGCATTATACTGCTCCTCGGTGGCGCGTTCGCCCACGATGGCCAGCACCGGATCAATGGGCATCACGCGACCAATCAGGAAGGTGACGAACAAGAGGCCCAGCATGGTGACGGCGATGGAAGACAGCGTCACCAGTGTGCCGCGCGCCCAAGGGGGGAGAGGCAGCCAAGGCCGCCGCTCCGTTTCTGTTGCGAAATTCGCCATTTTACTTGGTCACGTCCCAGTAGGCGACGGAGGTGATCGCCCCGCCGAGGCTCAGCCCTTCGACATTGTCGGCCATGCCAGCCTGTTCGATCAGCTGGAACATGATGGCAAAGGGGGCTGTGTCGCGGAACTCTGCCTGAATTTCGTGGTACATCTCGGCGCGCTTGTCGGTGTCGCCCTCGACCACGGCGGCGGCAACCTTTTCCGTCAGCCCGCCGGTGTCCCAGCCGTTGCGCCAGGCCAGAAGACCGGTTGCATTGGCTTCGTCCGAGTTATCCGGGTTATAGGCAAAGGTCCCCGCATTGGTATGCGGATCAGGATAGTCCGGGCCCCATGCGCCCAGATAGATATCCAACTCGCGTGCGCGGTATTTGCCCAGGATCTGCTTGCCCGTGCCAACCTCAAGGTTCAGCGTGATTCCTGCCTGCGCGAACGTGTTCTGCAACGACTGTGCAATTTCGAGCCGTTCCTGCGCTTCGCGTACGCCGACGGTCAGCTCCAGATTCTCGACACCGGCCTCCGCCAGCAGCGCCTTGGCCTTTTCGACATCGAGCGAGAAGGGGTTTTCGTCCACAGCGCCCAGATAGGTCTTCGGCAGGAAGTTCTGGTGGCCGACATACCAGTTCTTCAGGAAGCTGTTTTCCATACCGTCATAGTCGATGAGATATTTCAGCGCCTGACGGACCTGCGGCTTCGACAGTTCCGGGTGTTTCTGGTTGAAGGAGACATACATCAGGCGGCCGCGCATTTCGCGCAGCACCTCGACACCCTCAACACCGGCCAGACCGTCCACATCCGAGGGCGTCAGATCGCGGGCCACGTCGATATCACCGCGTTCCAGCATCAGGCGCTGGGTTGCGCTTTCCTGAACGTGGCGCACGATGACGCGCTTCATTTCTGGCTCACCGCCATAATACGAGGGGTTTGCGCTCAGGGTGACACTTTCCTTCGGCTTCCAGCTGGCCAGGCTGTAGGGGCCGGAGCCTGCCGAATTGGTGGTCAGCCAATTGTTGCCCATATCGCCATCGACCTCATTGGCCATGACCAGTTCCTTGTCGACGATGGCGCCGATGGTCGCCGTAAGGCAGTTCAGAACAAAGGAGGTCGCATAGCGTTTGTCGGTGGTGATAGACAGCGTATTGCCATCAACCTTGATGGTTTCATCGACGTTTTCGGGCGTAAAGCCAAACTGCGTGATGATGAAGGAGGGCGTCTTGTTCAGAATGACCGCGCGCTTCAGCGAAAACGCCGCATCCTCGGCCCGGACCGGGTTGCCGGACTGGAAGGTCACGCCTTCGCGCATGGTAAAGGTGATGGTGCGTCCATCCTCAGAGACGGTCCAGCTTTCGGCCAGATCGGGCTGATAGCCGGCGTCCAGATCGGAGGGGTCAAAGTTGACCAGCTTGCCATAGATGTTGCGGATCACATCGGCACCCGCAAATTCAAAGCTCTGCGCCGGATCCAGCGTGGTGATATCGTCAATGCGGTTGGCAATAACCAGCATATTGGCGGGCGTCTCAGCCATGGTCGCCATCGGAGTGAGGCCAATCGCCAGCCCCAGCGCGGCGGTGCCAAGAAGGGTATGAATGGTTTTCATCTTTAACTCCCTGTTGTGTTTTTGATCTTGGAATATCGCGCTGTTGTCAGCGTCTTGTTGTTGTGTGGGTCTGAACCGGAGCGCACGCCGGTCAGCTGCGCGCCTCCGTTTTCGGGCTGCGCCAGGTGGCATCCAGAACCCGCAGCCAGTTGTCGTGACATAGTTTTTTCATCAACGTCTCATTCACACCGTGGTGACGCAGAGCGGCGCGAAGCGCGGGCAGGCCTGCAACGGTCCTGATCTCCCGCGGCACGGTGGCCCCGTCGAAATCCGAGCCGAAACCAACCCGATCCTCGCCGAGCTGGCTGATCAGGTGGTCGATATGGCGCAGCATCCGGTCAATCGGGGTGTTTTCGTCCATCCGGCCATCTTCGCGCAGAAAGGCGACCGCAAAGTTCAGGCCGACCATCCCGTCACTGTCGCGGATCGCGTGCAGCTGGCGGTCGGTGAGGTTGCGGCTGTGCGGCGTCAGCGCATGGGCATTGGAATGGGTGGCCACCAGCGGCGCTGCGCTCAGCTTGGCGACATCCCAGAAACCGGCCTCGTTCAGATGCGACAGGTCGATCATAACACCCAGATCATTGCAGCGCCGGATCAGCCGTTTGCCATCCTCCGTCAGCCCCGGACCGGTATCGGGTGATCCCGGAAACCGGAAGGGCACGCCATGGCCGAACCTTGTCGGGCGGCTCCACACCGGACCGATTGAGCGAAGCCCGGCCTGATAAAGCAGGTCGAGCATGTGGAAATCCGGATCAATTGCCTCCGCGCCCTCCATATGCAGCACCGCCGCCATCATCCCGGTCGAGAGGCAGTCGCGAATATCTTCGGTTGTGCGGCAGACCTTCAGCGCGCCGTCGCTTTCCAGCTGAAACAGCAGGGACGCCTGCGACAGAGCGACAGGGGCGGCATCGGGCCAGCTGATCGCCGCCGACAGCGGCATATCATAGCTGTCTGCCATCATCTCGTCTTCGCTATCCAGACTGTGGCCATCCGGAATATAGATCGCAAAGAAGCCGCCGCCAAAGCCGCCCGTGCGCGCTTTGGCCAGATCAATCTGGCGCCCGCCGTTGCCTTGGAACCCGTCCACGCCGGATGAAATATCGCGATTGTGCAATCGCAGCAAAACATCGTTGTGGCCGTCGAAAATCAGAGGGTCAGTCATATTTCTTCCTAATTCCCTGATATGAGGTCGTATCTTTTGCGCTAACGCAAGGGAATTTACGCCCGTTTCCGGGATAAGACGGACGAAGGCCCAAAAACTGCCATCTAACTGGGAGGAATGGCGTGACAGCGGTCATCTTGCCCGCTGGTCGTTCGACCGGGCCGGGAAGATGTTCGATTATCGCGCAATGGCGACTCGGCTGGTCAGGCCTGTTTCAGCCCGTAGGTGGCGAAGGCAGCAAGCGCCTCCTCCATCTGCGCCGTGCTTAGCAGTTTTGGTGTGCCGATGCTGCGGGCCAGTATGTACGTCCGCGCCAGGCTCTCCAGCTCCACCATGCGCCACATCGCCCGCGCCAGCGTATCACCGGTCACGAGGGCCCCATGGTTTGCCATCAGGCAGGCGTGGCGGTCGGCCATGGCGTGGACGACATGATCCGACAATTCAGCCGTACCGAACAGCGCGTAATCCGCCAGAGGCACGTCATCTCCGCCAAAGGCCGCGACCATATAGTGGCAGGCCGGGATCGTCATGTGGTTCACGGCGAGAGCGCAGCAATGCGCCGGATGGGCATGGACGACCGCCATCGCCTCCGGCTTCGCCGCAAGCAGCGCCTGATGAAACTGCCACTCCGACGACGGGGCCGGCTGTGCATCCTCGGGATCAGGCCCGCCCGCAAGCGGCATTCGGACGATCATCTCCGGGCTCATCGCCTCATAAGGGATGCCGGACGGGGTAATCAGCATGTCACCCCCGGCGATCCGCAGGGAGATATTGCCGGAGGTGCCCTGATTGATGCCGGTCCGGTTCATCTCCAGGCAGGCATCAATGATGGACTGACGCAGGGCGCGGCTGTCATCCGGGGCGGGTCTGATCATGGCGCGGTCACCCGGCCTTGCGGATAAGATCGGGGAACAGCGCCGCCAGCCCGTCGGCAGAGGCATCGCAGATGCCGCGCTCTGTGATCAGCCCGGTGACCAGCCGATTGGGGGTCACGTCAAAGGCCGGGTTGCCGCAGACCGTGCCGTCCGGTGTCACACGCGCAAGCCCGATATCGCCGCTATCAAGCACGCCCTGCACATGGCTTACCTCGCGGCTGTCGCGGTCCTCGATCGGGATCTCTGCAACGCCATCGGTCACCGTCCAGTCGATGGTCGGCGAGGGCAGGGCAACGTAGAAGGGCACCCCGTTGTCATGGGCTGCCAGTGCCTTCAGATAGGTGCCGATCTTGTTGCAGACATCACCCTGACGCGTGGTGCGGTCGGTGCCGGTGATCACCAGGTCGACCTGTCCGTGCTGCATCAGATGACCGCCGGCATTGTCGGTGATGTAGCTGTGGCTAATACCATGGCTGCCCAGTTCCCAGGCGGTCAGCGCGCCCTGATTGCGCGGGCGGGTCTCATCGACCCAGACATGGATCGGAATTCCGGCATCATGGGCCTGATACATCGGGCTGGTGGCGGTGCCCCAGTCAACCGTGGCGATCCAGCCTGCATTGCAATGGGTGAGCAGCCGCACCGGCTCACCTGCGGGTTTCTTCTGTGCGATCTCACGGATCAGGGTCAGCCCGTAAGTGCCGATGCGCCGGTTGATTTCAACATCCTCATCGGCGATTGCATGGGCCAGTTTCAGTGCGGCGTCAGCACGCTCATCCTCGGGCAGGGGACGCAGGACCTCCATGCAGCGGTTTAGCGCCCAGCGCAGGTTGATCGCAGTGGGGCGGGTCGCATTGAGCTGCTCCCAAGCGGCCTCCAGCGCACCGTCCGAAGGATCAAGCTCGGCCGCCAGCGCCATGCCATAGGCGGCGGTGGCTCCGATCAGCGGCGCGCCACGCACCCGCATCTCGACGATGGCGGTCGCGAAATCATCCAGTGTTGCAACCGGCTGAATGCGAAACTCATGGGGCAGCCAACGCTGGTCGATAATCATCAGAACCGATTGATCCTCGTCCCACCAGAGCGAGCGATAATGTGTGCCGTTGACCTTCACTGCGGTGTCCTCCGTTGATGGCTGGCCCAGCGCCGCCGCTGATGCCGTCCTAGCGCATTGGCGGTAAAGTGCAATCCTCTTGCGCAGCTAGCCGCCGCGCAACCTCTGCATGAGGTAGATTTCATTCTGGGGCCGGAGCGGTTCATCAAGACTGGCAGCAATGATCCGGCCGTCCACGGCAACGGATACGCCTGCGTCGAGAGCCGGTGCAAGTGCGGGATAGGCAGATTTGAGCGCTGCGATCATCGCGCCGATTGTGGTGGCCTGAACCTCCACAGCGTCCTGCCCATCTGCAAACCGTCGCAGGCCTGACCAGAGGTGTACGGTCAGGCGCGGTGTGCCCGCGCCCTGACCTGTGGTGCTGTACTCAGGTGCCATTGCGGCGCCTCAGCCCGTCTTGGCGCGCTGCTGATCCAGGGCGGCCAGAATGCGCGGTGGCGACATCGGCAGCGCATGCAAGCGCACCCCCGCCGCCGCAGAGACTGCATTGGCGATGGCCGCGAGAGGCGGACAGATCGAGGTTTCGCCGACACCGCGCACGCCAAAGGGATGACCGGGGTTCGGCACCTCGACAATCACCGTGTCGATCATTGGCAGGTCCGAGGCGACGGGGATCCGATAGTCGAGGAACACCGCATTCTGCAACCGGCCGTCCTCGCCGTAGATATATTCCTCATTCAGCGCCCAGCCGATGCCCTGTGCGGCACCGCCCTGAAACTGACCTTCGACATAGGTGGGATGGATCGCCTTGCCAGCATCCTGAATGACCGTATAGCGCGTCACAGCGGTCTTGCCGGTTTCGGGATCTACCTCCGCATCGACGATATGGGTGGCAAAGGAGACGCCGGCCCCTTCGGGCGTCGCCTCGAAATGGCCGGAGATCGGTCCACCGGTCTTGCCCATGTCGCGGGTAATCTCCGCCAGCGGCATCGGGTCGAAGTTGCCCGCATTGGGACCGGAGGGCACGGCATGGCCGTCCTCCCATTTCACAGCATCCTCGGGGATACCCCATTTGGCCGCGGCGCGTTTGCTGAGCTTGGCCACGGCATCCTCTGCCGCCTTGATCGTGGCAAGGCCGCTGGCATAGGTCACCCGGCTGCCGTGGGAGACGTCATTATAACCAAGCGTGGCAGTATCGGCGATGGTGACGCGGATGCTCTCATAGGGAATGCCCAGAACCTCTGCCGCCATCAGCGCCATGGAGGCGCGGGAGCCGCCGATATCGGGCGTGCCAACAGAAATCTGACAGGTGCCATCCTCTGACAGCGACAATGACACCGAGGTTTCGCCACCATGGTTGAACCAGAAGCCGCAGGAGATCCCGCGCCCCTGACCGGGCTTCAGCGGGGCACTGTAGTGGGGATGCGCCTTGGCAGCCTCGAGCGTTTCCACCAGACCAATGCGTTCGAACTTTGGCCCGTAGGAGGCTTTGGTGCCCTCGCGCGCGGCATTTTTCAAGCGCACTTCGATTGGGTCGAGATCCAGTTTGCGGCAGAGCTCGTCAATCACAGATTCCACCGCGTAGGCCGCCATCGGCGAGCCGGGCGCGCGATAGGCCGCCTGTTTGGGGCGGTTGCTCATGACGTCATAGCCAATCTGCTGGACGTTCTTCAGATCATAGGGCGCAAAGGCACACATTGCGGTCATATCCGCAGGCGCACCCGGAAAGGCACCGCCCTGTAGGCGGAAGGTGCCCTGTGCTGCGGTAATGATACCATCAGCGGTCATGCCGATCTTGATATCCATGGAGGTCGAGGCGGTGGGGCCGGTGGCGCGGAACACCTCGGGGCGGCTCATCACCAGTTTGACCGGGCGATTGGACTTGCGCGACAGGGCCAGTGCGACAGGTTCGATGAACACCGTGGTCTTGCCGCCAAAGCCACCGCCGATTTCCGAGGCGGTGACGCGCAGCTGCGATGTCTCAATCCCCAACAGCGCCGCGCAGTTCTTCTGCACATACCAGTGGCCCTGCGTACAGCACCACAGCTCACCCTTGCCGTCCTGTCCCAGCTGCGCAAGGCAGGCATGGGGTTCAATATAGCCCTGATGCGTCGCCTCGGTGACGAAATGCTCCTCGACCACCAGATCGGCCTTGGCAAAGCCCGCCTCGACATCGCCATGGCCGCTTTCGTGGTAGCGCACCACGTTTGGGTGCATCCCCTCCGGCACAGAGTAATCGGCAGCGCCCTCGCGGATCACCGGTGCATCCTTGGCCATCGCCTTATCGACATCGGTCACATGGGGCAGCACCTCATACTCGACCTCGATCAGCTTCAGCGCGTCACGTGCGGCGAGGGCCGAGGTGGCTGCCACAGCCGCGATGGCATGGCCATCATAGAGCGCGGTATCGCCCGCCATCACGTTTTCCAGCACATTCCATTGTTCGCCTTCCAGCCCCGGCGCGGGTTTGATGGCGTCCGAGAAATCGGCACGGGTGACAATCGCCTTCACATCGCTCAGCGCCTCGGCCTTGCTGGTGTCGATATGTTTGATCCGGGCATGGGCGTGAGGGCTGCGCAGGATGGCCCCGAAGAGCATTCCCGGTGCCGTGATATCGGCGCCAAAGCGCGCCTTGCCCGTGACCTTGTCCAGACCATCGGGGCGGTTGGGACGGGTGCCCACCTGGGTGAAATCGGTCTTGCGTTGATCCAGAGCCATTATGATGCCTCCCGCATCTCTGCCGCCGCGTCCATGACGGCGCGAATGATCTTGTCATAGCCGGTACAGCGGCACAGATTGCCCGCCAGCCAATAACGCACTTCGGTCTCGCTGGGGTCCGGGTTCTTCTCCAGCAGCGCCTTGGCCGCGACCAGAATGCCCGGCGTGCAGATACCGCATTGCAGCGCGGCGTGGTCGATGAACTTCTGTTGCAGCGGATGCAGTGTTTCGCCAGCAGCGATGCCTTCGACGGTGGCGATTTCCTGGCCTGCGGCTTCGACGCCGAGCACCAGACAGGAACAGACCAGCCGCCCGTTGAGAGTGATCGAACAGGCGCCACAGTCGCCGGTGCCGCAGCCTTCCTTGGCACCGGTAAGGTTCAAACGGTCGCGCAGCACATCAAGCAGCGTTTCGCGCGGATCGCAGAGGTAATCGACGGCATCGCCGTTGACGGTGGCCGAGACGTGGATCTTCGTGCTCATGCTTTGTCTCCCTTGGCGCGGGCATAGGCGGTTTCTGCGGCGCGGCGGGCCATCACGCCCGCCACCTGCGTGCGAAAGGCAATGGTGCCGCGTTTGTCGGTGATCGGTGAGCAGGCATCAGAGGCAGCGGTGGCCAGTCGCCCCAAGGCCGCGTCGTCCAGCCTGGAGCCGATCAGGGCATCGGCACAGGCCTGCACCAGCAGTACCGTGGGCGCGACAGCTCCGAGGGCAACGCGGGCATCCGCGACGGTGTCGCCCTCCAGCCGAAGCCAGACACCACAGCCGACCACGGCGATGTCCATCTCGGTTCGCGGGATAAACCGCAGATAGGCGTCGCCCTGACCGGGCACGGCGGGCGGCAGATGCACCGCCGTGATCAACTCGCCGGGCTTCAGCGTGGTCTTGCCGGGAGCTGCCGGAATATCCACGACCGCGGCGCGGCGATTGCCGTCAGGTCCGGTGATGTTGACCGATGCACCTGCCGCAACCATAGCCGGCACGCTGTCGGCGGCAGGGGAGGCATTGCAGAGGTTACCGACAAGCGTGGCCCGGCCCTGCACCTGGGTGGATCCGATCAGGTCCATCGCCTCGACCACGCCCGGCCATGCGGCGGACAGGTCATCATGTTCGGACATTTCGGCTCCGGCCACCGCGGCGCCGATGGTCCAGCTGCCATCGCTTTCCTTGCGGATGTCGCGGACGCCATCAATCGCCTTGATGTCGATCAGCGTATCCGGCGTGACGATATCGGCGCGCATCTGCACCAGCACATCGGTGCCGCCGGCCAGAACACGGGTAACCCCCGATGCTGAAGCCGCCAGCTCCGCCGCTTCGGCAAAGCTGGTTGGTCGGTGATAGTTCATTGGGACTGTCCTTTTGCTGGCCTGCTGCAGGTGGCTGATGGGTGGGTCCGGATGTCCGGGGCATGGAATGCGCTGCGGGCTGTCTCGACGCATATGCCTGGCCGCGGGCCAAGGCGGTGCGCTTTTCGGTATCTTGCGTCCTTGCGCAGTCTTCGGCAAGCCGCCATCGCAGCCGGTTTTGGACATAGGCGTGAAATCTCACGCTCGCAAAGCACAATCGGCAGTGATGTTCACATACCGCACCGGGCAACGACCGAGGGCGCGCTTAGGTGGCAGGGGCCCATAAACGGGGAGGGTATTGCGCTTTTGCCCCTTGCGGTGTCGGATCCAGTCTTTTATGGCGGCGGCAATTCCAGAAATATTCTAGAAAATATCGCCATCAAAGGGGTTTGAATGGCGAAGTTGGGTTGCGCATGGGTGTGACAATCTGCCACAGTGCGCCGAATCCAATGGATGTGGATGCGGGGGAATATTCCGGGATTGGTATCAGATACGCTGAAACCTCGTGCCTGCGGGGCCACGGGCAGATCGTAAGCCTTGACTTGGTCTGATGCGCCTGAAACGCTTTAACCGCTGGACCTGCCGGAAATTGTTGCCAGAACGCGCGACAAAACACACCTGGCGTCTACATGTCCCCAAGGGTTCAACGACCCCAGCCGCGCCGTGTGCGGCTCTACGGTTTCGAAGACAAAAACGTGGGAGAACACTACATATGACCAACACCAAGCTGGCCGTTAGCGCCCTTGTGGCTACCGCCTTCATGGCACCTGCCGCGATGGCAGAAGAATTCATCACAATCGGTACCGGCGGTGTGACCGGCGTGTACTACCCGACCGGTGGCGCGATCTGCCGTCTGGTCAACAAGACCCGCAAAGAGCACGGTATCCGCTGCTCCGTGGAATCCACCGGTGGCTCCGTCTACAACATCAACACCATCCGTGATGGTGAGCTGGAATTCGGTGTGGCGCAGTCCGACTGGCAGTACCACGCCTATAACGGCACCTCCAAATTCGAAGAGCAGGGCGCCTTTGAAGGTCTGCGTGCCGTGTTCTCCGTTCACCCGGAGCCCTTTACCGTTGTGGCGCGTGCCGATGCCGGTATCACCAATTTCGACGACCTCCAGGGCAAGCGCGTCAACATCGGCAACCCCGGTTCCGGTCAGCGCGGCACCATGGAAGTGCTGCTGGAAGCCAAAGGCTGGGGCATGGACAGCTTTGCGCTGGCAACCGAGCTGAAGGCAGCCGAACAGTCCGCAGCGCTCTGCGACAACCAGATCGACGCCATGGTCTACACCGTTGGCCACCCCTCCGGCTCGATCCAGGAAGCCACCACCGCCTGCGACTCCGTCCTGGTGACCGTGGATGGCGAAGCGGTTGAAAAGCTGATCGCTGACAACTCCTTCTACCGGACTGCAACCATTCCCGGCGGCATGTACCGTGGCTCCGACGCAGATGTGAGCACATTCGGCGTTGGCGCGACCTTCGTGACCTCTGATCAGGTCTCGGACGAGGCGGTCTACACCGTGGTGAAAGCGGTCTTTGAAAACTTCGAAGACTTCAAAAAACTGCACCCGGCCTTCGCCAATCTGAAGCCTGAGGAAATGGCAACTGCGGGCCTGTCCGCACCGCTGCATCCCGGCGCGGCGAAGTACTACAAAGAACAGGGCTGGGTTGAATAACCAGACCGATTGATCGAACGGGGCGCCATGGCGCCCCGTTTTGCACCTGCGGTCTCCACGTCCGCTGACCGGGGTGTCAAGAACAAGTGGAGCAGTACCTGCACCCAAGCGGTACGAGCTTTCGAGGGGAACCATCATGACAAGTGAAACACAGGGCAAAGGTCCGCTGTCGGAGGAAGAGCTTCAGGCTCTTGTTGCCTCATCAGACTCCGGCGCCCGCAACCCGATTGGCAGCGTAGGGCTGTTCCTGGCCATTGTGGCCTGCATCTGGTCGGTCTTTCAGGTGCTGCTGGCCTCTCCGGTTGCCAATCTCGTGCTACCGGGCAGCGTCGTAAACAATGCGCGCCAGATCCATCTGGCCTTTGCCATTTTTCTCGCCTATGCGGCCTATCCCGCGCTGAAGAGCAGCCCGACGGACCGGATCCCGGTTCAGGACTGGATCCTGGCGCTGATGGGCACATTTACCGCACTTTATGGCTATATCTTCTACGAGAAGATCGTGAATGCCGGTGGCAAGGGTGATGACATCGACACGGTCTTTGCTGCGATCGGTCTTGTGCTGCTGTTTGAGGGCGCGCGCCGCGCCCTTGGCCCGGCGATGGCAATCGTGGCTTCTGTGTTCCTGCTGTATGTTTTCTTCGGCTCATCCGAGCTGGTCCCCGATGTGATCCGCTGGAAAGGCGCATCGCTGGACCGCGCGATGGAGCAGATGTGGATCACCTCGGAAGGTGTGTTTGGCATCGCGCTGGGGGTGTCGACGAAATTCGTGTTTCTCTTCGTGCTGTTCGGTGCACTTCTGGATAAGGCGGGTGCCGGCAATTACTTTATCAAGATGGCCTTTGGCGCGCTTGGTCACCTGCGCGGTGGCCCGGCAAAGGCGGCGGTGGTCGGCTCGGCCGCAACCGGTCTGATCTCCGGCTCCTCGATTGCCAATGTCGTGACCACCGGTACCTTCACCATTCCGCTGATGAAGCGGGTTGGCTTCACCTCGGAGCAGGCCGGTTCGGTAGAGGTTGCCTCCTCTGTCAATGGCCAGATCATGCCTCCGGTTATGGGCGCGGCTGCGTTTCTCATGGTGGAATATGTCGGTATTTCTTATGTCGAGGTGATCACCCATGCGTTCCTGCCGGCGACGATCTCCTATATCGCGCTGATCTACATCGTGCATCTGGAAGCCGTAAAGCGGAAGATGCCGACCCTGGGCAACCGCGAAGTAAACCTGATGCGCACGGCGCTGGGGATGCTGAGCTTCTTCCTGGTGTTTGCGGGGCTGTGCTATGGCACCCAATTCCCGGTTGATGCGATCGAAGCCGTCGCACCAAGTGCAGCCGGCCTGATCATCACCTGTCTGGTTGCATTGGTCTATGTCGCGCTGGTCTATATGGCAGCGCAGGTTCCCGACCTTGAACCCGATGATCCCAACGCCAAGGACATCGAACTGCCCGAGGTTGGCGAGATCTACAAGGCCGGTCTGCATTACCTGCTGCCGATCATCGTGCTGGTCTACTTCCTGATGATCGAACAGAAATCGCCGGGACTGTCGGCTTTCTGGGCGACCGCCTTGCTATTCGTGATCCTGCTCACCCAGAAACCGCTTAAGGCGCTGTTCCGCGGGCAGAGCAACCTGCTGCACAACTTTATGGATGGGCTCAACGACCTGTGGCACGGCATGGTGGATGGTGCGCGCAACATGATCGGTATCGCGCTGGCAACAGCAACAGCCGGCGTGATCGTGGGCACGGTGACCCTTACCGGTGTTGGTCAGGTCATGGCCGATCTGGTTGAGTTCCTGTCGGGCGGCAACCTGATCCTGATGCTGGTGATGGTAGGGCTGTTGTCCCTGATCCTCGGCATGGGTCTGCCCACGACGGCGAACTACATCGTTGTCAGCTCGCTGATGGCGGGCGTTGTGGTGGAACTGGGGGCGCAATCCGGTCTGATCGTGCCGCTGATCGCGGTGCATCTATTTGTGTTCTACTTCGGCATCATGGCGGATGTGACACCGCCTGTGGGCCTTGCGAGCTTTGCCGCGGCGGCTGTCTCCGGGGGCGATGCGATCCGTACCGGCTTCATCGCCTTCTTCTACAGCCTGCGCACCGTGGCGCTGCCGTTTGTGTTCATCTTCAACACCGATCTTCTGCTGATTGATGTCACCTGGGCCGAGGGGATACTGGTTGCGGTGACCGCCACCATTGCAATCCTTGTCTTTACTGCCGGCACCATGGGATATTTTCTGACCCGCAGCCGGATCTATGAAAGCGTGGCGCTGGTGGCGATTGCCTTTGCAATCTTCCGTCCCGGCTTCTTCATGGATTACATCCAGCCGCCGTTCACGCAGGTGGAGCCGGCCGAACTGGTCACCGCGCTCAACGATGTCCCCGAAGGCACCGAAGTGCGCGTGAAAGTGGCGGGTCCCGATTTCGACACTGGCGAGATGACCGAAACCACTTTGGTTCTGACCGTCGGCGCAGAGGGCGGGCAGACAAGCCTCGATCAGTTCGGACTGCTGCCGCTGGAAGAAGACGGCATTGTCAAACTGGAAGAGCCGATGTTCGGCACCCCGGCGCAGCCGATGCTGGACGGGTTTGATTTCTATCTGGATGACCCGGTATCCTTGACCTCGGTGCAGGTGCCGTCGGATCAGCTGCCCAAGGAGCTGATCTTTATCCCGGCGCTGCTGCTGCTGGGGCTTGTTGCCCTGATGCAGACGGGCCGTGCCCGCCAAGAGGAGGCAATGGCATGAGTAAATCTGTTCTCTGCGCGCTGGAACTGAACGGCGACACGACGGACCGCAAGGTGCTGGCAGAGGCGGCCCGACTGGCCGATCTGGATGGCGCGCAGCTGGATGTCGTCAATGTGCTGCCCGATTTTGGCGAAAGCTGGGTCTCGGGGTTCTTCGAAGAGCACCACCATGAACGCGCGGTAAAGGAAACTGCAGATCATCTGGGCAAGCTCTGCGAGGAGGTCCTCGGCGCCGAACGCAACGCCAAGGTGCGGCATCTGGTGGCCACCGGCAAAGCCTATCAGGAAATCCTGAAGGTCGCGGACAAGGCGGGAACCGATCTGATCGTGATCGGCGCGCATAAGCCGGAGCTGTCGGATTATCTGCTGGGACCCAATGCGGCGCGGGTGATCCGCCATTCCACCTGTTCGGTCTATGTGGTGCGCTGATCCGCAGGCATTCTAACCGCATATCTCCGGATTTAAGGGGCGCCCGATCGGGCGCCCCTTTTTCCGTCGCCCATGCGCCCGGTCTGCCTTTAGTCGGGAGGCGGCGCGTAACCTGTCATCTCCAGATATCCCTTACCGCTGTGGCTGCCAGTGATCCGCACCGGTCCCTCCCAATAGGGAAAGGACATCGCCATCCAGGCCTGCGGGTTCAGCGCGGTGACTTCGATATCGAGGCCGCGTTCGGGCAGGCGCAGGTTCCACTCCGTTGGGACCGCGCGACCGGCAACCTGTGTCAGCCCGCGCGGCGTCGCCTGAAGATGCCCCGGCTCCAGCGGAGAGGGCGTGCCATCGGCTGCGATCCATGTGCCTGAGGTGAACAGGCTGCTGCCCCGCAACTGAAACCCCATCAGCTTTTCGCCACTATCAAAGCGCAGCGAAAACCAGTCCCAGCCGCTCTGATCCTCAGACAGGGGCTGACTTGACCATTCACGGTCCAGCCAGCCTTCTCCGGTCACCTGCACCGGGCCGCCGGGCAGCTGCAATGTGCCGCTCAGCTGATAGTGCGGTTGGGAATAATAGTAGCTGGCCTGTCCATCCGCCGATTTCACCGAATAGCCGCCATCCCCCTGCAAGACCAAGGGACCATTGGCTGTGAGAGAGAGATCATAGCGAAAATCCTGCCCGGTCGCGCGCAGGCTCAGCGCGTCCAGACCGGCATCGCGGCCGCGCATGAACCAATCGTCGATATAGGCCTCAAACGGAGCGGTGGTGACACCGGCCTGCCCAATGCCACCCCGCGCCAGCCGCTCGGCGTGAAAATGGGCGTCGGGCGTCGTCAGACCAGCGTGGCCCATCCAGATCTGGGGGTCTTCCCAGGCGGATGCGGTCGGCATCGAACGGGCATCACCCGGTTGCAGGGCAGACCGGAACAGCGTCCACTGAACCCCGTAGTCACGCCCGTCATCTCCGGTCAGATTGGCGGTCAGATACCACCACTCGATGCGGAACTCGGGGTGCGCGCCGTGATCACGCGGGAAAACCAGCTGGGTGCCGCGTGCAGGTACTGCAAACCCGTCCACCTCGGTTCCGAGCCCGGCATATCCCTGCGCCGCAGCCGGACCGGCAAGCCGGATGAACAGCACCAGCACCGCGACAAGGCCGCAGAAAATCGCTTGGAGAGCAGGCTTAACGTTCATTGGCAAAGACCCTCAGCAGATCGGCGGGTTTCAGCTTTGACAGCCGCCGTGCCGGCAGGGCCGCCGCCAGCGCGGCCGCCGCCAGCGCCATCAGGAACAGCCTTAGCCAGTCCAGCGGAAACAGAAACATCGGCAGGCGCCAGCCGAAGGCTTCGACATTGACAACCGCGAGCAATGCCCAGCCCAGCAGCAGGCCGAGAGGCAGGGCAAGCAGGGCCGTCAGCCCGGCCAGGATCACGCTGCGTAGAAGTTCATATCTGGCCAGTTGACGGCGTGTCAGCCCCATCGCCCAGATCGGCGCCAGCTGCGGCAGACGTTGACTCCAGAGCGTCAGCAGGCTGGTCAGCATTGCAAAGCCAGCGACGCCGAAGGTCAGCAGGTTCAGCGCTCCGGTCACGACAAAAGTACGGTCAAAAATCGCCAGCGACTGCCGTTTAAGCGCGCTCTGGTCGATGAAGGCACTGGACGGCAGATCGAAATCCTGTTGAAGCTGACGGCGCAGGCGCGCCACGTCCTCAACCGGCAGACGAAGGCCGAAACGGCGGTTCTCGATCAGCGGGCGATGCTCCAGCAGGGTGGCGAGACCGACAATCGCCTGCGGGTTGGGGTTGCCATAGTCGGAATAGACGCCTGCTATCCGCATGTGCCATTCCGGTGCGATCTGCAGCAGATCTCCGGTTTCCAGGTCGCCACGGCGCGCCAGCTGTTCGTTGATCAGCGCGCCGCTGCCGTCGGCCACCTGCTGCCAGACGGTTGCGTCGGCCTGCAACAGCGGCCAGTTGTCGCGATAGGTGGCATCATCGACCACACCGTATACGTCCATCGGGGCGCCGCTGTAGCGCTCATCACTGTGGCGGATTGGCAGGGCGCGGATGCCCCTCTCCGCCAGCCAGGGCAGCACCTCATCGGCCATCTCGTCGCGCGGAAGCGTCATATAGAGCTCTGAGGCCAGCCGTTGATCCAACCAGCCAAGGAAGGTGAGGCGAAAGCTGGAAACCATTGTGCCAACACCGATATTTGTCGCCAGCGCCAGAAGGAGTGCCATCAGCGCCAGCGACAGACCCGGCAGCTGCGCGCGCATGTCCGCCCATAACCAGAGCGTCACCGGGCCACGCGCCATTCGGGTTCCGACCAAGGCCAGCCGCGATAGCGCCAGCGGCAGCAGCAGCGCGGCCCCCAGCATCAGACAGCCGAGAAAGACAAAGCCAGCCAGCAGCCCGTCGAACAGCACCGGTATTGCTGCCGCCGCCAGCACCATCAGCGCACCGGTCGCAGCAGAGAGCCGATGGCCACGCAGCGCCTGCTGACCGCGCGCGGTTGCAGCTGGCGCTGCAAGAATGGGCAATCGCGACAGGCTGTACCAGCTTTGACCACCGGCCAGCATCATGCCTGCCAAGGCCATCGCAAGGCCAGAAAGCACCCAGCCCGGACGAAGGTTCAGGCTGCCATCGACCGAGGCGCCATACAGCCCCGAAAGGGTTGCGCTGACACCGGGAAGGAGAGCCGCCGCGATCAGATAGCCAAGGATCAGGCCAAGCAACGCCGCCACAAGCGTGATTGCCAATAGTTCAGCAAAAACAAGCCAGACCAGAGTGTTGAGCGGTAACCCTAAACTGCGCAGGCTGCGGAACATGCCGCGTCTCTGCTCAATCCCCAATGCGATGGTGCCCTGTACGATGAACAGGCCCACCGCAAAGGACAGCAGCCCAAAGGCGGTGAGGTTGAGGTGAAAACTGCGGGTGAGCTGCGCCGTATCCGCGCCGGTTGATGCGCTCTGCAAACGCAGGTCAGGTACCAGTTCGCCCAGCGATCTGAGCCCACCGGGTTGCGCATCCAGCACCATCAGGCGGCTGATCGCATCCGGTCGCGCGAGCAGTCGCGCCGCAGTCGCTATGTCACTGATCAAAACGTCTCGGGGGACCGCTGTGCTGCGCGTTGTCGGAGGCAGATCAAGATCGAGGCCGGTCATATCCGTCTCGGGATGCAAGAACAGGTGACCGGGTGCCAGCAGCAGATCCGCCGGGGAAAGCGCCACGGATGTGTCGCCGTCGGATTCCGTCGCGGTTCCGGCTTCGCTCAGCCGTTCCATCATCGGATGCGAGAGGATATCAATGCCCACCATCTCAAGGCGCCTTCGGTCGGAGCCTGTTTGTTGATTTGTGAGGTCACCGATCAGTATCGGCGAGAGCTGCCAACCTTCACGTCGCAGCGCAACATATTGGGAAATATTAATATCTCCCTCAAGGTTTACGAGATAGCTTTGTCCGGACGGGGAGATGCTCTCTGCGGCTTCGGCATAGCTTGCACGCGCCTCGGCATTGATCGCCTGCACCGCAGACCAGAGCGCGGTGGCCAGCGCAAGACCGGTGATCAGCATGGCCAATTGCAGCGGGTGCTGGCGCCAGTGAGACAGGATCGCGGAGAATGCAGCCGCTCTCATGTCCCGGCCTCACGCAGGCGGCCATTGCTGAGGTGGATTTGCCTGTCTAGCAAGCCCGCAATGGCCTGCGAATGGGTCACGAGCAGCAGCGCCGCGCCAGTTTCCCGCACCAGATCCAGCATCAGCTCCATGACCGAAGCACTTGACGTTTCGTCCAGATTACCGGTCGGCTCATCCGCCAGCAGCAGCTTTGGGCGCAGCGCCAGCGCGCGGGCAATAGCGACCCGCTGCTGCTGTCCGCCAGACAGCTGTTCGGGGTAGCGCCGCTGTAGTTCGGCCAGCCCCAGCCGACGGGTCAATGCCTCGATCCAAGGGGCATCAACCGTGTCGGCCAGCCGGGCATGCAGGCTGATGTTCTGACCAACGGTCAGGGCCGGGATCAGGTTGAACTGCTGAAACACCAGGGACACATGTCGTCGCCGCAGCGCCGCGCGCCCGGTGTCATCCAGCTCGGCGAGGGACACATCATCCACCACTATGCGGCCGCGGTCGAACTGATCCAGCGCGGCCGCCAGATGCAGCAACGTGCTTTTGCCGGATCCGCTGTCTCCGGTGAGTGCGAGGCTGCTCCCGGCGGCCAGATCCAGCGAGACACGGTCCAAAACCGGAACAGCGCCGGACGGCCCCGAGTAGGACTTGCTGACCTCCTCAATTATTAGCATCGACGTATAACCCCTTGCGGCTGTTATGGTTTGTGCGACTGCGCCGCGATACATCCGGCGACCAGACAGGCTGATCTTGCAGGCTGACCTTTCCGGGGATCCCGGCCCAAGACAACAGATAACATTGACGCGCCCTGATGTAGGCCCCATTTGAAGCTTGCCCATGCAATAATGGGGTTGGGCTCAACAAAGGCTATGCCATGTCGCTGTTCTCACTGCCATTCCGCTGGTCATCGCGAGGTCTGGCACCTGCCATTCTGGCCGCTCTGGCAGCGGTCCCGCTGACGGAGGTCGCCGTGGCGCAAACGGCGTCCGGCAGCCGCGAAGCGCTCTGCCGCAGCCGGGCGGAGGCCTACGCCGGCGCGCCGCGCAGTGATGCCCCTGACGGTCTGCGGCTGGGCGATGATCGCGCCGGGATCACTTTCTTCGGGACAGTTCGGATCGGGATCAGTGTGCAGGAGGGCAAGCTGCGCCGCGCGAGATCACGCAGCGGTTCCGAAGCCGAGGACCGCGATGATTACTTCAACACGCCCGAGGCGCAGCGCAAGCGGCTGGCCAAACAGTACTATCGCGATTGCATGTCGCAGCGCTGATTTCGTAGACTGCGCCAAAATCGGAGCCGTGAGCCGAACCGATCGCGGCTGATCGACAGATCCATCGGCGCAAGGTCAACGAATGAGGGCAGGGACATGACACTCATCCAGCAGCTGCTGCTCGGCAGCCTGTACCTCGGGATCTGCCTTGTCGTGGAGGCTGGGTTGCTGGTGTTCTGCATCCATGTTCTGCGCAGGCGGCTTGGCGTGCTGCAACGTGGGCGGCGCTTTGTGCAGATGAGCGCAGTGCTGGCGGTTGCGATCGGGCTGATCGTCTTTGCCCATACGCTGCAGGTCTGGATCTGGGCCACGGCGCTGATTTTCTCTGGTGCCATAGGCGACTGGAATACTGCGATTTATTTCTCGCTCGCGACCTATACCACCCTCGGCTACGGCGATATCGTCCTTGGCGAGGGGATGCGGATCTTTGCCGCGTTCGGCGCGGTTACCGGGCTCTTTGCCTTTGGCATCAGCACGGCGTTTCTGGTGGCTGCATTGCGAGAGGTGTTCCTGCTGGAAGATACCGCGCCGGTGAGAGCACGCTGACCCGTCACCTCGGGCGTGGTGCCCCTACAGGATTGGCGCCAGCAGGCGCGCGACAGGCGCACCAAAGCGGATGGTCATCGGTTGCGCGTCCAGATCCGTCTCCAGAAGTGTTGACGATGCCATGTCCTCATCCAGCATCTGCGCCACCTGTTCTGCCGTTTCCGCATCAAAGCACAGCGCCATACTCTCAAAATTCAGCCGGAAAGAACGGTTGTCGAGGTTCATCGTGCCCACCGCCGCGATGGTATCATCCACGACAAAAACCTTCTGGTGCACAAATCCGGCCTGATACCTGTAGATTTTGACACCAACCTCGCGCAGGTCGTCAAAATAGGCGTAGGCAGCCAGCCAGGGTGCGTAGTGATCCGCAGTCTCGGGCAAAAGGATACGCACATCGACCCCGCGCATGGCGGCGTTCTTCAACGCAGCCACAACATCCTGATCCGGCACGAAATAAGGCGAGGCAAGCCAGATCCGGGAACGCGCTGCGGAGATGGCAGAGAAATACAGCATCGAGCCGTTGATCGTACTGTCTCCCGGCCCGGTTTCGACCACCAGCGCGGGTTTGCCTGTGCCCTCAACCGGGGCGCAGTCCCAGGTCAGCAGGTCAAGGATCGGATCCTCGGTCAACCAGAACCAATCCTCCGCATAGCCCAGCTGTAGCTGCTGCACGACCGGACCGGTCAACCGCACCTGCGTATCGCGCCAAGCGCCAAAGGCCGGGTCGCGCCCCATGTATTCATCGCCGATATTCATTCCGCCCGTAAAGCCGACACGCCCATCGACGATGACCGTCTTGCGATGGTTCCTGAAGTTCAGGTGAAACCGATGTTTCGGGCCGGGGCGGGTGCTGGGGTCAACCTGATTGACACCTGCCGCCTCCAACGCCTCGCGGTATCGGTTTGACAGCCCGTGACTGCCTACCGCATCCGTCATGAACCAGACAGCAACGCCGCGCGCGCGTGCGTCAAGCAAGGCGGTCTTGAACCGCTGTCCGATCTTGTCATCGCGCACGATGTAGAAATGGACCAGAACGTAATCCTCTGCCGCATCAATGGCCTCGATAATCGTATCGGCGATTTCAGCGCCGTTTTTGAGCAGCTCAAACCCGTTGCCCCGGCAAACCGGATAACCGGCCAGCCGTTCGAAGGGGGCCTGGTTCGCGGCCAGTTGATCGCGGTCCTGTGTGTGAAGATCTGAGTAGACGCGCAGCGCGTTCAGGACCCGCTCCGCCTCGCGCCGGGTGGCGCGATACCTCGAAAACCGGCGTTGCCCGAAAAACAGATAGAGCGGCAGCGCCACCAGCGGAGCGGACAGCAAAAATACCACCCAGCCGATTGCCCCTTGCGGCGTGCGGGCGGTGCGGGCCGCCTTCAGAGAGGCCAGACCCGCAAGCACCCACATCATCAGTACTGCCGATGTGCTTATCGCAATCCAGGCCATCGCCGCGCTCCCTGTCGCATATCTTCTGGCCAAACCTACATCCGGCGGATGGGCTTGGCTATATCTCCCTGAAAGGCCTGGTTTTTTGAAGCGAGCTATGAGACCGTCAGGCCATGAGCATGCGACCCTATGTGAAACCCGGCGCCTATGCGTTGTATCTGGCCGCCAAGCGGTTCAACGACAAGAACGGCTGGGTGCTGAGCAGCCATATCGCCATGTCGCTGATGCTCGCCTTGTTTCCCTTTATCCTTTTTACCGTGGCGCTCACCGGTGCGGTGGCGGGGTCACTGTCGGGCGGGGTTGATCTGGAAAACCTGGTCGAGCTGGTCTTTGGCTCCTGGCCGGAAAGCGTCTCGGATCCCATCGTGCGGGAGGTCTATTCGGTGCTTGCCACATCTTCCACCGGGGTGGTCACGCTAGGTGGTGTCATCGCTATCTACTTTGCCTCCAACGGGGTGGATGCGGTGCGTCTGGCAATGGTGCAGGCCTATCATGAACGCGATACCAGGCCGTTCTGGAAGACCCGGGGCCTGTGCATTGGTCTGGTGATCCTGGGGGGCGCGGGCATTATGGCGGCGGCGGTGTTTGAGCTGATCCTGCCGCTTTATGCGCGCCATCTGGCCAGTTTCTTCCCGCAAGTCCCGCTGAGAGGCAACTGGGAGGGCGGTCTGAACGGGGTTCTGGTTGCGGTGATCCCGCTCGTTGCTGTGTTTGCCTTCCACATGCTGCTCCCGGCGAAGCGTCACCGGCTCTCCCAGGTGCTACCGGGGGTGCTGCTAACAGTGGTGCTGTGGTGGGCGGCCGGCCTCGCCTTTGCCATCTACATCAGCAGTTTTGCGGCCTATTCGGCCACCTATGCAGGGCTGGCGGGGGCTATGGCGGCGCTGATCTTTCTCTATCTGAACTCAGCCATTCTGATCCTTGGTGCGGAACTCAATGGGGTGCTGCTGCATCCAACCTCCTGACCTGTCGCAGGCGTTTGCAACCGTCCGAGTGCACCAGCCCGTGCCTGAAGTGAAATTGTTTCGAAAATCGCAACAATAAGGCAGTTCTGCCACAATTGAGCCACGATGCTGGCCCAGTGGCCGGTCTATTCTTCGATGAGAACAGCCCGAACGCTCATACGGTACGAGGAACAGATGCGTCTTTTGCAAAGCAAACTTCCACCCCGCCAATTGGTGCAACGCCTGCTGAAACAGCCTGTCGCGGCGCCTCATCGCATCGAGAAGGACAGCCCGCGCGTGACGCTGCGCGCTGAAGGCACCTCACTGGAAACCATCGCCTTGCAGGCGCTGGCGCTGCGGTCGTTTTCCAGCACCGCTCAGCGCGGCAGCTGATCGCCCAGACCTGAAAGCCGGGGCAGGGCGGCGGTTGCCATGCGCCCGGCCACAGCCCGGTTAGAGATCAATCGTCAGACGCATCCGAAGGCTCTCCGCGAAACCCGGTTGCAACCACGAATTTTTCCGAACTGTCCGAACGTGACGATGGCGGTTTGACGTGGAAAACCTTGGTGAATTTCTGCTTCAGTAGCTTTTGCAGATCACCCTCGGCCCCGCCGGCCAATACCTTGGCCACGAAGGTACCGCCTTCTTCCAGAACGTCGAAGGCAAAATAGGCCGCGGTTTCACAAAGCGAGATAATCCGCAAATGGTCGGTCTGCTTGTGACCGGAACTGGCAGCTGCCATATCCGACATCACCACATCTGCCTTGCCACCAAGCCATTCCTTGACCTTGTCGTCGGCCCCTTCGTCCATGAAATCCAGCTGGTGGAACTCGGCACCCGCCAGCGGCTCGACCTCCTGCAGATCAACGCCGATGATGCGGCCTACCGCCTTACCCGGCTTTTCCCCCAGCGCATTGATCCGCTTCACCGCTACCTGCGCCCAGCCGCCCGGGGCGCAGCCCAGGTCGACCACCCGCGCGCCATTCACAAGGAAGCGGAATTTATCGTCGACTTCCATGATCTTATAGGCCGCGCGCCCACGGTAGCCTTCTGCCTGGGCGCGTTTCACATAAGGGTCGTTCAACTGCCGCTGCAACCAGCGGGTGGAGCTGAGTTTACGCCCACGGGCAGTCTTGACCTTGACCTTCAGGTCACGCTGTCCGCGCCCGGAGGTGTTCTTGCCAGTGGGTGTTTTTCCCGTGGGTGTCTTTGCCATATTTGCTGTTCCCTGTCGTCCGTGGCCGCATCGGGGCCAACTGTCGGACGCTCATATCCTGTGTGTGGCCGTCAGAACGGCCCGTCTTCCAGAACGCCGTCGGCGCTCATCTGTGCATAAAGCAGGCCTTCGCGCAGGCCCCGGTCCGCAACGGACAACCTGTCCGTCGGCCAGCACCGCAAGAGCGCCTGTAGAATTGCCGCCCCCGACATGATCAGCGCCTGACGGTCTTCGCCAATACGCGGGTCGCTGCGGCGCCCCTGAGGGCCGAGTTCTAAATAAGAGCGGATAACCTTGTCAATCTGATCGCTGGTCATGCGCAGCCCGTCCACCTTGGTCCGGTCATAGCGTTTCAGCCCCAGATGCGAGGCGGCAACGGTGGTGACGGTGCCGGAGGTGCCAACGATCTGAAAGCCCTGTCGGGTCTGCTCGTCCTTATAGGGCGCAAAATCGGCGAGGTTCTCTTCAAAGAACCAGCTCATCAGGGCAAAACGGGCCGCGTCATCCTCGACGTCGTGGAACTGATCGCGCAGCGTCGCGACCCCAAGTGGTACTGAGATCCAGTCAACAACCTTGGCCGCGGGGAAGGGGCTTTCAACGGGATGAAACCCTGCGTGCAGCCGCATGATGGCGGATGGCCGGTCGCGGCGCGGGATCGAGGAGATGTCGATCCAGACCAGTTCGGTGGAGCCGCCGCCAATATCGACCACCAGCAGCTGATCCGTCTTCGTCGACACCAACGGCGCGCAGGAAATCACTGCCAGACGCGCTTCTTCCTCGGGTTGGATGATCTCCAGCGTCAGACCGGTCTCGCGGCGCACCTGACGAATGAACTCTCGCGCGTTCTTCGCCCGACGACAGGCCTCGGTCGCGACCAGCCGCATCCGTTTCACCCGGTTGCGTTTGAGCTTTTGCTGGCAGATACGCAGAGCCTGGATGGTGCGCGCCATCGACGCGCGCGACAAGCGCCCGGTCCGCTCCAAACCGGCGCCAAGCTGCACCGATTTTGAAAAGCTGTCCACCACATGGAAGCCGCTGCCCTTGGGTTGGGCAATCAGCATCCGGCAGCTATTTGTCCCCAGATCGAGCGCCGCATAGAGCGCATCAGGATCTGGGCGGGCCGGTGCAGGGCTCTCTACCACTCGGGGAAATGCGCCCGCACCTTTGGAACGCCTGGGCGCCATGATTCACGCCCTCCGATAATCGTGTTGATCCAAGCATATGTGGGCTGACCGCCACGTGCAAGGTGGCCCGAATGCCCCGATGACGATTTGCCGATTGACGAATTGACGTTTCTTGAACGGTTTTGAGCGCTTTGCCGATCAAATTCATAAAGCTGTTGAATATTATGAGGGCGCTGCCCGGTAGCCAGCCCGGCCCGCCATTGCTATCCAGAAGCGACCCGGAAAAGGTCGCTCAGAACCAATGTCAGGTCGAAATCCGACGAACGCGTCCGGCGATGCCACACTAGAAACGCAACTACACAGACGCAAAGGAAGCTCAGGCAATGCCCGACGTCACCATCGTATATTGGCGCGACATCCCAGCACAGATCATCGTCGGCAAAGGCCGCCGCGGGGCCAAACGTCAATTGGAAGAGCGGTTTGAACAAGCCATCGACCGTGCGGCAATGAAGGTGAACGCGAAGGACGCCGACGCCTATCTCGCGGAATGGCGCAAGGCTGCGCCCTACGCCATGGATGGTGAACCGGCCGATATCGCCGAGGCCGAGGCCAAGCGTCTGGAAGCGGATTATGATCAGGACCGGCTCAAGACACTGATCGCTAACGACGGATGGGCATGAGCCTGACATCTTTTTGGGAGGCCACGATGGCTTTGTTGAACTTCAAGAAACGCGATGCTGGCGTAGCGCAGCCCAGCAGCCCCGAGGTCGAGGCCTTTCTGGAAAACTACTCGATCGAGGTGATGCCCCGTACCGCTGCCAAGGTCGAGAGCTTCCGCGATCTGCTGCCCGCAGGCACCCGCGTCTACATCGCCCATATCGAAGGTACGCCGATCGAGGAAATGGTGGAAACCGCCAAGCGGCTCAATGCCGAAGGCTACCCGGTGATGCCGCATTTTCCCGCGCGGATCATCCAGGACGAGGCCACGCTGGCCGACTGGATCGCCCGCTATCAGGGGGAGGCCGATGTCAAGCAGGCGCTGCTGCTGGCCGGTGGTGTTGCCAAACCTTATGGTGCCTTTGACAGCTCCATGCAGCTCTTGGAAACCGGATTGTTCGACAAGGCCGGGTTCACCAACCTGCATGTTGCGGGCCACCCCGAAGGCAACAAGGATATCGATCCTGACGGCAGCATGAAGAACGTCTCGGATGCGCTTCTGTGGAAACAGAAATTCTCCGAACGCACCGATGCGAAGATGGCGCTGGCAACCCAGTTCGCCTTTGAGGCGAAGCCGATCATCGAATGGGCCGACAGCATCAAGGCCGCAGGCGTAGATCTGCCGATCCATATCGGCATTGCCGGCCCGGCCAAACTGCAGACGCTGATCAAATTCGCCATCGCCTGCGGTGTTGGTCCGTCCCTCAAGGTGCTGCAAAAGCGCGCGATGGATGTCTCCAAGCTGCTGCTGCCTTATGAGCCGACAGATGTGATTGCCGAGCTGGCCGCCCACAAGGCCGCCAACCCCGATTTCAACATCACCAATGTGCATTTCTTCCCGCTGGGTGGCATTAAGACCAACGCCACCTGGGCCATCAACAACGGCGGCGCAGCAGCGCAGCCGGTCAATTCCCAAGGATAAAAAATGACCCGTACCGTCGTAGAATCTAAGACAAAAACCGCAATCCTGGGATTTGATGAGCCGTTCTGTGTGATCGGCGAACGGATCAACCCCACAGGCCGCAAGAAACTCGCGGCCGAGTTGGAAGCCGGCGATTTCTCCACCGTTGAACAAGACGCGATTGCGCAGGTGATGGCCGGCGCCAACATCTTGGATATCAACGCGGGCGTTGTCTACAACTCCAACCCGAACCCGAACGAGACCGAGCCGCCGCTGATGACCAAGATCGTCCAGCTGGTGCAAGGTCTGACCGACACGCCGCTCTGCATCGACTCCTCGGTGCCCGGCGCGCTTGAAGCCGGTCTGCAGGCCGCCGAGGGCCGTCCGCTGCTGAACTCGGTCACCGGCGAAGAAGAGCGCCTGGAGCACGTGCTGCCGCTGGTCAAAAAGTACAACGTGCCGGTCGTGGCCATTTCCAACGACGACACCGGCATCTCCGAAGATCCCGACGTCCGCTTTGCCGTCGCCAAGAAGATCGTCGAGCGCGCCGCAGATTTCGGCATTCCTGCGCATGACATCGTGGTTGACCCGCTGGTGATGCCGATTGGCGCGATGGCGACCGCAGGCCAGCAGGTCTTTGCACTGGTTCGCCGTCTGCGTGAAGAACTGGGCGTGAACACCACCTGTGGTGCCTCGAACGTCTCCTTTGGCCTGCCGAACCGTCACGGCATCAACAATGCCTTCCTGCCGATGGCGATGGGCGCGGGGATGACCTCTGCGATCATGAACCCGGTGGCACTGCCGGTAACCCAGAAGAAGATTGCCGAAAAGAGAGCCGAAGTAGAGGCCGCCGGGATCATCCTGCCCGAGGGCATGGAAGACGAGGCCTTTGTTCAGATGTTCGGTCTTGGATCCACCAAGCCACGTCCGGGCAAGGAGATGGAAGCGATCCGCGCCGCGAACCTGCTGACCAACAACGATCCTCACGGTGGTGAATGGATCAAGGCCAACAAAGAGCCGGCAAAAGAGGGCGAGGAAAGCCGCGGTCGTGGTGGTCGCGCCGGCAGCCGTCGCCGTCGCGCCTGACTCGCCGCCCATACAAGCTATGAGAGGTCAGACCACTGGTCTGGCCTCTTTTTTTGCCGGGCAATCCAGCTGTTTCGCAAGCTGTCTGGCGCGGGGATTCAGCATCCCGATTGGCGCTAAAACGAGCGACCCACGGGTAAAACCATTCCTGAATGGACGCAGGCCGCTCTCTCCCGCCCCGGATTTGTCGGGATTAACCAATAATAGTGCGAGGGCGCAACAGCGTCCACTTATGGCCCTTGGACCGGCAAGCCCTTGCCACGCAGCCCGCGCAACACAAGCACAGCACACAGGCGCCAGCGGCATCGTTGCATATGCGAAATATGGTGTGAGAGATGGCGCACCTGAGAGGATTCGAACCTCTGGCCTCTGCCTTCGGAGGGCAGCGCTCTATCCAGCTGAGCTACAGGTGCCTATATGCGTCGTATAGCTGCCGCGCGGTGGCTCTGCAATGGCAAAAAACATGGGAACCATAATTCAATTCAGGCGTTTGTGATCTGTATGATTATGCAGAGTATGGACATTGGACAGACTATGGTGCGCGCGGGAAACTCGCTGAATTCAGACGTCAGTGCACAGCAAAAAACCCATGTTGTCGGGCAACATGGGCTTGCAAAGGCTCGGGACACGAGAACAGGCGAGGTAGGCTGTTTAGCCGTTCCAGCTGCGGACAACACCGCAGTCCATATGAACGAAATTCGAGCCGCTGTATTTGCCAACGCCACCGGCACGGCAGGCCATCGCGGCTTTCGCCATCTGCGATACGGAGCGCGAGGAGAGCCGCAGGTCAGCGGCCTGGCCGCGCATGTGAAGCGAGTTCTTCGCAACTCCGCGCGAGCGGCTGCGCAGCATCGCGTTGGTTTTCGGGCTGCGGTAGCCCGACAGCATCATATAGGGCTCATTCACATCAAGAAGATTGTGGGAGGCGGCCATGATGTCGATCGTGCGCAGGTCGATTTCCTTGACCTGATCGTTGCGCCAGTCGCGCATGAAGTGGTTCACTTCCTTGATCGCATCCTTGATGTATTTGCCGTCGATCCAATACACCATGTCGATCCGCTCACCGGTGCGGCCTGAGTACATCCGGATCCGCCGGATATCACCTGCGCCGCGCAGGAAGCCCGCTGCATTGGAGAAGGTCGGAGCGGCGACCATGGTTGTTGCCGCGAACGCACCCAATAGAGCACGACGGGAGAAACCCGATTTTTCAGTTTTAGCCATTGTCACTGCGCTGTCCCGTACGCCTGATGTCTCTGCCTGTGCCCGATGTTACGGACAGGGTGTGGTCCTGTTTCCACGCGAGAACTGTATTGCACATACAGAATCGCGCGCCAAGTTTTGAATGTTGCAGCTCGACATGAACTGTGATTTTCGGCAATTTTTTGCGCAAAAGGGAAATAAATGGTTAATTTCCCCTCAATGTGTCGTGGCGATCACGGCCCGAGTGGCGGTAATTGAGACCGATAAGACGCAGGTGCCTGTTGCCTGTTTGCGCTGTTTAAAATGTGAATGGACAGCAGGGGCTGGCGTTCACCAGGATTTCATGTAGGCAACTGCAGACTGTGAAAAGCAATTCATTTGAGGACCGTACCCATATGTCGCCTGTGTTGATGACCCGTGCCATTTCGACCGTTGGCCCGACGCTGAAGGCGGGAGTTTTTGCACTTGCACTGGGTGGGGTTGCCCTTGCCATGCCCTCCGGTGCCCGGGCAGAGGTGACGGCGTTCAAACAGGCGGTTGCCGAAGCGGCCTCAGCGAGCGACCCGGTTGCCGCGTTTTACCGCGAAACGGGCTATGCTGCGATCTGGACCGGCAGCGATGATGCCGCGCGCATCCGGCGCGCAGCGCTGTTTCGCGCCCTGCAGGAGGCCCCGGTTCACGGACTTCCGGACCGCAGTGCCGAAATAGATGCGCTGATGGAGCTGCTGAGCCAGGTTCGGACCACCCGTGACCTCGGCCGTGCCGAAGTCGCAATGAGCCGCGCGCTGGTGGGCTATGCCAGCGACCTGCAAACAGGTCTACTTGAACCGCGCCGGATCGACGACGGTATCGTCCGCGAGAAACACCAACCGGATTTCGCCGCCTATCTGATCGGGATCCGTGATCAGTCTCCTGTGGCCTATCTGCGCAGCCTGGCGCCGCAAAGCGCCCAGTATCAAGCGCTGCTACGTGAGAAGATGCGACTGGAAAAGCTGCAGGCGGCCGGCGGCTGGGGCCCACGGGTTGCGGCGCAGAAACTGGAACGTGGCGACAATGGCCCCGCGGTGATTGCCCTGCGCAATCGTCTTATTGCGATGGGGTATCTGCCACGCAGCGCAGCGCGCGGCTATGATGGCGCGCTGGAGCAGGCCGTGCAGGCGTTCCAATCCGATCACGGGCTGACCGCCGATGGGGTCGCCGGTGGCGGGACAATCGCGGAAATCAACAAACCGGTTTCGGACCGGCTCAAATCCGTTCTGGTAGCGATGGAGCGCGAACGCTGGCTGACCCCGGATCGCGGCAACCGTCATATTCTGGTCAATCAGACCGATTTCACCGCCAAGATCATCGACAATGGTGAAGTAACCTTTGTGACCCGCTCTGTCATCGGCAAGGACAATGCCGACCGACGCTCGCCGGAATTCTCTGACGAGATGGAGCATATGGTGATCAATCCCAGCTGGTACGTGCCCCGGTCCATCGTCACCAAGGAATATCTGCCCAAACTGCGCAGCAACCCAAACGCGGTGAGCCATATCGAAATCACCGACAGTCGGGGCCGCAAGGTGAATCGCGCAACCGCTGATTTCTCCAAATATACCGCGCGCACCTTCCCCTTTGCCATGCGCCAGCCACCCAGCAGCAAGAACGCGCTGGGGCTGGTGAAGTTCATGTTCCCGAACAAATACAATATCTATCTGCATGACACACCGCAGAAGAGCCTGTTCCAGCGTGAGGTCCGCGCCTTCTCGCATGGCTGCATCCGGCTCGCGCAACCATTTGAATTCGCTTACGCTTTGCTGGCTCGCCAGACTGAAAACCCAAAGGATTTCTTTCACCGTATTCTGAACAGCGGCAAGGAGACCAAGGTGGTCCTTGATCAGAAGGTTCCGGTGCATATCATCTATCGGACCGCCTTTGTGTCCTCGAAAGGGCAGCCCGAATACCGTCGCGACATCTACGGTCGTGACGCCAAGGTATGGGCCGCGTTGGAACGGGCAGGGGTGGTGTTGCCGGGCGTACAAGGGTAATCCTCGGGCCCAAAGGCAACAGACCGGAAGGGCCCGACATGTTTACAGTCCGCGAAATCGCCGCCTCTCTTCAGGCAGAGGCCGCAGGAGATCTGGACCTGGTGGTGCAGCGCGCCGCTGAACCGCAGGATGCAGGCCCCGATGATCTGGCCATGGCCATGGCCCCGAAATACGCCGAAACCCTGAACGAAGGCAGCGCCCGCGTCGGATTGGTCTGGGAGGGCGCCGACTGGCAGGCGATGGGGCTGAAGGCCGCCATCTTTGCCCCGCGCCCGCGCCTCGCGATGGGCGGTGTGACCCGGCTGCTGGACCAGGGACAGGGCTTTGGCGATGAAATTCACCCCAGCGCTGTGATCGACCCCTCCGCAGAACTGGGCGAGAATGTCTCCGTCGGCCCTCTGGCGGTGATCGCCGCGGGTGCGCGGATCGGCGCAGGGTCAGTGATTGGCCCGCAGTGCTACATCGGGGCGGATGTCACCATCGGCACCGAGGCGCAGCTGCGCGAAGCTGTCAGCATTGGCGCCCGTGCCACCATCGGTGATCGCTTTCGCGCCCAGCCCGGCGCACGGATTGGCGGCGACGGGTTTTCCTATGTGACACCGGAGGTCTCCGGCGTGGAAACCGCGCGCAAAACCATGGGCGATCAAGGCGATAGCAAGGCGCAGAGCTGGCTGCGGATCCATTCGCTCGGCGCAGTCGAGATTGGCGATGACGTCGAACTCGGCACCAATTGCACCATTGATAATGGCACCATCCGCAACACCGTGATCGGCAGCGGCAGCAAGCTCGATAACCTCGTTCATATTGGCCATAACACCCGCGTCGGTCGGGACTGTCTGCTTTGTGGTCAGACCGGGATTTCAGGCTCAGTCGATATTGGCAACAACGTGGTTCTGGGCGGTCAGACCGGGGTTGCCGACAATATCTTTATCGGTGACGGGGTGATTGCCGGGGGTGGAACCAAGATCTTGTCAAACGTGCCCGCAGGCCGTGTGGTGATGGGCTATCCCGCTGTCAAAATGGAGACACATACCGAGATGTATAAGGGGCAGCGGCGTCTTGGCCGTCTGATGCGCGACATCGAGGCGCTGAAGAAGGCGGTTTTCAAATAACGGCGCACCACTTACATGACGCAAAATACCACTGATCAGGGATCCCTCATGAGCACGCAGGCCAAGGTCATCGCCATCATCGCCGAACAGGCTGTGCTGGAACCATCGGATGTGACACTCGACAGCACATTGGAAGACCTCGGTATCGATAGCCTTGGCCTTGTCGAGAGTATCTTTGCCATTGAGGAAGAGTTCGACATCACCATCCCCTTCAACGCAAATGAACCGGACAAGAGTGATTTCGACATCTCCAATGTCGCTGCGATCATCGTCGGCATTGACAAGCTGATCGCCGAAAAATAACGATGTTCAGCGGGGTTGGAGGCACAAGATGAACCGGGTTGTCATCACTGGCATGGGGACAATCAACGCCCTTGGCCATACGGTGGCCGATACGCTGGCCTCAATGGCCGAAGGTCGCTGTGGCATCGGAGAGCTCGATTTTCGCGACGTTGACCGCCTGTCGATCCGCATCGGCGGACAGGTGCGCGGGTTTGAGGCCGAGGGCCGGTTCAACCGGCAACAGATGAGCCTTTATGATCGTTTCACCCAATTCACGCTGACCGCCGCAAAAGAGGCGATTGAGCAGTCGGGGCTGGAGTTTCACGGCGAGCTGTCTCAGAAATCCGGCGTGGTGCTTGGGACGGCCGGCGGCGGGGTCTCGACATGGGACGACAATTATCGCTCGGTTTACGAGGACGGCAAAAACCGGGTCCACCCCTTTGTCGTGCCCAAGCTTATGAACAATGCCGCAGCCAGCCATGTCTCGATGGAACATAATCTGAAGGGGCCGAGCTTTACCGTCTCGACAGCCTGCGCCTCTTCAAATCATGCCATGGCCCAGGCGTTTCAGATGGTCCGCTCCGGGATGGCTCCGGTGATGGTCACCGGTGGATCTGAATCGATGCTCTGCTTTGGCGGGGTCAAAGCCTGGGAAGGACTGCGGGTCATGTCACGGGATGCCTGCCGCCCTTTCAGTGCCAACCGCAACGGCATGGTGCAGGGCGAGGGGGCCGGGATCTTCGTTTTTGAAAACTATGATCACGCCCGCGCCCGCGGCGCCGATATCATCTGCGAGGTCATCGGCTTTGCCATGTCCTCGGATGCGGCAGATATCGTCATGCCCAGCAAACAGGGCGCCGCGCGCGCCATTGCCGGCGCGCTGCAGGACGCAAAGGTCAACCCCGAGGACGTCGGCTACGTCAACGCCCATGGCACCGGAACCGCCGCCAACGACAAAACGGAATGCGCGGCCGTGGCGGATGTCTTTGGGCCCCATGCGGATAATCTGATGATGTCCTCGACCAAATCCATGCACGGCCATCTGATCGGCGGCACCGGAGCGGTCGAACTGCTGGCCTGCATCATGGCGTTGCGTGACGGTATCGTGGCGCCAACCATCGGTTATGAGGAACCTGATCCGGAATGCGCGCTGGACGTGGTTCCGAATGAGGCACGGCAGGCCAATGTGACCGTCGCCCTCAGCAATGCCTTTGCCTTTGGCGGGCTGAACGCGGTGCTTGCTCTGCGCAAGATCTGAGCGATCGCCAGCCGCAGAGCCGAAAAAAACCGCCGCATCCTGATCCAGGGTGCGGCGGTGATCGTTTTCTGGACAGCGGCTTTCTGTTTGCCACACCGGATGTTTATTGCTTCACAACGTCCACGACATTGTAACCGGCAGTAAATCCGCTGAGCGACAGCTCCATATTGATCACCTGATCCGGCGCTGGTGCGGGCCGCAGGCTCAGCGTGGCGATCTTGCCCTTTTTGAACGCGGCGATATCGGTCTCGGTCAGCCCGATCTGGGCGACGCAGCCCATTGGGCTACAGAAGGAATAATTATACCGCTTGCCGGGGGCGCCATCGATGGAAATGGTCAGCGCGGCCGGCAGCAAGGTTTCAAGCGGCACGATCACCGTCGCACCGGCGACAGCCTGGCTGCCTTCCTGATCAATCCGGAACAGCGAAAACTCCGCCATCGGATTGCCGCTGTCGTCGGACATGATCTGCAACAGCGAACAGGGATCGGTTTCTTCCTCGGTCTTGACGCAGGCCAGATCCCAATCGCCATGGGTTTCTTTGGAATAGCGCTGCCCCAGCTTGGGGCCATCCTGTACGGGCTGGCCAAGATCCAGAACCTCGTCGGCTTTTGGTGCCTCCGTGGCTGCGGCATCTGCGGCGGGCTGGCTCTCTTCGGTCTCGGCCGCCCCGGCGGTCTCCTGCGCCATCAGCGGCAGCGGCAGCGCCATCAGCGCGGCCAGGGTCATCGGGGTCAGGGACTTGATCATGATTGCCTCATCTATCCTGTGGTGTCGGATTCGATGTAGCATGGCCGAACCCCGGTGTCAGGCCAATAACCATGTTTGCCCGCTTCACTGGCGGGGAATTGACCGGATCGCGCGTCACGACTGGAAGCGCTTGGAACAAAACAAAAAAGGGAGCAGAACTGCCCCCTTTTTCGTATTTTTTCTCCCCGTCGGACTGGCCGACTTAGTTATTGGGAGGACGTTACGAAAGGGTCGGCCATCGGTCAACATGGAAAGAGAAAAAAATGTCGCAGTTGGTGGAATAATTGACGCCTACGCCCATAGCGCGCGCAATATGCACAAAACACCTGCCCGCAAGGCGCAGCTGATCGCCACGGGCCGGCCGCGAGCGCAAAAAAAGGCCGTGCCCGAAGCACGGCCCAGTCTGACAGGGAGGAAATGTCCGCCGACACAACCGCATGATGGTCGACGGGCAATTATCACTCTCGCATTCAAAGGTTAATTTTGTATTTTCATTTGAGACCGATCGCATTTTTCGTGGGATCACAACAGTCAGGGGCAGATCATGCAGGACAAACTCTTTATCGGCGGCGGTGGCGAAGCCTATGCCGATCCACAGGCGCTGGCGTTGAAATATGCCAATCGTCACGGGTTGATCGCCGGAGCAACCGGCACGGGCAAGACGGTCACGCTACAGATCCTCGCAGAGAGTTTCTCCAATGCCGGCGTGCCGGTAATCCTGTCGGATGTGAAGGGCGATCTGTCCGGCCTGGCGAAATCCGGCAGCGCCGACCATAAGCTACATGATGCCTTTACCAGCCGGGCGACCAAGATCGGCTTTGACGACTACCGCTACCATGCCTGCCCGGTCACCTTCTGGGATCTCTACGGTGAGCAGGGGCATCCGGTCAGGACGACCGTGGCCGAGATGGGGCCATTGCTGCTGGCGCGGCTGTTGGAACTGAGCGAGGCACAGGAGGGCATCCTGAACATCGCCTTCCGTCTCGCGGATGAGGAAGGTCTGGCGCTGCTGGACCTGAAGGATCTACAGGCGCTGCTGGTCTGGGTGGGTGAAAACCGCGCGCAGCTATCGCTGCGCTACGGCAATGTCTCCACAGCCTCAATCGGGGCAATCCAGCGGCGGCTGCTGGTGCTGGAGAACCAGGGCGGGGCGCAGCTCTTTGGCGAGCCGGCCCTGGCGCTGAGCGACCTGATGCGCGGCACCGCTGACGGGCGTGGCATGGTCAATATCCTCGCCGCTGACAAACTGATGGCGGCGCCGGGACTATACGCAACATTCCTGCTCTGGCTGCTGAGCGAGCTGTTCGAGGAGCTGCCAGAGGTTGGCGATCCTGAAAAGCCCCGGCTGGTGTTTTTCTTCGACGAGGCGCATCTGCTGTTCGACGACGCTCCCAAGGCGCTCATAGACAAGGTGGAACAGGTGGCGCGTCTGATCCGTTCCAAAGGGGTCGGGATCTATTTTATCACCCAGAACCCGGCTGACGTGCCGGAAGACATCCTTGGCCAGCTTGGCAACCGCATCCAGCACGCACTGAGAGCGTTCACCGCGCGCGACCGGAAAAACCTGCGCATGGCGGCCGAAACCTACCGTGAGAATCCACGGTTCTCCACCGAGGAGGCGATCCGCGAGGTCGGCGTCGGTGAGGCGGTTACCTCGATGTTGCAGGAAAAAGGTGTCCCCGGCGTTGTTGAGCGCACGCTGATCCGCCCGCCCAGTTCTCAACTCGGCCCGATCACCGCTGAGGACCGCAGAGCAATCTTGCAGAGCTCGGACATGGCCGGGAAATATGACCAGACCACCGACCGGCGGTCCGCCTATGAAATCCTGGCGGAACGCGCCGCAAAAGCCGCCGCCGAGGCTGAGGCCGCAGAAGATTACGCCGAGGCGGCACCCGAACCGATGGCACGCGAATATAACGCCGGGCGGCGCTATTCTGGCAGCCGGATCAGCCGGTCCTCCGCGCGGCGGGTAAAACCACGCGACAGTTTTGCCTCAGCCATGTCCGAGGCGGTCATCAAGGAATTGAAAGGCACCACCGGTCGACGGCTTGTGCGCGGCATCCTCGGTGGTCTGTTCAAGGGGCGGTGAGCAGGCCCGACCTGCCAGAGCAAAACAAAACGCCGCCCGGGGAGCATATCCACGGGCGGCGTTTCGCGTTTCCATAGGTCCGATTGTCAGACCGGTCGCGGATCTGCGACCTCAGCGCTCGGGGATCAGGCCACGGGGGCTGAAACGCAGCACCAGCAGCAGGATCAGCCCCATGGTCAGCAGACGCATATGCGACGCGCTTTCCAGCAGATGAACCTTCAGCGCATTGGTGTCGGCCATGCCTGCGGTCAGGGTCTCGATCAGCAGGATGCCCATCGGCTCAACCTTGATCCACAGGAACCAGATCAGCAGACCTCCCAGCACCGCGCCAAAGTTATTGCCGGACCCGCCGACAATCACCATCACCCAGATCAAAAAGGTGAAGCGCAAGGGATTATACGTGCCCGGCGTCAGCTGGCTGTCGAGCGTGGTCATCATAGCCCCGGCAATGCCACAGATCGCAGAGCCAAGGATGAAGATTTGCAGATGGCGGCGGGTCACATCCTTGCCCATCGCCTCAGCTGCCACCTCATTGTCGCGAATGGCGCGCATCATCCGGCCCCAGGGGCTCTTCAATGCCATCTGCGCCATCCACAGCAGCACCAGCAGCACGACGGTGAACAGCAGCGAGTAGCCCAGCTTGACATAGAGCGTGGAGGCCAGAACCGGATCCAGACCATACTCCGCCGCCTTGGCGACAAACTCCGCATCATTCTGCAGATCGACCTCATAGGGCAGGGGCCGGGGCAGGCCGACGACGTTTTTCACGCCGCGCGACAGCCAGTCCTCGTTCTTCAGCACCGAGATGATGATCTCGGCAATGCCAAGCGTCGCAATCGCCAGATAATCAGACCGCAGACCGAGGGCCGTCTTGCCAATCAGCCAGGCAACGCCAGCCGCCAGCAGACCGCCCGCAGGCCAGGCCAGAAGCACCGGCAGACCCAGCCCGCCTAGGTTGCCCTCCAGCGCCGGGTTGATCGCCTCGACCCCGGCAACCGCCGGATCGAAGATTGCGCGATACACCACAAAGCCGAGGATCAGCACCGCCAGCAGCACCGCAATACGCAGCTTACCGGCAGGCACCATCCGCATGGTTGCAACGGCCGCGACCAGCGTCATCGCCCCCATGGCCAGTGCCATGATGATCCCGACACCGCCCTGGCTCCACGCGCCCGGTGTTGGCGCGGTAGAGACCAGCACAACGGCCAGACCACCAAGCGCCACAAAGCCCATGATGCCGACATTGAACAAACCGGCAAAGCCCCACTGAAGATTGACGCCAATCGCCATGATCGCAGAGACCAACCCCATGTTGAGGATCACCAGAGCCGAGTTCCAGGATCCGGAGAAAAACAGAAAGTTCGTGCTGCCCTCAAGCAGGATCAGAATGCCAACAAACAGAAACAGCAGGGAGGTTTTGACTGTCTCGCTCATACCACTTTTCCTTTGAAAAGGCCCGTGGGCTTGAACAGAAGCACGACCACAAGGATCGCAAAGGACACGGCGAATTTGTAATCCGTGCTCAGAAGCTGGACGAGGCCATCAGGCTCGAACGACTCCGGAACGACGTAGGTCAGCACTTTCTTCCAGGCATAGGTGATGGTCACCTCGGAGAACGCGATGATGAACCCACCAGCGATGGCCCCGACCGGGCTGCCCAGACCACCAACGATAGCGGCGGCAAAGATCGGCAGCAGCAGCTGGAAATAGGTGAAGGGTTTGAAAGATTTGTCCAAACCATAAAGCACGCCGGCAATGGTCGCGAGGGTCGCAACGATCAGCCAGGTATACATCACCACCCGCTCCGGGTTGATGCCCGAGAGCAGCGCCAGATCTTCGTTGTCGGAATAGGCGCGCATGGATTTACCGGTGCGGGTCTTGTTCAGGAACCAAAACAGCAGCGCGACAACCACCACTGCGGTGATCACGGTGATGCCTTGCGTGGTCTTGATCGCCAGCCCCTCACTCAGGCCGGTCATCGCCTTGAAATCCCGCGCGGAAATCAGAAAGCGTTCGCCGTCAGCAAACCGCTGATCGCCCGGCCCGATGACAAATCGCACAAGGCCATTCATCATGAACATAACGCCCAGCGACACCATGACAAAAATCACCGGCTTGGCTTTCTGTGTCCGGTAGAACCGATAAACGGTGCGGTCGGTGACCAGCATCAGAAGCATACAGCTCACGATGCCAAGCGGCAGCGCCAGCAGCGCAGTTGGCAGCGGGCCAAAGCTGATGCCCATCGACTGCAACCACCAGGTCACGATGATGGTCACCATCGTGCCAAAGGCCATAGTGTCGCCATGGGCAAAATTCGAAAACCGCAGCACCGAATAAATCAGCGTCACACCCAGCGCACCAAGCGCCAGTTGACTGCCGTAAGCGATTGCCGGAACCCCGACAAAATTTGTAAGCGCCACAAGGGCGTTGAGGAAGTCCATCTCTTAGCCCCCAAGGAAAGATTTGCGCACTTCGGGATCGGCGAGCAGCTCTTGGCCGGTGCCGGTGTAGGCATTGCGGCCCTGTACCAGAACGTAACCTTTGTCCGCGATCTCAAGCGCTTGTTTGGCGTTTTGTTCGACCATCAGGATCGGCAGGCCGGTGCGGGCCACCTCGATGATACGGTCGAACAGCTCGTCCATGACGATGGGCGACACACCTGCTGTCGGCTCGTCCAGCATCAGAACCTTCGGCTTGGTCATCAGCGCGCGGCCAACGGCCACCTGCTGGCGCTGACCCCCGGAGAGTTCGCCCGCCGGCTGGTTACGTTTTTCACGCAGGATCGGAAACAGCTCATAGACCTGCTCCATGGTATCGCGGAAATCATCGGTGCGGATGAAAGCACCCATTTCCAGGTTTTCCTCAACCGTCATCGAGGTGAAGATATTGCTGGTCTGGGGCACAAACCCCATGCCCTTGATCACCCGGTCCTGGGGGGTCAGCAGGGTGATATCCTCGCCGTCCAGACGCACGGCACCTGCGCGGACATCGAGCATCCCGAACACAGCTTTCATCGCGGTGGATTTCCCGGCACCATTGGGGCCAACGATAACGGCGATCTCGCCCTTATCGACGGCAATGGTGCAGTCGTGCAGGATATCCGGCCCTTTGCCGTAGCCGCCGGTCATCGTGTCACCGATCAGAAAGGGACCACCGTCCACCTTGCGTGTGGGGCCGCTTTTGCTGTGGGCAGGCTGCATCGTTCCGACACCATGCGGATTGGTGATCGAGGCATCACGATTGCCGTGATCGTTCTGGTAGGGATTGTCGCTCATGCTCCAGCCTCCAGTTTATCTTTGTTTTTCAGGCCGGTGCCAAGATAGGCTTCGATCACCTGCTCGTTGGCCTTGATCTGATCCAGCGTGCCTTCAGCCAGTTTCTTGCCCTCGGCCATGCAGATAACCGGGTCGCAGAGGCGCCCGATGAACTCCATGTCGTGCTCGATCACGACGAAGGTATAGCCGCGCTCCTCGTTGAGGCGCTTGATGGCATCGGCAATGGTATAGAGCAGGGTCCGGTTCACACCTGCGCCCACCTCATCGAGGAAGACGATCTTGGCGTCCACCATCATGGTGCGGCCCAGCTCAAGAAGTTTCTTCTGCCCGCCCGAGACCTGACCGGCCTTCAGATCGGCGATATGGCTGATGGTCAGGAATTCCAGAACCTCATCTGCCTTGGCCCGCAGCGCGCGTTCCTCATCCGCGATGCGCTTGCGGCCGAACCAGGTGTTCCACAGCGTCTCACCCGACTGCGCACTTGGCACCATCATCAGGTTCTCGCGGCAGGTCATCGACGCAAATTCATGCGCGATCTGGAACGTCCGCAGCAGCCCCTTGTGGAACAGCTCATGCGGCGGCAGGCCGGTGATGTCCTCACCGTCCATGGTGACCCGGCCAGAGGTCGGTTCAAGCACGCCTGCAATCACGTTGAAAAGAGTGGTTTTTCCGGCGCCGTTTGGCCCGATCAAACCGGTTATGGAGCCCTTAGCGATTTCCAGCGACGCGCCATCAACCGCATGGAACCCGCCGAAGTGCTTGTGCAAGTCCTCGACGACGATCATGTCATTTCATCCCCCACCGTCTTTTTGACGGCTTTTGAATTTGGAACAGCCCGGGCAAAACCCGGGCTGATCAACTTGGTTCGATCCGATTTTACGGGATCAGCGGAATTTCACGGTGGCGTTGGCGCCGTCCTTGACTTCGATCTCGCGGTAGGAGCCTGCGCTCTCACCGGGGCCGATCAGTTCTACGCCAGTCGCACCCTCATAGTCGATGTCGCCGCCATTCGCGAGGATTTCCAGGGCCTTGCCCAGCTCGCCGGGGTTGATCTTCTCACCGGGCGCATTGGCTACTTCAAGGATCTTGGAGCCATAGTCGGCCGGATCCTTGGAGTTTGCGGCCTGCATTGCCAGCATGAATAGCGCGGCAGCGTCATAGCTCTCCGGGGAATAGGCGGAGGTGCCGTCGAAACCTGCGGCTTTGGCCAGCTCAGCATAGATCGCCGCACCTTCGCTGTCGGAACCGGCAATCTGGCCAAAGGAGCCATCAAGATCCGGGCCGATGTTCTTGGGCAGGGTGTCACCGATCATGCCACCGGGCAGACCGAAGGTGTCATAGGCACCGGAGTCGAGCGAGGCCTGAATGATGCCCAGGCCGCCCTGATCCAGGTAGCCGGCAACAACCAGAATATCGCCGCCAGCGGACGCCAGTGCGGCGACTTCTGCGGAATAGTCGCCCTTGCCGTCTTCATGCGCGGTCACGATGGTGACTTCACCGCCGACTTCCTCAAAGGAGGTTTTGATCGCGTCGGCCAGACCTTTGCCGTAGTCGTTGTTGGTATAGGTCAGGGCGATGGAGTTGACGCCGCGCTCTTTCAGCACTTCGGCCATCACCTGGCCTTCGCGGGCATCGGAGGGCGAGGTGCGGAAGAACAGGTCGTTGTCTTCCATGGTCGACAGGCCGGGCGAGGTGGCCGACGGCGAGATCATCACCATGCCGTTCGGGATCGCGACGTTCTGCAGGATCGCGCCGGTCACGCCGGAGCAGTCACCGCCGATGATGCCGTTGACACCGTCAGCAACCAGCTTCTCGCCGTTTGCCGTCGCCAGACCATTGTCGATACAGCCGGTGTCCGCGCGCACCGGAATGACAGTCGCCGCATCAAGCAGCTTGCCGGATTTGGTCACTTCCTCCATCGCCAGCTCAGCGCCGGAACCCATGGCCGGGGCGAGGGATTCGATCGGCCCGGTAAAGCCGAGAAGCACACCCAGCTTCACTTCCTTGGCGTGGCCACCCGCAAACGCAGTGCCAGCAGTCAGGGCAGCGGCGGCTGTCGCCATCATCATTTTTTTCATTTTTGTGAACTCCCATTTGTTGGAACATATTTGTTCAAATCGGACCCTAGGCAAGCGTGGTAAAAAAGGGAAGTCCTCTAGCGCCAACATGTCGCAGGTTTTTTCGCCCCGGTTACGGAGAATGGAATGTTCCCAATGGGGTAGATGACCCAACGGCCGCTCGCCCCTTGGGCATCGGGGATCAGCGCACCGCAGCGCTCGTCGCAAGTCGCCAGATCCGCGTCGCATTTCATGCCGGGCGGCGCAAAAGCTGGCCAAATAGAAAATTCGCGCTAAATTCGGTCGAATAGCATGAATATGAGCCATTGGACCGCTCCCCCCAGGGTCTGATCACGGAATTGCGCAGGAGGCGTCATGCATATGGGGAGGTCTGTTATTAGAGTGCTCCAAGTCAACCCATCGTGTCAGGCGATGCGACCCCGGCGACGGCAATCGTCGGCTTGTCAACCGGAAAGATCGACCAGCCAGACGCGACAGATCCCGCCGATGCTGGCATCCCTGGCACAGCGCTTTATCGCATTAACCCTGCTGGCCACCGTTGGCACCGCGGTCTCGGCACAGACGCTGAGCAGCGATCACGGAGTGTTGAAGATAGAGCGGATGGCCCACGGGCTGGATATCCCATGGGCTTTTGATTTCCTGCCTGATGGCTCGGTGCTGATCACTGAAAAAGACGGTGACCTGTTGCACCTGGCGGCGGGCCGTCTGACCCGCGTCAAAGGCACTCCGAAAGTGCTCGATCAGGGGCAGGGCGGGCTGCTGGACGTGTTGATCCCGCGCAATTTTGACAGAACCCGGCGGATATATCTCTCTTATTCGAAACGGCTTGGAAGAGGCTCTGCCACAGCGGTGGCCACCGGGCAGCTCGCCCGGCGCAACACCCAGCTTGAGGGGCTGCGGGACATCTTCGTCGCCGCGCCACCCGCCGACAGTGGGCGCCATTTCGGATCGCGGCTGACAGAAGGGCCTGACGGAACTCTCTATGTCACTCTGGGTGATCGCGGCGACCGGCCATCGGCCCAATCCCTCACCTCACATCAGGGCAGCATTCTGCGTTTGAACCCCGACGGATCCGTCCCGCGCGACAACCCCTTTACCAAACAGAAAGGGGCGCAGCCGGAAATCTGGTCCTATGGGCATCGCAACCCCCAGGGACTGACCTTTGCCGCCAATGGCCAGCTCTGGTCTGTTGAGCATGGCGCCCGTGGCGGGGATGAGGTCAATCTGATCGAGAAAGGCGCAAATTACGGCTGGCCGGTCATCGCCTACGGCCGGCATTATTCAGGGCTGAAAATCGGCGAAGGGACCACAAAGCCGGGCCTGAAGCAGCCGGCCCACTATTGGGACCCCTCGATGGCGCCCTCAAACCTGCTGGTGTATTCCGGCAGCATGTGGCCGGACTGGCGCGGTGATATCTTTGTCGGCTCGCTCAAGTTCGGCTATATCGCGCGGCTCTCCGGGCAACCACTGGCGGAGGTTGAGCAGATCAGGGGCGATGAGACAGGACGCATCCGGGACCTGCGCGAGGCCCCGGACGGTAGCATCTGGTTCCTGTCCGAGACCAATGGCGCGCTCTACCGCCTGTCGCGCTGAACCGGCGCGAACCGGACCCCGGGCCGATCCGGCATAGGCCTGATCCGACAGGGGCGCGGGTCACAACGTCGGCGGGGCCGATTTGCTGCCGCGTTCGCGATAAGGCGTCGTGTCGTAATGCGCCCGGTAGCATTTGGAGAAATGCGAAGGTGATGCAAACCCGCAGGCAAGCGCCACATTGATCACACTCATATCGGTCTGCATCAACAGGTTGCGCGCCTTCTGCAACCGCAGTTCCATATAATAGCGTTTGGGAGATCGGTTGAGATAGCGACGGAACAGCCGCTCCAGCTGGCGGGTCGACATGCCGACATTCTGCGCCAGAATCGAGGGGCTGATCGGCTCCTCGATATTGGCTTCCATCATCTGGATCACCATCGACAATTTGGGGTGGCGCACCCCGATCCGGGTCGGGATCGACAGGCGCTGCGTGTCCTGATCGGTCCGAATCGATGAATAGATGAGCTGATCGGCCACCGAATTGGCGATATCCTCGCCGTGATCATTGGCAATCAGCTTCAGCATCAGGTCGATGGAGGAGGTGCCGCCGGCTGTCGACATCCGGTTGCCGTCGATGACAAAGACCGATTTGGTCAGCTCGACCTCGTCAAACTCCTCGTTGAAACTGTCGGCATTCTCCCAGTGAATCGTGGCACGTCTGCCATCCAGCAGGCCCGCGCGCGCCAGCGCATATGACGCCGTGCACAGCCCGCCGACCTTCAACCCCTTGCGCGCTTCGCGACGCAGCCACGACAGCAGTTTTTTTGTGGTGGCTTCCTGCACCGAAATACCGGAGCACAACAGAATTGTGTCATCGCGCTGGAGCTCGATCAGGTCGTCATCCACCTGAAAGGATGTTCCGGCCGAACAGCTGACCGTGCCGCCGCCTTCGGCCAAGAGCATCCAGGTGTAGGCCTCGCGGCCAATCATCCGGTTGGCAATTCGCAGACATTCCAGCGCCGAGGCAAAAGACAGCATCGTAAAACTGTCAAGCAAAACAAAGGCATAACGCCGGGATTGGGGCCCTTTGGTCGGGCTTGGTGTTGGCTTGCTCTGCGTCTGCATGGCCAGCGTCCTCATTCAATATTTCTGTTCTTCGCAAGGGCGGATTTTGCGAAATTCGGGCACCGTGTTCATAGCTTCGCGGTGTCGTCAAGACTTTGCAAATCTAAACTGGTCAGCCGGAGTGTGATTTCGTATAGATGGCGTTCGTTAACTTTGAGACCTCTTATGCGGAGACACAGCTATGAGTGAGTGGCAAAAATCGACCTGGCGCCAAAAGCCGCGGGTGCAAATGCCAGAATATACCAACGCCGACGCGCTGTCGGCTGTTGAGGCTCAGCTGTCAAAATATCCGCCGCTGGTATTTGCCGGTGAGGCGCGACGGCTGAAACAACACCTCGGCGCGGCCGGCCGGGGCGAGGCATTCCTGCTTCAGGGCGGCGACTGCGCCGAAAGCTTCGACCAGTTCAGCGCCGATGCGATCCGCGATACCTTCAAGGTGATGTTGCAGATGGCGATGGTGCTAACATACGGCGCCAAGGTTCCGGTGATCAAGGTCGGGCGCATGGCGGGCCAGTTCGCCAAACCCCGCAGCGCACCGACAGAGACCGTGAATGGCGTCGAGCTGCCCAGCTACCGCGGTGACATCATCAACGATCTGGCCTTCACCGAGGCCTCCCGCGTGCCGGACCCGCAGCGGATGCTACAGGCCTATACTCAGGCCGCCGCGACGCTGAACCTGATCCGGGCGTTCTCAACCGGCGGTTATGCCGATGTGAACCAGGTCCACGCCTGGACGCTGGGCTTTACCGAGGGCGAGAAGGCCGAAAGCTATCGTGAAATGGCGAATCGCATCACCGATACGCTCGACTTCATGAAGGCGGCCGGCATCAACAATGATACCGCGCACACCTTGCAGTCGGTTGACTTCTACACCAGCCACGAAGGTTTGCTGCTGGAGTATGAAGAGGCGCTGACCCGTCTGGACTCGACCTCCGGCAAATGGCTGGCTGGCTCCGGCCACATGCTGTGGATCGGCGACCGGACCCGTCAACCGGATGGCGCACACGTGGAATTCTGCAGCGGCGTGCTGAACCCGATTGGTCTGAAATGTGGTCCGACCACAACGGCCGAGGATCTGAAGGTTCTGATGGCCAAGCTGAACCCGGAGAATGAGGAAGGTCGTCTGACCCTGATCGCACGCTTTGGCGCAGGCAAAGCCGGCGAACACCTGCCACGCCTGATCAAGGCGGTTCAGGAAGAGGGCGCCAAGGTGACCTGGGTCTGCGACCCGATGCACGGCAACACCATCAAATCCTCCACCGGCTACAAGACCCGCCCGTTTGAGAGCGTCCTGCGCGAGGTTCGCGACTTCTTTGCGATCCACACCGCAGAGGGCACCATCCCGGGCGGCGTGCATTTCGAGATGACCGGTCAGGACGTCACCGAATGCACCGGCGGCGTGCGCGCCGTCACCGATGAGGATCTCAGCGACCGTTATCACACGGCCTGCGACCCGCGCCTGAACGCCAGCCAATCGCTCGAACTGGCCTTCCTCGTTGCGGAAGAAGTCTCGCAGCTGCGCGCCCGCACCGCGGAGCGTCAAGCCGGCTGATCACCCACAGATCCACCCTGATCATCAGGATGGCACCTAGCAATGGACCCTCACCCATCCGGGTGAGGGTCTTTTTATTCAAAGGGTTGGGAGAAGTTTCTGATGCACCTTAGCCAGAGTTTCGGCAGCGATCCGCAAGGCGCCACCAGCCCCGTGGGCGCAGTACCTTGAACATGGCGACAGGGTCGTTTGCGCATCTGACAAAAGGGAAACGCCCCGGACCTTCTGTCGCGGGGCGTCTGCTTTCTAGCTATGTCCAGTAGCGCGAAAGTATCTCGGGAATATGCTGTGCCGTCTCAGGCCTCAGTCTTTGCTGACCACCAGTCGCAGGTGGCTGCCGCGCTTCTTGGCGGGCTGTTTTTCGGCCTTTGGTGCCACGTCCTTCGCGCTCGACATCTGGCGGCTGCGCTCAATCAGCGAACGCGCTTCCGTCATCACGCTCGGCTCTGCCTCAAACCGCGCCTGGGTCTCGGCAAACCCCGGATTGGGTGTGTTGACGTCCTGCGGTTTACGCTGGGGTGCGATCGGATCAGCGGCGCGTGGCTTGGCCTTAAAGGGGGTGTCGCCCTTATGGCTGACCTGACGGATCTTTGTTTCGGTGATGGAGAACCGCTGTGACGTACCGGTCGGGTTGCCTTCGGAGATGAAAACACCCAGCGCACGGCTGATGTCGCCCAGATCGCTGCGCAGCGGCAGCAGCAGCATCCGCGCCTCACGTGCACCGCGCAGACGGTTGTTTTCGGTCTGAAGCGTCAGTTCGATGATGGCGGGCGTGTCGAACATGGTTTCCATTGCCGCGCTCATCTGTTTGCGCGCCTCCGGTGTGAAGAAAGCGGTGATCGGCATGCCGCGCACTTCCATGCCAGCCATTTCATTCACCCGCTGTCCGGCCAGACGGAACCGGGCGATACCGGGCGCGATCCGTTCCAGAATAAAGGTCTGGGGCAGGATGTTCTCCAGCCCGCGCGGGTCAATCTGCGACCGGCTGGGAATGTCATCACCCCGGCGCAGGGCGGTCCAATAGGCCTCCGCCTGACGCATGGGCGACAGCGATCCCGCAGCACGGAACCGGTCCATTGCCACAACCTTAGTTTGACCATCGGTCTGATCGTTATCTTTGCGGCCGCCAAAAAACATCGCTGTCATCCTCGCTGGATCCGGCTGGGTCATGCGCCAAGCTAAAGTTGGTTGCCTAACGATTAATGCCGAATTGGTTATCCTGAAGTTAACATGCCACAATCTTATTCAATTTTGGACTACTTCTTTAATCAATGGTTAACACTTTAGGATAGGACCGCGCGCTTATGGACTTGTCGGCTGCCCGTTTGTAAACCTTTGACCACGCAAAACTGCGCCTTGGGCGCCTCGGAGGGCAGCAGGACATGACCATCCATTCAATGACGAGCTTTGCAGCGGGACAGGGCAGCATCGGCGCCCATAGCTGGTCGTGCGAATTGCGCTCGGTCAACGCCAAGGGGCTGGATCTGCGGCTGCGCATTCCGGACTGGCTGGAGGGGCTTGAGACCAACCTGCGTGGCCAATTGAGCAAGGCGCTGTCGCGCGGCAACGTCTCCATGACCCTGCGCATCAGCCGCAGCGAAGCCGCCGCAAGCGCGCTTGAGATCAACCAGCCGGCGCTGGCATCGCTATTGCAGGCGATTGCCGAGGTGGAGCGTCAGGCCGATGCGGCGGGCATCGTGCTGGCACAGACCACGGCGGCCGATCTTCTGGCGCAGCGCGGCGTGTTGGAGCAGGCCAGCAGTGCCGATGATCCCGCCCCGATCGTGGCGGCACTGAGCGCAGATTTCGCCGCAATCCTGTCCGACTTTGTTAACATGCGCGCCAGCGAGGGCGCCGCGCTGAAGACCGTGCTAATGGACCAACTGGACCAGATCAGCACGCTGCGCGATGAGGCCGCACGCCGCGCCGAGGCGCGCAAGGATGAGGTTGCCGCAAACCTGCGGACCAATCTTGCGCGGGTTCTGGACAACAGCGACGGCGTCGATGAAACCCGTCTGGCGCAGGAACTGGCGCTTCTGGCGGTAAAATCCGACGTCACCGAAGAATTGGACCGGCTCACCGCCCATGTTGCGGCAGCGCGTGACCTTCTGGCCAAGGGCGGGGCGGTCGGGCGCAAACTGGATTTCCTGATGCAGGAATTCAACCGCGAGGCCAACACACTCTGCGCAAAAGCGCAGAACAGCGATCTGACGGCGGTCGGGCTTGAGCTGAAGGCGGTGATCGACCAGATGCGCGAGCAGGTCCAGAACATCGAATAACGACACAGAATAACAACAACGTCATAAGACATAAGGAGAGCACGCCATGGCAGATCGGCGCGGCCTGTTGATCATCCTTTCTTCGCCCTCGGGGGCCGGGAAATCCACATTGGCAAAACGACTGCGGTCCTGGGATCCCAGCATCGAATTCTCCGTCTCCGCCACCACGCGCAACCCGCGCCCGGGCGAGGTGGATGGGCAGGACTATCATTTTATCACCACCGATGCCTTTAAAACTGCGGTGAGCGAAGGCGACATGCTGGAACACGCTCATGTGTTCGGCAATTTCTACGGCTCGCCCAAGGGGCCGGTAAAGGCGGCGATTGATAGCGGGCGCGACGTGCTTTTTGATATCGACTGGCAGGGCGCCCAGCAGATCCGCAACTCGGATCTGGGCCAGCACACGCTGTCGATCTTCCTGCTGCCCCCCTCGATCTTGGAGTTGCGCCGACGTCTGGAAAGCCGGGCGCAGGACGATGCCGCTACGATCACCCGCCGGATGGAGAAAAGCTGGGACGAGATCAGCCACTGGGGCAGCTATGACCACGTGCTGATCAACGATGACCTCGACGCGACCGAGACACAGCTGAAGACAATTATCACCGCCACCCGCCTGCGCCGGATCCAGCAGCCGCATCTGATGGACCATGTGCGCGGCCTGCAAAGCGAATTTGAGGAGCTGTCATGACCATCTATGCCCTGGGCGACAAGACCCCGAACATCCACGCCGACACCTGGGTCGCGCCCGACGCCAACCTGATTGGCCTTGTGGTGCTGGAGGAGGGGGCCTCGGTCTGGTTTGGCACCACCATCCGGGCCGATCACGAAGAGATCCGTATCGGTCGCGGCTCCAACGTGCAGGAAAACTGCGTCATGCACATTGACGCAGGCTACCCGCTGACCATTGGTGAAAACTGCACCATCGGCCACAAGGTGATGCTGCATGGCTGCACCATTGGCGACAACTCCCTGATCGGAATGGGTGCGACCATTCTGAACGGTGCCAGAATCGGCAAGAACTGCCTGATCGGTGCGGGCGCCCTGATCACAGAGAATAAAGAAATCCCAGATAACTCTCTGGTCATGGGCGCACCCGGCAAGATTGTCCGGGATGTTGACGAGGCTCTGGTGCAGTCGCTGCGCCAGAGCGCTGAGCACTACCAGGAAAACATGCGTCGTTTTCGCAACGAACTGACAGAGGTCTGACACGTGAGAAATTCCAAAGGGTCGCTGATGCGGCCAGATCCCTTGCCCTTCAGCGCGAGCCATCCGGTTGTGACACCGCTCAGCCCGTCGGTGGTCTATGCCAGCGAAACGCCAGATGCGCTTGATGACCAGTACGAAGGGCGGGTGCACGGCTATACCTACTCCCGCGAAGGCCATCCCAATGCCGATGTGGTCTCCAAGCGGCTGGATGCGATGGAAGGTATGCCCGGCGGTGTCGTGACCGGCTCCGGCATGGCGGCGGTTTCGGCCGTTCTGCTGGGCCTGCTGAAAACCGGCGATCACGTGATTGGCGGCAATCAGCTCTATGGGCGGTCGATGCGCCTGATGGCCGAGGATCTGCCGCGTCTGGGCATTGAAACCACTTTGGCCAATCCCGGTGATGTGGCCGCAGTGGAGGCCGCGATCCGCCCCGAAACCAAGATGATCCTGGTCGAGGCGGTGTCAAACCCGACGCTTGCCGTCGCCGATATCGACGGGCTGGCCCAGCTCTGCAAGGATCGCGATATTCTCTTGGTGGTGGACAATACCTTTACCACGCCGCGGGGCTTTCGTCCCTTTGACCACGGCGCCGATATCGTCATCCATTCAATCACCAAGCTGCTGGCCGGCCATTCCGATGTGATGCTCGGTTATGTCGTGGCCAAGGATCCTGAGATCAACACCCGTCTCAGCGTCTATGTGGTGACCACCGGCATGACGCCCAGCCCGTTCGACTGCTGGCTCGCCGAACGCGGTATGCTCTCGTTCGAGCTGCGGTTTGAACGCGCGCAGGCCACGGCGGTGACGCTGGCGGACCATCTGGCCGGGCTGCCGGGGGTGAAGCGGGTGATCTACCCGACCCGCAAGGATCATCCCGATCACGAGCGCGCAATGGCGCTGTTGGAGGGCAGGGGCTGCAATATGGTCAGCTTCGAGCTTGAGGGCGGGCGCGCTGCCGCCAATGCCTTTACCCGGGCGGCAGATGGGCTGAACTTTGCCCCGACCCTTGGCGATGTGGGCACAACGCTGTCGCATCCGGCCTCTTCCTCGCACCGCGCCCTCAGCGCGGAGGATCGCGCCAAACTGGGGCTGAGCGAAGGGTTCTTCCGCGTCTCGGTCGGGCTTGAGGATCCGGCAACGCTCTGCGCTGTCTTCACCGAAGCGGTCGCGGCTGCCATGTCATAGTTACAATTGATTTGTAACACGGCCGGCACAGCTAAAACGCGAGGGGCACATGACTGACGATCTGATTAACGGTTTCATGGAGGCCATCCCCTTGCCAGCTGTGCTGGTCGATCAAAGCGAAAGGTTCATCGCCGCAAATGCGGCGGCGACCACGCTGCTGGGCGCCAATCTGGTCGGGCGCCATTTCGCCACCATCCTGCGCCAGCCCAATGTGGCCACGGCGATCGAAAGCTGCCTTTACGACCGCAGCGCCAAAACCGCGCGTCACCTGTCCAATGATGGCGCACAGGACACCACGTTTGAGGTGGCCCTGCGCTATGTGCCGGGCATCGGCGCCGTGAATGGCGGTGCGGCGCTGATCAGCCTCACGGATATCACCGAGCGCGAGCAGGCGAGCCAGATGCGGCGTGATTTTGTCGCCAATGTCAGCCATGAACTGCGTACGCCGCTCACTGCGCTTATGGGGTTTATCGAAACGCTGCGCGGCCCTGCACGCGATGATGCTGCGGCACGGGATCGGTTTTTGCAGATCATGCAGGATGAAGCCAATCGGATGAACCGGCTGGTTGGTGATCTTCTGTCGCTGAACCGGGTCGAAAGCGAGGAGCGGGTGCGCCCGCGCGAACAACTGGATCTGGGCGCTCATCTGGCCTCGACCCTGAAATCGCTGGAGCCGGTTGCAGAGGCCGCCGAGGTGCAGCTGACGCTCGACATACCGGAGACGCCAACCGCCGTTACCGGCGATCCAGACCAGTTGCAGCAGGTCTTCACCAATCTGGTTGAGAACGCGATCAAATATGGCGGCGATCACGTCACGCTGCGGTTGCGGACCCGTGATCGTGATCCAGCGGTCCGCGCCGCTGCTGTCAGGGTCGAGGTAATCGACAACGGCAGCGGGATCGACCCCGTGCATCTGCCGCGCCTGACCGAACGGTTCTACAGGGTGGATACCCACCGATCCCGAGAGCAGGGCGGCACCGGGCTGGGGCTGGCGATTGTCAAACATATCGTCAACCGCCATCGCGGCCGCCTGCGGGTTGAAAGCAGCGCCGCCACTGGCACCGTCTTTACCGTCATCCTGCCGCGCTGAGCCGGCCACCGGGGTGCCGATGTGGCCTAAGCCGCGCCAACAGCCGCCAGCGATTAACAAAAGCCGGGGCACCCGGAGCGTTTTGTCACAAAAATCCGCCAGAAATCCGGGTTTGTCATACAGCTGTTACATAGCTGTCACAAAAGGCTCACGCGCCGCCCTTAGGTGAGGGCGCAAGATCATCACGGGATGATCCTGAAAATTGACACCCAAGGAGACACAGATGTCCTTTGTGAAACTCACCGCATCCGCCCTGGCCATTTCGGCTGTTTCTGCCACTGCTGCGGCAGCGCGCGATCAGGTTCAGGTTGCCGGTTCTTCGACCGTTCTGCCCTATGCCTCCATCGTGGCCGAAGCCTTCGGCGAGAACTTCGACTTCCCGACACCGGTTGTCGAATCCGGTGGGTCCTCGGCTGGCCTCAAGCGGTTCTGCGAAGGTGTTGGTGAAAACACCATCGACGTGGCCAACGCATCGCGCCGCATCAAGGACAAGGAAATCAAGGCCTGCGCCGAAAACGGCGTGACCGACATCATCGAAGTTCAGATCGGCTATGACGGCATCGTGTTTGCCAATGACATCAAGGGCAACGCCTTTGAATACACGCCGACCGACTGGTTCCTGGCGCTCTCCGACGAAATCCTGGTTGATGGCAAAATGGTCGCCAACCCGAACAAGACCTGGGCCGACGTCAACAGCGCCTTCCCGGCACAGAACATCCAGGCCTTCATCCCCGGCACCAAGCACGGCACCCGTGAAGTCTTCGAAGACAAGGTGATCCTGGCGGGCTGTGAAGCCACCGGCGCATTCGAACACCTGCTGGCCCACGCCGAAGGCGACAGCGACAAGGCCAAGAAGAAAGCCGCCGAGAAAGCCTGCATCTCGCTGCGCACCGATGGTGTGTCGGTGGACATCGACGGCGACTACACCGAGACCCTGGCGCGGATTGAATCCAACAAGGACGGTATCGGTGTCTTTGGCCTGGCCTTCTACGAGAACAACACCGACAAGCTGCAGGTTGCCACCATGTCCGGCGTGGTTCCCACCACCGAGAGCATTGCCGAAGGGGAATACCCGGTATCGCGTCCGCTGTTCTTCTACGTGAAGAAAGCCCATATCGGCGTGATCCCCGGCCTGAAGGAATATGCTGAATTCTTCGTCGCCGATGAAGTTGCCGGTCCCGATGGCCCGCTGGCGGAATACGGTCTGGTTGCCGACCCCGAGCTGAGCAAGACACAAGCCGTGGTTTCCGAAGAAGAGGTCATGGGCGGCAATTCCTGATCGCTCGGCCAGAATGAGACAACGGGCCGGGGCATCTAGGGTTGCCCCGGCCCATTTCACGACCACCAAATGAAATACCCCTGCATGTCGGCGCGTCCGGCGCCGCAGGAGCGGAGTTTCCGCCCCACTCAAACGGAGTAGCTGATGCCGACAGTCTGGCTCGTTATTGCCCTGATCGCCCTTTCAGGGCTGGGCTTTGTGCTTGGGCGCAAGCGTGCGCTTGCTTCGGCCGGGGGCGACGCCAAGGCGTTGCATTCCCTGCCGGCCTACTATGGTCACAACGTGGCCTTCAGCGCGCTGGTGCCTGCCCTTGCCGTGTTGGCGATCTGGACATTGGCGCAGCCCATGGTGATCGAAAATCGCGTCTCGGCGATGATCCCCGCCGAGATGGTGCCGGAGAACTCCACTCTGGGTCTGGTGATGAGCGACGTGCGCCGTCTTGCCGACGGGCTGGATCAGGCGGTGGCGCAGGGGCTGCTCTCGCCGGATGAGGCGCGCAGCCTCGACAGCGGTGAAACGGATATTCGTGCCCGCCTCGGCGACATCGGCGTCGCCCTCGGGTCTGAAGTCCGCCCGGAGGTTCTGAGCGCGGCCCAGAGCTATCGCAGCCAGTCAAACAAAGGCCAGATCATCATGTCGGTGATCGTCGGTCTTCTGGCGATTGTCGGCTTTGCCTGGGCCTATGGCCGCACGCATAAGGATTTCCGCGCCCGCAATGTGGTGGAACAGGGGATCATGGCACTGCTGGTTCTGGCGGCCAGCCTCGCGATCCTGACCACGGTCGGTATCGTTTTCTCGATGCTGTTTGAGAGCATCAACTTCTTTGGCCTTCACGCCTGGTCAGATTTCTTCTTTGGCACCACATGGGCGCCGAATTTCCGCGGCGACAGCGATCTGTCGATCCTGCCGCTGCTGTGGGGCACGCTTTATATCTCTGCAATCGCCCTTGCTGTCGCGGTGCCTGTGGGCCTGTTTGCCGCCATCTACCTCTCAGAATACGCCGGCAGCACCACGCGCGCATTTGCCAAACCGCTGCTGGAAATCCTCGCAGGTATTCCGACCATCGTTTACGGCCTGTTTGCGCTGCTGACGGTTGGTCCGCTGCTGGTCAAAGTCTTTGGCCAAGGTGAGGATGGTCTGCTGGGCGTCGAATGGATGAGTGGTGCGACCTCGGTGCTGACCGCCGGACTGGTGATGGGCATCATGCTGATCCCCTTTGTCTCCTCGCTCTCTGACGACATTATCAACGCAGTGCCGCAGGCGATGCGTGATGGCTCGCTCGGGCTTGGCGCCACCAAATCGGAAACCATCCGCCAGGTGGTCCTGCCGGCGGCGCTGCCGGGCATCGTCGGCGCGGTGCTGCTGGCGGCCTCACGCGCCATTGGCGAGACGATGATCGTCGTGATGGGGGCAGGGGCGATTGCCAAGTTCTCGCTCAACCCGCTGGAATCAATGACCACGATCACCACCCGTATTGTCAGCCAGCTGACGGGTGATACGGATTTTGCCAGCCCCGAAACGCTGGTTGCCTTTGCCCTGGGGCTCACGCTGTTCGTGCTGACCCTCGGCCTGAATGTCCTGGCGCTCTATATCGTGCGCAAATACCGGGAGCAGTACGACTAATGACCGATATCAGCCAAAACACTCCGGGAAACACTCCTGGGCCAAACGCTGGTGCCGAACGGCGCCATGCAGGCTCGCTGTTGCAGCAATCGGATCGCACTCGCAAGCGCAACGCCGCCGAGCGCCGCTTTCGCGGCTATGGCATGGCCGCAATCGCGGTTGGCCTGCTGATGCTCGCTGTGCTGGTGTTCACCATCGTCAGCCGGGGCACCGGTGCCTTTCAACAGACTTTCATCACGCTTGAGGTGGAGCTGCTGGAAAGCAAGCTCGACAAATCCGGCACCCGTGATCTGGAGGCCATCAAGAAGGTGACCACCTTTGGCTACGCGCCGCTGATCAAGAACGCGATGGAAACCAAGGTGGCCGAGCTTGGCATCCAAACCGGTCTCAAGCCCAAGGAACTGGCGGGCCTCCTGTCCAAGGACGCCGCCGCGCAGCTGCGCAGCTTTGTGCTGGCCAACCCCGACCAGATTGGCGAAACGGTTGTGTTCCGCTTCCTCGCCTCCAGCCGTGTCGACGGCTACCTCAAGGGCCGGGTCAGCCGTGACAGCATCGCCAATGACAAGAGTATTTCCTCCGAACAGCTGGATCTGGTCGATGCCTTGGTTGCGGCGGGGATCGTGGCCAAGACCTTTAACCTGGATTTCATCACCGGTGCGGATGCGTCTGACGCGCGCCCCGAAGCCGCGGGCATGGGGGTTGCGATGATGGGGTCGCTGTTCATGATGCTGGTGGTGCTCGCGCTGGCGCTGCCGATTGGCGTCGCCGCGTCGATCTATCTTGAAGAATTTGCACCGAAGAACTGGCTCACCGACGTGATCGAGGTGAATATCTCGAACCTCGCGGCGGTGCCGTCCATCGTGTTCGGTATCCTCGGCCTTGCGGTGTTCATCAACTACATGCACCTGCCGATGTCGGCACCGCTGGTCGGCGGTCTGGTGCTGACGCTGATGACCCTGCCGACGGTGATCATCTCAACCCGCGCCGCATTGAAGGCTGTTCCGCCGTCGATCCGCGACGCGGCGCTGGGAGTGGGGGCCTCGCGGATGCAGGCGGTGTTCCACCATGTGCTGCCGCTGGCGGCACCGGGGATCCTCACCGGCACCATCATCGGGCTGGCGCAGGCCCTTGGCGAGACCGCACCGCTGCTGCTGATCGGCATGGTGGGCTTCATCGCCTCCAACGCGCCAGAAACCATTGCCGACGGCCTGCTGGCGCCAAATTCCGCCATGCCCGCGCAGATCTACGAATGGGCAAAACGTGCCGATCCGGCATTTTACGAACGCGCCTGGGGCGGTATCATCATCCTGTTGATCTTCCTCGTGACCATGAACACAGTGGCCGTGATCCTGCGCCGCCGCTTTGAACGCCGCTGGTAAGAGGGGCAGCCGAAATGAACCAGATGACTGCATTGGACAAAGACGTGCACACAGAAAAAACCAAGATCGCCGCCAAGAATGTGAATGTCTATTACGGCGAGGCCCACGCGATCAAGGACGTGAACGTCGAGATCGAAGACAACACCGTCACCGCCTTTATCGGTCCGTCGGGCTGCGGCAAATCCACGTTCCTGCGCTGCCTGAACCGGATGAACGACACCATCGACATCTGCCGCGTGACCGGTGATATCTCGATCGACGGAGAGGATATCTACGACAATCGCGTCGACCCTGTGCAGCTGCGCGCCAAGGTTGGCATGGTGTTCCAGAAGCCGAACCCGTTCCCCAAGTCGATCTACGACAATGTTGCCTATGGCCCGCGCATTCACGGCCTGGCCGCCAATAAGGCCGAGCTGGACGAGATCGTCGAGAAATCCCTGCGCCGTGGCGCCATCTGGGATGAGGTGAAGGATCGCCTGGATGCGCCCGGCACCGGTCTGTCCGGTGGCCAGCAGCAGCGCCTGTGCATTGCGCGCGCCGTCGCGACGGAGCCGGAAGTGCTCTTGATGGATGAGCCATGTTCGGCGCTGGACCCGATTGCAACCGCCCAGATCGAAGAGCTGATCGACGAGCTGCGCAACAGCTATTCGGTGGTGATCGTCACCCACTCGATGCAGCAGGCCGCGCGCGTCAGCCAGAAAACCGCCTTCTTCCACCTCGGCAACCTGGTGGAGTTTGGCGCGACCGGCCAGATCTTTACCAATCCCGAAGATCCCCGCACCGAAAGCTATATCACCGGCCGCATCGGCTGATCGTGAGGACCAAAGACATGCCAGAGCAACATATCGCATCCGCCTTCGACCGGGATCTGGAAGCCATTCAGGCGCAGATCATGAAAATGGGGGGCCTTGTCGAGGCCGCCATCATGGACGCCGCTCGTGCACTTGAAACCCGCGACGAAGAGCTCGCCCAGCAGGTGCGCAACGGCGACAAGGCCATCGACGGGCTGGAAGAGCTGATCAACGAAGAAGCCGCCCGCGTCATCGCCATCCGCGCGCCTGCTGCGGTCGATCTGCGGCTGGTGCTGTCGGTGATGAAAATCTCCGGCAATCTCGAACGTATCGGCGATTATGCCAAGAACATTGCCAAACGCACCGCCGTTCTGGCGCAGGGGCCCAGCGTCTCTGAGAGCGCCGCCGCCATGCGCCGTATGGCGCGCGAGGTCGAGCTGATGCTGAAGGACGCGCTGGATTCTTACATCCAGCGCGACGTGGAACTGGCGCAGGACGTGATCGCCCGCGACAAAGACGTCGATCAGATGTACAACGCGCTGTTCCGCGAATTCCTCACCTTCATGATGGAAGACCCGCGCAACATCACCCCCTGTATGCACCTGCATTTTATCGCCAAGAACGTCGAGCGCATGGGCGATCATGTCACCTCGATTGCCGAACAGGTGGTCTATCTGGTGACCGGCGACAAGCCTGAGGATGACCGGCAGAAAGCCGACACAACATCCTCTGTGCCGCAGGAGGTCTGACCATGGCTGCCGACCAACCCACCGTTCTGGTGGTCGAGGACGAATTGGCCCAACGCGAGGTTCTTTCCTATAATCTTGAGGCCGACGGGTTTCGTGTGCTGCGCGCCGAACATGGCGAAGAGGCGCTGCTGGTTGTCGAAGAGGACATGCCCGATATCATCGTGCTCGATTGGATGATGCCCAATCTCAGCGGCATCGAAGTCTGCCGTCGGCTGAAGTCGCGCCCCGAAACCCGGAACATTCCGATCATCATGCTGTCGGCCCGTTCGGAAGAGGTCGACAAGGTGCGCGGGCTGGAAACCGGCGCCGATGATTACGTGGTGAAGCCCTATTCGGTGATCGAACTGATGGCCCGCGTGCGCACGCAGTTGCGGCGGGTGCGCCCCTCGACCGTCGGGGTGCGGCTGGAATTTGACGATATCGTGCTGGACGCCGAGACTCATAAGGTCAGCCGGGCCGAGGCGCCGCTCAAACTTGGCCCGACCGAGTTTCGCCTGCTCTCAACCTTCATGGAGAAACCGGGCCGGGTCTGGAGCCGCGAGCAGCTCTTGGACCGGGTCTGGGGGCGCGATATCTATGTCGATACACGCACCGTCGATGTCCATATCGGCCGGCTGCGCAAGGCGCTGACCCAACACGGCGGATCTGACCCGGTGCGGACGGTCCGTGGCGCGGGCTACGCGTTAGGGTAGCAATATAACTACTTGAAAAATATGCGGCTTACGGGATTGCTCGGGGCCGCGCTTCGCTGGATTGATCAGCCGATCTATCGCGGCAACGGGTCTTCCGGCTGCGCCTGACCAGCCAGCCAGTTGCGGAACTTGATCAGGGCGGGATCCTTTGACCGGGCCTCTGGCCAGACCAGATAATAGGCGCCCTTGCTCTCGGTTGCTGTCGGGTAGAGCGCCACCAGACGGCCCGTTGCGAGATCCTGCTCCACCAGATAATCCGGCATCAAAGCCACCCCAAGCCCATGCAGTGCAGCCTGGGTAATGGTTGCGAATTGGTCATACATGGTACCGGATAATCCATCCTTCAACGCGATATCATGGGTCTCAAACCATTGCTGCCAGGCCTTTGGACGGGTCTGGATATGCAGCAGGGGCAGGGCGGTGATATCTCCCGCGGTCTCGATCTGCCGACCGTTCAGAAGCTCCGGCGCGCAGACTGGCAACATCTGTTCGTGCTTCAGCAGCAGCGCGTCAGTTCCGGGCCAGTCAGCAGTGCCAAAATGTATCGCCGCATCAAAGCCTTCGCTGACGAAATTAAACGGTTCAAGCCGGGTCGACATATTGATGGTCACATCCGGGTGCAGCCGCGCGAATTCCGGCAGGCGCGGCATCAGCCAGCGCATCCCAAAGGCCGGCAGAATGGCCAGGTTGAGCGTGCCGGCCAACGGCGCGGCCTGAACCCGCAACGTCGATTGCGCGATTTGATTGAGCGCCTGACGTATTTCGGCGGCGTAAGTCTGCGCTTCTGCCGAGAGCATGAGCCGCTTCTGGTCCCGCCGCACCAGATCCACGCCCAATTGTCGTTCCAGCGCCTGCAGTTGGCGGCTGACAGCGCCTTGCGTCAGAGCCAATTCATCCGCCGCGGCAGAGGCGCTGCCCAGACGGTCCAGCGCTTCCAGCGCGCGCAGCGCGGCAATTGAGGGGAGAAAGCGTCTCGGCGTGGCCATGTATGAGCTTTTGTAATGTTTGCTTGTGGTTCTGTCGCTGTCATTCCTCTTACCGCAAGGTTAAGGTCGGCGGCAAGTTTTGGATCAGGAAGGTGATGACAAATGACCGAAAAACCCGCATTGCGCGCCAAAGATGCCCCGGATCTCGGCCAGTTCAACTGGGAAGACCCGCTGCGTCTGGATGATCAGCTGGGCGAAGATGAACGCATGATCGCAGCTTCCGCGCGGTCGTATGCTCAGGAAAAACTTCAACCTCGGGTTCTAAGTGCCTATGAAAACGAGGAAACCGATCCCGAGATCTTCCGCGAGATGGGCGAGATGGGTCTGCTCGGCACCACCATTCCGGAACAATACGGCGGCCTTGGTGCAGGCTATGTCTCCTACGGTCTGGTTGCACGCGAGGTCGAGCGCGTTGACAGCGGTTACCGCTCGATGATGTCGGTGCAAAGCTCGCTGGTGATGTATCCCATTTACGCATATGGCAGCGAAGAACAGCGCCAGAAATACCTGCCCAAACTCTCCTCCGGTGAGTGGATCGGTTGCTTTGGCCTGACCGAACCCGATGCGGGCTCGGATCCCGCCGGCATGAAAACCCGGGCCGAGAAAACCGATGGCGGGTATCGTTTGACCGGGTCCAAGATGTGGATTTCCAACGCGCCCATCGCCGATGTCTTTGTGGTCTGGGCCAAGTCCGAGGCCCACGGCGGCAAGATCCGCGGATTTGTTCTGGAAAAGGGTATGAAGGGGCTTTCAGCTCCCAAGATCGCCAACAAGGCGTCGCTGCGCGCGTCGATCACCGGCGAAATCGTCATGGATGGCGTCGAGGTCGGCGACGACGCGCTGCTGCCGCATGTCGAGGGGCTGAAAGGTCCGTTCGGTTGTCTGAACCGCGCGCGCTACGGCATCAGCTGGGGGGCGATGGGTGCGGCAGAGGCCTGCTGGCACGCCGCCCGTCAATACGGTCTGGATCGCAAGCAGTTTGGCCGCCCGCTGGCCAACACCCAGTTGTTCCAGCTGAAACTCGCCAATATGCAGACCGAAATCACCCTTGGGCTCCAGGCCTCATTGCGGGTTGGCCGCCTGATGGACGAAGCCAATGCAGCGCCAGAGATGATTTCCATCGTCAAGCGCAACAACTGCGGCAAGGCGCTTGAGATCGCCCGCAACGCCCGCGACATGCACGGTGGCAATGGCATCAGCCTCGAGTTCGGCGTCATCCGACATATGGTGAACCTCGAAACGGTGAATACCTATGAGGGCACACATGACGTCCATGCCCTGATCCTGGGCCGCGCCCAAACCGGTCTGCAGGCGTTTTTCTAAACAGATCGCATAACAAAACGTTTAAAAAGCGCATCGTTGTCTGACAACGGTGCGCTTTTTCGTTAACATCGTAAATCAGAGATGACTGGAGGCACGCGTTAATCAACGCCCAGACACTGATATTTCTGCAAGGCCGATTTGCAAAAACGCAAATCATGGACATCGCTTTATCCGCGCAAAGATTCTGACCGCTCTTTGCTGGACGAGCATCCCTCTGTCGCACGCCGAAAGGTTAAAGGGAAAGACGTGACAAATCCGGTCTTTCGTTGCAAAACACACGGCTCCGCGCGCGAGTGGGTTAACGCGTTCATGAAGCGGTGCAGTCAAGAGCGACCAGGCGGGTGCGGGCACCGAGATTTTTGCACAGGGGTGTTGCAATGGGTACTAACCGTCATCGACCTGCGCCGCTGCAAAACACCAATGCCAGATCAGGGCAAAATCCGTCTGGCGGCGGGTTAATCCCATTGCTGACATGCAAACCCGGGCCAGCGTAACCTTCGATGGCCAGGCCAATCCTACAAAGCGTCCATGAAGTTCTGCATATTGGCAGGCGCAAATCTGCCAGATGGATCAACTTCCATGAACAAGCGGTAAAATCAGAATACCCGTGGTGTACGACGGGTGGTAGGACCGACACGTATTGCCTGTAATCAGTATTATGTATAATTTATATGATGCAGCGTCACTGTTGCAGGCTTGGCCGCAACATCGAACAGTTGCACAGCATATGTTCCAACGACAGCTGAGGCCCAAATGGATTTGCAATGCAAAACGATTGTTATCACAGGCGCCGCTACAGGTATCGGGCGGGCTTTGGCGCTGACGATCGCCAAGCACGGCCCACGGCACATCATCTGTGCCGATATTGATGGCGTCAGTGCCCAGCATACTGCCGATGATGTTGGTGGCAGCGCCTTTGCCGTGGATGTCGGATCAGACCAGGCCATGGCGCAGATGATCGAGGCGATCGAGCGTGATATCGGCCCGATTGATGTTTTCTGTTCGAACGCCGGAATTCTCAGGATCGGCGGCCTCGAGACCTCCCTTGCGGATTGGCAGCGCAGCTGGGATGTAAACGTAATGGCGCATGTTTCCGCCGCCCGCCATCTCGTGCCACGTATGCTCGAACGTGGCGGCGGTTATTTCCTGAATGTCGCCTCGGCGGCCGGCTTGCTGAACCAGATCGGCGCCGCCAGCTACGGGGTTACCAAACATGCCGCCGTGGGGTTTTCAGAATGGCTGGCGATCACCCATGGCGACCAAGGGATCGGTGTTTCCGTCGTTTGTCCGCAAGCGGTGAAAACTGCCATGACCGAAGGATTGGAACATAGCGCTGCGGCTGTAGACGGTATGATCACCGCCGAGGACGTCGCAAAGATCTGCGTAGAAGCCATTGAGAACGAAACATTTCTCGTGCTTCCACACCCAAGGGTGGCAAGCTACATCCAGGCCAAGGCCGCCGATACTGGACGCTGGATCACCGGTATGCAGCGGTTGCGCGACAAGTTCGACGCCCCGAACTCAGAATAATGGCTGCATCAGGATTTGGCGATGGGCCGCATCAGACCTTCCTGAGCGACGCTCGCCACCAAACGGCCATCCTGCGTGAAGATAGATCCGCGATTGAAGCCGCGGCCGCCTCCGGCAAAGGGCGAATCCATCGTATAGAGATGCCAGTCGTCGAATTTCACCGGTCCATGGAACCACATCGCGTGATCGAGACTGGCCGTCATCGCCTGTCCCTTTACAAAACTCAGACCATGCGGACGCAGCGCCGAGCCCAGCAAACCATAGTCAGAGACATAGGCCATCAGCACATGTTGCAGCTGCGGGCTGGCGTCCTTGGCGGCTTTCATCCTGACCCACATATGGTTGATATCACTGCATTTACCGGGATTGATTGGATCGCGCGGCTCAACATCGCGGATTTCGAACGGGCGTTCTCGGGAAAATTCTACGCGCAGTCGGCCATCCAGCGTTTCGGCTAGCTCACGTAGCAACACGTCACGAGATACCAGCGCATCGGGGGCCTTTACCTCCGGGATCTCATGCTGATGTTCCCAGCCCGGTTCATCAATGTGAAAGGACGCCGCGAGATTCAGGATCTGCTTGCCATTCTGCAAGGCGGTGACCCGCCGGGTGGTAAAGCTGCCGCCATCCCGCGCCGGATCCACCGCGTAAATCACCGGCTTTGACGGATCTCCCGGACGGATGAAATATGCGTGCAGCGAATGGCACAGACGATCCGGCACTGTCGCATAAGCGGCCATCAGAGCCTGAGCGATAACCTGACCACCGTAAATCCGGGTCGGCGTCTCACCACCGGATCCAATTCCGCGATAGAGGTTGCGGTCCAGTTCCTCAAGATCGAGGAGATTGAGCAAAATTTCAGCTGCGTCAGGCATTTGTTACGTCCTGTTGATCTTTGCGCGGGTCATCGGCTGTGCGTCACCCTGCCCTCATGGCGTGGCCGACAGGCAGGATTAGCCCGTTATCGCTCCGTGAACCAGCGCCTTTAGCTCAGCGCGTGCCGGATAGGAGCTGGATGGTGCCAGCTGTGTAAAAAACACGACACTCAGATCCAGCAGCGGGTCAACCCAGAAGAACGTCGACGCCATACCGCCCCAGCTGAAATCGCCCACCGATCCTGGACATCGCGCCCGCGCCGGATCAAGCACAACAGCGCCGCCGAGACCAAAGCCCATCCCCTCCATCGGCTGTTCCGCAAAGCTCTGCGGTCCCATCGACGCAATATCGCCTGGAAGGTGGTTTTGGCACATGAAATCAATGATTTGTGGACTGATCAGATGGTGTTTCCCCAACTGCCCACGCAACCGGATCAACTCAACAAAGCGCATATAGTCGTCAATCGTACTGAGCAGGCCGCCGCCGCCCGAGTGCATCTCGGTCCGGCCAAACGGCGTATCGACGTAGCAATCAATCAGCCGCAGGCTTTCGTCTCCCTGCTCTGCACCATTCAAATCCATGGCGTCGCCACTCAGCGGAGAATATAATGAAGCCAGATGGTTACCGGTTTCCGCTAAGGTGTGAAATGCGGTCTGATCCATGCCAAGCGGGTCAAATATCTCACGCTTGAGGAACGCCGCAAGGCTGTCACCGGTTACAACCTCAATCACCCGGCCAATCACGTCAATGCCAACCGAGTATTCCCAGCGTTTTCCGGGTTCAAAAGCAAGCGGAAGCGAGGCCAGTTCCGTGACCTTCGTCGCAAGAAGCCCCTGATCCGGTTTGAACATCAGATCTGTTTTCGACATTTCTTCTGCCAGCAGGCCCGGATTGAACGGGTAGCTCAATCCGCTGGTATGGGTCAGCAGCTCATGCAGCGTGGGCGCGCGGCAGGGCTGTGTCTGGTCAATATCGGTCGCGCCCTCAATAAGACAGTGCATATCAATGAATTCAGGAAGAAATTCCGACACCGGCGCATCCAGATGTAACAGGCCGCGTTCCAGCAGCAGCAGCAATGCAAGCGAGGTGACCGGTTTCGTCATGGAATAGATCCGTGTCACCGTATCGCGGGTGAATGGCAGATCTTCGGCGATATTGCGATGACCAACCGCGTAGAAATAGCATTCTTCGCCGCCGCGGTTGATCAGCAGCGAACTGCCGGCATATTTGCGGTGATCGACATAGCGATGCTGCCATCTTCTGATGTTTTCTAGCCGCGCGGCATCCATGGGGGCTCCTGTCGTCAGATATCGGTAAGGTTCAGCCGATGAGCCTGGTCATCGCTGGCACAGTTTCACTGGTAAACCAGGGGGTATCATCCGATTCCGCTGCCATCGCCGCCTTGATCCTGGCGATCGTCTCGCCTCGGAGCTGCTGCTTGATCGCGCCGTAGGTTCCGGCGGGCAAGTCCGCCAGTGTCCGTGCTTCCTTCAGCGCGTATCCGAGCAGATCTTCGGCATCATCGGCAATGATATCAACGATATCGAAGTTGCGGGCTGCGATTGGCCCAATGGTCTGCCCGGTCAGCATCAAACGCCGCTGAATATTGGGGCTGAGGGTTGCCCGGGCGATCTCCAGCGGCGCCACGGGAAAATCCACTCCGGCCTGCACTTCTGCAAGACCAAACTTGGATTTAACCAGGGCTACACGTACATCACTGCAAAGGACAAAGAACAAGCCACCGGCAATCGCCGCACCATTAACAGCCGCAACCACCGGCTTGGGACAGGCGTAAAGCGCGAGGAACGCCTCGTTCAGCCCATCCACAGCAGCCCGCTGACCTGCCAGATCGAAATCCTTCGCGGCTTTCAGATCGAGGCCTGCCGAGAACACCTTGAACGCGCTGGTCAACAGGATCGCACGGACGGAAGGGTCCTCTCCGAATTCTTTGATTACATTGGCGAAATCCATCAGGAACTCGGGCGACAACGCATTGACCGGGGCCCGTGATAGTTTGAGTTCGACAACCCCGTCCCCATGTGACTGCCGGAACAACCAGTCGCTCTGTGTCATCTCTGCCTCTTCCCTTTGGGCTGGCGATCTGCTGCCAGCTGTTTGCGATATCATGCGTGGTTTGCTGACTGAGGTCGAGTATTTTGACCTACGTAAAACCACGCATAAAGCTATATCGCCCCCGCTTTGGCAAAGGGTTACCGCTAGGGGCGCATGCTTAGGGTTTCGGCAGCAGAAATCAGCTGATCGGCGTAGCGCTGTTCCAGAACGGCGCGGCTTACGTGAAAGGACGGTCCACCGACATTCAGCCCGTAGACCCGTGTCCCGTTCAGCGAGACAACCGGCACCGCGATACCGTTCACATCCTCGCGCCAATCGCCATAGCCGGTGCAAAAGCCCCGTGCCGCATATTCCTCCTGCGCGCGACCCAGACAATCCTGCCGCGCCTGTTTTCCCTCAGGGTCAAGCGCGTCGGCGATCTTCAGGCTCTCCGTCCGCTGATCGGGTGACATGCCGGCCAGAATGGCGCGGCCAACGGCCGAGAAAAACAACGGCAGACGCATCCCGACATGTGCCGCAAGCGAGACATCCTCGCGCGAGCGATGCACCGCGATATAGATGACGTCAGCATGATGTGCTTCGCCTAATGCGCTGGTAATATAGGAATTTTCTCCATTCCTCAGATCCCGCAGGATTTGCGAGGCACGGTCGCTGATATCCATTCCCGCCAGCACGCCATAGCCCAGACGCAGAACCCCTGCCCCCAACCGATACGTCCCCGACTGCGGATCCTGCACGAGGTAGCCCAATTGGCACAGGGTATAGGTCAGCCGCGATACGGTCGGCTTTGGCAGGCCTGTGCGGTCGGCCAGATCAGTGTTGGTCAGCTCCAGCTCATTGCGCCGAAACGCGCGCAGCACATCCAACCCCCGCGCCAAGGCGGTGACAAAATTGCGGTCTTTCTCCGCATCCGCTGACGCTGTGTGGTTGCTGTCCATGCCCTGTCCCCTTGGCCGCTTGGCCTAGTCAAAACTACGCGTCAACGCGGCGAGCCCGGCGCGCGCAAACTCCGGCACAAATGCGCCCAGTCGCGCTGCATGTTCGGGGTTTGACGCATTGCCATCAAGCCCTCTTTTGCGCACACCCTGCAGGATCGCAGCCATCCGAAAGAAGCTGAAGGAGAGATAATAGCCAAAGTTATCAACTCCGGGCAAATCTCTGCGTTTACAATAGCTTGCAATAAAGGCTTTATCTGATGGCAGACCAAGCTCGCGCCGGTCAAGCCCGGCCAGTCCGCGCCCCTCGCGGCCGGGTGGCATCTGCCACTGCATGATGACCCCGGCGAGATCTGCATAGGGGTGGCCGATCGTCGACAGCTCCCAGTCGAGCACCGCACGACAGTTGGTTCCCTCTGCAGCAAAGATCATATTGTCGATGCGGTAATCACCGTGCACCAATCCGCGCTGCCCATCATCCGCAGGCATCTGCGCATCCAGCGCGGCGATCAGATCATCCATTTCGGTAATGGTTTCAACCTCGCTGGCGCGATACTGCTTGCTCCACCGCGCCAGCTGACGCGTGAAGTAATTGCCCTCGGGCCCGTAGTCGCACAGACCGACAGCGGTGACATCAACCCCGTGTAGCGCCGCCAGAACGCGGCTCATTTCATCCATCACCGCGCCGCGCTCGGTCGGCGACAGATCCGGCAGTGACGGATCTGAGAAATTCCGCCCAACCACATGTTCCATCAGGTAAAAAGGCGATCCGATGACGCTATCATCCTCGCAGAGATGATGCATCATGGCGACCGGCACTTCGGTGTTGCGCAAGGCGGTCTGAACACGAAACTCACGCTCGACCGCATGGGCAGATTTCAGCAGCACACCGGGTGGTTTACGCCGCAGCACATATTGCCCCGCATCGGTCGACACCAGATAGGTGGGATTGGACTGGCCGTTCTGGAATTTGCGGGCTGTGATCGGCCCGTCAAAGCCCGGCAGCCGTCCGCGCATGTAATGCTCGATAGCGCGCAAATCCAGCGCCGCTGCGCCTTGTTCACGATCAGAGCCGCTGCGGTCTTTGCCGTTTGAACTGCCGCGTCCCATTATACGTCTCCGATTGTGGTAAACTCTGCCGCCAGCGCTCTGCCCGCGGCCTCGTAATCGGCGGCGATCTCCGCAACCAATGTGGCGACCGGCTGCACCTCTGTGACCGCCCCGATACCTTGACCGGATCCCCAGATCTCCTTCCAGGCCTTGGGCTTGGATGACCCACCGGCGAAATTCATCGCCGTCGCATCAGCGCTGGCCAGATTGTCGGGATCAAGCCCCGCCTTCTGAATGGAACCACGCAGATAGTTACCAGAAACACCTGTAAACAATGAGGAATAGACGATATCATCGGCACTGCTGTCGACGATCATCTGCTTGTACGCCTGCTGCGCATTGGCTTCCTCAGTGGCGATAAAAGGTGACCCGGCATAGCCAAAATCGGCCCCCAGCGCCCGGGCCGCCAGCAGAGAGCGGCCATTGGCGATTGCTCCCGACAGCGCAAGGGGGCCGTGAAACCAGCTGCGGATTTCGCTGATCAGCGCCAGCGGCGACAGCTGCCCGGCATGGCCGCCTGCCCCTGCGGCAACCGCGATCAGACCATCTGCGCCCTTCTCGATGGCCTTATGGGCAAAGCGATTGTTGATCACATCATGCAGCACGATGCCGCCGCAATCGTGAGCCACCTCATTCACCTCTGGTCGCGCCCCCAGTGATGTGATCCACAGCGGCACCTTCCAGCGATGACAGATCTCAAGATCACGCTCCAGCCTGGTATTTGACCGGTGAACAATCTGATTGACCGCAAAGGGTGCCGCCGGATGATCCGGGTTGTCCTGGTTATGGCGGTCCAGCGCCTCGGTGATCTGTTTCAACCAGGCTTCCAGAAGCGGCGGCTCGCCCTCAGCCTCACGCGCGTTCAGCGCCGGGAAGGATCCAACGATTCCGGCCTTGCATTGGGCAATGACGAGGTCGGGTACGGATATGATGAACAGCGGCGCGCCGATCAACGGCAGCCCAAGCCCCTGCAGGGCTTTGGGCATAGGCTGCCCACCCTGGGTGAGGTGATTTTTCTTCATTTCCAGCCCCTTATCCAGCAGAATTCAGGCCGCTTTCCGGTTGGAAAACAGATCGTTTGCAGAGCAGAATTGCATTTCGCAATTTCATTGACAACGCAAGATCTGCACAGAAGACTTGACGTCACACCGGCCAGGGTTCGGCCACCATGACAGGATAATCACTCATGCATGCGATGCTCTCCACCGCTCCAGGCGGCCCCGAAACCCTGCAGTGGAGCGCACAGGACGATCCCGTCCCCGGCCCCAGGGATGTGCTTGTGGCGATCCATGCCGCCAGCGTGAACTATCCTGATACTCTGATGATACAGGACCTCTATCAGATCAAACCACCGCGTCCCTTTGCACCGGGCGGTGAAATCGCGGGCGAGGTTATCGCCCTTGGCAAGGACGTCGATAATCTGAACATCGGCGACCGGGTTCTGGCGCTGACGGGATATGGCGGGTTTGCCACCCATATCTGCGTCCCTGCCGCCAGCGCCATCAAGATTCCCGATCAGATGCCCTATCTCGATGCGGCTGGTTTTGTCTTTACCTACGGCACATCTCATCACGCGTTGAAAGAACGGGCCCAGCTGCAACCGGGAGAGACCGTGCTGGTGCTGGGCGCCGCTGGCGGGGTTGGCTCTGCCGCAATCGAACTCGCCAAGGCCGCAGGGGCGCGTGTCATCGCTGCGGTATCCTCCGCCGAGAAGGCGGCCTTCTGCGAGAAGATCGGCGCGGATGCGACGGTGATCTACGGCCATGCGCCCGACAAGGAGGACCAGATTGCCTTTGGAAAGAACCTCAAGGCGATGGCGGGGAAAACCGGGATCGATGTGGTCTATGATGCGGTCGGCGGCCCCTATGCCGAACCGGCGCTTCGCGCGATGGCCTGGCAGGGCCGCTATCTGGTTGTCGGTTTTGCCGCCGGCATCGCGAAAATGCCGATGAACCTGCCGCTCCTGAAAGGATGCCAGATCGTCGGCGTATTCTGGGGCGCCGCCGTTCAGCGGGCGCCAGAGCAGCATCGCACCAATGTCGGTGAGCTGTTTGAGCTCTATTGCAAAGGTGACATTCGACCGCGCATCCACGCGCAGTATCCGATGACCGAAGCCGCTGCTGCCCTGACAGAAATGCAAAACAGAAGCGTTCTGGGCAAGATCATCCTGACAAACACGCCAGATTGACACTGCTCGTCTAGAGGATAACGTTAGCGATAGCTCGGTTGCATATTATTCTAAAATATATATCAATATGAGCGAATTACGGCGGAGCGGCCGCAGCGCTGATGGGCTGGCCAACCGATCCTGCGCCTGTCACTTGGGCCAGCCAACGACGCGCCGGCAGGGCTGGAGACTGGCGGCCATCCCGACGAGTCCGCACCATGGCAAATGTCCTCTATTGGGCGGAAGACGGGCAATCGGGGCATCACAGAGTTATTGGATATCGACATGCACAACATCCTGGTTTTGAACGGCCCCAACCTGAACCTGTTGGGAACGCGCCAGCCTGAGGTTTACGGGCATGAAACGCTGGCGATGGTTGAACAACGCTGCATCGACCATGGCGCGACACTCGGGCTTTCGGTGAAGTGCGAGCAGTCCAATCACGAAGGCGCGCTGCTTGATGCGCTGCACGGGGCCCGCGGCAGCTACGCCGGGATCATCCTCAATGCAGGCGCCTACACCCATACCTCCATCGCGCTGATGGATGCGATTTTTTCCATCGCCCTGCCGGTGGTTGAAGTTCACCTGTCAAACATCCATGCACGCGAGGAATTTCGCCATCGCTCCTATATCGCGCGCGCCGCGCTTGGACAGATCTGCGGATTTGGGTCACAGGGCTATCTGATGGCACTTGATGCGCTCAACAGCCATTTGAATCAGGAAAAACCGGGATGAAGCTGCGTGCCTACATAGACTTTCTATGCGGGGCGCGGACGCTTGAGGAGCTTTGGCTGGAACACGTCAAACAGATGCAGGCCTTTCGTTTTGACCGGCTGATCTATGGCTATACGCGTCACAAGACCAAAACCTCGCTCGGTGACCCCGAAGATTTCGTGATCCTGTCCAATCACTGCACCGAATATGTGAAAGGCTTCGTAAACTCCGGCCTCTATTTCGACGCGCCGATGTTGCAATGGGCGCTGAACAACGAAGGGGCCGGCAGCTGGCGCATGGTGCAGGAGCAGATGGCAAATCAATGCCTGACACCACAGGCGCAGAAAGTGATCGATTTCAATACGGCTATGGGGGTAAAGGCAGGCTACACCGTCAGCTTCTATTCGGCCTCTCAGCGGTTCAAGGGCGCGATATCTTTGGCGGCGGAGGAAACCCTCAGCCAGGATGAGGTCGATGAGATCTGGGCAACGCATGGGCATGATATCGTTCTGATGAACAATGTCGCGCATCTGAAGATCCTCACGATGCCTTATGACCCGCCAAACCGCAGCCTGACAAAACGCCAGAGAGAAGCGTTGGAATGGGTTGGTGACGGCAAGACCACTCAGGATATAGCGGTTCTGATGGGGCTGACGCCTGCGACCGTCGAAAAACACCTGCGCCTGGCACGCGAGGCACTGGCCGTTGAGACAACAGCCCATGCGGTACTCAAAGCGGCACTTCACAATCAGATGTATATTATGGAGAACTGATAATCCCTATAATATTTATTGGATATTACAGCTGATATTCAGAGAGTTTCTTCCAATTTTCGCAATCTATCTGCAATTGGGTATGGAATTCATTACTTCCCCAATAGGAGAACTACAGGCACACTTACCATGTTCCGTGAGTGGGGCTTTGGCCTGGGACGGCGCAGGGCATGACCCTTGGGATTGCAAGGCTCTCTAACCTGTCCGGTAGCTGCGCGTATTGTTCCGCGCCAGCGCCGGGATATTCTGAGGGGCTTGTTGCGGCCATTCGATGTCTTTCCTGACATGGGCGCGCGACAGGCCCCTCACCCTCTTCCGACCGTATGACTGCCAATATGATATGCGCCATGGGCTTTGCCATCTGGGCGCTGCTGACGCGCCCTGCCCCTGATCGCCGCGCCTCTCACATTGCGTTGTCACAAAGGAAAAGGCCGACGAAACGCGTTCGTCGGCCTTTAATTGTCTTACGATCGGGCGTTAGCCCGCGTCGGGCTTAGCCCTGGGCTGCCTTAGCAACCTCAGCTGCGAAGTCTTCTTTTTCGACTTCGATGCCTTCGCCGACTTCCAGACGTACGAAACCGGTGATGGTAGCGCCTGCTTCCTTGGCCGCTTCTTCAACGGTCAGGTCAGGGTTCACAACGAACTGCTGGTTCAGCAGGGTCGATTCAGCCACGAATTTCTTCATGCGGCCGACGATCATCTTCTCGATCACCTGCTCCGGCTTGCCGGATTCGCGGGCGATGTCCATCTGGACCTGCTTTTCTTTCTCAACAACAGAGGCGTCCAGCTCCGCTTCGCTCAGCGCGGCGGGGTTCACAGCTGCGATGTGCATCGCAATCTGCTTGCCGATCGCTTCGTCGCCGCCGTTCATGGCAACCAATACGCCGATCTTGCCCATGCCTGCGGTCGCAGCGTTGTGCACATAGGACACAACGGTTTCACCTTCGAGAGAGGCCATACGGCGCACGGCCATGTTCTCACCGATGGTGGCGATCTTGTCGGTCAGGGTTTCGGCAACGGTTTTGCCGCCCATGTCCGCCGCCAGCAGCGCGTCGACATCGGCTGCGTTCACTGCGGTCTTGGCAATGCCGGACACCATTTCCTGGAACTCGGCGTTTTTGCCGACAAAGTCGGTTTCCGAGTTCACTTCGACGGCAACACCTTTGTTGCCTTCGACGACCACGGCGACCAGGCCTTCTGCGGCGGTACGGCCGGATTTCTTGGCCGCTTTTGCCAGACCCTTGGTGCGCAGCCAGTCAACGGCGGCTTCCATGTCGCCATTGGTTTCGGTCAGCGCCTTCTTGGCGTCCATCATGCCTGCGCCGGTGCTGTCGCGCAGTTCCTTAACCATGGATGCAGTAATTGCCATCTTAGGCTCTCCTCAATTCAAAAACGGATATGGGGCAGGTGATAGCCTGCCCCGCATGTCAACTCCGTGACAGGACGGATCAGGCGTCAGCGGCGGCGTCTTCAGCAACGGCTTCTTCTGCCGGTGCCTCTTCCAGGGCGCCAAGATCAACGCCTGCGGCGCCGAGCTGTGCGGACATGCCGTCCAGAGCAGCGCGGGCAACCAGATCGCAGTAGAGAGCGATGGCGCGGGCCGCGTCGTCGTTGCCGGGGATGATGTAGTCAACACCATCGGGCGAGCAGTTGGTGTCGACGATGGCCACAACCGGGATACCCAGCTTGTTGGCTTCGGCGATGGCCAGCGCTTCTTTTTTCACGTCGATGACGAACAGCAGGTCAGGAACGCCACCCATCTCGCGGATACCACCGAGCGAGGCTTCCAGCTTCAGCTGGTCACGCTCCATGCCCAGACGCTCTTTCTTGGTCAGGCCTTCGGCGCCGGACGCCATTTTCTCGTCGATTTCCTTCAGGCGGTTGATCGACTGGGAAACGGTTTTCCAGTTGGTCAGCGTGCCACCGAGCCAGCGGTGGTTCATGAAGTACTGAGCGGATTTCTCAGCTGCGTCTGCGATCGGCTGAGCCGCCTGACGCTTGGTGCCGACGAACAGGATCCGGCCGCCCTTGGCGACGGTGTCGCGGACAGCGTTCAGAGCTGCGTCCAGCATGGGAACGGTCTGGGTCAGGTCCAGAATGTGGATGCCGTTGCGTGCGCCATAGATGAAGGGCGACATGCGCGGGTTCCAGCGCTGGGTTTGGTGACCAAAGTGTACGCCTGCCTCAAGCAGCTGACGCATGGAGAACTCGGGAAGAGCCATGTATCTTTTCCTTTTCCGGTTTCGTGCCTCGGCGGGGGTCTCAGAGCGGATGCTCCAACCGGCGGTCTGCCAGGGATGTCTCCCCCGGTCAGGCCAATCCCCACCTGCGGATTGAATGGCGCGCGTATATGCCAGCGCTGAAGGATGCGCAAGGGCAAAAGACATATCTGCGCCCTGCCCCGGCCATTTCAGCGCGCGCCCTGCCCAATGCGCTGCCGAAGCGCGGTATGTCCGGCGCTGACCTCGGCTTCGCAGGCGGTCGCAAGGGCCTTGCGATCGACGAAATCGGACACCCGCAGCGGAGTATGATAGTGCAGCACCACCTCGCCCTGACGCAGCGACGCCATTGTTTTCAGCAGATGTGAGCCGAAATCCATGTCTCCCCACCAACCATAAAACCGCGGATCCTCTCCATTTGGCGGGTAGAACACCACAGAAACCGGCTGGATCGAGATCATATCGCGCAGCTCGGGGTGAAAGAACGCCGCAAAAAGCGTTGTCTTGAACGGCAGCACACGCAGCCCGTCGGTCGATGTCCCTTCGGGAAAGAACAGCAGCTTGTGCCCCAGCAGCAGGCGCTGCTGGAACAATGCCGTCTGCTGGCGCGCTTCCCTTGCGTCGCGTTTGATGAACACCGTGCCCGTGGCCCGTGCCAGCCAGCCAATACCCGGCCATGAGGCAACCTCCGCCTTGGAGACGAAATAGATCCGCTTGCGGGCGTTCAGAGCAAAAATATCCAGCCATGACGTATGGTTGGCGACCACTGCGCCGCGTTGCGTCATCAATGAGCCTTCAGTGCGGAACCCGATGCCCAGAATACGAAAGGCATTGCGGCAGACACATTGCGTGATGAACGGCGTCACCGGCCGGCTGAGACCACAAAGCGGCCGTTCGATCAGGCGCACCAGCAGCAGCACCAGCAAGCCGCCAAAGACCAGCGTGCCCAGACATAGGCCGCGACCGAGGATCAACACCCATCCAATGGCGCTGATCTTGATCGGAGGCGGCGCGTCCTCTCCCTCCCAGGTGGTCATGGCTCGCTGCGCCCTGCCTCGTAGATCCGTCGCTGACGCGCGTTCATGCGTGCAGTGTCCAGCACAAGACAGATATCGGTGGTGTTGAAATCATGGTCGATATAGGCGCCATCGCCCACGCAGCCGCCAAGCCGCAGGTAGGCCTTGATCAGCGCCGGCGTGTCCAGCATGGCGCGGCGACGGTCCAGATCGCCTGCCGGGATCAGGTCCATGGATTGGTAGCTGCGCGAAACCGGCCGCAGGTCTTCCGGCGCGAGATGGTTGTGGTGCAGCGATGACAGCGCATTGGCCAGCGGCGCAACCTCCGTCCCATGAAAACTGGCAACACCAAACAGCACCTCGATCTCATGCTCGGCCACATAGGCTGACAGCGCGGACCAAAGGTGAAACATCGCGGTTCCGCCCCGATAATCCGGGTGCAGGCAGGAACGCCCCAATTCCAAAAGCTTACGACCCGAAGCTCTCAGTTTAGAGAGGTCATATTCATCCTCGGAATAGAATTGCCCGGCCAAAAGCGCCTGATCGCCACGCAGCACCCGGTAGACGCCAACCACCGCATCGCGCGTCTGGTCCCAGAGCAACAGATGGTCGAAGAACGCATCGAAACGATCCTGCTCCAGCCCTGCCTCGTGATCCACCAGCGCGCCGCCCCCGCCAAGCTCACTGACAAAAACGTCGTATCTGAGCGCCTGCGCCGCGCGTAAATCCGCCGATGTCTGTGCCAGTTTGACCTGAAATGCAGGAGAACTGCCGCCCATGAGCTTGCTCATCAATGGTTTGCCTTGCGTGCAGCTAGCCTATAAGGCACGGCATGTGCAAGTTTCGTTCAAATTGGTGAACAGGCGTTAACCGTTCATCAACGCTTATGACGGATCAAAGACTGGAATAAGGGCCACCTGCGCGCTGTTGAACACCACCTTGCCCTGATCGGGAAAGTTAACGGTGATCTTGCCGGCGGCGTTGGACTGGACCTGCCCCGTCCCCCATTCCGGGTGGTTGGGGTGGGTCACGAACATGCCAGGGGCAAGTATAGCGTTGAGGTCGTTCATGCGTGATGGCCCACTTCGGAGGAAAGATATGTCAGTAGATAACGCTAATCTCGCGGCTTTGATAGGGTCGCGTATCTGTCATGACCTGATCAGCCCGATCGGCGCAATCAACAACGGGCTCGAACTGCTTGGAATGTCTGGGGATATGTCCGGCCCCGAGCTGGAGCTGATCTCCGACAGCGTGGCCAATGCCAATGCCCGTATCCGGTTCTTCCGGATTGCCTTTGGCGCAGCCAGCGAACAGCAGATCAGCCGCGCCGAAGTGGTGTCGGTCCTGGAAGACATCGGCAAGGGCGGGCGGCTGAAATATCAATGGGCGCCGCAGGAGGCCTCGAGCAGGACCGAGGTGCGTCTCGCCTTTCTTGCCGCTTTGTGCCTCGAAACCGGCCTACCCTATGGCGGCACGGTCAAGATCCTCTGCGCGGATGGCAAATGGACCGTCATCGGCGAAGGCAGCAAGCTGAATATCGACGATGATCTGTGGGCGCGGGTCAGCGGCGGCACCTCTTCGGCAACAGTGACCCCGGCGCTGGTCCAATTCGCCATGCTGCCCGAAGCGGCGAAGGATCTGGGGCGCACCGTGCGCGTGGAACAGACATTGGAGCGGGTGACGATCCACTTCTAACCCGCATCAGGCGATCGAAATATGAAAGCGCTGCAATCACTTGCAGCGCTTTTTTTATGTCAGATGGGTTGGATGCTGTCAGCTGCGGACCGCACCGTTCCCGCGCACCAGATATTTGAAGCTGGTCAGCTGCGCCGCGCCCACGGGGCCCCGCGCGTGCATCTTGCCGGTTGCAATACCGATCTCGGCCCCCATGCCAAATTCACCACCATCCGCAAACTGGGTTGAGGCATTGTGCATCAGGATCGCGCTGTCCAGCTCAGCAAAGAACTGCGCAACGGCGCCGTCATCCTCGGTGATGATACAATCGGTGTGCTGTGAATGATGCGCGCGGATATGGGCGATGGCCGCGTCCAGATCCTGGACCTGTCTGGCGGCAATGATCGCATCCAGATATTCGCAGCCCCAATCGGCTTCGGTTGCCTCTGTCATGCCATCCGGGCCCGGCAGACCAGCCTCGGCGCGGATTTCCACACCGGCGGCGGCCAGCGCGGTCAGCACGTCGCGCCCAATCGTATCCGCGATATCCCGGTGGATGAGCAAGCATTCCGCAGCGCCACAGATGCCGGTGCGGCGCGTCTTGGCATTCAGCACGATCTCCAGCGCCTTTTGCGGATCTGCAGCCTTGTCGAGGTAAATATGCACGATCCCCTCCAAATGCGCAAAGACCGGCACTCGGGCCTCGCGCTGGACAAGACCGACCAACCCCTTGCCACCACGCGGAACAATCACATCGACCGTATCGGTCATCGTCAGCAGTTCCTGCACCGCTGCACGGTCGCGCGTCGGGACCAGCTGGACCGCATCCTCCGGCAGATCGGCGCTGCGCAGACCCGCAACAAGGCAGGCGTGGATGGCCTGGCTCGAGTGAAAACTTTCCGAGCCACCGCGCAGGATCACCGCATTACCCGACTTCAGGCAGAGCGCGCCGGCATCGGCGGTGACATTCGGGCGGCTTTCGTAGATGACACCGATCACGCCAAGCGGTGTGCGAACACGCTGGATCTGAAGCCCAGAGGGTTGCGACCATTCCGCCAGCACTTCTCCCACCGGATCGGCCTGCGCTGCGACCGCCCGCAGACCGGAGACAATTCCGGCAATCCGGTCTTCATCCAGCGCCAGACGGTCCATCATCGCAGGCGAAAGCCCCTTGGTGCGGCCGAAATCGAGATCCTTGGCATTGGCGGACAATATCTCTGCCCGCTTGTCCCAAACCGCATCAGCAGCGGCATTCAGCGCGGCGGTTTTGCATTCGGCACTGGCAACAGCCAGTTTTGCGGCGGCTTGCTTTGCACGTTTGCCGATGTCAGCCATCAGCGCAGCAATATCTTGCGTCTCATTCATCACTGGAAACCTTTTGTGGACCCACTTTGACACATCTGGTGGTCAGGCGGGGTCAGCCCTAACATAAATCACGGTTACAGCGCCATATCATCGCGGTGGATGACGGCCGCGCGCCCCGCATACCCAAGGATCGCTTCAATCTCGGCCGACTGGCGTCCCTGAATGGCGGCAGCTTCCTCAGCCGTGTACCGGCTGAGCCCCTGCCCCAGTTTTCGCCCGTCTGGGCCAAGGATGGCCAGCGGATCGCCGCGGCCGAAGTCTCCTTCGATATGTCGGATGCCCGCGGGCAGCAGGCTCTTGCCGCGACCTAGCGCCCGTGCGGCGCCTTCGTCGATGGTGATCACGCCACGGGTTTTCATCGCTGCAATCCAGCGTTTACGCGCCACCTGCGGATCACCCTGTGCCGAGAACCACGTGGACGGCGCACCGTCTTCCAGCAATTTCAGAGGGTTGTGTCGCGACCCTTCAGTGATTGCCATGGCGCAGCCAGCCGCTGTCGCCATCTTGGCGGCCAGCAATTTGGTGATCATCCCGCCCTTGGAGAGGCCAGAGACGCCATCCCCGGCCATCGCCTCGATCTCGGCTGTGATGTGATCAATCCGGTCATAACGCTGCGCAGTCGGGTCCAGCACCGGATTGGCGCTGTAAAAACCGTCAACGTCCGACAGCAGGATCAGCGCATCAGCTCCGACGGTCACCGCAACCTGCGCCGCCAGTCGGTCGTTGTCGCCATAGCGGATCTCATCGGTGGCAATGGTGTCGTTTTCATTGACGATGGGCACCACGCCAAGGCCGATCAACGTCTCCAGCGTCGCACGAGAATTCAGGTAGCGACGGCGATCGGTGCTGTCTTCGAGTGTCACCAACACCTGCCCGGTGGTGATCTCATGCGGCGCAAGCGCCTCCTCATAGGCGCGCGCGAGACGGATCTGGCCGACCGCCGCTGCCGCCTGCGATTGCTCCAGCGGCAGCTCCCGCGCGGCAAGATCGAGCACGCGACGCCCCAGTGCGATGGATCCCGAGGATACAAGGATCACGTCCTTGCCCATGGATTTCAGCCAGGCAACATCCTCTGCCAAGGCCCGCAACCAATCCGCCCGCAATGCGCCGCTGTTCCGGTCCACCAGCAGGGCGGACCCGATCTTGACGACAATACGCCGGGCGTCGGTCAGGGTTGCCACGTGCCCTGCTCCCCCTGAGGTTTCTGGCGCAGACGATCTTCGTCGATCTGCGTACGCATGGCACGCAGCACCTCGTTCAGACCCTCCCGGCTGACGCCGGACATCATGAAGACAGGACCGCCGACGGCGGCTTCCAGCTCGGCTTTGGCCTCCGCGCGTTCCTCATCATCAAGGGAGTCGACCTTGTTCAGCGCAGTGATGCGCGGCTTGTCCGCCAGCTCGCCGCCATAGGCCTCCAGCTCATTGATGATGGTCTGGTAGTCTTCCGCCACGGTTTCCGATGTCCCATCCACCAAATGCAGCAGAACGGCACAGCGCTCAACATGGCCAAGGAATCGGTCACCGATCCCGCGCCCCTCATGGGCGCCTGCGATCAGACCGGGGATATCGGCCACAACGAACTCAACCCCGTCGATGCCAACAACGCCGAGATTCGGATGCAGCGTTGTAAACGGGTAGTCCGCGATTTTTGGCCGGGCGTTGGATGTCGCCGAGAGAAAGGTTGATTTTCCGGCGTTGGGCAGGCCCAACAGGCCGACGTCCGCGATCAGTTTCAGCCTCAGCCAGATGGTCCGCTCAATCCCGTCCTGACCGGAGTTGGCCCGGCGCGGCGCCTGATTTGTCGCGCTTTTGAAATGCAGGTTGCCAAAGCCGCCATTGCCGCCCTTGGCCAGGAGAAAACGCTCACCGACCTCCGTCAGATCCGCAAGAACGGTTTCCTGATCCTCATCCATGATCTCCGTGCCAACCGGCACGCGCAGCACGATATCATCGCCATCCTTGCCGGTGCGCTGGCGCCCCATGCCGGATTGGCCGTTCTTGGCAAAAAAGTGCTGCTGATAGCGGAAATCAATCAGCGTATTCAGCCCCTCGGTCACCTCGACCCAGACTGACCCGCCACGGCCGCCGTCGCCGCCGTCGGGGCCGCCATATTCCATAAATTTTTCACGGCGAAAGCTGACGCAGCCGTTCCCGCCCGCGCCGGAGCGAATGTAGACTTTGGCCAGATCGAGGAATTTCATGTCAGCTCCTTGCTGATGACCTGCCGCCACAGGCGGAGGGAAGATGGGTCGTGCCGCCCGCTGTCGGGGGCTGTTGCCCCGACTTAACGCAAAGCGCGCGGCGCGCCAATCACAGTTTTCTGCTGTAGGTCCAGGTTGGCACCGTCGCATCGCGGGCGACCGAGAATGTTTCGGCGTCACCGAGATATTCAAAGCCACAATGGGTCAGGACACGCGCCGAGGCGGGGTTGTCCTGAAAAGCGCTGGCAAACATCGCGCTGCACCCTTGCGGATTGGTCTCGACCAGAGCCCGCAGCGCCTCGGAGGCCAGACCATTGTTCCAGAACACCGGCGCAATCCAATAGCCGACCTCGCTCTGGTCACGGTCAAGCCGCTTGAGGCTGATGATACCTTTCAGTTCTTCGCCACCATCTGCGGTGCCGTCGATGGCCCAGACATCTTCTTCGCGCTCTTCGTCGGTTGCGCGGGCAACAAATGCCTCGATCGCGCCGGGCGGCAGCGGGTGCGGAATGGCGGTGGTCATGCGGGCGACACGTTCGTCGCTCACGTAATGGGCAATCAGCCCCTCGTCGGATTTACGCAGCGGGCGCAGGACAAAACGTCCCGCATCGATCACAGGCTGTTCTGCTCTTTTATGATCCAAACTCATGCCCTCGCTCCTCTCGAAGAATACAAAACCGACCATCTGGCCGGGTAAACCTAGTGGGCCTTAACAAACTGACGCGCTCTGCCATACAGCAAAGCCGTTTAGAACTGGTTAGGGTTTGCGCCCCCGGGAAAATAAAAAGGGACCGGCGGTGTCGCCGATCCCCTGATTGTGTCTCACCTTTCAGGTTCGGCTTATTCAGCGGCCTCCGCCACTGGCAGAACCGAAATAAAGGTGCGGCCCTTGAGGCCCTTGTGGAAGGTCACAGCACCGTCGGTGGTCGCAAAGATTGTGTGATCTTTGCCCAGACCTACGCCTTCACCCGGCCAGAACTTGGTGCCGCGCTGACGAACGATGATGTTGCCAGAGATGGCCGACTGACCACCGTAGAGTTTCACGCCAAGGCGGCGACCGGCTGAGTCGCGGCCGTTACGTGAGGAACCACCAGCTTTCTTATGTGCCATTGTCTATCTCCTTAGCCTTTAGCCAATTCTTTGGCCTGCTCAACCCATTCGGGTTTCACTTTGACCGCGTCGATAGCAGCAATGTCAGCATCCGACAAGGCCGCGATCTGGGCAAAGCTGGTCAGACCGGCTTCTTCCAGTTTCTTGGCAGCAGCCGGACCAACACCGGTCAGCGCAGTCAGGTCGTCGCCCGATGCAGCCGGAGCGGCTTTCTTGGCAGCAGGCGCAGCTTTGGCAGCAGGAGCAGAGCCCTGGCCGCTGGCAGCTTTCACGCCGGACTTGTCAGCGCCGGAGGCCAGGATCTCAGTGATCTTGACCAGGGTCAGCTTCTGACGGTGGCCCTTGGTGCGCTTGGAGGAGTGCTTACGACGGCGCTTCACAAAGTGAATGACCTTCTCGCCTTTGATCTGGTCGATGACTTCGGCCTGAACCGCAGCACCATCCACAAAGGGCGCACCCACAACCGGTGCATCACCACCGAGCATCAGAATGTCGTTGAACTGGATTGTTTCGCCAGCATCAGCAGCCAATTTTTCCACGCGCAGCATATCGCCGGCCTGAACTTTGTACTGCTTGCCGCCGGTTTTGAGGACCGCAAACATATGCGTCTTTCCTTTTCTACCCGCGTCCTACGGTCCCGGATGTATCCTGCGATACGGTCGGTGTTTCGGCCAGTGGGCCACCTCGAACAGCGCGCCCCCTGGGGGCGTATGACAAATAAACCCCGGCACAGGGAATCCGGGCCGGGATGCGGGCTTATGCGGCGAATTGAGCAGCGTGTCAACCCTGCGCTGCCCCCTACGCCAGTGGCCAGTGTCGCGCCGTGTTTTGCAGGGATGTTTCACACTTCGGGCGCGGATTGCCCCTTACAGATCCTGCGCCGGTTCAAGCCCCTTCAGACGATAGGCCAGAAGTTCAAAGCGGTTGGCGGTGATCTCGAAGGTAACCGCATTCAGCAGCTCATAGACCCGCTGCATCAACGGATGCTCCAGCGCGGCGATATATTGCTCCAGTTCTGCGTCGCTGAACCCCTGATAGGTATAGGCATTGGCTGCCAGATTGGCCGCCTGCATCGCCATCCGCGTCGACGCCTGCTGCTCCTTCATCAATGCACGCAGCCCATCTGCATCGAGCTGCAGGTCAATCACCCCAGCCGCGCTGGCAGCCATCAGGAAGCGGAACTGGATCTCCTGCACCGCCTTCACCCCGGTGCCATCGGAATCCAGCGCCAGCCCCATGCGCTGAAACAGATGCGGGCGATCACTGCCGTCCGCGACCAGATCGGAGATAATGCGCATGCCCGCCTGCTGCTTGGTTTCGTCATCCTCCACCATGTGAGAGGCGTTCTCCGCTTTCACCAGACGTGCGCCCAACGGGCTGGCGTAGAACTCCGCCGCATGGGACAGCGCGTCCTCCTCAAGCGTTTCCTCCAGAATGCCAAGGGCGATCTCGCGCATTTCCCTGCGGTCAAAGACATCCTGCGACAGCTCTACCCAGGCTGCGCCAAAATCACCGGCATCAACACCCAGCATACCCGGTGCCATCTCAGCCGAGAGTGCGATACTGTCCAGCGCGACGTCAAAACCAGTTGTTTCAAGGAACGCGACAACCCGGTCACGATCCGCCGCCTGCGCGCCGGAGAATGCAAATAACGATGCAAGAACAAGGCCCAAGAGCGGTTGCATCACAAGTTTTCGGAGGGGTGAAAGCTGTTTCATACCACGAAATCTAAGGGTTTTATCGCGCGAGACAATGAAAATTCCGATTTCCTGCAGAAAGCGCAAAATCCCCCCTTGCGCGCCCAAGCTTTCCACTTTAAACGGCCCTCACCCCCCGCGGAGAGGTGCCGGAGTGGTCGAACGGGGCGGTCTCGAAAACCGTTGTTCCTTCACGGGAACCCAGGGTTCGAATCCCTGTCTCTCCGCCATTATTCCAGACCACATCCACAGACCACGCCTATGGTATAGGCTGACAGATCACCTAATGATCCTGCATAGGGTGCGTCACAGCCTGATGTTGAGGCAACCGGGGCTTTCCGCAACACGGGCGATCGTTTCGGGCACTTTTCCAGCAGCCTTCACATCTTGCATCTGCATAAGCAGTAAAAAAACGTCACCCGGCCGGGTGACGCTTCAGAAGCTGGGCAACATGTTGCGACGGATGCTAGGCAAATAGATCGTGGGCCAGTTCCAGCGCCTCGATCAGCACGTCGACCTCGTCCTTGGTGTTATACATGGCAAAGGACGCACGACAGGTCGCCGCAACGCCAAGGTGATCCATCAGCGGTCCGGCGCAATGTTGTCCCGCGCGTACCGCGACACCCTTCTTGTCGAGAATGGTCGAGATGTCATGTGCATGTGCCGCGCCTTCCAGTGTGAAGCTGAAAATAGCAGCCTTGTCAGCGGCTTGACCTTGGATATTGACCCAGTTCAGACCGCTCAGCCGTTCGCTGGCATAGGCGGTGATCGCCGCCTCATGGGCTGCGATATTCTCCATGCCGATAGCCATCATGTAATCCAACGCAACACCCAGTCCGATCATCTGTACGATGCCGGGCGTGCCGGCCTCGAATTTCATCGGAGCGTCATTGTAGATCACCTGATCGCGGGCAACCTCCTTGATCATGTCGCCGCCACCCATGAAGGGGCGCATTTCAGCCATGCGCTCCGGGCGAATGTAGATGGCACCGGAGGAGGACGGCCCGTAGAGCTTATGACCGGTAATCGCATAGAAATCACAGCCCATATCCTGCACATCCACGGGCAGATGAACCGCCCCCTGCGAGCCATCAACCAGAACCGCAACGCCGCGTTGGCGGGCCTCATGGCATATGGTTTTCACATCAACGATGGTGCCCAACACATTGGAACATTGGGTAACTGCAATGAGCTTTGTCTTTGGACCGATGGCGTCCAGCACGGCCTGCGGATCGAGGCTTCCGTCAGCTGCTGTCTCCACCCATTTCAGAACCACGCCCTGACGTTCACGCAGGAAATGCCAGGGAACGATATTTGCGTGATGCTCCATCACGCTGAGAATGATCTCATCCCCGGCCTGAAGCTGCGGCATGGCCCAGCCGTAGGCGATCGTGTTGATCCCCTCCGTGGTCCCTGAGTTCATGACGATGGTATTTTCGTCGCCCGCATTCAGGAACCGTGCAATGGTGCCCCGAACGCTTTCGTATTTCTCGGTCGCCAGATTAGAGAGATAGTGCAACCCTCTGTGAACGTTTGAGTATTCCTCAGAATAGGCGCGCGTAATTGCGTCAATTACAACCTGGGGCTTCTGTGCAGATGCGCCATTGTCCAGATAGGTCAGCGGTTTGCCATTCACCTGACGAGACAGGATCGGAAAATCGGCGCGGATTTTTTGGACGTCATACATGGTCGGGAAGCCCCAGTAGTGCCGGGGCCTGCGCCCCCAAAAGCAGAGAGAGAAGAATGACGATCAAAACCGCCGACATCAGAACCGAGCCGATGGCCCGCCAGATGGATGTAAACTGATGCGCTTCCTTGATAAACAGCAGAAAGATTGCCAGCATCATGAAATTCGCGAGCAAGGCGATCAAGGATGCCGCCAGCGGCAGCACCAGATGCAGCAGCATCACCGCCACCAAAAGCGCGATCTGCACGGCATTCAGCCAGACATTGACCGCCAGAATATCGCTGAACTCCGCCTTGCCGCCAATCCAGCGACCGGTCCAGGTCAGAAGCGCCGTCACGGCCAGATGCAGCGCAAAAACAGCACCGGCATAGTACAGGGGTTGAATGGCGGCCAGTACCGCGATGTTGCCCGGAAGGATCAGATCGGCGAGCTGAAGGATCATCGTGTTGACAACCGCCGTCAACAGCAAGGCAAGAACAAGCACCCGGCGCGGCCAGTCAACGGACAGAAGAACCCGCGCCGCCGCTGTGGGAGCGCTGAAGGTAAGACCCGCAAGTGACTGATAAGGGATCATTCTTTGCCCCAATACGCCTGAACCATCCCGCTGCCCCAGAACCACAGGAACAGCACAAACCATAGCCCGCCCACCAGATTGAGCTCCAGCCCCGGGCCGATAAACCCCGCGACAAGCCCGTTCAACAGCATCAGCGGACCAGCCGCGAGGAACGCCCAGAACAAGGCCAGACGTGCCTGCGCGCTGTCGCCAGAGCCGCCAAAGATCCGCGCGACGCCATGCGCCAGAAAGGCCACCCCGTAGAGGAGCAGCGGCGCAATGAAGATCAGCGCCAGCAGCGAGCCGCCCAGCAGCATGTTCAGCTCCTGCCCGCTCAGATGCGCCTCACGCGCCCGAGCTGGCATCTGAGCAATGAACGCCAGAGCGCAGCCGGCCATGAGCATGGCCAGCAGCCGATCTTCACGCAACCCCATGGCAAGACGCCGCGCATAAACCCTGCGCGGCCCCCTGTAGGTGGCAACGATGTCCTGACTGACGGACATCAGCGGCGCCGGGCCAGCCAGCCTTCCAGCCGGTCCACAACGCTTGCCGCAACATCGGCGTCTTCGATCTCCTCAACTGCTTCAGCAAGGAAGGCAAGGGTCATGAGATCGGTTGCTTCAGCCTGAGGAATGCCGCGCGACCGCAGGTAGAACAGGCCCTCCTCGTCAATTGCGCCTGAGGTGGAGCCATGTGAACAGGCCACATCATCGGCGTAGATTTCCAGCTCGGGTTTGGCCAGAAACTGGCTGTCGTCATCCAGCAGAAGAGACTGAGAAATCTGATATCCATCAGTCTTTTGCGCGCCCTCTTTGACAAGGATCTTGCCCTGGAAAACACCGGTTGCCCCGTTGCGCAGAACCTTCTTGAAAACCTGGCGGCTCTCGCAGTTCACCGCATCATGGGTGATGAAGACGGTGTCATCGTGGTGGAAATCACCATCACCGACACAGGCGCCTGCGATATGCGCGACAGCATCATCGCCGGTCAGTTCAATCACCGCCTCATTGCGCGTCAGCACGCCGTTTACAGTGAGGGTGAAGGCCTTGAACACGGATTCAGTACCGAGGCGTGCAAACAGATGCGTTGCAGCCCGGCGCTCATGATCACGCCCCTGCGCCCGCACCAGATGCAGAGCCCCGCCGTCGGCAACGTCGATTTCCATACATTTGTTGAACCGCGATGCAGCCGGGCCGTTTTCCAGAATGGTCGCTGATGCACCGCTTTCAACACGGATCACGTGATGCAGGATGGCGTCTGACTCTTCTGCCGCATGACGGTAGATCAGATTGACCGGTTTGGACGGGCTGCCGGTCACACGGATGGCGACACCATCGCTGGCAAATGCGGTGTTCAGCGCCGCCAGAGGGCGGGCAACAGGCGTCTGTCCGCGCGCTTCAAGAACGCCGTACAAGTCCTTGGCCCAATGGATATCTTTGTCACAGATATCGGCGATGCGATCAATGCTGATGCCCTCCAGCGACAGATCGTCAGAGGCATCGGCATCAAAGACACCGTCAACGAACACGATCTTGATACGATCAAATTCGTTGAACATCGGTGCTTCGCCTGCATCAAAAACTGCGGCCTTTGGTGCCACAGCGGCGGTCAGTGTGTCCGGGCGGGTGTATTTCCAGTATTCATCGCGGCGGTTCGGCAGGCCCAGTGTCTGAACCCGCGACAACGCCGCATGGCGCGCCTCCGCCAGACAGCCCCCCTCCGGCATGGTCAGCGCCGCCAACCGTGCCTCGGTTTCGCTTTGTTTTCTTTCAGGAGCGGCCATTTACACACCCTCTGCCAGAATATCGGCATACCCGTTGTTTTCGACTTCCAGCGCCAGCTCGGGACCGCCGGTTTTGACGATGCGGCCGTCTGCCATGATGTGAACGACGTCGGGTTTGATGTGGTCCAGCAGGCGCTGGTAATGGGTGATCACCAAGAAGCCGCGGCCTTCGTCGCGCAGGGCGTTCACACCTTCGGCAACCAGTTTCATCGCATCGACATCCAGACCGGAATCGGTCTCATCGAGGATGCACATTTTTGGCTCAAGCATCGCCATCTGTAGGATTTCGTTACGCTTTTTCTCGCCGCCGGAGAAGCCGACATTGACCGGGCGCTTCAGCATATCGGCGTCGATTTTCAGGGTCTTTGCCTTGGCCCGCACTTCCTTCAGAAAGTCGGAGGCGCTCAGCTCGTCTTCGCCACGCGCCTTGCGCTGCGCGTTTACGGCAGTGCGCAGGAAGGTCATATTGCCGACACCTGGGATCTCGACCGGGTATTGGAACGCCAGGAACACACCTGCGGCGGCGCGCTCTTCCGGCTCCATGTCCAGCAGATCTTCGCCAGCCAGCGTCGCCGCGCCGTCGGTGACCTCATAGCCATCGCGACCGGACAGCACATAAGAGAGGGTCGATTTGCCAGAGCCGTTCGGCCCCATGATGGCATGTACCTTGCCAGCCTCAACGGTCAGGTTGACACCTTTGAGGATCTGTTTGTCCTCTTCTTCAAGTTTGACGTGCAGGTTTTTGATTTCGAGCATTTTTTCCTCGTTTATATCTCTTCGGAGCAGCGCCCCGGTTGTTTCTGTGCCCCGAAGGGCGAATTCCTTAACCGATCACAACGGCTGTTCCACTGGCAGAGACCATCAGCATGGACTGGCCTACCACCTCGTAATCGAGGTCGACGCCGACAACCGCATTTGCACCCTTGGCCCGGGCGCGGTCCTCCAACTCTGCCAGCGCGGTCTCGCGCGCGTCCTGCAGCTTGCTTTCATAGGCACCGGAGCGGCCGCCGACGATGTCTGTGATCGAGGCAAAGACATCGCGCACCACATTGGCGCCCATGATCGCCTCGCCCACCACGATGCCCTTATATTCGGCGATCTGGTAGCCTTCGATGGAGTTGGTGGTTGTGATGATCATTTTATTGTTTCCTCGCGATGATGCCCAAGGGCCTGCCATTACCCGACAGACCCTTCCAGCGAGATCGCAACCAGTTGCTGCGCTTCCATGGCGAACTCCATCGGCAGCGCCTGCAGCACGTCCTTGCAGAAGCCGTTCACCACCAGGGCCACGGCCTCTTCCTCGTCCATGCCGCGCTGGCGGCAGTAGAACAGCTGGTCGTCATCCACCTTTGAGGTGGTCGCCTCATGCTCCACGCGGGAGGAGTTGTTCTTGACCTCGATGTAGGGAACCGTGTGCGCCCCGCATTTGTCACCGATTAGCAAGCTGTCGCACTGGGTGTAGTTGCGCGAGTTCTTCGCCTTCGGGTGCATCGACACCAGCCCGCGATAGGTGTTCTGCGCCTTGCCGGCAGAGATCCCCTTGGACACGATGCGGGATTTCGTGTTTTTGCCCAGATGGATCATCTTGGTGCCGGTATCGGCCTGCTGCATGTTGTTAGCGATGGCGATCGAGTAGAATTCGCCCTGGCTTTCCTCGCCGCGCAGAATGCAGGAAGGGTATTTCCAGGTCACCGCAGAGCCGGTTTCCACCTGAGTCCACATCACCTTGGCGCGGTCGCCGCGGCAGTCGGCACGTTTGGTCACGAAGTTGTAGATGCCACCCTTGCCGTTCTCATCACCGGGATACCAGTTCTGGACGGTGGAATATTTCACCTCGGCGTCTTCTTCGATGATGATCTCCACGACGGCTGCGTGCAGCTGCGCGATATCGCGGGCCGGTGCAGTACAGCCTTCCAAGTAGCTGACATAGCTGCCTTTATCGGCAATGATTAGGGTGCGCTCGAACTGACCGGTGTTTTCCGCGTTGATGCGGAAATAGGTTGACAGTTCCATCGGGCAGCGCACACCCGGCGGCACATAGACAAAGGAGCCGTCAGAGAATACCGCGGAGTTCAGCGTGGCATAGAAGTTATCGGAGACCGGAACCACGGTGCCGAGGTATTTCTTTACCAGCTCAGGGTGTTCGCGGATCGCTTCGGAGATCGAGCAGAAGATGACGCCTGCCTTTTTCAGCTCTGCCTGGAAGGTGGTGCCGACCGAAACGGAGTCGAACACCGCGTCAACTGCGACCTTGCGACCTTCGGCGGGCATGTTTTCAGCCCCCTCGACGCCCGCAAGGATCATCTGTTCTTTCAAAGGGATACCGAGCTTTTCGTAGGTAGCGAGCAGTTTTGGGTCCACCTCATCCAGCGATTTCGGCTTCACCTCCATCGATTTCGGACGGGCATAGTAATACTGGTCCTGGAAATCGATTTCCGGGTAATCCACCATGGCCCAGGTCGGCTCTTCCTTCTGAAGCCAGCGATCATAGGCCTCAAGCCGCCAGTTCAGCATCCACTCCGGCTCCTCGTTCTTTTCCGAGATCAGCCGCACGATATCGGTGGTCAGCCCCTTGGGCGCGTATTCCATCTCGATATCGGTTTCCCAACCGTATTTATAGGCGCCGCCCACCTCGCGGACCGCATCGACCGTTTCCTGGTCAACGCCTTCTTTCACCTGAACATCATCCAATGCTGTCATGGTCATCTCCTGCACTCACGCCACCCGGGCGCGATGTTTCTTTTGTTTGGCGCACCAGCTTTCGGCAAAGCGCAGCACATCCGTTTCTGTTGTGTTCGGCCCAAGCGAGACGCGCACGGCGCTCTGGGCGGTTAACTCGTCATATCCCATGGCGGTGAGCACCGCGCTGGCGCGGACCTTGCCGCTGGAACAGGCGCTGCCGGCACTAATGGCAAATCCGGCCAGATCCATCTGCATGACCTGGGTTTCGCCCTTCCAGCCCGGCGTGGCAAAACAACTGGTATTGGGCAGGCGCGCCGCTGATGTCCCAACAAAAATAGTGTCAGGGCTGCCCGCTGCAAGGGCGGCCTCCATTGTGTCGCGCAGCTCTGCCACACGTTCCCAGACACCATCCGCCAGCGCCCTTGCCGCAGCTTCCGCGGCCGCTCCGAACCCCGCGATCCCTACGACATTTTCCGTGCCGGAGCGACGCCCCATCTCCTGACCGCCGCCGGTGATCTGCGCCGCCAGATCGGTTCCCCGTTTCAGGACCACCGCGCCCACGCCCTTTGGCCCGCCCAGTTTATGCGCCGAGATCAGCGCCATCGTGGCCCCCATCCAATTGAAGGCGACAGGCAGCTTGCCGAAGGCCTGCGTCGCATCGGTCACCGCCAGCCCTTCGGGCAGCTTCTGGATAACGCCGGTTTCAGAATTGGCCAATTGAACGGAGGAGCGCTGCGGATCAATCACCGCAACAGCGCCATCAGGTGAAACCTGCAAATCCTCGACAGACCAGGACCTTACGGCGTCATGCTCAACTGCTGCACCATGCAGATCGCGACCGCTCATTGCCAGCGCGGCCCCTTCTGTCGACCCGGAGGTGAACACGATATCAGCACCATCCGCCCCAAAAGCCGAGGCGATCTGCGCCCGCGCGCGTTCAATCAGCGCCTTGGCGGCACGGCCTTCGGCGTGAACGGAAGAAGGATTTCCGCAAACCTCCATCGCGGCAACCATCGCGGCCTTTGCAGCATCGCAAAGCGGCGTGGTGGCGTTATGGTCAAGATAGACACGCGACATCGGCGGTGCGGATCCTTCTGTCTTGTCCCTCGCACCCATCAGGATGCTGTAACGAGGGCGTTCTTAAATCTACGAAACAGCGCAGGCCGCGCCGGGGTTAGAGGGGCGGATATCTCGGGCCGTCAGTCGTCGACCACCGCAAACAGGCTGGGCACCGCCGGACATGGCGCCAGATCGTTCTTGATAACGTCAGACAGGCGGGTCTGATGCAGGAACACATAGACATGGGCGCTCAGCCCTTCCCAGAGGCGGTTGGTCAGCGATTGCGCGCGACTCCCGGACAAGGCACCGGATGCGCCTGCGCCCTTGTGCATCGCATCAACCGTTTCATCAACTGCGCTCAGCACATCGACGATGCGAATGTCAGAGGGCGGATGCGCAAGACGGTAACCCCCACCCGGACCGCGCACAGAGACTACAAGCCCGCTCCGACGCAGTTTCACAAACAGCTGCTCCAGATAGGGCAGCGAAATATCCTGACGTTTGGAGATATCGCCCAACACCACCAGACTGCCCTCCGGCTGCAAGGCGATATCTGCCAGCGCCACCATTGCATAGCGTCCCTTGGTCGAAAGTTTCATATTTTCAAATCCTCCGACCCTGGCGGCACAGCGAAAAGATTGACCTTGAACGCTGCAATGCGTATCTCAGCGAGACGGCAGCGAAACTTGACCTCTGCCATCAATTAGAACCGTTCTAAGGTGCCTTACGGAATTCGTCAAGTATTCCAGTCGGCATCCCCGAAAATAAGAGTAGGATCCACCCACCCATGCCTGAGGTCATTTTTCCCGGACCCGAAGGCCGCCTGGAAGGCCGCTATCACCCGCAAAAAGAAAAAGACGCCCCGATTGCCATCGTTCTGCATCCGCATCCGCAGTTCGGCGGCACGATGAACAACAAGGTCGTCTACAATCTGCATTATGCGTTCTACAACATGGGCTTTACGGTTCTGCGGTTCAATTTCCGCGGCGTTGGCCGGTCGCAGGGCGAATATGATCAGGGTGTTGGCGAATTGTCCGACGCGGCATCGGCGCTGGATTACCTCCAGTCGATGAACAACAACTCCAAACATTGCTGGGTCGCCGGTTTTTCCTTTGGGGCCTGGATCGGTATGCAGCTGTTGATGCGCCGCCCGGAAATCACCGGCTTCATCTCGGTGGCACCGCCAGCGAATATGTATGACTTCTCGTTTCTGGCGCCCTGCCCCTCCTCGGGTCTGATCATCAATGGCACCGCAGACCGCGTGGCGCCGCCCGCCGATACGGTAAACCTGGTGAACAAGCTGCACGAGCAGAAGGGGATCACCATAACCCATACCGAAGTTGAAGGCGCCGATCACTTCTTCCAGGACCCTTATATGGATCCGATGATCAGCAATGTCTCCGACTATGTGAAACGGCGGCTGACAGAAAGCTCCCGCTGATGAGCACGATCGAGACGCTGGCCCAGAAACTGGCCGCCGACACGCTGAAGGTTCAGGACGCCACTGGCGAAGAGCGCCTTTACATGGAGGTGAGCGAGGTTCTGGGGGCAGCGTCTCAGTCGCTTGAGGAAGCCTTCCTCACTGAAATGCGGGTCCGCCTTGCCGAGCGCAAAGCGCGTGCCTTTCTCAACAGCAAGATCAGCGCCGCCAAGGCCAAGATCGCATCCAGGGCCCCAGAGAATGACTGACCAATCGACGCGGCTTGCCAGCCAGTTCCGTTTCTTGCTGGAGGCGGACAAGCTGCGCCGCGTGGAGCGTCAGAACCTGATCCTGGATGGCTCACGCTGCGAAAACTCCGCCGAACACAGCTGGCACCTGGCGGTTTATGCGCTGGTGCTGGCCCCGTTTGCGCCTGCTGATGTCTCGGTTGAACGGGTCGTACAGATGCTTTTACTGCATGATCTCGTCGAGATCGACGCAGGCGATCACCCGATTGATGGGGATGTCGACTGGGAGGCGGTTGCCAGCGCCGAAGCGGTGGCCGCAACCCGGCTGTTCTCGCTCCTGCCAGCCGATCAATCAGCTTTTCTGCATGGGCTCTGGCGCGAGTTCGAGGCCAGCCAGACACCTGACGCCCAATGGGCAAAGCGGATTGACCACTGCCAGCCGATTTTCCAGACGCTCTACAACGAAGACGTGCCTGCGGCACACATCGAGGTGGTGCGCGGCAATCTCTTTGGCGGACGCGCTGCGGCCCTGCAGGACGCCTTTCCCGAGGTATTTCACCACGCCGTCGCCCACCTGGAAGGCTTGCAGCCACAGGATGCGCTCACCGCACCTCTCAGCTTCCTAAATGAGGTCGACGGACTGAAGACGGTCCTGCGCGCAACGACGCTTGCCGATGGCAGCCGCCGCGAAAACTCGGCCGAGCACAGCTGGCATATCATGCTCTATGCCTGGGTGCTGGCCCAGCACAGCCACGCGCCCGTCGACATGGCCAGGGTGCTGCAGATGCTGATGCTGCATGACATCGTGGAGATCGACGCGGGCGATGTGCCGATCCACGCAACCCTGTCGGAGGCCGATCAGGCCGCGATTGCCGCCAATGAACAAGCCGCCGCAGAACGGATTTTCGGCCTGTTGCCCGCCGCGCAGGGCGAGGTCTTTCACCGTATCTGGACGGAATTCGAAGCCGCCGAAAGCCCCGAAGCGATCTATGCCAAGGCGATTGACCGGGTACAGCCTGTGCTGCTGAACCTGATGTCAGGCGGCGGCAGCTGGCGCGCGTATAATGTCACGCTGGAGCAGCTGGAGGCCCGTGTCGGCCACAAGGTCGCCCGTGGGGCACCGGCGGTCTGGGACCATGTGCGCGCCGCTGTCGCTCCCTGGTTTGCCGAAAATACCAGCGCCTGACCCCGGCGCTGCGCGGGCTGGTTCCGCGCGCAGCCCATCCTCAGCGGAGGCCTGATCATGCCACTCCATTATCTCTATCTTGTGCTGGCGGTTGCGGCAGAGACCATTGGCACCACTGCGCTACAGGCCAGTCAGCAGTTCACCCGGCTTGGCCCGTCACTGCTGGTGGTGGTCGGCTACGGGCTGGCCTTCTATCTGATGGCCCTGACGCTGCGCCACATGCCGGTCGGGATTGTCTACGCGATCTGGTCCGGCCTCGGGATTTTCCTCATCGCCATCATTGGCTGGGTCGTCTTTGGCCAACGGCTTGATTTGCCAGCGGTTCTGGGGCTGTTGTTGATCCTTGCCGGGATTCTGGTGATCCATCTGTTCTCCAGCACAACCGGCCACTGACGGCGCAACCGGCGCGTCACCGAATGGCCGCACACCGCCGGACGACCCACCGGATCGCCCCTGCGCGCGCAAAAAGATGTATTTCCTCTGGTCTTTGGCCAACGATCACGCTATGCGCGCGTCAACTTCCTTACAAAGGCTGACGTCATGGACCTGCGCAACATTGCGATCATTGCTCACGTGGACCACGGGAAAACCACCCTGGTTGATGAGCTTCTGAAACAATCCGGCGCCTTCCGCGAAAACCAGGCTGTGGCGGAACGCGCCATGGACAGCAACGATCTGGAACGCGAGCGGGGCATCACAATTCTGGCCAAGGCCACTTCGGTGGAGTGGAACGGCACCCGGATCAACATCGTCGACACTCCCGGCCACGCCGATTTCGGCGGCGAGGTCGAGCGGATCCTGTCGATGGTCGACGGGGTGGTGCTGCTGGTTGACGCCGCCGAAGGCCCGATGCCGCAGACCAAATTCGTGACCTCCAAGGCGCTGGCCCTTGGTCTGCGCCCGATCGTGGTTGTGAACAAGGTCGACAAGCCCGACGGCGAGCCTGACCGCGCGCTGGATCAGTGTTTCGACCTCTTTGCCAACCTTGGTGCAGATGATGATCAGCTGGATTTCCCGTCCATGTATGCCTCCGGTCGCGCCGGTTGGGCCGACATGGAGCTGGACGGCCCGCGCAAGGATCTTTCTGCGCTGTTTGACCTGATCGTCAAACACGTCCCTGCCCCAAAGCAGATCGAGCAAAAAGGCGAGCCGTTCCGTATGCTGGCAACCACGCTAGGCGCGGATCCTTTCATGGGCCGTATTCTGACCGGTCGCGTTGAATCCGGCACCCTGAAGGCTGGCGACAGCCTCAAGGCGCTGAGCCGTGACGGTGAGCTGATCGAGAACTTCCGCTGCACAAAAGTGCTGGCGTTCCGTGGCCTCGGTCAGCAGGCCATCGACGTGGCGGAGGCCGGCGATATCGTCTCCATCGCGGGGATGACCAAGGCCACCGTCGCCGACTCGCTGGTGGATACCTCGGTGACCGAAGCGCTGCCCGCCCAGCCGATTGATCCGCCGACCATCACCGTGACCTTTGGCATCAACGACAGCCCGCTGGCCGGTCGCGATGGCAAAAAGGTTCAGTCCCGTGTGATCCGTGATCGCCTGATGAAGGAAGCAGAATCCAACGTCGCGATCCAGATCTCAGACACCCCCGGTGGTGAAGCGTTTGAGGTGGCCGGTCGCGGCGAACTTCAGATGGGTGTTCTGATCGAAAACATGCGCCGCGAAGGCTTCGAGCTGTCGATCTCGCGCCCTCAGGTCCTGTTCAAGGAAGAAGACGGCGTTCGCATGGAGCCCGTCGAAGAGGCCACAATCGACGTTGACGATGAATACTCCGGCGTTGTGATCGAGAAACTCACCGGCCACCGCAAAGGTGAACTGGTCGAGATGAAGCCCGCAGGCGCTGGCAAGACCCGCATCATCGCGCATGTCCCCTCCCGCGGCCTGATCGGCTATCACGGCGAGTTTCTGACCGACACCCGCGGCACCGGCGTTCTGAACCGTGTGTTCCACGGCTGGACCCCGCACAAAGGGTCCATTCCCGGCCGTCGCGCTGGTGTTCTGATCTCCATGGAGAATGGCACCTCGGTGGCCTACGCCCTGTGGAACCTCGAAGAGCGCGGCAAGATGATGATCGGCGCACAGGAAGACGTCTATACCGGCATGATCATCGGCGAGCACAGCCGCGACAATGATCTGGAAGTGAACCCGCTGAAGGGCAAGAAGCTGACCAACGTCCGCGCCTCCGGCACCGATGATGCCGTACGTCTGACCACGCCGATGAAGCTCTCGCTGGAAGAGGCGATTGCCTATATCGACGATGACGAGCTGGTAGAGGTAACCCCGAACTCCGTGCGTCTGCGCAAGCGCTACCTGGATCCGCATGAGCGCAAGCGGATGGCCCGCGCCAACGCCTGATCCTGACCGCTCAGCTGGAAAAAACAAAGGCCGCCCGGCAATATGGGCGGCCTTTTTGCTATCTGCCGCCTGCGTGCTACCCTTTGCAAAATCAGGCGTTTAACCAGGGAGAGACAGCATGCGCAAGCTACAGGTTCAAGGCGTCCACCACATCACCTTGACCGGCGCTGACCGGCAGACATCCATTGATTTCTGGGAAGGTGTCCTTGGGATGCCCTTCATCTTTGACCAGCCCAATCTGGATGACCCGGACGAGGGGCATCTCTATTTTGATCCCGGCGATGGGCGCCTGATCACCGTCTTCACCAACAAGCGCCGTACAGCTGACCGTCGCCGCACCCCGACGGAGCCGGGATGCGTCCATCATCTGGCTTTCAACGTCTCAAAGGCGACATTTGCCCAGGCGGTCGAGCGGCTGGACGAACGCGGCATCGGGCATTCAGGACCAAAGGATCGGGGATTTATGGATTCGATCTACTTCAAGGACCCGATGGGGCTTCTGATCGAGCTTGCCTGCTATAAATTCGAACCGCCAATGGGATGCTCCCACGCCGATGTGATGATCACCGCCCATCGTGTCCGGGTGGCCGCAGGAGACGCCCATATTCAGGAGATCCATCTGGCCGAGGCGATTGAGCAGCTTGTTCAGCAGCGCCAGCCGTCACTGTCGGACAACCGCGCGCCACGCGATCCGTATTGATCGACCGGCCGGGCTGGCGCAAATGAAAAAAGAGCGGTCAGAAGCCGCTCTTTCATCGTTCCTGGAGGCATCGTCCCTTAGGGGATCCGACGCGCAGCCATGTCGCGCTCATTCGGTGATTTCGACCACCATCAGCTCCCGCTCGGAGGCGTCGCGCGCATGGCTCAGCGCCTCCTGGTATTCTGGGCTGTTGTAGCAATCCACCGCCGCATCGACGCTGGGAAAGCGGGCTACCACATTGCGCGGGCGTTCCTTGCCTTCCAGCTGTACAAACCGACCGCCACGGGCAATAAACTGCCCTCCGTGTTTGGCAACGGCCGGTCCCGCCAGCTCGGCGTATTTGCCGTAGGCCTCGGCATCGGTGACGGTAACATGCGCAATCCAGAGTGCGGGCATCTGAGCCTCCTTTGGTGATGATCTTCCCGGCAGCTTAGGCAGATTACCGGAAAGACCAAGGTTTTTTTGACCGCTTGGTCAGCCTGCCAGCAGCGCCTCGGCCGCCTTGATCGCCTCTTCGGCGCCGGAGAAATCCTTGCCGCCGCCCTGCGCCATATCGGGACGACCACCGCCGCCCTTCCCGCCAACAGCCGGAACCGCCGCTTTCAGCACATCTACGGCAGAGATCTCGCCGGTCAGATCGTCGGTGACACCCGCGGCGACCGCGACCTTACCGTCATCATTGGCAATCAACAGGATCACGCCTGAGCCGATCTTTTGCTTGTGGGCATCGATCAACCCGCGAAGATCCTTGCCAGAGACGCCTTCCAGCGCCTGCCCGAGGAAGGTCTTACCGCCGATTTCCTTGGTTGCGGATCCGCCTGCCGCGCCGCCGCCCATGGCGACCTGCTGTTTCAGCTGGGACACCTCGTTCTGCAACGCCTTGCGTTCATCCATCAAGGCTTTCAGGCGGTCCATGACTTCGGCCGGCTGGGCCTTCAGGACGCCTGCAACCTCGGCCATACGGCCTGCTTCACGCTCCAGATGCTGCACCGCTGCCGCACCGGTCAGCGCCTCGATCCGGCGCACGCCGGCTGAGGAGGCGCTATCGCCCAGAATGACAAAGGTGCCGATGTCACCGGTCTGCTTCACATGGGTGCCGCCGCACAGCTCAATCGAATAGGTATCGCCGTCCTGACCCTTACCCGTCGCTGCGCGGCCCATGGAGACAACGCGGACCTGTTCGCCGTATTTCTCGCCAAACAGCGCCTGTGCACCCAGCGCGCGCGCATCATCCGGGGTCATGATCCGGGTCGATACCGGCGTGTTCTGACGAATGAAATCGTTCACCTCGGCGCCGACTTTGGTCAGTTCCTCTGCGCTCATCGCCTTGTTATGGCTGAAGTCGAAGCGCAGCCGGTCCGCAGCATTGAGCGAGCCCTTCTGCGCGACATGCTCGCCAAGCGCGTTGCGCAGCGCCTCGTGCAGCAGGTGGGTGGCCGAGTGGTTGGCGCGGATCTTGCTGCGGCGGTCGTGATCCACTTCCATCGCAGCACCCTGCCCGACGGCGACGTCACCCTCGGTCACCTCGGCGATGTGCAGGAACAGCCCCTCAACTTTCTTGGTGTCGGTGATGCGGGCTGCACCGCCCTCAACGGTCAGGACGCCACTGTCGCCAACCTGACCGCCGCTTTCGCCGTAGAACGGCGTCTGGTTCAGGATGATCTGCACCGTGTCGCCCTTAGCGGCAGTTTGGAGCTGAGCACCGTCCTTGACCATGGCCATGATCTGGCCCTCGGCTTTCTCGGTTTCATAGCCGAGGAAGTCAGTTGTACCGGCAGCGTCCACGATGTCGAAGTAGACCTTCACATCCGCCGCTTCGCCAAGGCCAATACCGCCCGCGCGGGATTTCTCCTTCTGCTCCTTCATCGCCGCATCGAAGCCATCGGTATCGACCTCGATCTCCTTGGCGCGCAGGGCGTCCTGAGTGAGGTCGAGCGGGAAGCCATAAGTGTCATAGAGCTTGAACGCAGTCTCACCCGGTAGGACGTCGCCCTTGCCCAGATCGACCGAGGCTTCGTCCAGCAGTTTCAGGCCACGGTCCAGCGTTTTGAGGAAGCGGGTTTCCTCCTGCTCGAAGGTCTCTTCGATCAGCGCCTGGCCCTGGCCAAGCTCAGGATAGGCGGCACCCATCTTCTGCACCAGCGACGGCACCAGCTTGTGCATCACCGGATCGGTAGCGCCCAGGAGCGAGGCGTGACGCATCGCCCGGCGCATGATCCTGCGCAGCACGTAACCGCGACCTTCGTTCGACGGCAGCACGCCTTCGGCAATCAGGAAGGAGCAGGAGCGCAGGTGGTCCGCGATCACCCGGTGATGCACGTTGTGATCCCCGAATGGGTCGGTATTCGTCGCGTTCGCGGACGCCTCGATCAGCGACTTGAACAGATCCGTTTCATAGTTGTCATGGGTGCCCTGCAGCAACGCCGCGATCCGCTCCAAACCCATACCGGTGTCGATGGACTGCATCTCAAGATCGACCATTGAGCCATCGGCGAATTTCTCGTTCTGCATGAACACGAGGTTCCAGATCTCGATGAAACGATCGCCGTCTTCCTCCGGCGAGCCCGGAGGGCCGCCCCAGATGTGGTCGCCGTGGTCGTAGAAGATCTCGGTGCAGGGACCGCAGGGACCGGTGTCGCCCATCTGCCAGAAGTTGTCAGAGGTCGCGATGCGGATGATCCGCTCCTCCGGCACACCCATCTTTTTCCAGATCTCAAAGGCTTCGTCATCGGTGTGATAGACGGTGGTGTAGAGCCGGTCCTTCGGAATATCGAATTCCTTGGTGATCAGCTCCCAGGCAAAGGGGATCGCTTCATGCTTGAAATAGTCGCCAAAGGAGAAGTTGCCGAGCATCTCGAAAAACGTGTGGTGGCGCGCGGTATACCCGACGTTGTCGAGGTCGTTGTGCTTGCCGCCGGCGCGCACGCATTTCTGCGCTGTGGTCGCGCGCTTGTAGTCGCGGGTTTCCACGCCGGTAAAGCAGTTCTTGAACTGCACCATGCCCGAGTTGGTGAACATCAGAGTCGGGTCGTTGCGCGGCACCAGAGGGCTGGAGTCAACCACCTCATGCCCCTGTTTGGCAAAGTAGTTCAGGAAGGTGGAGCGAATATCATTGAGCGTCGGCATAATCGGGATCTCTCGGCTGGCTGTCTCAGCGGTTCGGGAAGATGTATCCGGCCCCAGTGAGCCTGTCCAGCGCTGCGGTGCGGAAAGGCGCCGTGAAACCCGCATGAAAAAGGGCGCGGAGTGATCCACGCCCTGATTTGATCAGATTTTTCAGCCTGCGCCGGTGTTTATCGAGCAACCGCTGCCCTTTGCATCACCCGGCAAGAGGCGTCATCAGCCTTGTGTCAGGCTTCCAGAATATCGTCATCGGCGCCGTCAGGACGGTGGAACTCCAGCCCGTGCGCCGCGCGGATCTTATCCTCGATATCATAGGCGATATGGGGGTTCTCCCGCAGGTATGTCTTGGCGTTTTCACGCCCCTGCCCGATCCGTTCATCACCATAGGAGAACCAGGCCCCGGATTTCGCGACAACACCAGCCGCTACGCCCAGATCCAGCAGTTCGCCCATCTTGGAGATGCCTTCGCCATACATGATGTCGAATTCAACCTGTTTGAACGGAGGCGCCACCTTGTTCTTCACGACCTTGACGCGGGTTGCGTTGCCGACCACCTCGTCACGGTCCTTGATCGCGCCGATGCGGCGGATGTCCAGACGCACCGAGGAGTAGAATTTCAGTGCGTTACCACCGGTTGTTGTTTCCGGCGAGCCGAACATCACACCGATCTTCATGCGGATCTGGTTGATGAAGATCACCATACATTTGGAGCGGCTGATGGAGCCGGTCAGCTTGCGCATCGCCTGGCTCATCAGGCGAGCCTGGACGCCCACATTGCTGTCGCCCATGTCGCCTTCCAGCTCCGATTTCGGAGTGAGGGCTGCCACGGAGTCCACGATCACCATGTTCACCGCGCCGGACCGCACCAGAGTGTCCGTGATTTCCAGGGCCTGTTCGCCGGTGTCGGGCTGCGAGATCAGCAGCTCATCAAGGTCAACACCCAGTTTCGCCGCATATTGCGGGTCCAGCGCATGTTCCGCATCCACAAAGGCGCAGACGCCACCGTTCTTCTGCTGCTCTGCAATGCAGTGCAGAGTCAGCGTTGTCTTGCCCGAGCTTTCGGGACCGTAAATCTCGATAATGCGGCCCATCGGCAGACCGCCAATGCCAAGCGCAATGTCCAGCCCCAACGATCCCGTTGAAGAGGCCTCAATCTCGGCCAGGGGATTACCATCGCCCAGCTTCATGATCGAGCCCTTGCCAAACTGCCGCTCAATCTGCGCCAGAGCGCTGTCCAGCGCCTTTTGTTTGTCGCCGCTCTTCTTATTGTCTTTCATGGTCAAAAGATCCGCCATAGTCCCTTGTCCCTTTCTATGTGTCACACCCGCGACCGGGCGGCAATCACTGCTTTGTTCGCCTCTTGTTCTATATGAGATCAAAAAGAGAACATTGCAACGGAAATCTTACATGATCACTCCCATACCGATCTGGTGGCCAAGAGGGTTAAGAGAGTGTTATCCAAGGGAGACACCGATCATTTGCTGCGGAAATTTCACGCTATGCTCATCTTTTTCAAGGAACGGCTGGCTCTGCTGAGCGTGCCCAAAACCGGGACAACCGCCTATCACGCCGCTCTGGCCAGCCGTGCCGACATGGTGTTTGCCAATCCGCCGCAGCTGAAACATGCGCCGGTCTATCGCTACAATCGCTGGATTCGCCCGATGCTGGCAAAGGTCTGTGACGCGGAGATGGAGCTGATTGCCGTCATGCGTGAACCTGTCAGCTGGCTGGGCAGCTGGTACCGGTTTCGTCAGCGCGACGATCTGCGCGATCATCCCAACAGCACCCAAACCATCAGTTTTGACGATTTTCTGCGAGATGCCTGCAAGGGCAAGCCGCCAGCCCATGCCGACGTCGGCAGCCAGGCGAAATTCCTCGAGCCGCAACCCAATGGCTGCGCGGTCACTCATCTGTTTCGCTACGAGGCCCCAGAGACTCTGCAGTCATTTCTACAGGAGCGGCTACAGACCCGCATCGACCTGCCCAGACTGAATGTCAGCCCGAAAGCGCAGTTACGCCCAAGCGAGGCAGCGCTGGAGATTGTCCGGCGTAAACGCGCGGCGGAGTTCGACCTTTATGACAGCCTGACCTAAGACACGCGGGCGACCGGCCAAAAGGGGCGGCAGACGCCACCCCAGGCCGCTCCGGGGGGACTGCCTAGTGTAGCTGCTCATGGACGGTTTCGGTCAGCTGGTTCAGCGAGAAGGGTTTGGGCAGGAACACCGAGTTCGGCACCGATGGCTCTGCCTCGCCAAAGGCCCCCTCGGCGTAGCCCGAGACAAAGACGACGCGGGTGTCGGGCCGTGTCTTCAGCGCCTCACGCACCCAACTCGGCCCATCCATTCCCGGCATCACCACATCGGTGACAAAGACATCAACGGTCAGACCCGGATCTTCGAGCGTGCGCAGCGCGTCCTCAGCGGATTCGGCTTCGAGAACCGTATAGCCGCGCATCCGCAGAGCCCGCGAGGCAAAGGCCCGCACCGGCGCTTCGTCTTCGACCAGCAGAACAACCCCCTCGCCGTGCTGTGCCGCAACCGGTTTGGCAGCTGGGTTCACGGTGACTGTGGCTTCTGGTTCGGGCTGCGTGTTGACAGGGAAGAACAGCGTGAACTGGGTCCCCTGATCCTTGATCGAGTCGACAAAGATGTAGCCGCCCGTCTGTTTGATAATCCCATAGGCGGTTGAGAGACCCAGACCGGTCCCCTCGCCTGTCCGTTTGGTGGTATAAAACGGCTCGAACACCTTCTGCAGCTTATCCGGCGCGATACCGACCCCCTCGTCGGAGACTTTGACTGTGACCCAGTCACCGGCGGGGACCACCGCACGGTTGCGCTCCAGCGGTTCATCCAGAACCACCGCTTCGGTCTCGATACGGATCTCGCCGCCCTGTGGCATCGCATCACGTGCGTTCACCACCAGGTTCATCAGCACCTGCTCCAGCTGCCGTTTGTCGGCGCGGATCGACCGCATCACCGGATCATGGCTGAGCGTCAATGTCACCTTCTCACCAACCAAGCGATTCAGAAGATGGGTCAGATCCGACAGGGTATCGCGAACATCCAGCACTTCGGGCTGCAGCGTCTGCTTGCGTGAGAAGGCCAGGAGCTGGCTGACCAGAGCGGCCGCGCGGTTGGCATTCTCGTGGATCTGGATCAGGTCGCCGAAATCCTGGTCGCCCTGATCGTGCCGCAGCAGCAGCAGGTCGCAATGCCCGGAGATGGCTGTCAGCAGGTTGTTGAAATCATGCGCCACACCGCCGGCCAACTGACCAATCGCCTGCATCTTCTGGCTTTGAACGAACTGCGCCTCAAGCGTCTTCAGCTCGGTGGCATCGTTCAAGACCGCAATCAGAACGGTCTCACCCTCTTCGATCACACGGGTGAGTGTCACCTGAACAAAGACTTCCTTGTCACGGCGGGTGAGACGCAGGAATTCGGATTTATGCGAGGCCTGACCCTCGGCGGTATCGCGCAGCCAGTCCGACATCGGACGGCCAAGTCCATCCATCAGCTGGCCGATATTCAGGTTGCCGCAGGAGCTGATACCAAGCAGGTGCATCCCCATCTTATTCGCCGAAAGCAATGTTCCCTTGGGGTCCACCTTGACGAAGGGCACCGGCAAGCTCTCGAGCGAGGCCTGACCGACCGAGGCTTCGCTGGCATCCAGCTGCAGAAAATACAGTTCGCTCCGCCCCTGGCTGCGGTTCTTCTCGCAGACCAGAACCTCGATCAGCCCGCTTTTGGTGCTCATCGTGTTGATCTGCCCGGACAGCACCGGCAGCGAGGGGAAGAGACGATCAGTGGATTTGACCCGTTCCCCGATCAGGCTGCGCGCGGCTTCATTCATGAACAGGACGGCGCCGGTCCGGCCAATGGTCAGCATTGGGATCGGCACCGCATCGGCGCCACGGCTGGTTGTCGGACGATCGGTGATTTCTTCGACCCGCCACAGGAAGCTGCCGCCCTGCATCTGATGGACCGCCAGCCGCACATGGCCGCGTCGTGTCACGATATCCTCGCGCGCCGCGCCATCGACACGCGCGCGGCTCTGCATCCGAAAAAGCACGGCCGAAGGATTGGCCAGGATGGACCGCAGCGTCCCTGCCAGCGTTTCGGTATCAACATCGGCAAAACGCTTGCGCGCGGCCCCGTTCGAAGCATGGATCATGCCGTCATCGTCGCAAACGAAGGTTGCGGTCGCATCCTTGTCGATAAAGCCGGTAAGAAGCGCTGTCGCCACCGCCCGCGCGCGCAGACGTGTGCGGGCCTGTATCAGCATCATCAGGGCCACCGCAATCAGCGTCAGGCCAACCGTGACCAGCCCGCGGGTGATCCAGTCCGGGGTCTGTAGCAGCCAGGGCGCCGTGATGACCATGGCCGACAACAGCAAGACCGCCGCCAGACGAGCGTGTTCTGGCGTGTAGACGCGCAATTGGGGAACGGGTGAAGCTTGGCGACCGTTCATTGCGGCTCCCTCGATGAATTGATCTGCTTATATCGAGACGAATTAAGTTAAAACTGCGTTAAGAATGCAGCGTATGGCTTGCATATAGCGTGGTCAATCGTCGCCCAAACGGACCATCACGGCAACATAGAAACCGTCGGTTCCATTGTGGACCTGCCAGCCGTGATCCTGTTGCAACTGCCAGCCCGGATTCTCGGCCAGAAACCGATCCACCTGCGCGCGGTTTTCCACATCCAGCATCGAGCAGGTTGCATAGGCCAGCACACCGCCAGCGCCAACCAACTGGCTGGCATCGCTGAGGATCTGCGCCTGGATCCCGCAGAGCTCATCCAGTTTCTCCTGCGTGAGCCGCCACTTGCCCTCGGGCGCACGCCGCCATGAGCCGGAGCCGGAACAGGGCGCGTCGCAGAGCACCAGATCAAAGGGCGCGCGGGCTTCCACGTCACCGGGCGCGAGCAACGTGATGGCGGCTCCGGCACGCGCAGCACGGGTCGGGAGATCCTTCATCCGCTGAGGCGCGATATCATGGGCAAAGACGTCCAGACTGGCCCGGGCCGCCATGGCCAGGCTCTTGCCGCCGCCGCCTGCGCAGAAATCAAGGACGCGCAGGCCATCCGCCAGCGGCAGTGCTTCGATCACCGCCTGGCTGGCAGCGTCCTGTAACTCGACCAATCCGTTTGTGTAGGCATCGCTGTTGCGCAGCTTGCGAGCGCCTTCGGTCACACAGAGGGCCGTGGCCGCCGCCGGATGTGGCTCAGCAAGGATGCCCTCTTCCGCCAGCCGCGCAATCGCTGTGGCCTGATCAGGATGGCTGCGGTTGACGCGCAGATGCACCGGGGCCCGCTCCTGCAATGCGCGTGCCGCAGTCTCGGCGGCGCTGCCAAGGCTGGCTTCAAATGCAGGCCAGAGCCAGTCGGGCATGTTCAGTTCTTCGGCCTGCCCCATCTGCGGCGCGGTCTGCAACAGCGCCTGTTCGGCAGCGTCCAGCGGCGCCGGTGCGTGGCCCACGCCGGTGAAGATATCGGCCGGATCAACCTCTTCTGCGCGCAGAGCCCCCAGCATCAGCTGTCGACCGGTCGTATTGCCGTCAGAGACGAGTGCAGCACCACCGCCACCACCAAGGGCTGCATAGGACCGCAGGCTGCGCAGCGCGTCAAAAACATGATCCCGCACCGCTGCCCGGTCCTTGGACCCCGCAAACCGGCTCCGCCGCGCCCAGGCCGTCAGTTCTTTCTCGGCAGGCTGTCCCGTCAGGATCTGATCAAGGATCTCAATCGCGGCCTGACGGCGGGCAGCCGGGGTCATACCCCGGCCTCTGGGTGATGGCGGTTGGTCATGGCGACGATGGTCATCGGGGGATCTCCCTGGCTGGCTCAGCCTATACGGTAGTTCGGGCTTTCGCGGGTGATCTGCACGTCATGAACGTGGCTTTCCTTCAGACCAGCGCCGGTGATGCGAACAAATTCGCAGTTCTTGCGCATCTCGTCGACCGTGGCACAGCCGGTGTAGCCCATGGCGGCCCGCAACCCGCCAACCAGCTGATGGATCACCGCCCCGGCCGAGCCTTTATAGGCCACCTGCCCTTCGATGCCCTCCGGCACCAGCTTGTCGCTGGCCGCATCCTTCTGGAAGTAGCGATCCGCAGACCCCCGCGCCATTGCGCCAAGCGAACCCATCCCGCGATAGGATTTGAACGAGCGCCCCTGATACAGGATCACCTCACCGGGGGACTCATCCGTGCCCGCAATCATCGAACCGACCATCGCGCAGGACGCCCCTGCCGCGATCGCCTTGGCAAAATCGCCGGAGAATTTGATGCCACCGTCGGCAATGATCGGAATATCACCGGCAGCGCCTGCGCAATCCATGATCGCGGTCAGCTGCGGCACCCCGACACCCGCCACCATACGTGTGGTGCAGATGGAGCCGGGACCAATGCCGACCTTCACGGCATCCGCACCAGCATCAATCAGCGCCTTGGTTGCGGCGGCTGTGGCGACGTTGCCTGCCACGACCTGCACCTTGGAGGACAGCTCCTTGATCCGCTTCACCGCGTCGATGACGCCTGCCGAATGGCCATGGGCCGTATCCACAACGACGATATCAACACCTGCATCAATCAGCGCCTCGGAACGGGCAAAGCCGCTGTCGCCGACCGAGCTGGCCGCCGCCACACGCAGGCGCCCCAGATCATCCTTGCAGGCGGTGGGGTTCAAAACCGCCTGTTCAGTATCCTTGAGTGTCAGCAGACCTGTAAGCTTGCCAGCCTTATCGGTGACCAGCAACTTTTCGATGCGACGCGCCTTCATCATCGACTTGGCCTCTTCCAGCTCGGCCGGCTCATGCAGCAGCGCGAGATTGTCAGAAGTCATCATTACCGAAACCGGCGTATTGTCGTCAGTGGCAAAGCGCATATCGCGGTTGGTCACGATGCCAACCACACGGCCGTCATTGTCCACAACCGGGAAACCGGTGACGCGGTAGCGCTCCTGCAGAGCCTTGGCATCCGCCAGGGTCTGATCGGCGGTCAGGGTGATCGGGTTGTAGACGATGCCGCTCTCGAAGCGTTTCACGCGGCGCACCTGGCGGGCCTGCTCTTCGAGGTCGAGATTCTTGTGAATGACACCCATGCCGCCGGCCTGCGCCATGGCGATGGCCATACGCGACTCTGTCACCGTATCCATGGCAGAGCTGAGCAGCGGTATGTTAAGGGAGATGCCACCGGTCACCCGCGTGCGGGTATCCGCAGTGCTCGGCAGAACGCTGGACGCAGCCGGTACCAGAAGAACATCGTCGAATGTGAGAGCCTCACGAATCTGCATTTGTCATCCCCATGCAAAACCCCGTTTGGCGATGACCCTATGGCACAGAAGCCGAAGGGGGAAAAGAGGCCGAACCGGAAAATCGGAAGAATTGCGCGGGTTTCTCTTGCCGGTGACGAACGGCCCTTGGCGTGACTCTACGCCCCGGCCGCGCCTCCGCACACCCGTCGCCCGGCTGATCTGTATCAAGGCAGGCCCGCCGCCAATCCGCCACCAAGGGCGCGCGGACAGAGCAAACAGGAGACCCCGATGATTTACCCGCTATCCGGCATTGTTGTTCTTGACCTCACCCATGTTCTGGCAGGTCCCTATGCCTCGATGACGCTCAAGGATCTCGGCGCAAGGGTCATCAAGGTGGAGCGACCGGGCCTGGGTGATGATACCCGTGCATTCCCGCCCTTCAAGGACGGCGAAAGCGCCTATTTTGCCACCATCAACCATGGCAAGGAAAGCATCGCGCTGGACCTGCGCGCCGAGGAAGATCGCGGTATCTTCGATCAGCTGCTGAACGAGGCCGATGTGATCCTCGAGAACTTTCGCCCCGGCGTGATGGAGCGGCTGGGCTACGGCTGGGAGGCGTTGCACACCCGGTTTCCCAAGCTGGTTTATGGCGCCGTCTCGGGCTTTGGTCATAGCGGGCCGGACCGGCTGCGCCCGGCCTATGACATGGTGGTGCAGGCGCGCGGGGGGGTGATGTCGATCACCGGCGAGCGCGACCGCGAACCGGTTCGCGTCGGCGCCTCCATCGGGGATATCGCGGCTGGCATGTTTCTCTGTCAGGGGGTTCTGGCCGCGCTTTATGCGGTGCGCGGCGGCGCGCCGGGGCAGAAAGTGGATATCTCGATGCTCGACAGCCAGCTTGCGCTGCTGGAACATGCAGTGGCAATCACCTCCGTAACGGGTCAGCCGCCGCGTCCTTCGGGCGCCCGCCATCCGTCGATCACCCCGTTTGAAACCTTTCACGCCAGCGACGGTTTGTTCGTGATTGCTGCCGGGAATGACGCGCTCTTTGCCACCCTCTGCACCGCGCTGGAACTGCCGCTGGCCAATGATCCGCGCTTTGCCGACAATCAGTCGCGCTGTGAAAATGCCCGTCTCCTCAAACGGTTGATCGAGGCGGTCACGCTGGATCAGCCGGCGAGCCACTGGATCGACCTGCTTCAGCGCGCAGGTGTGCCCACCGGCCCGATCCAATCGGTGGCCGAGGTAATGCAGGACCCGCAGATCCTGGCGCGCAATATGCTGGTGGATGTCTGCGACAAAGACGGCACACCGAGGTTCAAGGCCGCAGGCAATCCGGTCAAACTCTCCGAGCTGCCCGATGCAACGACCCGCAGGCCCGCTCCGAAACTGGACGAAGACCGGGCCGACATCCTGCGCTGGCTGGCTGCGACTACGGGCGAGTCTCCGGCACGGACCCCTTAGATCGCCGTGACGCCGCCAAAGGGGCGCCAGTTTTGAGCAAATGCGCTCAGAAATGACGCCCGGAGACCGCAAAATGACGCGCTCCGCCTTCCCTCGCGCAAAAAACGCCATATGCTCCGCCCAAACCGCGCAAGCAAGATAGGTACAGGCATGGCAAACGATCCCGTCACCGAGATCCCGACCGAGACCGCAACTGATCCCGCGTCCCATCCGCTGGTGGTCTTCACCCCCTCGGGCAAACGGGGCCGGTTTCCGGTTGGCACCCCGGTTCTCACCGCGGCCAGACAGCTCGGCGTCGATCTGGATTCGGTCTGTGGTGGCCGGGGCATCTGCTCGAAATGCCAGATCACGCCCTCTTATGGTGAGTTCTCCAAACATGGAGTCACCGTCGCCGATGATGCGCTGACCGAGTGGAACAAGGTCGAACAGCGCTACAAGGACAAACGCGGGCTGATCGACGGGCGGCGACTGGGCTGTCAGGCACAGGTGCAGGGCGATGTGGTGATCGACGTGCCACCTGAAAGCCAGGTCCACCGCCAGGTCGTGCGCAAACGCGCAGAGGCCCGCGAAATCACCATGAACCCCTCCACCCGGCTCTATTATGTCGAGGTGGAAGAACCCGACATGCACAAGCCCACCGGCGATATGGAGCGGCTGATCGAGGCGCTGGACAGCCAGTGGAACCTGAAAGGTGTCAAAACCGACCTGCATATCCTGAGCGTGTTGCAGCCTGCCCTGCGCAAGGGCGGCTGGAAAGTCACCGTGGCCGTGCATCTGGGCGATGCGAACCACCCGCCCAAGATCATGCACATCTGGCCCGGCTTCTACGAAGGCTCGATCTATGGCCTTGCTGTTGACCTCGGTTCCACCACCATCGCCGCGCATCTGTGTGATTTGCAGACCGGCGAGGTCGTGGCCTCCTCCGGCATCATGAACCCGCAGATCCGCTTTGGCGAAGACCTGATGAGCCGGGTCTCCTATTCGATGATGAACAAAGGCGGCGATCAGGAAATGACCCGCGCCGTGCGCGAGGGCATGAATGCGCTGTTCACGCAGATCGCGACTGAAGCGGGCATTGACAAGGCGCTGATCGTCGATGCGGTCTTTGTCTGTAACCCGGTGATGCACCACCTGTTCCTTGGCATTGATCCGTTCGAGCTGGGCCAAGCGCCCTTTGCCCTGGCGACCTCCAATTCGCTGGCCCTGCGCGCAAGCGAGCTGGAGCTGAACATCCACCCCGCTGCCCGTGTCTACCTGCTGCCGTGCATCGCTGGCCATGTCGGCGCCGATGCCGCCGCGGTGGCGCTGTCGGAAGCCCCTGACAAATCCGAGGATCTGGTGCTGGTGGTCGATGTGGGCACCAACGCCGAGATCCTGCTGGGCAACAAGGAAAAGGTTCTGGCCTGCTCCTCCCCCACCGGGCCCGCATTCGAGGGCGCGCAGATCTCCAGCGGCCAGCGCGCCGCGCCCGGCGCCATTGAGCGGGTCGAGATTGATCCCGTCACCAAGGAGCCGCGGTTTCGCATCATCGGCTCTGAGCTCTGGTCCAATGAGGACGGTTTCGCCACGGCTGTCGCCACGACCGGGATCACCGGCATCTGTGGCTCCGGCATCATCGAGGCCATTGCCGAGATGCGACTTGCGGGCATTCTGGATGCCTCCGGTCTGATCGGATCTGCCGAACAGACCGGCAGCACGCGCTGCATTCAGGACGGGCGCACCAATGCCTATCTCCTGTGGGATGGCTCGGCCGACGGCGGCCCGACCATCACCGTGACCAACCCGGATATCCGCGCCATCCAGATGGCAAAGGCCGCGCTCTACTCTGGCGCGCGATTGCTGATGGACAAATTCGGGATAGACAAGGTGGACCGGGTTGTCCTTGCCGGTGCCTTTGGCGCGCATATCTCGGCGAAACATGCGATGGTTCTGGGCATGATCCCGGATTGCCCGCTCGACAAGGTTACCTCGGCCGGCAATGCGGCAGGCACCGGCGCACGGATCGCGCTCCTCAACACCGCTGCCCGCGCCGAGATCGAGGCCACCGTGCAGCAGATCGAGAAGGTCGAAACCGCTGTGGAACCACGCTTTCAGGAGCATTTCGTGAATGCCTCCGCAATCCCCAATTCCATGGAGCCATTCCCGATCCTCAACAGCATCGTCACCCTGCCGGATGTCAACTTCAACAGTGGCGGCGGTGACAGTGGTGACGACGGCGGACGCCGTCGCCGCCGGCGCCGTGGCTAGCGTCTGTTGACGGTTCAAATTTGCTGGTTGGAGGGCGGTTGTGCGCTTGACCCTCCCCGGCGAAACCGGTAATCAGCCCTTATTGGCGCGGGTATGGTGAAAAGGTATCACGGCAGCTTCCCAAGCTTTAGTTACGAGTTCGATTCTCGTTACCCGCTCCAAAATCTCCCAGATCAGCACACTGCGCCAAGCCATTGATCTTTCGCTGGATTTTGCGGCGCGTGATTGGCGTTTCCCATAAAGTTATGCCGCAAGTCGACTTGCGACCTGCCGCCATTCCTTCTACCGACAGGGCCATGGATCTGATTTTTCACACCCCGCTCAGCCCCGAAGCGCAACGCCATCACGGGCTGGAGACGCCGCAGCCGCTTGCCATGGCGGATCGGGTGCGGTTCTCTGAATTGGACATTCTGCACCACGTCAATAACAAGGCCTATCTGAGCTGGTTCGAAACCCTGCGCGTGGCCTATTATGATCGGTTTTTTGCGCCTCATTTCACGGGCATGCCCACGCCACGCAATGTATTGCGCAACGCCAATGTCCATTATGTCAAAGAGATGGTGCTGGATGAGAGCTATATCGCCACCGCCCGTGTGGTGTCGTTCCGGCGCACTTCATATGTCATGGAACAACAGATCTGGTCAGGCGATCTGCGTGCCAGGATGACAGGAGTCATGGTGCTGCGCTCGCCAGATGGACGCTCAGGCTATCCGCTCCCCGACAGTTTGCGCGCCGCCCTGATGGAGCAGGACGGCGCAGTCGCAGAGGCCTGAGCCATCAGCAGAAGGTCGCATCACTTAAGGCGCCCAATGCACTGTCATTTCTGACAAAACCGCCTGAATCGGTGCCTCTTCGGGCGGCAGAGATTTCGCCCGTTCCAATGCCTCACGCTTGGCATCGCCATAAATCACCAGATGTTTTGCAATCGCAGCGTCCAATACACGCGCCGACAGGCTGACACGCGGTTCGGGCTGGCTGTCGGGCCGCATCACCGCCAAAACCGGCGCATCCGCAGCCAGAGCCTCGGCCAGCCCGGAGACGCCGGGAAACAGCGAAGCTGTATGCATGTCCTCGCCCATACCAAGCAGCACCACCGACAGCGGCAGATCCGGCTGGATCTGGCTTTCGACTTCGGCCAGCACCTCCTCGGGGGCGCGCGCGGGCACATGGAACGGCAGAAACGTCGCCGCAGCGGCGCGGTTGACCAACAGCCGTTCACGGATCATCCGGGCATTGGAACGCGCGCTGTCAGACGGCACCCAGCGTTCATCTGTCGCCATGAGGCGCACCCGCGCCCAGTCAATATCGGCAGCGCAGAGGTCGTCAAAAATCGGCGCAGGCGTGGTGCCGCCCGCAACGGCAAAAGACGCGCTGTCATGATGCAGCAGATGGGTTTTCAGGTCACCGGCCAGTTGATTGGCCACATCAATGGCCAGCATGTCCCGATCAGCATATTCGATAATATTCATGGGTTGATCCCCCGCCATTCCCGTTGATCGCGCCGCATCAGAAGATCCGCATCCCCCGGCCCGGTGCTACCGCTATCATAGGGTTTTGGCACATCTCCGCGCGATGTCCAGCCCGCAATGATGGGATCGGTCCAGGCCCAGGCCGCTTCGACCTCGTCGCCGCGCATGAACAACGTCTGATTGCCCCGGATCACATCGGTGATCAACCGCTCGTAAGCATCCGGCGCGCCGTCGATGTCGGCCCCCAGCGCCTGGGCAAAGCTCATATCCAGCGGCACGTCGATCAACCGCATACCGCCCGGCCCCGGCTCCTTGATGGTCACCTTGAGGGTGATGCCCTCATCCGGTTGCAGGCGAATGGTCAGCAGATTGGCATGGCGCCCGGCATCAGCACCAAAGATCGAATGTGGAGCATCCTTGAAAAACACATTGATCACCGAGGATCTCGCCACCAGCCGCTTGCCGGTGCGCAGATAGAACGGCGTGCCCGCCCATCGCCAATTGCTGATATGCGCCTTCAGCGCCACATAGCTTTCGGTGGTCGAGCGCGGATCACCGGCGGTTTCGCGATAGGAAAGATCCGCACCCGGCTCCGCCCCCTCAACAGAGGTATATTGGCCGCGCACGATATGGTGCGGTTCCACCGGTTCCAGCGCCCTGATCACCTTCAGCTTTTCGTCACGTACTGCGTCGGGATCAAACTTCGCCGGAGGCTCCATCGCAATCAGGCAGAGCAACTGCATCAGATGGTTCTGCATCATGTCACGCATCGCGCCAGATTTGTCGTAATACGACTCCCGACCGCTTACACCCACCGATTCAGCCACTGTGATTTGAATATGATCAACATACTGGCTATTCCACAGAGGCTCAAAAAGCATATTGCCGAACCGGATCGCCATCAGGTTCTGCACTGTCTCTTTGCCCAGGTAGTGATCAATACGGTAGATCTGGCTTTCATCGAAATGGCTGGCGAGCGTACGGTTCAGCGCCTTGGCCGAGGCAAGATCATGCCCGAACGGCTTTTCCACCACGATTCGGGTGTTATCATCGGCCAGTTCATGGGCCCAGATCTGTTCGGCCAGCGGTGCAAATAGAGTTGGCCCGACGGAAAAGTAGAACACCCGCACACGGTCCGTCGTCGGCCGGCCCAATTGCTGCGCCAGTGCGCGCCAGCCTGCTGTCTCTGTGGCATCAATCGCAAGATAGTCCAGCCGCGCCAGAAACCGCTCAAGCTCAGCGGCGCGCATCGCCAGATCTGTGGCGCCGCTCTCATCCTGCAAGGCGCGGCGGACCAGATCGCGATACCCGTCACTGCCAAGGTCGCCCCGCGCCGCGCCCAGAATACGGGCATCCTGTGGCAGCTGGCCCGCGCAATGGCGCCGGAACAAGGCGGGCAGAATCTTGCGCTGCGCCAGATCGCCGGTACCGCCAAATATGACCAGATCGAAGGCCTGAACCGGAATAACACGAGAAACCATGATGCGCCTTCTCTCACCCCTGAGATTCCACGCCGCGGCGAGATGCGCCTCAGGCACATGCACGCGGCCGCAAACCGTCACCGAAGCAGGCGCCAACCAGCTGGGCCCACCTGTTTTCAGTTCTATTCGGCGCCAGTATAAGCAGTTGCCAGTGAAAGAAAACAGCTCTCCGGCACGCCGAAGTGACAGCAGCACAGCTGGAAAGCGGCCGCAGGTAAGATGGCTCAGCTCTGCTCAGCCCCCAGCGTCTTCACCGGGGACCGCGCAATGGGGCGCTGTCAGTGGATCTGCAACACGCCTTTGACGTGGCGCCACTCTCCGGGGCTGATCATCTTGCGATGGGTAAATCGGACAGAATGAAGCGGGCCGTCGATCTCACGGTGCCAGAATTCAATGAATTTGAATAATCGCGGATGGTCCGGTGCAAGATCATAATCCTGCCAGATAAAGGTGTTCAGGACATGGGTGTGATCCGGCATATGATAGGTCATCTCTGCCGTGGTCAGACCGTAGCCCTTCAGCATCAGTTCGGTTTCGCTTTCCTTCATTTCAGGTCTCCCTTACGGATCCCCCCATTCCACACTAGCACGCAATGGGTTAATTCTGAACGAATACAGTTCCTTGCCCAAAAACATCGGTCATTGACCGGGTGAAAACCCCTGCTTGCTTGCGCCTTATATGCCCTGTCTGTTAAGGTGCTGACACAATATATAGACCCAATAATAACAACGGGCAGCCAACGTGAACGATACGCCGGAAACTCCTGAAAACATGGACGAAAACAAACCCGCAAGGCCCAAATACGACGGCCCGACGGTGTCCATCGAATCCGAGATGCGCACATCGTATCTCGATTATGCGATGTCGGTTATTGTCAGCCGCGCCATTCCCGACCTGCGCGATGGTCTGAAACCGGTTCATCGCCGGATCCTCTACGCCATGCATGAGGTCGGAAACTCGCATGACAAACCCTATCGCAAATCGGCGCGTCCGGTTGGTGATGTCATGGGTAAATACCATCCCCATGGTGACTCCGCGATCTATGACGCGCTGGTGCGAATGGCGCAGGATTTCTCCATGTCGCTGCCGCTTCTGGACGGTCAGGGCAACTTCGGCTCGATGGACGGCGATAACCCGGCGGCCATGCGTTACACCGAGGTGCGGATGGACAAACCCGCAGCCTCGCTGCTGGCGGACATCGAAAAAGAGACCGTCGATTTTCAGGACAACTACGATGGCAAGGACCGTGAACCCACGGTACTGCCCGCGCGTTTCCCGAATATGCTGGTCAATGGCGCTGGCGGTATTGCCGTCGGCATGGCCACGAATATCCCTCCTCACAACCTCGGCGAGGTAATCGACGCCACGCTTGCGCTGATCGAGGACCCCGATCTGACCAGCGAGCAGCTTATCGATTATATCCCCGGCCCCGACTTTCCGACCGGCGCGCTGATGCTGGGTCGCTCCGGTGCCCGCAAGGCCTATCTTGAGGGGCGCGGCAGCGTCATTATCCGTGCGAAGACGCGGGTCGAGGAAATCCGCAAGGACCGCTATGCCATTGTCGTGGATGAGATTCCCTATCAGGTGAACAAGGCCGCGATGATCGAGAAAATCGCCGAGCAGGTGCGCGAGAAGAAGATCGAGGGCGTCGCCCACGTGCAGGACGAATCTGACCGCAACGGCGTGCGTGTGGTCGTGGAACTGAAGCGCGATGCCACCGCCGAGGTGGTGCTGAACCAGCTCTACCGGTTCACGCCGATGCAGACGCATTTCGGCTGCAACATGCTGGCGCTGAACGGTGGGCGTCCCGAGCAGCTGACGCTGCGCCGGTTCCTGACCTCCTTCCTTGATTTCCGCGAAGATGTGATTGCCCGGCGCACCGCCTATGATCTGCGCAAAGCGCGTGAACGCAGCCATATTCTGTGCGGCTTGGCGGTTGCTGTCTCCAATGTGGATGAGGTGGTTGCGACCATCCGTGCCTCTGCGGATGCAGCCGAGGCGCGGCACAAGCTGATGACCCGGCGTTGGCCGGCCGCAGATATTGCGCCCTATATCCGTCTGATCGACGACCCGACCCATACGATGAATGACGATGGCACCTATAACCTCTCCGAGGTTCAGGCCCGCGCCATTCTGGAACTGCGGCTGCAGCGTCTGACCCAGATCGGCGTCAAGGAAGTCACCGACGAGCTGGAACAACTGGCGGGCAAGATCAAGGAATACCTTGAAATTCTCTCCTCGCGTGAGCGGATCCTTGGCATCATCTCCGACGAGCTGCGCGAAGTGCGTGACAATTTCGCGGTTCCCCGTCGCACCGAGATCGTCGACTGGTCCGGTGATATGGACGACGAAGATCTGATCGAACGCGAGGACATGGTCGTGACGATCACCAGTGGCGGCTATATCAAGCGGACCCCGCTTGCCGATTTCCGCGCGCAAAAGCGCGGCGGCAAGGGTCTGTCGGGGATGCAGACAAAGGAAGAGGATGTTGTCACTAACCTCTTTGTCGCCAATACCCACACGCAGCTGTTGTTCTTCACCACTGATGGCATGGTCTACAAGCTGAAGACCTGGCGTCTGCCACAGGGCGGCCGTACCTCAAAAGGCAAGGCAATCGTCAATATCCTGCCGATCCCCACCGGGGTGTCCATCGCGGCGATCATGCCCGTCGATGTGCCGGATGACGAATGGGAAAACCTGCAGGTGGTCTTTGCCACCAGCGGCGGTGACGTGCGCCGCAACCGGCTTTCGGATTTCACCAATGTACGCCGCAACGGCAAGATTGCGATGAAGCTGCCCGAGGATGGTTCGGTCAAGCTGGTCAATGCCCGGATCTGCTCCGAAGATGATGACGTGATGCTGTTCACCGACTCCGGTCGTGCGATCCGCTTCCGCACCACTGATGTGCGGGTCTTCAACTCACGTGAATCGACCGGGGTCCGCGGCATCCGCCTGACTGGTGATGACCATGTGGTGTCGATGTCGGTGATCCGCCATTTCGAAGCCTCGCCCGAGGAACGCGCCGCCTATCTCAAGATGCGCCGCGCGGTGGCAGGTCTGACTGATGATGGCGAAGGTGACGAGGAAGAGGCCGTCGCAGGCGCCATCAGCCAGGAGCGCTATGCCGAGATGTCGGCCTCCGAGAACCTGATCCTGACCATTACCTCCGGCGGCTCGGGCAAGCTCAGCTCCAGCCATGATTACCCGGTACGTGGCCGCGGTGGCATGGGTGTCACCGCAATGGACAAGGCGATGCGCGGCGGTGCCATTGTTGCCTCCTTCCCGGTTGAGATGGATGACCAGATCATGCTTGCCACCTCCAAGGGGCAATCGATCCGGGTGCCGGTTGATGGCATTTCCTTCCGGTCGCGCTCCGCCGGTGGCGTGCGGGTGTTCAACACTGCCAAGGGCGAAGAGGTTGTCTCGGTTGCCTGGATTGCCGAGCAATCCGACGATGACGACGATCTGCCAGACGCGGATACCGCCGCCAGCGCAGAGGCCTGATCCCGTCCGGGATCATCTGCCAAGACTTCAAAACGCCACCCTCGGGTGGCGTTTTCGTTAATCAAAACCTAAGCAGTGTCTGTCATTCTTCCTCCCACAAACGCCATCGCGAAGGGAGGCACCATGAACCTCTATCACTGCTCGATCGACCTGCATCATGAGGCCAAGGCGCTTGCCTTTGCCAACGCCGTGGACCAATGGATGTCTTATCTGCGCGAGCGTGAGGTGATCCAAGGCTGGCGCCTGCTGCGCCGCAAGCTGAACCTCGCCAGCGACAAGCACCGGGATTTCCTGCTGGAAATCGAATTCGCCAATATGACCCAACTGGATCAGGCGTTTCGGGTGCTGGGCGAATTGGACGAGCATGTCGAGCGGCTCTACGCAAATGTGAATGCGCTGATCGCCTCGGCTGATTTCGGGCTTTATCGCCCCTTCCCCGATCCCGAACGTGCCGAGCGGATGGCGCTGATCTGACTGGCAGGCCTCCGGCTGGAACAGACAAATAAGCCCCCGCCAGTTTCCGGCGAGGGCTTTGAATTACTGCGCAGGATCTTGAACCAATGCGCGCTTACAACCCGTAGAGCGCGCCGAACTTCTGTTCCAGATAGGACAGCAACGGCTCCGGGCTGGGCGCCATGCCCGCAGCATGAGTGATCGTCTCGACCGGGCTACGCAACCCGCCATGGGTCTGCAGGTTATCCCGCAGCCAGCTGGTTGCCGCCACGGTATCACCCGTCGCCAGCTGCGCTTCCAGATCCGGCACTGCCTGACGCAGCGCGTCATAAAGACAGCCGGCATAGACATTGCCCAGCGAATAGGTCGGGAAGTATCCAAACAGCCCCACCGACCAATGCACGTCCTGCAGGCAGCCGTTGGATGGCTTATCAACGGCATAGCCAAAATCAGCGGCAAAACGGTCGTTCCAGGCTGCCTCCAGATCCTTAACCTGCAAATCGCCGGACATCAGCGCCCGTTCCAGATCAAACCGCATCATCACATGCAGGTTATATTGCAGCTCATCCGCCTCGGTGCGGATATAGCCGTTATGCACCGCATTCACGGCCGCATAGAAGGCATCAGCATCCGCAATGCCGAAATCACCAAACTGCAGCACCATCTGATCGAACAGCCAGCCGGTGAAGGCACGGCTGCGGCCCAGCTGGTTCTCGTAGATCCGGCTCTGGCTTTCGTGCACCCCCATCGACACGCCACGCCCCAGCGGCGTGAACAGATAGGCATGGTCAATGTTCTGTTCATAGGCGGCATGGCCCACTTCATGGATGGTCGAGTAGAAGCAGTTGAACGGATCCTCATCGCTGGTGCGGGTGGTGACGCGCACATCAAGCCCGCTGCCGGAACAGAAGGGATGCACCGCCTTGTCGACCCGGCCGTGGCTCATCTGATAGCCGAAGGTCTCGGCCAGCGTGGTGGTCAGGGCCATCTGTTTATCGGCATCGAAATGACCGCTGACGCCTTTGGGCGTGGGGCGGTCCAGCACGCGGGCGCGCAGCTCCACCAGACGCGGGCGCATGGCATCAAACAGCGTCGCAATTTCCGCCCCTGTGGTGCCGTGTTCATAATCCGCAACCATCGCGTCATAAACATCGCCCCCGGCGGCGAGTGCCTGCCCCTCTTCGCGCTTCAGGGCAACCACCTCTTCCAGCACGGGCAGGAAGGCTGCGACATCCTCGGCGGCACGGGCAGCCGCCCATTTGCCCTGAGCCTCGGAGGTAACGCGGGCGATACGTTTGGCGAGATCTCCGGGCACTTTCACGGCGCGCTCGTAGCTGCGGCGGATCTCGCGCAGCTGGGCGGCACCGATCTCATCGGGCGCCTCGGCCTGCTCCAGCCAGTCAGCGACCTGCGGATCAGAGCGGCGGGCGTGCAGCACAGCCTCGATGGCGGCCATTTCCTCGCCCCGCTGAGGCGCGGCCCCGCGCGGCATCATCGTCTCCTGATCCCAGCCCAAACGGCCGGCAATCTGGCCAAGCGCCTGGGTGTCACGCTCGTAGGCCATCAAATCGTCAAATGCGCTCATTCTCAGTGATCCTTAATCGAAGTTGCAATCGGATAGCCCGACAGATACCGCGCCCTGAGGATCAGGACCCAGAGGCAAACAGCCATCAGCTGATGCAGGATCGCAACCTGCCAGGGTGCGGCATAGAGCACGGTGACAATACCCAGAACCATTTGCAACAGCAGCGCCGCAAAGACCGCGTTAAAGGCAAAGCGCGTCCGCGGATGGGCGCTGCCCCTGCCCCGCAGCCAGACAACAACGCCAAAGGCCAACAGGAGATATCCGCTGACGCGGTGAATGAACTGCACAAGGCCGGGGTTTTCAAAGAAATTGGTCCAGAGTGGCTCCAGCATGAAGGGCTGCGGCGGCAGGATCTGCCCCCCCATCAGCGGCCAGTCGGTGTAGGAACGGCCCGCATCAATACCGGCGACCAGCGCGCCCAGAAGGATCTGCAAGAAGCTGAAGTGCAATAGCCCGGTCGACAGGCCGAACAGCTTGGCCTCCTTGGCGCGACGCGCCTGCATCAGATCGCGATCCTCACGCCCCAGCAGGAACATATACCAGGAAATGAACCCCAGAATGACAAAGGCGAGCCCCAGATGCGTCGCCAGCCGGTAAGAGGCAACCGAGGTCATGCCTTCACCCTGCGTGACACCCGATTCCACCATCCACCAGCCGATCGCGCCCTGCACGCCGCCCAGAACACCCAGTAGCGCCAGACGTCCGGTCCAGCCGACCGGGATCTGCCGCGCCAGCGCAAAACCTAGGAACCCCAGCGCCCAGACCAGACCAATAACGCGGCCCAGTTGGCGATGGCCCCATTCCCACCAGTAGATTTCCTTGAAGTCGGCCAGCTGCATCCATTGGTTGGCAATGCGCCACTGGTCGATTTCCTTGTATTTGTCGAACTCCGCCTGCCAGTCTGCCTCGGTCATGGGGGGGATCGCGCCGGTGATCGGCCGCCATTCGGTGATCGACAGACCGCTGTCGGTCAGGCGCGTCAGCCCGCCCACCACGATCATTGCCACCACCAGCGCAAAGAGCACCGCAAGCCACGCGCGGATTGCCCCCCTTGCGCCACGGCGGGCACGGTCGATGCCGCCCGGTTGCGCCTGCGGGCGCTCCTGGGGCTCATTGCCGGACACCTCTTCGAAAATGCTGCGCTTGCTCATGCTTGCCTCTTCCAATTTCCCGTCAAGCTAGGCCGCAGACGCGACCCCGTCCAGTGGGCGACTATGGCGCAAATCGGCCCGAAGTCGCGTCTCAGTCGCGTTTTTCTTTCCAGCGGACCATCTGTCGCATGATCCCGTGCAGCATCTGCACATCGGCGCGGGTCAGCGGCATCCGGCTGAACAGGTTGCGAAACACCGTCTTCATGCTTGGGGCCTTGTCCGGCGGAAAAAAGAAACCAGCCTCGTCCAGCCGTTCCTCATAGTGATTGACCAGCGCATCAACATCGCCATGAGTGGCCCAATCCGATTTGCCAAGGTCGGTCACAACCGGCATCACCTCAGTCACCTGCCTGCGCCATTCATAAGCGGTGAGCAGGACGCATTGACCAAGGTTGAGCGAGGCGAAATCCGGGTTCACCGGAACCGATATGATGGCATTGGCTCGGGCGATGTCCTCATTCTCAAGGCCCGCCCGTTCGGGTCCGAACATCACGGCCACCCGTTCGCCAGCTGCAATTTTCTCCGCAGCCAGCTTCATCGCCGCCTCGGGGCTGTAGACCGGTTTGGTCAGCTCACGCGGGCGCGCCGTCGTCGCAAATACAAAATCGCAATCCGCGATGGCGCCTGCCAGATCTTCGGCCAGCTGCGCCTCATCCAAGAGCCGCCCAGCACCAGAAGCCATGGCCACCGCCTTGGGGTTCGGCCAGCCATCGCGCGGGGCCACGATGCGCATCCGGTCCAGCCCGAAGTTCCACATCGCCCGGGCGGCGGCGCCGATATTCTCGCCCATCTGCGGGCGCACGAGGACAAAAGCGGGTTGAGGGGTGTCGCTGGGCATCCGTTTCTCCAAAAAATCTGCTCTGCTCTAATCGGCGCGGGCCTGATGGGCAAGGCTCGGTCGCGGGACTTCTGTGCAAACGCTGCTATATTCCCGCATAATGAGCGTAGCATCACACGGAAATATCCCACCCGGGATGTCGCCAAATCCTTGCGTCCAGTGGCAGATGCGCTAAACACCGACAACCACTGAACAGGAGCCCTCCCGATGGACAGCCCCGCTGACGCCCCCGAAACGCCGCAGATCTATCTGACGACACCTCCCAGTTTTGAGCTTGGCCGGTTTCCCGACCAGCTGGCGCGGGTGCTGGATGAAGTGGAGATCGCCTGCGTCCGGCTGGAGCTGGCCAGCCGCGATGAGGACACACTGAGCCGTGCCGGCGATGCGCTGCGCGCTGTCGCCCATGCCCGCGATGTGGCGATTGTGATCACCGATCATCAGATCCTCGCCGAGCGTCTCGGCCTTGACGGCGTGCATCTCTCCGATTCAGCCCGCCCGGTGCGCGCCGCGCGCAAGGCGCTTGGCGCCGATGCCATTGTCGGCAGTTTCTGCGGTGCCTCACGCCACGACGGGCTGACCGCTGCCGAAGCCGGCGCTGATTACGTCAGCTTTGGCCCGATTGGTACCTCCGGGCTTGGCGATGGCAATCAGGCGCAGAAAGACCTGTTTGAATGGTGGTCGCAGATGATCGAAGTGCCCGTGGTCGCCGAAGGCGGGCTGACCGTTGATCTGGTCCGTGATCTGGCACCCTATACTGATTTCTTCGCTATCGGCGATGAGATCTGGCGCGAGGAAGATCCTCTGGCAAGTCTGCGGCAGCTGATGGCCGCAATGGAAGGCTGAAACCGCCCATTTTGTCTGGCCAAGGCCACATATCGGAAACGAAGCTGACCGGCGCCACCGCCGGTCAGAGCAACAGACGCTCCACGCACCAGTATCCGCCGATCAGCGCGATGGTGAAACTGGCGGGGATGGCAACCCGGCCGCGGTATTTCGGATGCCGCCAGAACCAGAACCCCAGCAGCCCATAGGCCGCGCCGACAACGGTCAGCTGCCCCAGTTCAACGCCAACATTGAACCCCAGGAGTGCCGGCAGAAACTGCGCCTCAGGCAGGCCGAATTCGCCCAGCACCGAGGCAAATCCCAAGCCGTGCAACAGGCCAAAGCCAAAGATCACCAGAGTGCGCCAGCTGTGCAGCTTGCGGGCAAAGATATTCTCAACCGCGACAAACACGATGGATCCTGCGATCAGCGGCTCAACTATGGCCGGGTTGATCTGCACCAGCCCCAATGCCCCGAGCGCCAGCGTGATTGTATGCGCTACGGTAAAGGCACTGATCTGCCATATCAGCGGCCGCAGCCGGGTGCTGAAGAAGAACAACCCCAGTACAAACAGAATATGATCCAGCCCCTTTGGCAGGATATGCGTATACCCGACCGGCACATAGTCGACGAAGGCCTCGCTTGGCGTCTTGGCCAGCCCGCCGGACAGCGGAATGGTTGGCGTGGTCTCGCCACCTTGCAGATAGCCGGTATAAGGACCTTCCACACCGTTCTGACGCAACACCACACCGCCTGATCCCTTGGGCCAGCCGATCTTCAGCCCGCGTGCACCGGTGGGAACCTCGCCCGACAGCTGCAGGATACTGCTGCGCGGCAGGCTGACGTCACCCGGCTCCGGGATCTCGATCCCGACCACCTCCAGTGCGATATCGCCACCCGCCTCGATCCGCAGCGCCTGCAGCCAGTCTTCGGCAAAGACCTGAACCATCGGTTTCAGCTCATCCGGGCCAAGTCCGCGCAGGTCGTCATAGTCCCGCGCCTGATCAACGGTATCCGTATCGTCCACGCCATCAAGATCGATGCCTGCGACAAATGCCTCGGCGTTCAGACGCAGGTCCATCTTCAGCCGCCCGTCGGCAATTTCAAAATCCGCAATCGTCGGCGTGACTTCATGCGCAAAACCACTAGAGTAGGAGAGGCTCCAGAAGAGCCAGACCAGCAACAGACGGCTCAGCTGGGGGAGCCTGCGACCGGCGTGGCTACGACGTCGCACCGGAGCCTCCATCGACGCCGCGCGTTGCCCGTCTCTGTCATCCTGCGTCCCAGCCAGAGGTCCCATCTGCGCCATGCGTTCTGTCCACCCTGTTGTTCTTATTCTGCTCACGCTCGCCACCAATATCATCGGCGGCCGCGCCCTTGCCCATGAGTTTTGGATTGCGCCAGAAAAATATCAAGTGAAATTAGGCGCCTCGGTGCAGGCAGATCTGCGGAATGGGCAGTTCTTCAGCGGGTCGCGCCTGGCGTATTTCGACCGCAATATCGCCCGCTTCGAGGTCTGGGATCAGCTCGGTGCCCATCCCTACGCTGGCCGGATGGGAGATATGCCGGCATTACAGCTCGAGCCACCGGCCGAGGGGCTGCTGGTGGTGGTCCACGAAACCACGCCGGACACGCTCACCTACAAGACCTGGGAGGAGTTCGCAAAATTTGCGGCCCATAAGGATTTCGCCGATATCAAGTCCCGCCATGCCGCGCGCAACCTGCCGGATGCGGGCTTTGCAGAGCGCTATACCCGCCACGCCAAATCGCTGGTTTCGGTAGGCAGCGGCGCCGGGGCGGATCGCGCAACCGGTCTGTTGACCGAGTTCGTCGCGCGGGCCAACCCCTACACCGACGATCTCACCGCTGGCCTGCCGGTTGAGCTTCTGTTCGAGGGGGCCGCGCGCCCCGACGCCCAGATCGAAGTGTTCGAGCGCAGCCCAGATGGCAATGTCGCTGTCACATTGACCCGCAGCGATTCCCAAGGGCGGGCGACGATCCCGGTCAAATCCGGTCACGTCTACCTGCTCGACGCCGTGGTGCTGCGCAGTCTGGACGCCGAGGCGGGTGCGTCCGATGATGGCGCTACCAAAAGAGGCCCCATACCGGTCTGGCAAACCCATTGGGCGGCGTTGACTTTCGCGGTTCCCTAGATCGGTTGCGCCTTGCGGGGGCGGGAAAAACGCGGCAATACGGGATTTATGACACAGGTTCCGCACTCTCCCGCTTCACCTAGATCTGAGGCTCCGGCCGCCTTGGGCGACGGCACCGCCGCAGATCAGCCTGACATCCTCTGCATTGGCTCCGTCCTCTGGGACATTATCGGCCGCTGCACGGCTGAAATGCAGCGCGGATCCGATATGCCCGGACGTATCAGCCGCCTGCCCGGCGGTGTTGCGATGAATATCGCCATGACACTGGCCCGCTTTGGTCTGCGTCCGGCCCTGCTCAGCGCAATCGGGCGCGACCCGGAGGGCGACGAGCTGGTCCATGCCTGTGCCCATCTCGGCCTTATCACCGATCATCTCTACCGCTCGGAAGATCTGCCCACCGACCGCTATATGGCCGTCGAAGGTGCCAACGGTTTGATTGCCGCGATTGCCGATGCCCATTCGCTTGAAGCCGCAGGTGCCAAGATCTTGCGACCGCTTAGCGATGGTACTCTTGGCAGTGCGGAAACGCCCTATACCGGTCCCGTCGCGCTTGATGGCAATCTGACGCTGTCGCTGCTGGACGACATCACTGCCGACCCGATCTTTGCCAAGGCGGATCTGCGCGTCGCGCCCGCCTCTCCGGGCAAGGCCGAACGCCTGCGCCCCTTTCTGCTGCGCAGCTGTGGCACGCTCTATGTGAACCTCGAAGAGGCCGGTCTGCTCTGTCAGGACGACTTCACCGACAGCGCCACCGCTGCCCGCGCCATGCTGGATCGCGGCGCAGCGCGGGTACTGGTCACCGATGGTGGCAGCACCGCCACCGAAGCCGACCACAATGGCCTGATCACCCAGGCGCCACCGCGCGTGACCGTGGCGCGCGTCACCGGCGCCGGTGACACTTTCATGGCCGCTCATATCGCGGCCGAGGCCCGCGGCGAAGACCGCGAAACCTCCCTTGCGTCGGCATTGAAAGCCGCTGCCACCTATGTTTCAGGAGAACCACCCCTTTGATCAATATGACATTTTCCGCCGAGGTCGCCGCCGCCCGCGACTCCGGCCAGGCCATCGTTGCGCTTGAAAGCACCATCATCACCCATGGCATGCCCTATCCGCAGAACGTCGAAGTCGCCGCTCAGGTCGAAGACGACATTCGCGCCGCAGGCGCGGTGCCTGCCACCATGGCCGTGATCGAGGGCGTAATGCACATCGGCCTTGAACCCGATCAGCTGCAGGCGCTTGGCCAGGCAAAGAACGTCGCCAAGATCTCGCGCGCGGATATGCCGGCCTGTATCGCCACAGGCGGCACCGGGGCAACAACCGTCGCAGCCACCATGATTGCCGCACGGCTAGCCGGGATCAGCGTCTTTGCCACCGGTGGCATCGGCGGTGTCCACAAAGGCGCCGAGACCAGCTTTGACATTTCCGCCGACCTTATGGAGCTGGCCCAGACCCCGGTAACCGTGGTCGCCGCAGGCGCCAAGGCGATCCTCGACATCCCGAAGACGCTCGAGGTGCTGGAAACCCAAGGCGTGCCGGTCATCGCCTATGGTCAGGACAGCTTCCCTGCGTTCTGGTCCGCAACCTCGGATCTGGCCGCCCCCCTGCGCATGGACAGCGCCGCAGAGATCGCCCGTGCCCATGCCACCCGTCAGGCGATGGAGCTGCCCGGTGGCCAGCTGATCGCGAACCCGATCCCGGCAGCAGACCAGATCGCAGCCGAGGATCTGGCCCCGGTTCTGGCCCAGGCCCAGTCCGAAGCGGACGCGGAAGGCATCAGCGGCAAGGATGTAACCCCCTTCCTGTTGCAGCGTATTTTTGAGCTGACCGAGGGCCGCTCGCTCACGGCCAATATTGCCCTGGTGCGCAACAATGCCCGTCTCGCAGCGGAAATCGCCAAGGAATTGGTCAACTTGAAGCAATAAAAGGTCTTTCTGCGCAGCTGCCCATTGCGGTTGCGCAGTTCCCTGCCTAGCTTCCTTACGTTCCTCTTTGGTGAAACGCACAGATGACCACGCCCTTCGACGACGAAACCACCCCCCGCCGCCCCGGCCTTTTTGCCCGGCTGCGGTCGTCCTTCTTTACCGGCATCGTGGTCATTGCCCCGGTTGGCTTGACCATCTGGCTGCTATGGACCGTGATGGGCTGGATCGACGGGGTTGTGCTGCCGCTGGTGCCGCATACCGTGCGGCCAGAACAGTATATCGGGATCAACCTGCGCGGCGTCGGGCTGATTATCTTCCTGCTGTTCACCATTGTGGTTGGCTGGATCGCCAAGGGGATCATAGGCCGTTCGCTCATCGGCTTTGCCGAGAGCCTGGTGGATCGCATGCCGGTGGTGCGCTCGATCTACTCCGGGATCAAGCAGATCTCGGAAACCGTGTTTGCCCAGACCGAGCGCAGCTTTGATACCGCCTGCCTGATCCAGTATCCCCGCCGCGGCATCTGGGCGATCGGCTTTGTCTCCACCACGGCCAAGGGCGAGGTGGCCGACCGCGCTGAAACCGGCGGCAACCTTCTGTCGATCTTCGTGCCGACAACGCCGAACCCGACCTCCGGCTTTCTGCTGTTCTTCCCCGAAGAAGACGTCATCATGCTGGATATGAGCGTGGAAGAAGCTGCAAAACTGGTGATTTCCGCCGGGCTTGTCTATCCGAACGCCAAGGATCCGACCAAACCTGTCGACCCCAGCGCAGATTAAGCCTCCGCTTAAGCCCCGGCCGTTTCCTTGACGGGCGGCCGCATTTAGCCAAACATCTCGGCCAGATCCACTGTCGATGAGACGCCGATCGCGGCGCAATCCTGTTCCAGAAAGCGCTCCGCTGCGGCCCGGCCTGCCGCCTTCAGCTTTGCCAGGATCTGCGGGATCGGGATCAGCTTGGTATTGACCGATAGCTGCCGCATCAGATCATCATCAGCGATCATATGCACCAGCACCCGCTTCATCTGTCCCGGCTCCAGATGCCCGTCGGCCAACAGCCGCTGAACAAAGGAGATCGCCCGCAACTCACGCAGCAGCGAGGAATTGAAGCTGATTTCATTCACCCGGTTCTGTATCTGCTGCGGCGTCCGCGGCAGCTCATCGCGCTCCAGCGGGTTGATGCTGACAATCACCACATCCGACGGCAGCTCAGGCCGATACAGCGGAAACAGCGCCGGATTGCCGGTATAGCCGCCGTCCCAATATGGTTCCAGACGCCCGGTCTTGGGGTCCTCTATCTCGATCGCCTGAAACAGGTTGGGCAGGCAGGCCGAGGCAAGAATGGCATCGGTTGTGACCTCGTTACCGGAAAAAACCCGCACCTTTCCGCTGCGCACCGAAGTGGCGCAGATAAACAGCTGCGGCCCCTGATCCGCGCAGACCTCGGCAAAATTGAATGCCTCCACGACAGGCGTCAACGGATTGCGATAAAACGGCCCGTAGCTGTAAGGCGACAGGATCTGCCCCATCGCCTCACGCGGGGAAAACGGCGCGATCCAGTCCAGCGCTCCGAGCAAAGGCGTCGCATCAAGCCCCGCCAGCCAATGGGCAAAGCGCAGATCGCCGACCGCTCCCATCCGCTGCCAAAGCTGATCGAGACAGGCGCGCGCACCGGCAGGACCGCCATGCACCAGCCCGGATTTCAACGCAGCCCCGTTGAGCGCTCCAGCAGAGGTGCCGGTGATGGCAGCAATCTCCAGCTCGTCGCTTTCAAGCAGCCGGTCCAGCACCCCCCAGGTGAACGCCCCATGGGCGCCACCGCCCTGAAGGGCCAGGTTGATCCGCTTCGTCATCTCTGCCTCCTGATCGGCGCGTCCCCGCCGCAGAGCCATGCCCGCTGCGTGTCACCTTTCTCAAAATACTCCGGGGGTGAATTGCCCTGAACAGGGGCAAGAGGGGGCGGGCCCCCTTCCCGGTTTCCGCGCGGCCTACAGCGCGGTCCAGCCACCATCGACGCTGAGCGTGGTGCCTGTCATCTGGGCTGCCGCATCAGAGCAGAGGAACACTGCCGTGCCACCAAGCTGCTCCACGGTCGCAAACTCGCGTGAGGGCTGGCGTTCCAGCATCACCTTCTTGATGACCTCTTCGCGTCCCATATTGTACTTTTCCATGGTGTCCGGGATCTGCGCCTCGACCAGCGGGGTCAGCACGTAACCGGGGCAGATTGCATTGGCGGTGATCGGCTCTTCTGCGGTTTCCAGGGCCAATGTCTTCGTCAGCCCGACAACGCCGTGCTTGGCTGCGACATAGGCGGATTTGTAGGGCGACGCCGTCAGCCCATGCGCCGAGGCGATATTGATCACCCGGCCCCACCCTGCAGCGCGCATCATCGGCAGCGCTGCCGCCGCCGTGTGGAACGCCGATGACAGGTTGATCGCCAGGATGGCGTTCCATTTGTCGATCGGGAAGTCCTCAACAGGTGCGACATGCTGGATGCCCGCATTGTTGATCAGAATGTCGCAGCGCCCAGCCGTGGTGATCAATGCCCGGCAAGCCTCTGCATCGGACATATCGGCCTGAATGTAGCGCGCCTTGACGCCGAATTCTTTGGCGATCCCAGCTGCCAGCGCGTGGTCCTCGTCCCGGTCGGTAAAGGAATTCAGCACCACATCCGCCCCGGCCCGCGCCATTTCCCGCGCGACCCCAAGCCCGATGCCGGAATTCGACCCGGTAATCACCGCGCATTTGCCCGTCAATGTCATCTTGCTCTTCCCTTCCTGTGCAAAACCTGATTGGTGCAACTGTGACATGCTGCACCTGCAAAGGGAACGGCAATCCCGGCCGGAAAGTTGCGAGAAACCGCGGCAAAACGGTCCAGATGCTGGCCCATGCAGCAACCGCGTGCAAGAGATGTGTGCCGAAAGGGCACCGCCACCGGGGCCGACCATCGCCCGGCAAGCCCGTCAAATATATCGCGAAGCACCGCACAAAAAAACGCCCGCACGAAGCGGGCGTTAAGTTATTGAGGCAGGTTTCATACAGGCAAGAAACCTATCGAGCAGTGAGACCTTTATAAGCAATTTCCCCCGCTCATCCAAGCTAAAAGTTTGAATTGACGCGGCAGCGCCGTTAGCGTTGGTGTTCATGAAAATAAGGCCAGAGCGGGATTGTTGCAAAAGTGCGTCCAGATTTTTTCTTTAGAGTTCGACCGGCCTTGGCCGGAATCATCCTCAGCGCATGCGCAAATTTTGCACAGGCAGAATCAGCGCATGGCATAGCTATGTATGGGGACCCGGCACTACCACCGGATTTTGTGTCTTTACCCTATGCAAATGCCGATGCCCCCAAGGGCGGCACCGTGGTCTTCGGCAACACCGGCGGCTTTGATACGCTGAACCCGTTTGCCCAAAAAGGCACCCCGCCCTGGCAGCTGCGTTTCTGGGGATATGAGAGCCTGATGGGGCGCTCGGCGGATGAACCTTTCACCCTCTACGGGCTGCTGGCCGAATCGATTGAGGTGCCAGAGGATCGCGCCTGGGTTGAATTCACCCTGCGCCCCGAGGCCCGATTCTCCGATGGATCGCCTGTCACGGTCGAGGATGTCATCTGGTCCTACCAGACCCTCGGCCAGGAAGGGCATATCCGCTACCGCCGGTTCTGGACCCAGATCGACAGCATCGAACAGACCGGAGAGCGCAGCCTGCGCATCACCTTCAACGAAGACAACCGCGAACTGGCGCTGATCGCCGGGCTGCGTCCGATCCTGAAAAAGGCGCAGTGGCAAGGCAAGGATTTCGCCGAGTCCGGCCTGCAGGAAGCCCCGATCGGCTCCGGCCCCTATACGGTGGCGGATTTCGAACCCGGTCGTTTCATCCGTTTTTCCCGCAACCCGGAGTACTGGGGGCAGGATCTGCCGCTGCGGCGCGGCACCAATAATTTTGACGAGATCCGGCTCGATTTCTATGGCGACCAGACCGTCCTGCTGGAGGCCTTCAAGGCCGGGGAAATTTCTGCAATCCGCGAATTCAACGCCGCCAAATGGGACAAGGCCTATGATTTTCCTGCGGTGACCTCCGGTGAGGTGATCAAGACCGTCATCCCCAATGGCAACCCTTCGGGCATGACCGGCATCGCTATGAATACCCGCCGTGCCCCATTCGACGATTGGCGGGTGCGCGAAGCGCTGATCCAGGCGTTCAACTTCGAATATATGAACGAAACGCTGACAGGTGGCACCCAGCCGCGGATTTCTTCCTATTTCTCGAACTCCTATCTGGCAATGCAGCCGGGAGCTGCCGAAGGCAAGGTGCGCGAGCTCTTGACCCCGTTCAAAGACAGCCTGCTCCCCGGCGTGATGGAGGGCTATACGCTGCCGGTCAGCGACGGGAGCGAGCGCAATCGCAAGAACCTGCGCACCGCAACCAAACTGCTGGCGGAGGCCGGATGGACGGTCCAAGACGGCATCATGCGCAACGCAGATGGCGAGGCGCTTGAGATCAAGGTGCTGTTGACCCCCGGCAATCTGGGCGAAGGCGAGATGCGCTCGGTCGTGGAAATCTATGCCCGCGCTCTGGAACGTCTCGGTATCGCGCTGGAGGCCGACATGGTGGACAGTGCCCAGTTTGTCGAACGTCAGCAGGAATTCGACTACGACATGACCTTCTTCCGCCGCTCGATGTCGCTCAGCCCCGGCAACGAGCAATATCTTTACTGGGGCAGCGACGCTGCGCAGCAGCCGGGATCGCGCAATCTGATCGGGATCGAGGACCCTGCCGTGGATGCAATGATCGACGCCATGCTGACCTCCAAAAGCAAAGAGGATTTCACCGCCGCCGCCCGCGCGCTTGACCGTCTGCTAACCGCAGGACGCTATGTGATGCCGGTCTGGCAATACGCCGAAGGCCGCATCGCCCATCGCAAGGAGTTGAAATTCCCCGAGCGTCTGCCCGTCAGCGGCGATGGTATCAGCTACATGCCAGAGGTCTGGTGGTATCAGGCCGACTGACCAAGCTACAGCAAAAGCTGACAGAAGCCCGCCCCGGTCATCGGTGGCGGGCTTTTTTTTGGCCAGCCAAAACGGTTGACGCAGGAATGCTAATTCCGTATTTCGTGAAATATGGAAATAAAGCTTACATCACAGCTTTCCGCCTTGGCCCACCCCCAGCGGCTGGCGCTGTTTCGTCTGCTGATGCGGCGATATCCCGATGCGGTTCCCGCAGGCGAAATCGCGACGGCGCTGGCGCAGAAGGCCAATACCGTTTCCGCTTATCTTTCAACGCTCAGCGCGGCGGGGCTGATCCTGTCGCAGCGGCAAGGCACGTCTCTGCTCTATCAGGCACATCTGAACGGGCTGCGCGGGGTGTTTGATCAGCTGCTGTCCGACTGCTGCCAGAACCGCCCGGATATCTGCACTCCGCCGGATCACGAGACGGCGCTCATCCCCACGGCTGAGCGCCCGCTGAATGTCCTCTTCATCTGCACCGGCAACTCAGCCCGGTCGATCATGGCCGAGGCGATCCTGACCCAGGAGGGGCATGGCCGCTTCATCGCGCATTCTGCTGGCAGCCAGCCCGCGACAGCCCCACGACTCGAAGTTCTGGCGCTGCTGCGCGCCAAGGGTCATGACACCGCCACCTTGCGCTCCAAACATCTCAGCGCGGTCTCCGGCGAGGCGGCGCCGCAGATGGATTTCGTCTTTACCGTCTGCAATCACGCCGCAAATGAAGCCTGCCCAGCCTGGCCCGGTCAGCCCATGAGCGCCCATTGGGGCCTGCCTGATCCCGTGATGACCAAAGGGACAGAGGCGCAGAAACAGCTTGCCTATCAACAGGCCTACGGGCTGCTGCGAAATCGCATCCGGGCCTTTGCGGCGCTGCCTTTTGACACACTCAACCGACTGTCGTTGCAACATCATCTGGATGATATCGGCCGTCACAAAGCCACCGAACGCTCCTAAGAAACGGGTTTCCCATATGAATATCCTCGTCCTCTGTACCGGCAATTCAGCGCGGTCTATCCTGCTGGAAACGCTGCTGAACACCCATGGGAATGGCCGTGTCCGCGCCTATTCCGCCGGATCCAAACCCGCCGGAAAAGTGCATCCGCAGTCATTGGTTCTGCTGAATGAGAAAGGCCATGACACAGACGCGGCCCGATCAAAAAGCTGGGACGAATTTGCAGGCCCCGATGCCCCTGAGATGGACCTTGTGATCACCGTCTGCGCCTCCGCCGCAGGCGAAACCTGCCCGATCTGGCCCGGCGCGCCGCTCCGCGCCCATTGGGGTATCGAGGATCCGGCCGCCGCCGCGGAGCCAGATTGGGACGCTGCCTTTCAGACCGCCTATGCGCGGCTGGAGCGCCGCGCGCTGGCCTTCCTTGATCTGCCGCTGGAGACGCTGGATCGTGACAGCCTGCGCCAGGAGCTGACACGCATCGGAGAGCTGCCATGACCACGCAGAAGCTGATGGCCGAGGGGCTAGGCACCTGTTTCCTGCTGATTGGCGTCGTGGGCTCCGGCATCATGGCCGAAACCCTGTCGGGCGGAAATGTCGGGCTGGCGCTGCTGGCCAATGCGGTGGCAACTGGCGCGATGCTCTATGTGATCATCACCACGCTGGGACCGATCTCGGGCGCGCATTTCAATCCGGCTGTGACGCTGGCCTTTGCGCTGCGCGGTGACCACAGCTGGCGCGCGGTTCCGCCCTATCTGGCGGCGCAGATCATAGGGGGCATCCTCGGCGTCTGGGCAAGCCACGTGATGTTCGATCTGTCGATCCTGCAAAGCTCCAGCACAATGCACCGAACCGGTATGGCCCAGTGGTTCTCCGAAATCCTCGCGACATTTGGATTGCTCTTCGTGATCTTCGGCGGGTTGCGATCGCGGCCCGAGGCCGTGCCGACGCTGGTCGCCTTCTACATCACAGGTGCCTATTGGTTCACTTCCTCCACCAGCTTTGCCAATCCGGCGGTCACCATTGCACGCGGGTTCAGCGACACCTTCGCCGGGATCTACCCCGGCCATATCCTGATGTTCATCGTGATGCAGGTGATCGGCGTCGGGCTGGCGCATCTGCTCTTGCCGCGCCTGTTCCGTCCCAGCTGACCCTGCCCCTGACGCGAACCCGGATCCCGGCAGAGATTGGCACCGATCCCGTCAGCCGCCTCTTGCTATAGCTGCGCCCCGGCCGGTCCACCCCGTGCCGGGGCGCAGCACGTCTGACGCGGACTTTCTTTTTTTGCAAAAAATGCTAGCATAAATACCCACGCGCAATTTTGACCCGGAGGGACCCCCCCATGCCTGTTCAAACAGCCCGCGCCAGCTGGTTCGACAGGATGCCCCGTCTCAAGCAACGGTTTCCGCATCTGCAAACTCGCTCGGCCCCATCCCTGTTCGACGACAAGGATAAGTTTGTGGCTTATCTCGCCCGAACGCACCATCTGACGCTGACCGAAGCGCGTGAGGAAGTGGATGATTTTCTCTACACGGAAAGCCTGCACCGCGAGCTGGAGCATCAGCTGAACTGATCTCTGATCCCGCATGGCTTAGGCACGCGCCAGGCGATGGCGGTTGCCTTGGTGGCGCGCGAACGTCTGCAACCTAAATCATCCTGATTGCATCAGGCTGAGCATGGTCCGGCAGCGCGCGGGGCCCCCGCTAGCGCCTGCGATGATCAGGACAGGGATGTCACCCAGAGGATACTGGCGTCTTCGTCGCTGAGCGAAATCACGTTATGGCCCATCGCCGCATCATAATAGGCGCTGTCACCGCGCCGCATTTCGATCGGTTCATAGAACTCGGTATAGAGCCGCACGACGCCGGTCAGCACGTATAGGAATTCCTCGCCATCGTGGCGTACCCAACCATCAAACTCGTCCATCGAGCGCGCCCGAACGCGGGCGCGATAAGGCAGCATCCGCTTGCGCGTCAGGCTGTCGGCCAAGAGTTCATGTTCGTAGGTGGTGGTCGCATGGGCAGACCCCTGACCGGTCTTTGTGACCGTCAGACGCCCGTTCACCTGATCCCGCTGCGGCTGCGTAAACAGCTGTGGAACCGAGATCTGAAGCCCGACGGCAAGCTTCTTCAACGCCTCGTAAGTCGGTGACATCTGGCCATTTTCGATCTTTGACAGGGTCGATCGGGCCAGGCCGGCCTGATTGGCCGCATGTTCCAATGTCCAGTCCCGCGCCTTGCGCAGCTCACGCACACGGGCGCCCAGATCCAGCGGCTCGGTTTCGGCAGCCTCGCCCGACGCACGGGCAATAGTGATGAGCGATTTTGGATCACGAGAGGTCATGCTTTTTCCTATAGGCCGGGGCGCGCCATCTTGCAACGCGTGGATTGCCAAGTTAGCCAATCGACATGCAATCCCTGTTTGACAGCGGGCCCTTCGCGCCCTGCCCCGCGCCGTTCAATCTGGCTGACCACGTGCTTTATCAACGTGGGTCGGCCCAACCTGCCGCGGCGGATGCCATGGCACTTGCGGTTCTGGCGGTTCAGACAAACGCCGAAGCGTCGACGTCACCGGGCCAGCAGCCAAGCCCCCAGGTGCAGTCCTGGACCTATGGAAACCTGCGGGCCGCTGTGCGTGGAACCGGTACGGGATTGCTGGCGCAAGGTTTGAAACCCGGCGACCGGGTGTTGCTGCGCCTTGGCAATACGCCGATCTTTCCGATCGCCTATCTGGGCGCCATTGCCGTGGGTCTGGTGCCGGTCCCTACGTCATCGCAGCTGACCGAACCGGAGGTGGCACGTATTATCGACGACCTGTCTCCGGCCGCTGTGCTGCGCGATCCCGAGGTTCGGTCGGTGCCACATCCCCACGAAATTGACCGCGACTCACTTGAGGCAATGCAGCGCCACGCTCCGGCAGAAGACAGGTTTCAGATGCCCCTCGGCGACCCTGATCGGCCCGCTTATATCGTCTATACCTCCGGGACCGGCGGAAATCCGCGCGCGGTTGCCCATGCCCATCGCGCCATCTGGGCGCGGCAGATGATGATCCGCCACTGGTATGATCTGCGCCCCGACGACCGGCTGCTGCATGCCGGGGCCTTCAACTGGACCTTCACCCTCGGCACCGGTCTGATGGACCCCTGGAGCATCGGCGCGACAGCTCTGATCCCCGCGGAGGGCACGCCAGTGACCGCGCTGCCGGAGCTGTTGCGTCAGCATCGCGCCAGCCTCTTTGCCGCCGCGCCCGGTGTCTATCGCAAGCTGCTGCAAGCTGACGGGTTGCCTGATCTTCCGGCCCTGCGCCATGGTCTGTGCGCCGGGGAAAAGCTATCGGGCCAACTGGCTCGGAGCTGGCATCAGACCACCGGCACGCAACTCTATGAGGCCTTTGGCATGTCGGAGTGCTCCACCTTCATCTCCTCGGATCCGGCGCGTGATCGCGATGCGGCTGAGGTCGGCGATACCCTGGGGTGGCCGCAGCCGGGGCGACGGGTTGCCATCCTCGATCCTGACGGCAATCCGGTCCCCCGCAACACCCCCGGCGTCATTGCCATTGATCGCCACGATCCCGGGCTGATGCTGGGCTATGTCAACGCGCCCGAGGCGACCAGGGACCGCTATAGGGGCGACTGGTTCCTGACCGGTGACCTTGGCGAAATGACGGGAGATGGCCAGATCCGCTACCTCGGTCGCAACGATGACGTGATGAATGCAGGCGGCTATCGCGTCTCCCCGCTGGAGGTGGAGGCCGCGCTGATGGCCCACCCCGATCTGGAACAGGTTGCCGTCACCTCGGTCGAGGTGAAACCCGACACTCATATTATCGTCGCGTTCTACACCGGTGCCAAAGACGTGACCGCCGAGGCGCTATCGACTTTTGCCAAGACCCGGCTGGCAGGATACAAACAGCCCCGCGCCTATCTGCGCCTCGACGCGCTGCCCAGCGGAGCCAACGGAAAACTGCTGCGGCGCGCCCTGCCCGATTGCTATATTCGACACCAAAGGACCCCGTCATGAGCCTCGTTAAGCTGGATATCCTGTCCGACCCGATCTGCCCCTGGTGCTATATCGGCAAGACCCACCTGGACAAGGCGCTGGCCGACGTCGGCGATCATCCGTTTGTCATCGAGTGGCATCCGTTCCAGCTGAACCCTGACATGCCACGCGAAGGCATGGATCGGCGCGCCTATCTTGAGGCGAAATTCGGCGGCAAGGATGGCGCGGTCCGGGCCTATGCCCCGGTCGTTGAACACGCCAGCGCCGCCGGGCTGGAGATCAATTTTGAGGCCATGGAGCGCACCCCCAACACGCTGGACGCCCATCGGCTGATCCACTGGGCCGGGATCGAAGGTAAACAGGGCGCCGTGGTCGATGCTTTGTTTGACGCCTATTTCGTTAAAGCGCGGGATATTGGCGACGCCGAGGTCCTCGCCGATATCGCCGAAGCGGCCGGCATGGACCGGGCCGTCACCCTGCGCCTGTTGTCCGGCGACACAGACGCCGAGGAGATCCGCAGCCGCGATGCCCATTCGCGCAAGATGGGGATCACATCTGTCCCGACATTTGTGGTGGCCAATCAGCACGCCGTTCCCGGCGCCCAACAGCCCGAACTGTGGAAACAGGTTATCGCCGACATTCAGGCGCAGCTGGACCAGGACGCCGCTCCAAATGCGGAGCCGACCTGAGGGGCGCACGGTAACACACTGAAATACTATAAAAAACAAAGAAACTGGATCGCTGACCTCTGGCGGTCCGCTTCGCATCTGGCTTACGACGCATAAAGATGCACATAATTCTGTGCGCCCCCGCTTCTGGCCCAATCCCGGTGGATATGTTAGCGCGGACAGAGTGACGCCCAGACAGCGCCCGATTACCGGGGCTCCTGATGTGTCACCAGAGGTTTCAAATGACAAAAGATATTCACATCAGCATGTCAAAAGCTGAGTTCATTGCCCTGATTGCGATGATGTTCGCAACCGTTGCATTTTCCATCGACGCCATGCTGCCAGCCCTGCCCGAAATCGGTCAGACGCTCAGCCCTGACAACCCCAACCGTGCGCAGCTGGTCATTGCCGCCTTTGCGCTTGGCATGGGGATCGGGACTTTCTTTACAGGCCCGCTTTCCGATGCCTTTGGGCGGAGAACGGTCATTTTTGCTGCGGCTGCTCTTTATATTCTCGCCGCGCTGGCGGCCTACGCCAGCTCTTCCATCGAAATGCTGCTGCTCAGCCGTGTGGTCATGGGGCTTGGCGCTGCCGGTCCGCGTGTCGTGGCTCTGGCCATCGTGCGCGATCTCTATTCCGGCCGGGAAATGGCGCGGATGATGTCCATTGCCATGCTGATCTTCACCCTGGTCCCGGCCATCGCGCCGATGCTGGGGGCTGGTATTATTCTGCTGACAAGCTGGCGCGCGATCTTCCTGGCCTTTGCGCTATTTGCGATCATCATCATCCTGTGGATGGGGCTGCGCCTGCCCGAACCCTTGCCGCGGGAAAATCGCCGTCCGTTCCGCCTGCCAAGCCTGCTGGCCGCCGTGGCCGAGATGCTCCAGCACCCGACCGTCCGGCTGTCAATGATGGTCCAGTGTCTGTGCCTGGCGATGCTGTTTTGCATGATCACATTGGTGCAGCCGATCTTTGACGTGGTCTTTGACCGCGCGGCCAGCTTCCCCTTCTGGTTTGGCTTCATTGCCGTGATGTCTGGCACCGGCAGCCTGATCAATGCCTCCGTTGTGGTCCGCCTTGGGATGCGGCGCATGGTGACCTGGGCGCTGGGGGGGCAGATCCTGCTGTCAGCGATCATGCTGAGCCTGGGCACGCTGAACCTGCCGAATGATGTGATGTTCGGCCTCTTTGTGGCCTGGCAGACAAGCGTCTTTTTCATGGCCGGGCTAACCCTAGGCAACCTCAACGCAATGGCGATGGAACCGATGGGTCATATTGCAGGTATGGCAGCCTCGATCGTCGGGGGGGTCTCCACCGTCTTTGCTGCCGCTGCGGCTGCAACCGTCGGGCTTCTGTTTGACGGCTCCATTGCGCCACTGACCGGGTCGATCCTGCTCATGGTCGCCGCAGGCTTTGTCATCATGCTGCATATGGCGCGGGTTGAGAACCGGATCGCAGCCGAATAATCCCGCCCCCAAGAGAATGAAAAGCAAAGCCCCTCCAAAATGTTGGAGGGGCTTTTTCACGTTCTCACTTCAAGCCGATCAGATCAGGCCGATCAGCTGGTTTTGGCCCTGGCCTTCTTCTTCTCGGCAACCACTTTTTCCGCCAGATCCCGCGCGATGGCAAAGGCACCTTTGATCTTGTCGCCGTCTTTCTTCCAGTCCCGACGGACGACAATCTTGTTGTCTTTCACCTTGGCCAGCCCATCCTGGGCCTGGATGAAGTCCACCAGCCCCTGGGGTGATGCGAATTTATCGTTGTGGAACTGGATCGTTGCCCCCTTGGGCCCGCCGTCCAGTTTGGCAATGCCAGCGCGTTTGCACATTGCCTTGATCCGCACCACAAGCATCAGCGTATTGACCTCCTTCGGCAGCGGACCGAAACGGTCGATAAGCTCCGCCGCAAAGCCTTCCAGCTCCACCTTGGTGCTAAGGTCGGAAAGCCGACGATACAGACCCAGACGCACATCCAGATCGGGTACGTACTCCTCTGGGATCAGGACCGGCACCCCTAGGTTGATCTGTGGCGCCCATTGATCATCGCTGCCGGTCAACCCTTCCAGCTCACCAGATTTGATCTTGGCAATCGCCTCTTCCAGCATGGACTGATAAAGCTCATAGCCCACATCACGCATCTGGCCGGATTGTTCCTCGCCCAGGAGGTTGCCAGCGCCGCGAATGTCCAGATCCTGTGACGCCAGAGAGAACCCAGCGCCCAGCGTATCCAGCGACCCCAGCACTCGCAGGCGTTTCTCGGCTCCGGGTGTCAGACGCACCCGCGGCTTGGTCGTGAGATAAGCATAGGCGCGCGTCTTTGACCGGCCCACGCGGCCCCGGATCTGATAGAGCTGCGCCAGACCAAACATATCGGCACGATGCACGACCATCGTATTGGCGGTCGGAATATCGAGGCCGGACTCCACGATTGTGGTCGCCAGCAGAATGTCGAACTTGCCATCGTAAAAGGCATTCATCCGGTCATCCAGATCCCCGGCGGCCAGCTGGCCGTGGGCGATGACGTAGCTCAGCTCGGGCAGCTGCTCCTTCAGGAAGGCCTCGACATCGGGCAGATCGGTGATGCGCGGCACCACGTAAAAGCTTTGCCCGCCACGATAATGTTCCCGCAGTAGCGCCTCGCGGATGGTGACGGCGTCAAACTCGCTGACATAGGTTCGGATCGCCAGACGGTCCACCGGCGGTGTGCCGATGATCGAGAGGTCCCGCACCCCGGTGAGGCTCAGCTGAAGCGTACGCGGAATCGGCGTCGCGGTTAGCGTCAGGACGTGAATGTCGCTGCGCATCTGTTTCATCCGTTCTTTATGCGCGACCCCGAAATGCTGTTCCTCGTCGATGATCAGCAGGCCAAGGTTCTGAAACCGGATCGATTTGGCCAAAAGCGCATGGGTGCCAACCACGATATCAACCGTTCCGCGAGCCATGCCTTCGCGGGTTTTCGCCGCTTCCTTTGCTGAAACAAAGCGTGACAACTGCCTGACTTCCAAGGGAAACCCGCGAAACCTCTGGGCAAAAGCCGCCGCATGTTGACGGGCAAGCAGCGTCGTCGGCGCGACAATAGCCACCTGCACGCCGGACATCGCCGCAATGAAGGCCGCGCGCATCGCAATCTCGGTCTTGCCAAATCCAACGTCACCGCAGATCAGACGATCCATCGGCGAGCCGGACTGCAAATCCTCCATCACCTCGGCAATGGCACGCAGCTGGTCGTCGGTCTCCTGATAGGGGAAACGGGCGGAGAATTCCTCCCAGGCGTGCGGCGGCGGATCCATCATCGGCGCCTTGCGCAGCGCCCGTTCTGCGGCCACACGGATCAGCCGATCCGCCATCTCGCGGATGCGTTCCTTTAGCTTGGCCTTCTTGGCCTGCCAGGCACCGCCGCCGAGCCGATCCAGAAGCCCCTCATCGTGGCCGTATTTGGACAGCAGTTCAATGTTTTCGACTGGCAGGTACAGCTTTGATTGTTCTGCATATTCCAGCAGAATACACTCATGCGCCGCGCCAGCGGCGGTCACCACCTCCAGACCCTTGTAGCGGCCAATCCCATGGTCCACATGCACCACCAGATCACCGGGGCTGAGCGATTGGGTTTCAGTGAGGAAATTCTCGGCCTTGCGCCGCTTCTTGGGCGCGCGGATCAGCCGGTCACCCAGCACATCCTGTTCGGAAATCACCGTCAGATCGGCGGTCTCGAATCCGTGCTCCAGCGCCCAGACCGCCAGATGCAACCCAGATTTGCCGATCCGGGTGCCATCGCGGATCGCGATCACCTCGGCCAGGCCCTCATCCTCGATCAGGCCGGTCAAACGCTCTCGGGCGCCCTCTGAATAAGAGGCAACAACCACCGGACCCACCTGCAAACGCGCTTTAATATGATCTGCCAGCGCACTGAACAAGCTCACATTTTCCAGCTGTCGCTCCGGCGAGAAATTGCGTCCGATCCGCCCACCGGCATCAATCACCCCCGGCCCGCTGGCCTGTGGCAACGGATGGAACTGGATCACCCGGTGATCCGCGATCGCGGCCTCCCAAGCGGCATCATCCAGATACAGCAGCCCCGGCGGCACCGGTTTATAGACGGTATCCATCCGCCCCTTCTGCGCCATCGCGATCTTGCGCGTCTCATATTGGTCCGCGATGCTGTCCCAACGCGCCAACCGAGCCGGTGTCACCTGATCGTCCAATGTCACCGTGGCTGACGGCAGATAGTCAAACAGCGTTTCCAACCGCTCATGAAAGAACGGCAACCAATGCTCGATGCCCTGGTATTTCCGCCCGGCTGAAACCGCCTCGTAAAGCGGATCATCGGTGCCCGCTGCACCAAACTCGATCCGGTAGTTCTGCCGAAACCGGGTCACCGCCGCCTCATCAAGGATCACCTCGGAAACCGGCGCCAATTCAACCACGCTCAGCTTTTCGGTGGTCCGCTGGGTGGCGGGATCAAACCGCCGGGCCCCATCCAGCACATCCCCAAAGAGATCCAGCCGTACCGGACCGCTCTGTCCCGGCGGATAGATATCAATGATACCGCCCCGCACCGCAAAATCTCCCGGCTCCATCACCGTCGGGCTCTTGGTGAATCCCATCCGTGTGAGGTAGCTGCGCAGCGCCTCCTCGTCGATGCGACGGTCCACTTCGGCGATAAAGGCGGAATCCTTCAGAACCTGTCGTGCAGGCACCCGCTGGGTCGCCGCATTCAGCGTGGTGAGCAGCACAAATTGCCCCGGCATCTGATGCACAAGCGCCGCCAGCGTCGCCATCCGGGCCGCGGCAATATCTGCATTGGGCGACACACGGTCATACGGCAGGCAATCCCAGCCCGGAAAGCTGATCACCGGCATGTCGGGCGCAAAAAAAGCCAGCGCCGCCCGGGTCGCTTCCATCCGCTTGTCGTCGCGCGCCACATGCAGGACAGGACCATTGCTGCTGGCCGCCTCTTTCAGGATCAGCCGCGCATCAAAACCTTCTGGTGCGCCGCCCGCGGTGATTGCCCGTTGCGCCATCTACGTCTCTCTTTCGTCGTCTGCCCGCAGGCGATTAGCCGAGGAACCCGATTTGAAGGTTCTGATACATGCCCCAGAGCGCGGTGACAAAAATCGCCACCATCCCCACCAGCTGAATGAACAGTCGGCTGAGGGTCAGCTGCCGGATCAGGGTTTCCCCCGCCAGCCCTTCGCGGTGGATCCGGCGCGCGGAGTTCCAGTTAATTAGGCCGACAAACCCCATGGGAAAGGCCAGCAGGAACACGGCCTGGGCAAATTCAACACCGTAGTAAAACCCCAGCATCCCCAGCATGGCGAGCACAAAACAGGTCATGCCCAGCACCCAGTGGCCCGATACATCGGTGATATACATCATCCGGTTCACATTGACCCGCGCAATCGCCTCCAGATCCAGCGCTGCCTGTCCACCCTGCTTGCGGGCGCGGTACACCATGTCAAACGGCACCCCCATCACCCAATGGCTGGCAGAGGACCAGACAACGGCCAGCGCGATCCAGTACCACAGGTTGGAAAAGGACCGCAGATCAATCAGCTCGGTCAAGGTATGAAACAGATCCACTGCGCGGCCCTTCTCTCGTCCAGTCTTTGCGTCCCTATATCCCCCGCGCGGCGCCCTGGCACAAGGGGTGGCCCCGCGCCGCCATAAGATGGGGACATATGGCGCGGCGAATCTGTCACTTGTCGCCGCCGTCATTCCATGCGACCCAAAGGGAGACCACCGCGACCGCCCCCGGTCGCGCCAAAGACCTGCGAGGACCCGATGAACCCGACCGTCGCCCCATTTCCCGCTGCCCGTCCACGCCGACTGCGCAGCACCTCTGCCCTGCGCAATCTGGTGCGTGAAACCACCTTGACCAGCGACGATCTGATCTGGCCGGTTTTTGTCCGTGACGGCGAGGCGATCGAAGAGCCGATCCCCTCCATGCCTGGTGTTACCCGGCGCAGCATCGACAAGGTGGCCGAAGCCGCCGTCGAGGCGAAGGCGCTTGGTATTCCGGCGATCTGTCTGTTTCCCTATACCGACCCCGCGCTCAAGACCGAGGATTGCGCAGAAGCCTGGAGCCCCGACAATCTGGTCAACCGCGCCATCCGCGCCATCAAATCCGCCGCACCGGATATAGCGGTGATGACCGATGTGGCGCTGGATCCCTATAATATCAACGGCCATGACGGCTATGTCGTCGATGGTGAAATCGTCAACGACGAAACCGTCGAGGCGCTGGTCAAGATGACCGTGGCCCAGGCCGATGCCGGTGCCGATATCATCGGCCCCTCCGACATGATGGATGGTCGCATCGGCGCCATGCGCCGCGCGCTTGAAGCGGCGGGCCACCGCAATGTCACCATCCTGTCCTATGCGGCCAAATACGCCTCCGCATTCTACGGACCCTTTCGCGATGCCGTCGGCGCCTCCGGCGCGCTAAAGGGGGACAAGAAGACCTATCAAATGGACCCGGGCAATACCGATGAGGCGCTGCGTATGATCGAACGCGATCTGAGCGAAGGCGCCGATATGGTGATGATCAAACCGGGGCTGGCCTATCTCGACATCTGTCAGCGGGTGAAATCCACCTTTGGCGCGCCCACCTTTGCCTATCAGGTCTCCGGCGAATACGCGATGATCGAGGCCGCTGCGCAGAATGGCTGGATCGACGGCGAACGCATCATGATGGAAAGCCTCATGGCCTTCAAACGGGCGGGCTGCGATGGCGTGCTGAGCTATTACGCCCCGGCTGCGGCGCGGCTGCTGAACGGCTGATCCGCATCGGACCGGTGGCCGCTTTCGTGCATTGCGTGGGCAGCGGATCGCCAAAAATTGACGGCAGGAAGCCGCTGATTGCGGCGGTCGCAGTGATGACAGACGGCAGCTTTCCGCGTATACCATGCCACAGAGCCAGAGAACTGGCCGCAACTGAACAGTGACAGGCCGAAATGACAGCCCGCGCGGCGCCGGCCCCAGAAAACAGGCAAACAAGATGAGCAGCTCTTATTCTTCCCGTTTGACCCGGCGCGGTTTTGCGCTTGGCGCCCTCGCCGGTGCCGGTGTCACCGCCGCCTGCGGCAATGGCATCGGCAACAGCAATGCCAGCAAGATCGACGCCCGCGTCGATGCGACTCTTAGCCAGATGTACAGCCAATACCCCGGCGCCGTCGCACTGGCCGAAAAATCAACCGGCATGCTGGTGATGCCACTGGTGACCGAGGCAGGCTTCCTTGTCGGCGGTGCCTTCGGTCGCGGCGCGCTGCGCATCGACGGCGTAACGGTGGATTATTATTCCACTGTAAAAGGGAATGCAGGCCTGCAGATCGGCGCACAGCAATACGCCCATGTGCTGTTCTTCATGACCCAGGAAGCACTGTCGAACTTCCGCCGCTCCTCCGGCTGGGCCGCAGGCGCCGATCTGGAATATGTGATCCGCGACGAAGGCGACTCGCTGGCCGCCGATACCAATACGCTGAACAGCCCTATCCTGGCAGCGGTCTTCGGACAGGCAGGGCTGCGTCTTGGCGCCACCCTGGAAGGCACCAAATACACCCGCATTATCCCCTGATCCCTGCCCGCGCGCCCCGGCGGAGCGGATCAGCCAAGCTGGCAACGCGCGCAGCATGAAACAGGGTTTCGACTGTCGCGCGGCTGCCTATCTTCTGGCCCGAAATATCCCCGCCGGAGGCATGGCCTTTCCATCAGGAAAGGCCATTTTCATACCGACCTACTCAAAGGCCTTCAGGCGTTTGAACAGGCTGGAGGTGTCCCAGCGGCCGCCGCCCAGTTTCTGGACATCCTTGTAAAACTGATCGACCAGCGCCGTAACCGGCAGGCTCGCACCGGTTTCCTCCGCCGCATCCAGACAGATGCCCAGATCCTTGCGCATCCAATCGACCGCAAACCCATGCTCGAAGTGATCGTCCAGCATGGTCTCATGCCGATTGACCATCTGCCAGCTGCCTGCCGCGCCCTGGCTGATCACTTCCACCACAGCCCGACCATCCAGCCCCGCCTTCTCGGCGAAATGCAGGGCCTCGCTCAGCCCCTGAACCAGCCCGGCGATGGCAATCTGGTTGCACATCTTGGTCATCTGGCCAGCGCCGCTGTCGCCGATCCGGCGGCAGATCCGCGCATAGGCGCCGATGATCGGCTCTGCCTTGTCATAGGCGGCCTGATCGCCGCCGCACATGACCGAGAGCACGCCATTCTCCGCCCCCGCCTGTCCGCCGGAAATCGGCGCATCGACAAAAGCCAGATCCAGATCCGCCGCAGCGCCAAATAAGTCGCGCGTGACCTTCGCCGATACGGTGGTGTGATCGACAAAGATCGCCCCCGCGTCCATGCCGCCAAAGGCACCGTCATCGCCCAAGCAGACGCTGCGCAGATCATCGTCATTGCCAACGCAGGCCATCACGAACTCAGCCCCTGCCGCGGCCGCACGCGGCGTTGCGGCGGCGCGGCCACCATGTTCCTTGGCCCAAGCCTCTGCCTTCGCCGCAGTGCGATTATACACCGTGACCTCGTGACCGGCGGCCACCAGATGACCGGCCATCGGATAGCCCATCACTCCCAAACCCAAGAATGCAATCTTCGCCATCTGCTTTCCCCCTGATGCGTCTTGTCCTATGTTGGCGCCACCCTAGCAGCCGCGCCGCCCGGTGCAATCTGCGAGGGCGACAATCTGCGCCATAACCGGGCCAATAACGCCAAAAACCTGAGGAAACGCACCACCGATGGGACTTCTCTTTCGCTGGCTCCTGCGCCTTGCCGCCGCTTTGATTCTACTTCTGGTGATGGGGCTTGGTCTGGTCTATTTCCTCGCCGCGCAATCCCTGCCCGACTACGACAAGGAGATCACCCTGCCCGGCCTCCTCGCACCGGTGGAGATCGTGCGTGACAATGCCAATGTGCCGCATATCTTCGGCAGCTATGGCGCCAGCGATGAAGATGTCTATTTCGGTCTCGGCTATGCCCATGCGCAGGATCGCCTGTGGCAGATGACCACCCTGCGCCGCACCGCCATGGGCCGCCTGTCGGAGATCTTTGGCAGCCGCACCGTACAGGTCGACACGCTGATCCGGCGGCTGGACATCTACCGGCTGGCGCAGCAGTCGGTCGCCGCGCAGACGCCTGAGACGATGACCGCCCTGCGCGCTTATTCCGCAGGGGTCAATGCCCGGCTGCAAGAGATCAACGAGGATGCGCTGGGGCGCGGCGCACCTGAGATGTTCCTGTTCAATGTGCCCATGGCGCCCTGGCAGCCCGCCGACAGTATCGCGGTTATGAAACTGATGGGCCTCAAGCTATCAGGGCACATGCAGGAGGAAATCCTACGCGCCCGTACCTCTCTGGCGCTGCCGGATCCCAGCCGACTGAAGGACATCCTGCCCGATGCCCCCGGCAATGGCGTGGCGGCCCTGCCGGAATATGCCGCGCTGTTTCCCCAGCTGCCCCGTCATGCCAGCACCAGCACCGATGGCAGCCAAACGCTGCCCTTCATGCCGATTGCGCCGCGCGGGCTGGCCGGCGCCTCCAACGCCTGGGCTGCGGCACCCAGCCGGTCGGCGGCGGGCGGCACGCTGCTGGCCAATGATCCGCATCTGGAGCTGACGGCACCCGGTCTGTGGTATCTGGCGCGGCTGGAACTCGGCACCGGCGGTGTCATCGGCGCAACCATTCCCGGCATTCCCGCTGTGATCTCCGGCCGCTCGGACTTGCTCGGCTGGGGGGTGACCTCCTCTTATATGGATGATCAGGATCTGTTCATCGAACAGCTGAACCCGGACAATCCCGAGGAATACAAGACCGCCGACGGCTTCAAGCGGTTCACCAGCCGCCCTTCGATCATCAATATCAAGGATGAGACGCCGGTCACCCTGACCCTGCGCTGGACCGACAATGGCCCGGTGCTGCCCCGCTCGCTGTTCGATCTTGCGTCGATCACACCGCCCGGTCATGTGGTCAGCCTCGGCTGGACCGGCCTTAGCGCGCAAGACACCTCGATGAGCGCCGCACTCGAGCTGATGCGGGCCAATACGGTCGCAGAGGCGATCGAAATCGGCGAAGGCTATTTCGCCCCCTCGCAGAACCTGACCCTTGCCGGCAGGACCACGGTCGCGCTCAAAACCGTGGGCGCCATACCGCAGCGCGACGCACGGCACCAAAGCCAGGGCCGGATGCCGAGCCAGGGCTGGCGCCCCGAGAACCAGTGGCAGGGCCGCGCACCCTATGCCGCCAACCCGGAATTTGTCTCGCCCATCGGCGGCATTCTCGGCAATACCAACAACAAGCTACTGGACCGCCCCTTCCCCAACCATGTGTCCTACACCTGGGGGGATACCCAGCGGATCAACCGCTGGAAAAAGCTCATGCAGGACCGCCAGGTCCATACCCGTGACAGCTTTATCGAGGCACAGCTCGACACCGTGTCCTATACCGCGCGCACCCTGCTGCCGCTGATTGGTGCCGATCTGTGGTTCACGGGAGAGGCCGCCCCCGAGGGTACCCGCGAACGTCAGCGCCAGATCGCCCTGACCCTGCTGTCAGAGTGGAACGGTGAAATGAACGAACATCTGCCGGAACCGCTGATCTATGCCGCCTGGGTTCGGGCTTTGCAGAAACGCCTGATCACTGACGATCTCGGCCCGCTGGCTGCTGAGTTCACGCAGGTCGACCCGCTGTTCCTTGAACGGGTCTTCCGCGATGTCGAAGGCGCCTCGGTCTGGTGCGATATCCGCCAAAGCGCACCTACAGAGAGCTGCACCGAATTGGCCCGCCTGGCCCTTGATGATGCGCTGATCTGGATCGAAGAAACCTATGGGACCGCATTGGAATCCTTGCGCTGGGGCGATGCCCATCAGGCCACCCAGAACCACGAAGTGCTGGGCGACGTGCCCCTGCTGCGGGTTTTTGTAAACATCCGTCAGTCCACCAGCGGCGGCGACAACACGCTGCAACGCGGGCTCACCTCAGGCAAAGGCGAGCACCCGTTCAGCAACGTTCACGCCGCCGGCTATCGGGGGGTCTATGATTTTGCCGATCCTGACAGCTCCGTTTTCATCACCGCCACCGGCCAGTCCGGCCATTTCCTGTCGCGGCACTACGACGACATGTCCCAGCTCTGGCGGCGCGGCGAATATATCCCGATGTCACTGGACGAGGATTTGGCCCGGGCAGCAGCCGTTGGTATCACCCGGCTGATCCCCGCGGCCCCCGCGGAATGAGGCGGGCGATCCGGCGCCCGCAGCTAAACGTATCTGTTTCAAAACAAAATACCCCGCAACCGGTCCGGTTGCGGGGTATTTTCTAGACGAACTGCGCGATCTGATCAGAGCGCCGCGAAGCGATTCTTCTGTGTCTCGGTCCACAGAACAGTCAGTTCAAACCCGGTATCGGTCTGGGTTTCGCTTTGCACAACATCCTGTTCAAACAACCAGGCACGCTGCTTTCCTTGCGCGAATGTCAGGGTGATATCATCCTCGTGCCTGATCAGCCGCAGCTTGTCGGTGATATCCGCCAACAGCCCATCCAGCCCCTCGCCGGTGATCGCAGAGATGGCATGAATGCCATCTTCACGCTCCGCGCGCTGGCGGCGGGCCTCGGCCTCTTCCTCATCCAGAAGATCAAGCTTGTTCCAGACCTCAATCCGCGCACGGCTGTCATCAACCCCGAGCGAGGTCAGAATGCTCTCGACATCCGCCGCCTGGTTCTGGGTCTCATCATGGCTGATATCGCGTACATGCACGACCACATCGGCGGCCAGCACCTCTTCCAGCGTTGCCCGGAACGCAGCAACAAGCTCGGTCGGCAGATCAGAAATAAACCCAACCGTATCCGACAGGATGATTTCCGGCCCATCCGGCAGCTCAACCCGGCGCATGGTCGGATCCAGCGTGGCAAAGAGCATGTCCTTTGCCATCACCTCGGCACCGGTCAGCCGGTTGAAAAGCGTCGATTTTCCGGCGTTGGTATAGCCCACCAGCGCCACAATCGGATAGGGAATCTTGGCCCGTGCTGCGCGATGCAGAGTCCGGGTTTTCACCACCTTGTCCAACTGCCGGCGCAGCCGAACGAGCTGCTCGTCAATGGCGCGCCTGTCGGCCTCGATCTGGGTTTCGCCGGGTCCGCCGACAAATCCCAATCCGCCACGCTGCCGCTCCAGGTGGGTCCAGGCCCGCACCAGTCGCGTGCGCTGATAGCTGAGTGCCGCCATTTCAACCTGCAACACCCCCTCACGGGTGCGCGCCCGGTCCGAGAAGATCTCGAGGATCAGCCCGGTCCGGTCAAGGATTTTGACCTTCCAGGCCTTCTCAAGATTGCGCTGCTGAACCGGCGACACCGGGCCGTCGATCAGGACCAGCTCCACCTCTTCGGCCTGGAACATCGCCTTCAGCTCTTCGATTTTCCCGGATCCAAACAGCATCCCCGCATGCGCCTTTGGCAGGCGCACGACGGCCGATCCGATCACCTCGATGTCGGGCAGAGCCTCGGCCAATGACACGCCCTCAGCAAGGGCGGACACCGGATCGCGGCGATCGCGGTCTGATTTGATATCGGGATGCACCACCCAGGCACGGGTGGGCGTCCGGTCATGCTCCATCAAGAGGCGTCTTCACCTTCATACAGGCTGATCGGCTGGGCAGGCATGATCGTCGAGATGGCGTGTTTGTAAACCAGTTGCGACTGCCCGTCCCGACGCAGCAGGACACAGAAATTGTCAAACCATGTGATCACACCCTGCAACTTTACGCCGTTGATCAGAAAGATGGTGACCGGAACCTTGGTTTTACGAACGTGGTTCAGGAAGGCATCCTGAAGATTCTGTCTGTCCGAAGCCATTATTATTATCTCGCCTTTGTTCTTGTCGCGCTGCGGACCAGCGCCCCGTTAATGAATACTATGAACGCAGATAGTCGGAGTTTCCACCCGAAAATTACTCATATGACACCCACGGTAACCATGATTGATCAGCTGCGCCAGAGGTTTGGTGTCATAAGGGCAATGATCGCCAATGTTTCCAGCCGTCCCAACACCATGGCAAAGCACAGGATCAGTTTTGCGCTGGCTGTCAGATGGATCAGGGCGATGGGTTCGGATCCTGCGACCTCGGTCAACGGGCCGGTTGTGGACAGGGTCGCAATGGTCAGGATCAGCGCCTGTTCGAAATCCGAACCAACTGCGGCCAGACTGATGCTGATCACCGCCAGTGACAGCGCAAATAGCATGAAGAACACCCAGGCAACAAAAGCCCCGTTGCGTTGCAGTCGCCGATTGCCCTTGCCCTCGTTGCTGACGGAGGACGGATGCACCAGCCGTTCCATCTCGCGCAAGCCGTTCAGATAAAGCGCATAGACCCGCAGCAGTTTCACCCCGCCTGCCGTGGTGGCGACGCCGCCGCCGATCACCGCAAGCCCCAGTAGGATCATGCCCGGCGTATCCAGCCCCGACCATTGGCGGGCGGTTTCCCAGTCGGCGCTCTCGAACCCGGTGGTCGACAGGAACGACAGCACGGTAAAAGTCGCCCCCCACCATGAGTGCAGCCCCTGCATCAGATCACTGGTGGTTGCGACATCAAAACTGGCGATCCAATGGCGCAGGAACAACAGCAGAGGCACGCCAAAGACGATCAGTAGGCCGATGCGGAACTCCGGGTCGCGATCCAACCGGCTATGGCCGCTGGTCACCGTATCGGTCGAAAACGTCAGACGCGACAGGGCAAAGAACATGAACAGGAACATCACCATTTCCCCGGCGATGCCACTGGCACCATTCTCCACCCCGCCCACCGCCGAGATCCCGGAGGTGGCCAGCACCGACATCGCATGTCCCAGCGCAACAAGGGCGGTCTCGCCCGTGATGATCAACAGGATCCACAGAACCAGCGTCAGCCCGGCATAAAGCGGCGCCAGGGTTTTGGTCACCACCACCAGTTTGCGACGTGGATCAGCCCGCTGCATATGGAGCGGCGTCTCGGTGCCGCGTCCCGGCTCCCCCCGCGCGGTCACCTCAAATCCCCCCAGCGACAGCGGCGCCAGAATGGCCGAGGCCGCAACCCACATCAGCAGCCCACCCAGCCAGCCCACCATGGCCCGCCACAGATGCACGCTCGGCGGCAGGCGGTTGGGATCGGCAAATACATCCGCCCCGGTGGTGGTGATCGCGCTGACCATATCGAAATAGGCGTTGAGATAGCTGGTGTTGCCCAGGGCATCCTGCACCGGAACCGCCAGGAATGCGGGCAACACGGCAAAGCTCGCAAGCAGCGAGGTGAGCTGCCCCGGCATGCTGTACCGCGGCATCCGGTTGCCCATCGACAGCCCGACCAGCACAACCAGCATCAATCCCAGCACACCGGAATAGAAGAAACTGCGCGAGGTCTGGTGATCATCCAGGATCAGCGCGTGAACGGCAGGCACCCACATCGCCAGCGCGGCCACCATCAGGATCAGCAGAAAGAGCGGCAGACGCAGCAGGCCGCCTGTCTTTTCCATCGGCTGTTTGCGATGACGCGCCATGTTAGAAGAAGTCAATCGAGACCTGCATCAGGCGCTCAACCTCCGGCACATCCGCAGCCATGGCAAAGAGCGCGATCACATCGCCCTCCTCGATCCGCATTCCTCCGGTCGGCCGCATCACCTTACCGTTCTTGCTAACGGCGCCGACCAGCACCCCTTCGGGGAACGCGATGTCGCGGATCATCTGCCCAGCCATGGGAGAGGTCGACATCACCTCGGCCTCGATCACCTCGGCCTCGGCATCGCCGATGGAATAGACCTGTCGCACCCGGCCATAGCGGATGTGGCGCAGGATCGAGCTCACCGTTGTGGCCCGCGGATTGATATAGGCGTCGATCCCCAGCGGCGCCATCAGCGGCACCAGCGTCGGATCGTTGATCAGTGCAATCGCCAGCGGGCAGCCTTCGGCCTTGGCCCGCACAGCGGCCAGCATATTGACCTTGTCGTCATCGGTGACCGCCAGCATGGCGTCGGCCCGGTCGATCCCCGCCTCGATCATCAGGCTGCGATCCAGACCATCGCCGTTCAGCACGATGGTTCGCTCAAGCGTCTCGGCGGCGCGTTCGGCGCATTTGCGGTTCCGCTCAATCATCTTGGCGCGGGTGCGCCCAGTCCGGGCCTCCAGCGCCTTGGCCACCTCAAGCCCGACATTGCCGCCGCCAACGATCACCACGCGATCCTGGCGTTTCTGTTGTTTGCCAAACACTTCGATCGTGCGGCTCACGTCATCAACATGGGCAAACACATAGGCGCTGTCCCCCACAAACAGCTGATCTCCCGGCTCTGGCGCAAACAGGGTGCCATCGCGGCGAATGCCCACAACGATGGCCCGCAGCGTCGAAAACAGATCCGTCAGCTGTCGCAGCGGCGTGTTGACCACCGGACAGTCCTCGTCAATCTGCACCCCCAGCAGCTGCGCTTTGCCGTCCATGAACATCTCTGTATCAAAGGCGGCAGGCGCCGAAAGACGCTGCATCGCCGCCGCTGCCACCTCGCGCTCGGGGCTGATCACCACATCAATCGGCAGATGGTCGCGGCGGTAGAGATCCGAATAAATCGCTTCGAGATAGCTTTTTGACCGCAGTCGCGCGATTTTGCGCTGGATCGAAAAGACCGAATGAGCCACCTGGCAGGTGACCATATTGACCTCATCCGAATGTGTGGCCGCAATGATCATGTCTGCGTCACGGGCACCGGCGCGGGTCAGCACGTCCGGGTAGGAGGCAAACCCGGCAATCCCCTGCACATCCAGCGTATCCGTCGCGCGGCGCACCAGATCGGGATTGTTGTCCACCACGGTCACGTCATTGTGCTCCCCCGACAGGTGCCGGGCGATCTGCCAGCCGACCTGACCTGCGCCACAGATAATAACCTTCATGTGCTTGTTCCTCAGGGCGCTGCTGCGCGAAATCGCGCGTTTTGAATGACAGAAGCCGCCGGAACGGTCAATTCAATTGTCTTACCGCCCGTTCTGGCGCACAATCAAAGGATGTCCATAAGAAATCATATGCTTGCCGCACTGCTGGTGACATCAGCGCTGGCGGCCTGTGGCCCGGTTCCGGTCTATTACCGCGCCGGTGCGGATGTGGCCCGGCGCGATGCGGATCTCCTCGCCTGCGAGGTCAGCGCCCTGCGCGACGCCCCTGTGGCCACCCAGATCCGCCAGCACCCGCCGATCTTTCGCCCCGGTGGCGAGGTTTGCCGCAACGGGCGTTGCTATCACCGGGCCGGCTATTGGGAGGATGGCGGCATCTATACCGTGGACGTAAACGCCGATCTGCGCCAGCGGGTCGAGCGGTCCTGCATGGCCGCGAAGGGCTACGAAAACATCGCCGTAAAACGCTGCCCGCAGTCGGTGGCGGATGCCGTCGGGGCGCGGCGCGCCGCAACCCTGCCTCAACTCAGCCAGACCTCCTGTGCGATCGAACGCCGTGGTCAGTCGCCACAGATTGTGGCGACGACGCCCTAAGGCTCAACCACGGCGTACCGAGCTTTCAGTCAGGAAACCCTGACAACCCACTGATAAGCAGGGGATATGGCCTGAATCAGACCATATCCTCTTCGGTTTCCTTCTCAACATGCGCGATCCGCGCGCCTGCCTTGTTCGAGGTGACAACCCCCAGCGATTTCAGTTTGCGGTGCAAGGCAGAGCGTTCCATCCCGACAAAAGATGCGGTGCGGCTGATATTGCCGCCAAAGCGGTTGATCTGGGTCAGCAGGTATTCGCGTTCAAACGCCTCGCGGGCCTCCCGCAGCGGCAGCGTCGCCAGCGCCCCGGAAAGCACAACGCGGCTCTGGTCATCTACCGCTTCTTCATCGCGGGGCAGATCCTTTGGCTCAATCGGACCGCTGCTTTCGCCAAGGATCAGAACCCGCTCCACCATGTTCTTCAACTGCCGCACATTGCCCGGCCACAGCATGGTCTGCATCAGGGCAATGGCATCCTCGCTGAGCTTGCGCAGCGGCAGGCCCTGGCTCTGGTTGAAATGCGCGATGAAATGATCCGCCAGCAGCGGAATATCCTCGCGCCGGTCGGCCAGAGAGGGCACCGGGATCGGCACCACATTCAGGCGGTGATAGAGCTCCTGACGGAAGCGATCCGCCTCAATCTCGCGCTCCAAGTCCTTGTTTGTCGCGGAAATAACCCGCAGGTCAACGCGTACCTTATCGGCCCCGCCAACCCGCTGGAACTGCTGATCCACCAGCACCCGCAGGATCTTTGACTGGGTCCCAAGCGGCATATCCGCCACCTCGTCAAAGAAGATCACGCCGCCATGCGCCTGTTCCAGCAGCCCGGGCTCAACTCCGCGTTCGGCGCTTTCCCGACCAAACAGCACCTCTTCCATACGGTCCGGCTCGATACTGGCGCAGTTCACCGTCACAAAGGGGGCCGAGGCGCGATTGGACTGGGTGTGAATATAGCGCGCTGCAATCTCCTTGCCGCTGCCAGCAGGCCCCGTCAGCATCACCCGGCCGTTGGACTTTGTCACCTTGTCCAACTGGCCAATCAGCGCACGATAGGCCGCAGAGGCCCCGATCATCTCGCTCACGCCGGCATCCTGACGCTTCAGATCGGAGTTTTCGCGGCGCAGCTTCGAAGCCTCCATCGCGCGGCGAATAACCACCAGCAACTGGTCAATATTAAAAGGTTTTTCGATGAAATCATACGCGCCCTGCTTGATCGCGGCGACGGCAATTTCAATATTTCCATGGCCGGAAATGATCACCACGGGGATTTCCGGGTTGTCGCGTTTCACCACCTTCAGGATGTCGATCCCATCCATCTGGCTGTCCTTCAGCCAGATATCGAGGATCAGGAGCGCCGGCGGCTCGGCGTTGAGCGCGGCCATGCATTCCTCAGAGCTGCCGGCCTTGCGCGTTGCATAGCCTTCATCCTCAAGGATATCGGAAACCAGCTCACGGATGTCGCGTTCGTCGTCAACAATCAGAATGTCACTCATGTCAGACCTGCTTTCACTGTACTCTTATTGGGGGCTGCCGCCTCATGTGCGGCAGGCAGGCGGATCACGGCCATGGCGCCATAATGGGCCTGACCTTCGAACACCGGTGCGTCTTCCAGCACCAGCGTTCCGCCGTGTTCTTCGATGATCTTCTTGACGATCGGCAGGCCGAGACCGGTGCCTTCGTCACGGGTGGTCACATAGGGTTCAAACAAACGGGCACGGTCTTCTGGCAGACCGATGCCATTGTCGGCGATGGTGACCTCATAGCCGGTTTTCGTCGAGGTGACGGCAATGCGAATTTCCGGATCCAGATCCGGCACGCCACCTTTTTGCTTCAGGGTTTCAACGGCTTCGCCCGCGTTCTTGATCAGATTGGTCAAGGCCTGGCCGATCATGGTTGCATCCAGATCGGCAAGCATCGGTTCGGTGGGCAGATCGGCGGTGATGCGCAGATCAGGCTGGCCTGCCCGTTGCAGGGTCACCGCATCGCGCAACAGCTTCACCAGATCCTCTTCGCGGCGCTCCGGCTCCGGCATCCGTGCGAATTTTGAAAACTCATCAACAATGCGGCGCAAGTCATTGGTCTGGCGCACGATCACATCTGTCATGGATTGCAGGAGATCGCTGTTCTCCTCCCCCAGCTTGGGCGCGAATTTGCGTTTGATACGCTCGGCACTCAGCTGGATCGGGGTCAGCGGGTTCTTGATCTCATGGGCAATCCGACGGGCCACATCGCCCCATGCCGCCATCCGCTGGGCGCTGACCAGGTCGGTGACATCGTCAAAGGCAACCACATAGCCCTCAAGCCGCCCCTCCTCGCTGCGCCGTGGCGACATCCGCACCAGCAGGTTCTCCAGCTGCCCCTGGCGCGTCACCTTGACCTCATCCTGCACCACATCGGCGCCGGTTTCGCTCAATTCCACAAACAGCGGCCCAAACTCCGGCACGGCCACAGCCAGTGCCAGCGACTGACGATCGCCATTCCAATCCAGCAGGCGCTCGGCGGAGCGGTTCACAAAGGTCACCCGCCCCTCAGGGTCCAGCCCGACCACACCCGAGGTCACCGACATCAGCACGGAATCAAACAACCGGCGGCGGCGTTCGATCTGGCGGGTGTTCTCAAGCAGCGTGTCGCGCTGCTCGCGCAGCTCCAGCGTCATCTGGTTGAAATAGCGCCCCAGCTGCGAAATCTCGTCATCGCCGTCGTCTTCGGGCACCTGCACGTTGAGATTGCCCGCACCGACCCGGCGCGCCGCAATTGTCAGCCGTCCGACAGGCCGCGACAGCCGTTCGGCAAACCACATGCCCAGCCACATCGCCGCAAGGATCAGGATCACCGCAAAACCGAGGTACAACAGCACAAAGTCAAACAGAACCCGCCCGCGTTCGCTCTCCAGCTGCTGGTAGAGATGCGCGGTTTCCTTGGTGTCATCCAGGAGGCTCAGCAACTCACCGTCCACATCACGGCTGACATACAGGAAGCGGTCGACAAACGCATCCAGCCGCACCAGCGCCCGCAGTTCGCTGTTTTCCCAGTCCTGGATCAGCGTAACCCCGTTAAACGACGCCTTGCTGATGTCAGCGGCGCGCGGCTCTTCAAAGTCAAACTCATAGGAGCGTTCGCCACGGGCCCGGATGGCCCCGGCGCCATCCACCACATAAGCCTCCTGAAGGCCGCGTTGGATCTGCAATTGCCCCTGTGTCAGCACCTGGCGCAGCTGCCCGTCGCTGATGAAGAAATTGCGGTTCCGGCTGTTGTCGATATAGCGCGCCAGCGCCACCGCATCCTCCGACAGGTCGCGCTGCTGCTGCTCCTGATAGGCCTCAGCGGCGGCAAGCGAACTTCCCACGACCTGACGCACCCGGTCCGAAAACCAGCCCTCAAGGCCCACGTTCACGGTCAGGCCGGCAAACAGCGCCACAATCACGGTGGGCGTCAGCGCCAGAAAGGCGAAGGCCCCGATCAGCCGCAGATGCAGCCGGGAGCCCGCGGATTTGGCCCGTCGGGCTGCGATCAACCGCCCAACCTGCGTCAGGACCAGTGCCGCGACAGCCAGCACATAGATCAGATCAGCCAGCAGGATCAGCCGCAGCGACAGCGAGGCGACCCCTTGCGAGAACGGGCCGATGATCAGAAATGTCGAGAGCGCCAGCACAGGCCCCAGAACAACCAGCCCAAGCGCGCCGACATTGCGTGCCCTGCGGGTTCTGCGCCAGCGGTCAAGGGCCGCAAATGGCCCGTATGCCGAGCGAAGATGTGACCTCTGCGCCACGTACCGTCCCCATCCTGATGTGCGACCATTCTGGCCGACCGCCACATATCGTGATCGTCACCAGCGCGAACGCTGATCTGCCACGGTTCTGTGGCTATATTACATCAGTTTGCGACGGCGTGTCACCTCAATATCAAGGTCGGTGATCTTCTTGCGCAGCGTATTGCGGTTAATACCAAGTAAATCCGCACATTTTGCCTGATTTCCGCCGGTCATCGCGAGCGATAATTCAATCAAAGGGGTCTCAACCTCCCGCATCAACCGGGCATATAGGCCGGGTGGCGGCAGCATATCGCCGTGCAGATCGAAATAGCGCTGCAAATGGCGCGCCACTGATTCCGACAGTTTCTCGGTACTGAGGGCCGCACCGCTGGCTGCCAGCGGCTCCCCGCCCGATTGCGCGCCCAGCGCACCGTTGACTTCATCCAGGCTGATGTCCTCGCTGCGGGCGGTCAGCGCCAGACGCCGCATCACATTCTCCAGCTGGCGCACATTTCCCGGCCACGGGAACTGCCGCAGCGGTTCGCGCGCTGCCTCGCTCAACCGGCGGTGCGGTGCGCCATCATTTTCGGCCCGCGTCAGGAAATGCGCGCAAAGCAGCGGAATGTCATCCACCCGCGCCCGCAGCGCAGGCACGGGGAGCTCCGTGCCGCTGATCCGGTAATAGAGATCCTGTCGCAGCCGTCCGGCCTCCATCGCTGCGGTCAGATCCTGCTGGCTGGTGGCGATGAAACGCGGCTGGTGGTCTCCGGGGGCATCCATCATGCGAACGACGCGTGCCTGTGCCTCCTCGGAGAGATCTGCCAGCTCATCCAGCAGCAGCGTGCCGCCACGGGCCTGCGCCAGCAACTGCGCCGGACCATCGAGCGAGGCGAGATCAGCCGCCTCAGCCCTGACAAACGGCAGGGTGCGCCGATCCGAAAGATCATGCATGGACCGCGCGATCAGGGATTTTCCAGTGCCGCTCTCGCCGGTGATCAACAGCGGGATATCGGTGTTCATCACCCGCGCCACCAGACGGTAAAGCGTCTGCATCACCTCGGTGCGCCCCACCAGTGGCAGGTCCTCATGGGTCTCGCCGCTATGAAGGCCGAGATCGCGTGCGCCCTCCCCCTGCGGCGTCGAACGCCCCTGCCCCTGCGTTTGCCGCCGCTCCGTCAGCGCCTTGGCAGTCCGCTTCATCAGCTCCGGCAGGTCGAACGGTTTGGGCAGGTAATCATAGGCCTCGGCCTCAGCCGCCTTGATCGCTGTCATGATGGTGTTCTGCGCCGAGATCACGATCACCGGCAGCCCTGGCCGGTCATCGGCGATCTTGGGCAGCATCTCCAGCCCATTGCCATCCGGCATCATCACGTCGGAGATGACGACATCGCCCTTGCCCTCGCCAACCCAGCGCATCAGCGTCGTCAGAGAGGAGGTCGCATGCACCTTGCACCCGGCCCGTGTCAGGGCCTGTGTCAAAACCGTGCGGATAGTGCGATCGTCATCTGCGACCAGAACGGTGCCGTCCATGATGTGCTACTCCTTGGGTGCGTCTGCGGTATGGTTGGGATCATGTGGAAACGGTGCCGGGCGTGGCGCCGTCGGCACGCGCGACAGCGACAGGCGAAACACCGTCTGCCCGGGTTCGGAACTGACCGTGATCCAGCCCTGATGATCGGCAATGATCTTGCTGACCAGCGCCAGTCCCAGACCAGTGCCATTCTCGCGGCCAGAAACAAACGGATCAAAGATATCATCGCGGATCGCCTCAGGCAGACCCGGACCGTCATCGGAAATCTCAATCTGCAGCGGCAACAGCTTGCCGGACCCATCACTGCGCCGCAGGCGGAACGAATGCTCATAGAAGGTACGGATGCGAATGGTTCCACCACCGGGATCGGCGGCCTCTGCTGCGTTCTTCAGCAGGTTCAGGACCACCTGCAACAGCTGGTCCCCATCGCCCCAGGCCATCGGCAGCGAGGGGTCGTAATCCTCGATGATGGTCATCTGCGCGCCAAACCCCAGCAACGCAGAGCGGCGCGCCCGGTCCAGCACATCATGGATATTGACCTCCTGAAAGGCCGGGGCCGAGAGGTTGCCGAATTGCTCCACCTGCTCCAAGAGTTTCACGATCCGCCGACTTTCGCTCACGATCAGATCGGTCAGCTCCAGATCATCCCCCGACAGCCCCATGGACAGCAGCTGCGCCGCACCGGTGATCCCTGCCAGCGGGTTCTTGATCTCATGGGCCAGCATCTCGGCCATACCGATTGCGGATTGCGCGGCGGATTTGGCCGAATGGTTCTGCGTCAGTCGCCCGGCCAGCTCGCGCGGGGAGAGCAGGATCAGCATCCCCCCCTGAACGCCCTGCACCCGCGCCACCTGTACATTGCATTGCAGCGGCGCCCGCCCGGGGGTGCCGACGTCGATATCGTTCACAAACAGCGGCGTGCCATTGTCGCGGGCGCGCTCCACCGCCTCGTCAATGGCCGGGGCAATGATCACATGCTGCCAGATGCCCTGGCCCAGCAGCGCCTTGCGCGAGGTATTGAGGAAGCCCTCACCGGCGGAATTCACATCCGCAATCCGGGCCTCGCGATCTATGACAAAGGCCGGAATCGGCAGCGACGCCCAGAGCGCGCTGTCTGCACCGTTCCAATCGACCTGCGTTGCGCCGGTTTTTCCGCCCTCTGCCTGTGTCATGCCGCTTGCCCGCCCATGGTTTGTGGTCCAAGATCCGGCCCAGCGCCCCCGGTCAGCGCCGAAGGCAGGAGGCTGAGCACCGTCTTGGGGTCCTTGGCTGTCAGCACCTCCCGGCGCAGCTGAGCAGGAGTGGCGGCCTCATCCATATACCAGCCCAGATGTTTGCGTGCGACCCGCAGGCCCAGATCCACGCCGTAAAAGGCGATCATCGCCTCGTAATGAGCGCTGACCATCTGAACCAGATCCGAACCGGTCGGCACATCGGGGGCTGCACTGCCCCAGATGTCATGCGCCACCTCAGCCAGCAGCCAGGGCTTGCCCTGCGCCCCGCGCCCAATCATCACGCCATCCGCACCCGAGAGTGCCAATGCACTGCGGGCGGTGGCCGTATCCACGATATCGCCATTGGCCAGCAGCGGAACCGTCAACGCAGCTTTCACTGCTGCAATGGCCTGCCAATCTGCATTGCCCTTGTAGAACTGACACCGGGTACGGCCATGGATGGTGACCATCTGCACCCCAGCCTCCTGCGCGCGATAGGCCACATTGGCGGCGTTCAGACAGCTGTCGTCCCAGCCAAGCCGCGTCTTCAACGTCACCGGCACCGAGACCGCAGCCACCACCGCCTCAATCAGCGACAGCGCATGATCCGGTGTCTTCAGCAGGGCCGAGCCGGAATAACCATTGGTCACCTTCTTGGCCGGGCATCCCATATTGATATCAATCAGCTTTGCGCCCCGGCTTTCCACCTGCCGCGCGGCCTCTGCCATCCAATAGGCATCGCGCCCGGCAATCTGCACCGCCGTATTCTCCACATCCGCACTCAGCTCGGCCCGTTCACGCACGCCGGGCTTGGCCTGCACCATTTCCTGACTGGCAACCATCTCGCTCACCATCAGCCCGACACCAAAGCTGCGCACCAGATCGCGAAACGGCCGATCGGTGATTCCAGCCATCGGCGCCAGCGCGATGGGAGGGGTCAAAGAGGTGGAACCGAGAGTGAAGGACAACTGCCTAATCCTTGTGCATATGTGGTGTTTCTATCCGAAGCAGCCTCTATGCGACAATGAAACCCCTGGCGGCAAGGCTGCTTCTTTTGGCAGTTGCCTAATTTTTAGGCACTTTACCCAGGGTGACGCGCTGCCATTGCCTCCCCTTGCATCACCTCCTAAACATTTGCGACCCAAGAAAGAGCCATCCCATGCCGTCTACCCCCCTACCCACCGCGCCGGTTTCCACCGCAGCTGATCCTGCGTCCCACCAAACCGCAGCGTTGATTGTTGCCGCAGGCAAGGGCCTGCGGGCCGGCGGCGGTCTGGCAAAACAATGGCGCCCCCTGATGGGACGCCGGGTAATCGACTGGACCATTGATGCCTTCCTACGCGCAGGCGTTCAGCGGATTGCCCTCGTTCTCGCTGCTGAGGATACCGATCACTGGCAGGAGTTTGCTTCGCGCGCGGAGCTGCTGCTCACAAAGGGTGGCGGCACAAGGGCGCAGTCGGTGGCCAACGGGGTGGAACTGCTCAATCAGCACGGGCTCCACAGGGTTCTGATCCATGATGCCGCCCGCCCCTGTGTCTCTCCCCGGGTGATCCGCGATGTGATGGCCGCGCTTGATAACCATCCGGCCGCCGCCCCGGCGCTGGCGGTGACCGATGCGCTGTGGCGCGGGGATGGTGGGACGGTTACCGGCACAGAGAACCGCGACGGCCTGTTTGCTGCCCAGACCCCGCAAGGCTTTCACCTGCCGCAGATCCGCGCCGCCCACCACCAGCTTGCCGCATCCGGCGGCGACGCTGCAGACGATGTGGCCGTGGCCCGTGCGGCAGGGATTGACGTTGCCATCATTCCGGGCGACCCAGACAATATCAAAATCACCCGCCCGGAGGACTTTGACCGGGCTGCGCGCATATTAGGGGGCGACATGGATGTAAGGCTTGGCAATGGCTATGATGTTCACCGGTTCGGACCGGGGGATGAGGTCGTGCTCTGCGGTGTGCCCGTGGCCCATGATCGCGGGCTTCAGGGCCATTCTGACGCCGACGTCGGGCTGCACGCCATCACCGATGCCCTCTATGGTGCGCTGGCAGAGGGCGACATCGGTCGCCACTTCCCGCCCTCGGATCCCCAATGGAAAGGTGCCGCCAGCGATATCTTTCTGCGCCACGCCGCCGATCTGACCCGCTCCAAGGGCTATCAGATCTCCAATGTGGACTGCACGCTGGTCTGTGAATTCCCCAAGATCACGCCCCATGCCCCCGCCATGCGCGCGGCGGTGGCCGAGATCCTGTCGATTGATATCTCCCGCGTCTCGATCAAGGCGACCACCTCCGAACGGCTTGGCTTTACCGGTCGCGGCGAAGGCATCGCCGCCCTCGCCACCGCCTGCGTGGTGAAATCATGAAACGCTCGCGCCTCGCCTTTCTGATCGGCACCGTGGGCGGCATCGGCTACATGCGTCCGGCACCCGGCACCTGGGGGTCGCTTGCAGCGCTGCCTATGGCTTTTGTCCTGCACCAGCTGGGCGGATTCCTCCTGCTGGCGCTGGCAACCGTGATCTGCATGGTGGTCGGCGTCTGGGCGGCGGAGGCGATGACCCGCAACCGCGAAAACATGGATCCTTCCGAATTTGTGCTGGATGAGGTGGCAGGCCAGTTTGTTGCCCTCTGGGCGATTTCCTATCCCGCCTGGGCGCATGACATTGCCATCACTGCACTCTGGCCCGGCTGGATAGCCGCCTTTGTGCTGTTTCGCCTGTTTGATGTGTGGAAACCCGGCCCCGTTGGTTGGGCCGACCGTCAGAAAGGGGCCACAGGGGTGATGATGGATGATATTATCGCAGGCATCCTTGCTGCCATCGGTGTCGCCGCGCTGGCCGGTCTCACCCATGGTGTACTGGGCCTGTAAATTGCAGAGGTAAGTCCATGGACGCGTCCGACATCATCCGCAAGGCCAGCGCAAAAGGCCTGACCATCGCCACCGCAGAGAGCTGCACCGCCGGTATGATCGCCGCTGCGCTCACCGATGTGCCCGGCTCCTCGGCGGTGGTTGATCGGGGCTATGTCACCTACTCAAACCGCGCCAAGCAGGAGATGTTGGGCGTGCAGGCCGCGACTCTCGAGGCTCTCGGCGCGGTCAGCGAGGAGGTCGCCATCCAGATGGCAGAAGGCGCCCGCAGCCGCGCCCGTGTCGATATCGCGGTGGCCGTGACCGGGATCGCAGGCCCCGGCGGCTCCGAACACAAACCCGAAGGCCGCGTCTGTTTTGCGCTGGCAGCCGGGGACCGCAGCACCCATGTCGAAACCGTCGATTTCGGCGCTCTTGGCCGCGACGCGGTGCGACGGGCCACCCGCGACTATGCGCTGACACTGATCCGACAGGTGCTCTGAACCCGCTGACGCAAATCACCGCCCATCTGCCGCAATTTCATATTCTGTGCGCAGATTGAGCAGCACCCCCTCGATTGTGCTCATTTTTTCGGCACTTTGACAAAAGCCCGCTTTTTTAGCGCCAACATCAAACCTGCCGCTTTTTTCAACGCTGCAACTCCGCTTTGTCAGGCCTCAGATAGAAATCAGCCTGAAATGCGGAAGGAACGGCGATGAACGCAGCCGATACAGCTTGGATTATTGTGGCCACGGCCCTTGTCCTCTTTATGACTTTGCCGGGGCTAGCCCTGTTCTACGGCGGGCTTGTCCGTGCCCGCAATGTGCTCAGCGTGTTCATGCAGTGCTATGCGATTGCCTGTTTGATGAGCGTTCTATGGCTCGCCTTCGGCTATTCCATCGCCTTTGGCAGCGGCACGTCCGGCATCTGGGGCGGGCTGGACAAGATGTTCCTGTCCGGCGTCACCGCCGATAGCCTCTCCGGCACCCTGCCCGAGGTTCTGTTCTTTGCCTTTCAGATGACCTTTGCCATCATCACGCCCGCGCTGATCGTCGGCGCCTATGTCGAGCGCGTCGGCTTTGGCTTTGTGCTGGTCTTCTCCGGCCTCTGGATGCTTCTGTGCTACGCGCCGGTGGTGCATTGGATCTGGGGCGGCGGCATGATGGCCGATGGCGGCATCTTTGGGGAGACTGGCGTGCGCGACTTTGCCGGTGGTATCGTGGTCCATGAAACCGCCGGTCTGGCTGCGCTGATCATCGCCGTCTTCCTCGGCCCGCGCAAAAACCGCACCACACCGCCGCACAACCCCGGCTATGTCTTCATCGGTGCCGCGATGCTTTGGGTCGGCTGGTTCGGCTTTAACGGTGGCTCGCAGCTGGCCGCCGACGGCGGTGCGGCAATGGCGCTGACCGTGACGCATATTTCTGCCGCGACGGCCTCTCTCACCTGGGCGCTGTGGGAAAAGATCAAATACGGCAAGGCCTCAATGGTCGGTCTGGTCACCGGCACCATCGCGGGGCTGGCCTCAATCACGCCGGCCTCTGGCTTTGTCGGTCCGGTTGAGGCGCTGATGATTGGCGCTGTCGCAGGTATCCTCTGTCAGGAAGCCGTGAATCTGGTGCGCAATGTGCTGAAGATCGACGACACGCTTGATGTCTTTGCCGTGCACGGTGTCGGCGGCATCTTTGGCACCATCATGATCGCGCTCTTTGGTCAGGGCACCTGGCTGGCACAGCTGGGCGGTCTTGCAATCGTCGGTATCTTCACCGCTGTTGTGACTGTTGTTCTGGTCAAGGTTACCGCCGCGATCACCCCGCTGCGCGTCGATCCAGAGACCGAGACAAACGGCTTGGACATCTCCGTCCATGGCGAACGCGCCTATGACATGACCAGCTGACGACGCAGCACCAGCCGCCATAAAAAAGAAACGGGCCCGCATCGCGGGCCCGTTTTCTTTCAATAGCTTACAATGCGTTCCTGATCAGCCATACAGCTCCGCCGCGCGCCGCTCAAACGCCCGCACGATCCGCTGCATCGCTTCGTTGAAGACCACACCAATAATGCCCTGCAACACTGCGTTCTTGAACTCAAAATCCACGAAGAAGGACACGTCGCAGCCGCCATCCGCACGGTCGGCAAAGGCCCAGTTCGACTTCATATAGCGAAACGGACCGTCCAGATATTCGGTGTCGATCTTCTTATCCTCGGCATAGAGCGTCACGCGGCTGCCAAAACGCTCGCGGAACACCTTGAAGGAGATCACCAGATCCGCCTCCATCACCTCCGCGCCCCCCTGCGGCACCCGGCTACGGATCCGCGCCGCCGCACACCAGGGCAGAAACTTCGGATAATCCCCGACATCAGCCACCAGATCATACATCTGCTGTGCCGTGTAGGGCATTGGCCGGGTTTCTGAATGGGTAGGCATGAGTGGCGCATTTCCTGCTATGATCATCCGGCGTCATGTCATATGAACGCGCGGGAATTTCAAGGGGGCACCCATGACACAGCGGCCATATGTCATCGATGTGATGATCTCAGCCAAGGCCATTGCGGCCCGGATCGAAGAGCTTTGCGCCGAGATCCAAGACGAATTTCAGGGCACCGACAAACTGGTGGTGGTGGGGCTGCTGCGTGGCAGCTTCGTCTTTATCGCAGATCTCGTGCGGGAACTTGACCTGCCGATCGAGGTCGATTTCCTTGAGGCGTCCTCTTATGGGGACGCGATGGAAAGCAGCCGGGAGGTGCGCATTCTCAAGGACTTGCGCGGCGCAATTGAAGGGCGCGACGTGCTGGTTGTCGAAGATATCGTCGACACCGGTCATACCCTGAACCATGTCACCCATCTGCTGCGCAGCCGTCAGCCTGCACGGTTGAAGTCGATCGCGCTGCTGGACAAACCATCACGGCGTGAGGTCGATTTCCGCTCTGACTGGATCGGCTTTGAGATCCCGGACGAATTTGTGGTGGGCTACGGAATCGACTACGCGCAGCGCAACCGCAACCTGCCCTTCATCGGCAAGGTCCGCTTCACCGATGAGGGCTGAGCGCCGCACGGAACTGCCCGGCCGGTATCAGAGCACCTAACAGGGCACCGAGAAAGGCGCGCAGACACCGCGCCTTTTTTCATGCGCGAGGGAACCGGCGGCCCCTTGCCGATTGTCGCACCCCGGTCAGCACAAAGCAGCGCAGGCGATTTGCCAAAACCGGCAGGCTCCCCCATGTCTTGGTCAAAGCAGAGATCACGAGGAGATCCGCCATGACCATGAAATACCTTGCCGCCGCGGCCACTGCCGCCGCGCTGAGCCTGACGCCCGCCCTTGCCCCGACCATCGCCAATGCGGCGCCGCCAAAATGGGCTCCCGGCCATAATAACAGCGCCGCCCATTACGCGCCTGGGCAGATCAAGAAACAGTATAAGAAGCGCCACAAGACGCGGGAGCGCATCAGCGGCGACTATATCTATATCGACGATTACGCGCGTTGGGGTCTGGCACCACCGGCTCCCGGCCACCGCTATGTGCGCAAGGATGACCGCATCTATGAGGTGGTGCGTGACACGCTGGCAATCGTAGGGGCCGTCGCACTGGTCGAAGCCCTGACAAACTGACGCCTGAGCGGGTTGAACAGGTCCGCGCAAGGGCCTGTTGCAACACGCTAATCGCTCAAAATATCGGCGATAACCTCGGCAAAGATGGTAACCCCGACCGGGATTGCCGCATCCGGGAAATCATAATCGGGATTGTGCAGCTGCGGCTGATCCAGGCCGGAGCCGAGCCAGAACATAGCTGCCTTGGCCTGCTTGCCAAACTGGCCAAAATCTTCGGACCAGCGCTGTGGCTGCGCCCGCATCCGAACTGCATGGCCTGCGCGCGTGCAGGCGCGCCGCAGCAGCGTCACCGCCTCGGCGTCATTGGTGCAGGCCTCGAACACATCATCAAACCTGATCTCACAGCCAAGGCCGCTCTCAAGGCAGGTGCTCTGTACCAAAGTCGTGGCAGCTGTGATCAGCTCCGCCATGCGCGCATCATTCACCGTGCGCAGCGTGGCCCAGACCTCCCCTTCGCCGGGAGCGATGCCAAACGTGGCCTGCCCCAGTCGCGCATGGGTCAGCGTGACCAGCGCGTAATCGGGGCCAAGATCCCCACCACCCCCCAGCGCGACCAGCCCCGGAAGCAGCTGCGCCATGGCAGATGCAGGCGAAATTCCATCCTGCGGCGCCGCCGCGTGAGAGGTCCGGCCAGTTAGCTGCACCCGCATCCCCCGCGAGGCACAATTGGCGGCACCCGCGCAGAGCGCAATCTCCCCAACCGGCAGCCCCGGCAGATTATGCAATGAAAACGCGTAGTCAGGCGCGATAGTGGCAAAGGCCGGGTCGCCGATCACCGCAGCGGCCCCCTTGCCGGTCTCTTCGGCCGGCTGGAACAGGAGCACCACCCGCCCGCGAGACGGGCGTCGGGCTGCCAGATCCTCTGCCAGCGCGGCGACCATCACCATATGGCCGTCATGGCCGCACAGATGGCCACGCCCGGCATGGCTGGATCTGTAGGGCTGCTCCGACAGCTCCTCGATTGGCAGGCCATCGAGCTCGCAGCGGATCATGACGGTCGGCCCCGCCTCCATGCCCTGATAGACTGCAGCAACGCCATGGCCGCCGAGCCCGGTCAGCAGCTGGTCCGGCCGGTATTGGTGCAGATAGCGCGCCACCATCTCCGCCGTCTTCTCCTCGGCACCCGAAACCTCGGGGATCTGGTGCAGACGATGGCGCAGCCCGGTCAGCCGCGCCAGACGCTCCGGTGTCATGCCTGGCCGAGCTTGGCGTTCCGTGCCGCACGCAGCCGGGCAAAATCATCCCCCGCGTGATAAGATGACCGCGTCAGCGGCGTCGCCGATACCATCAGAAAGCCCTTGCCATAGGCGGCTTTCTCATAGCTCTCGAATTCTTCCGGCGTCACAAAACGGTCCACCGCATGGTGCTTTGGCGTGGGCTGAAGATATTGGCCGATGGTCAGGAAATCGATATCTGCGGCGCGCATATCGTCCATCACCTGCTTTACCTCCTGCGCATTCTCGCCAAGGCCGACCATGATGCCGGATTTGGTGAAGATCGCAGGGTCCAGCTCCTTTACCCGCTGCAACAGCCGCAGGGAGTGGAAATAGCGCGCACCGGGGCGGACACCGGGATAGAGACCGGGAACGGTTTCCAGATTGTGGTTGAACACATCCGGGCGGGCCTCCACCACGGTTTCCAGCACCTCAGGGGCGCATTTCAGGAAATCCGGTGTCAGGATTTCGATCGTGGTTGTCGGGCTGCGATGGCGGACCGCGCGAATGGTCTGGGCGAAATGGTCTGCACCGCCGTCTTCCAGATCGTCGCGGTCGACGGAGGTGATCACAACATGGTTGAGGCCAAGTTTCTGCACCGCATGGGCGACGCGACCCGGCTCAAACGCATCCAGCGTGTCGGGCCGGCCGGTGGCGATATTGCAGAAGGTACAGCCGCGGGTGCAGATTTCACCCATGATCATCATGGTGGCGTGGCCCTGGCTCCAGCATTCGCCAACATTCGGGCAGCCGGCTTCCTCACAGACCGTGACGAGGTTGTTCTCACGCATGATCTTATGCGTTTCCGCGTAGCCTTTGCCCCCTGGCGCCTTGACCCGGATCCAGCTCGGCTTCTTCGGCTGAGCATTGTCAGGACGATGCGCCTTTTCCGGGTGGCGTTGCTCGGGGATTTTCAGATCTCGCACGTCGATGTTCCCTTGCGGCAATGGTCTTTTGGTCTTCGTAACATAGTTGCAATCGCTTGGCACGACCAGTTCTGCACCTGACGACGGCGGCAAAACGGATCAGCTCTGCGCCGTAATAATCTGTCTTGATTAAGATATTTGCGCGCAATGCAGAATTTGCAACCCTGCCCGCCGGTTTTGCCTTCCACGCTATTGCAGGATCAAACCCGCCTCCGAGTCGGTCAGAAAGCGGCGCATGACCACAGCGATGCGGCGCCACCCGGACACCGCTGCACCAGCGCGCGAATACCCCATTGCGGGCGATTTAGAACTATTATAAGTCACCGCCCGACACCGAATTGATCAACTAGGAGCCGATGATGAAAGCTGGCGTAAAACTGCCCGACGTGACCTTCCGCACCCGTGTTCGCGACGAATCCGTGGGCGGCCCGAACCCGTTCCGCTGGGAAGACAAAACCACCGCTGACTATTTCGCGGGCAAGCGCGTAGTGCTGTTCTCCCTGCCCGGTGCTTTCACCCCAACATGCTCGACCTATCAGCTGCCCGGTTTTGAAAACGGCTTCGCCGACTTCCAGGCCGAAGGCATCGATGCGATCTACTGCATGTCGGTGAACGACAGCTTCGTGATGAACAAATGGGCCGAATCCCAGAACCTGAAGAACGTTGGCGTGATCCCCGACGGGTCGGGCGAATTCACCCGCAAGATGGGTATGCTGGTGGCCAAGGATAACCTGGGCTTTGGCAACCGGTCCTGGCGCTATGCAGCCATCGTCAACAACGGTGTTGTCGAGGCATGGTTCGAAGAGCCGGGCCTGTGCGACAACCACGGCGAAGATCCCTATGGCGTCTCCTCCCCGGAGACCGTTCTGGAGCACCTGAAAACCGCCAAGGCTGAGGTCGCCGCCTGATCCGCGCGACCCCGGTCAGGTCCGGACCGGCCAGAGAAAATCCGCAAACCCGGTGCCGCATGGCGCCGGGTTTTTCTATGTCAGGCCATGGGTTCAGCCGATAAGCTCATCCTGCGCCTGCTGGGCGTCATAATGAAGTTTCAGCTGTTGCAACGCAATGCGCAGCACCACCTTGCCTGACCGTGCCGACCAGCCCAGCTGGCGTTCGGCCGCCTCCAGCCCTTCCAGATGGCAGCAACAACGCATCACGATGTCGCTCAGCCCCTCGCCAAGCGCGTTGAGCGCGGCAGAGGCCCGGCGTTTGGCGGCTGCCGCCGCCTGTCCGGGTCGGTGACGCCGGGCGGCGGCCGGACTGCAATCGCCATCGGCAAACTGCGCCACCGATTGCGCCAGATGATCGCCGACCTGCGCCAGTTCGAAATCTTCGCGCAGCCGCTCACCGGCGCGGACCAGATCGCTGGTCAGAAACGGCGTCCCATCACGATCCGTCAGCCGCGCCAGCATATGCAGCGGCGTCTCACCCAGCCCATAGCGCGCCCGGCGTGGACGACGCGGACCGCGACCAACCTTGCGCGTCGCCAGGCTGGCGCTTTCCAGTCGGGAACGGGCGCGGTTCTCGCGGCGGGCCACAAACTGGCTGAGCGCGGTGCGCCCTTCGGGTGTGATATGATAGCGGCTGAGCCTCCCCGGCGCCGGACAGGCGATCCAGTCGCGCAGCGCCATGGCCTCGGCCAGGATGCGATCCACCACGACCTTCTTGTCACCGCTTGCCGCCTCCCGCACGACAACCGCTTTCTCCATGCCATCCGCCACCGCGAGCACCGCGCCCTGCGGGTTCAGACAGGTCAGGATTTCGACCACCTCGCTCTCGAAGGCTTCGGCGCAGGCGGGCACTGTGCCCAGGGCCAGAGCACGGGCCGACATTGGCCTGGGCCCCGGCATCGTTTCGGCGTAGTGGCGGGCCGCCAGCGACGCCAAGGCGCCATCGACCAGCGGATCGTCGCGTCGGGTTTCGACCCGTCGGACCTGTCGCAATACCGTGGACGGGTGGCAGCCCGCCTGTTTTGCAAGATTGCGGATCGAACGGCCCGCTTCGGTGTGTTCAAGATATCGGCACGCCTCCTCAGGCACCCATTCCGGCAAGCCGGATACAGCCATAGTTTGCATTTTATCACCCCACATGTGATCATTCGAAACTATCCTCCCACTGGCCGCCTACGTGTTATCCACAGACACCATTCACCGTACTGGCCTGATTTTTCTGGATAGTCTCAGTCAGAGCATCATTGGTTTCAAATTTTCATCAATCAATATCGAATAGACCGTTCGCCGAACCGGCCCCTTCGGCAACACCCGCTTCAGTTGTGTTACACAGCGCTATCAACAGAGCTGGAAAGGACATGACGATGCAGGATATCTTTGGTCATCTGGCCGCTTTGCGCCGCCCTCGACTGTTGGTGCGGACCGCGCGGATCGGCGCGCGGGACTATAGTCGGCGCCGCGATTTGAAACGGGTGCTGGGCTATGGCGCCCTGCCGAAACCGGCCGCTGCGGTGATGCGGCTGCTGGATCTCGAACACGATTACAACCGCCAGCGCGAGTCCGGCGATGCCGGGTATTCACTGACCCGCCATGTCGATGTGCTGATTGCCCTGATGGGCGAGGCCGAGGGGCTGCGCCGCCCGACCCTTAAAGTCGCCTGAGACCGTCGCCGGACAGGATGGATCCCAGGGCAGACCACCGGCCCGTAACGCAAAACGGCGGCCCCGAGGGACCGCCGTCTGCCTGCCAGCCGGGCTGGCATATATCTCAGAGTGCCGATCTCAGCCGGTCTTACATGAAGGCATCGGGCATCGAGGCTTTCTTCTCGGCGACATAGGCCTCCAGCCTGCTCAGCACTTCAGGATCGAGCGGCGGCGCCTGATAGGCGTCGAGCAGCGTTTCCACCCGGCTGCTGGCCAATGCAACGGTGTCACGCGCACCTTCTTCTTCCCAGGTTTCAAAGGGCTTGTAGTCCAGCAGCTCGGATTTCCAGAATGCGGTCTTGAAATTCGCCTGCGTATGGGCGCAGCCAAGGTAGTGACCACCGGGACCAACCTCGCGGATGGCGTCCATGGCTTGGGCTTCCTCGTCCACGGCAACACCTTTGGCAAGACCATGCAGCGCGCCCAGCTGATCGGCGTCCATCACGAACTTCTCGAAATCGGCAACCAGACCGCCCTCGAGCCAGCCGCAGGAGTGCAGCTGGAAGTTCACGCCCGACAACAGGCCCATGTTGAGCGAATTGGCGGTTTCATAGGCCGCCTGCGCGTCGGGCAGCTTGGAGCCACAGAACGATCCGGCCGAACGGAACGGCAGGTTCATCCGGCGTGCAAGCTGACCGGCCCCATAGGTCACCAGCGAGGCTTCCGGCGTCCCGAAGGTCGGCGCACCGGAGTTCATGTCGATCGAGGATACAAAGGCGCCGAAGATCACCGGCGCACCGGCGCGGATCAGCTGGCTATAGGCCACGCCTGCCATCACCTCGGCCAGAACCTGAGTCAGCGTACCGGCAACCGAGACCGGCGCCATGGCACCGCCAACGATAAAGGGCGAGATGATGCAGGCCTGGTTGTGGGCGGCGTAGACCTCCAGCGCACCCATCATCACATCATCAAAGGTCATTGGCGAGTTGATGTTGATCAGCGAGGTCATCACGGTGTTGTCGCGCACGAAATCCTTGCCAAAAAGGATCTCGCACATCTCGATGGAATCCTGCGCCCGACTGGGCTCGGTCACCGACCCCATGAACGGCTTGTCGCTCAGGGTCATATGCGCCATCAGCATGTCGAGGTGGCGTTTGTTCACCGGTACGTCGGTCGGCTCGCAAACGGTACCGCCGGAATGGTGCAGCCATTTGGACATATAGCCCAGCTTCACGAATTTCTGGAAATCATCCAGCGTCGCGTAACGGCGCCCGCCCTTGGCATCGCGCACAAACGGCGGGCCATAGACCGGTGCCAGCACCATGTTCTTGCCGCCGATGACCACGGATTTCTCCGGGTTGCGGGCATGTTGGGTGAATTCGGACGGGGCCGTCTTGCACAGCTCGCGCGCCAGGCCGCGCGGGATCCGTACCCGCTCGCCATCAATCGTGGCCCCGGCCTCGCGCCAGCGCTCCAACGCGCCGGGGTTGTTCACGAAGTTGACACCGACCTCTTCGAGGATGGTTTCGGCGTTGGCTTCGATGGTCTGCAGCGCCTCTTCGCTCAACACTTCGAAATTCGGAATATTCCGCTCGATGTATTTTGCGGTATCAATCTTGACGCCGGTTCGTTCTGCGCGACGGGCGGCACCACCGCCTCCACGAGCGCGACGGCGCGGTGCTGCTGGAGCTGCTTCTGTCATGGTTGTTCCTCACCACAGGCATTTCGTTGCTGGTGTGATTATAGCGCCCAAGACCAAAGCCGCCGCAGGATTGCGGCCATTGAAGTTGAAAAGCGACATTCCCGACAGGTTTCTCGCGCCTGCGGCCCGATATCGGCCGTAGGAGGCCGCGCGACAACCGGATCAGAGATTGTGCAAACGCGGCCCGAAACACGAAAATACCTTGCGAATTTCGCGCCGCTGCCCTATGGCGCGTGCATGACAGAGACATCCCACGACCGCCTTCTCATCATCGACTTTGGCAGCCAGGTCACGCAGCTGATTGCGCGCCGCCTGCGCGAACTGAATGTCTATTGCGAAATTCACCCCTACCAGAATGTCACGATGGATTTTGTGCGCGAAATGGCGCCCAAAGCCGTGATCTTTTCCGGTGGCCCGGACAGCGTGACCCGCGAAGGCAGCCCCCGTGCGCCGCAGGAAATCTTTGACCTTGGCGTGCCGATCCTGGGGATCTGCTATGGTCAGCAGGTGATGATGCACCAGCTGGGCGGCAAGGTGCTCTCCGGACATGGCACCGCCGAGTTCGGTCGCGCCTATGTGACGCCGACGGTCAGCAGCCTGCCGCTGCTGGATGGCTGGTTTGCAGATGACAGCGACCGCGAACAGGTCTGGATGTCTCACGGCGATCATGTCAGCGAAATCGCGCCCGGTTTTGAGGTATACGGCACCTCGCCCAACGCGCCTTTTGCCATCACCGCCGATGTGTCGCGCAATTTCTACGCGGTTCAGTTCCACCCGGAGGTGCATCACACCCCCAATGGTGCGAAACTCTATGAGAACTTTGTCAAGATCGCAGGTTTCACCGGCGACTGGACCATGGGTGCCTACCGCGAACAGGCGATCCAGGCGATCCGCGATCAGGTGGGCGACAAGAAAGTCATCTGCGGCCTCTCTGGCGGCGTTGACAGCTCGGTTGCGGCGATCCTGATCCACGAGGCCATCGGCGACCAGCTGACCTGTGTGTTCGTGGACCACGGGTTGCTGCGCAAGAACGAGGCCGAAGAGGTCGTCACGATGTTCCGTGACAACTACAATATTCAGCTGATCCACGCAGATGAAAGCGATCTGTTCCTGGGCGAACTGGACGGCCAGTCCGACCCGGAAACCAAGCGCAAAATCATCGGCAAACTGTTCATCGACGTGTTCCAGAAACACGCCGACACCATCGACGGAGCCGACTTCCTGGCGCAGGGTACACTCTACCCGGATGTGATCGAATCCGTGTCCTTCTCGGGCGGGCCGTCTGTCACCATCAAATCGCACCACAACGTCGGCGGCCTGCCGGAAAAAATGGGGCTGAAGCTGGTCGAGCCGCTGCGCGAGCTATTCAAGGATGAAGTCCGCGCGCTTGGCCGCGAACTGGGCCTGCCGCAAAGCTTCATCGGTCGCCACCCCTTCCCCGGACCGGGCCTTGCGATCCGCTGTCCCGGCGAAATCACCCGTGAAAAACTGGAAATCCTGCGCGAGGCGGATGCGATCTATATCGACCAGATTCGCAAGCATGGTCTCTATGATGAAATCTGGCAGGCCTTTGTGGCGATCCTGCCCGTTCGCACCGTCGGTGTGATGGGCGACGGCCGCACTTATGACTATGCCTGCGCCCTGCGCGCGGTGACATCTGTCGATGGTATGACTGCCGATTATTACCCGTTCAGCCACGAATTCCTGGGTGAAACCGCCACGCGGATCATCAATGAGGTCAAGGGTATCAACCGCTGCACCTATGACATCACCTCGAAGCCTCCGGGCACGATCGAGTGGGAATAATCTAAGCCCTTGAAACCCCGGCCAACTGGCCGGGGTTTTTCTTTTATAGAAAGCCCTGAATTTATTCTACTTTCACTGATGTCTTAACAGTTTCAAAAACTCTATTTGCGAGGTTTCAGTGAAGTTCTATTGGGAGAATCTCTGGAATGATTATCTGCCATCCGCTCAAACTGATTTTCATTAAGACCAAGAAGGTTGCTGGAACCTCGTTTGAAATCGCACTGTCCAGCTATTGTGATGAAAGCAGCATCATCACACCAATCAGCCCAAAGGATGAAGAGAGGCGGAGGGCGTTGGGCTATCCCGGCCCTCAGAACCATCAGACCCAGACTTGGCCGGATGGAAACGGGGGCACGCAGGTTTTCTTCGATCACATGACCGCCGGACAGATCCGCGCCGCAGTTCCTCAGGATATCTGGGAGACCTATACCAAAGTAACGATCCGGCGCGATCCCTACGATGCCATGGTTTCCCGCTACTACAACGAGGCGATGGATCAGAGAGATGTTCCGCTCGATATCTTTGTCCGACGCTACCGCAGCCTGTTGAGCGAAAACCGCCGTATTGCACCACTGGATGGTTCGAATTCCGCAGATGTCGTGCTGCGCTATGAGCATCTTGAGGAGGATATAAATGCGCTCGATATCGACGGGCTTTGGGAGCGGTTTTCGAACCTGAACGCCAAGGCGCCGATGCCTGCGAAAACTGGCGCTGATGCGGCCAGACTCTTTACAGCCCACCCGGAGGCGGCGGACGTGATCGAGGTCGAGGCCGTCGGTGAAATTTCCCGGTTCGGCTACACTCGCCCGGCACTGGCTGCCGCAGTCCCAACTCTTGCCACGCCGGTGTCAGAAAACGCTCAACAATGCTTAAAGCCTGAATTCATCTTCACCCTCTCTGCCGGACGTACGGGCACCGCATGGCTTGCGAAATTTCTGGGTGAGAACCTGAATATCCCGTCGGTGCATGAGCCGCTTGGCGCGAATGACTATGGCATTCGTATGCCCAGTATTGGACACATGCGTGGGTTCAATACCTACGGGATGAACGCGAATGTCTGCGACTTCTGGGAGGGCAAACTGGGCAACCTGCAAGCCCCCTATGCGGAAAGCAACCATACATTGGGCAAATGCGGGTTGATTGAGGCGCTGGTGGAACACGGTTTAGCGCCGCGAACCCGCGTGATCATCCTGCGCCGCAACCTTGGCAAACAAATCGCAAGCTATGTGAACCGTAATGATTTTTGCAATATTACAATACCTTGGCAATGGTACCTGCATCCGACCTACAATCACAAGATCCTCGACCCCGCGCCGTTCGAGCAAATGGGCGAAATCGGCATGGCGATCTGGTATGCGCTGGAGATGGAAGTGCGCTACGCCTACTACAAACAACTCTACGGCGACCAACTTCACTTTATCGAAACCACGCTGGAGCAGGCCACGACGCCGGATGGCGCTCGAAACCTGCTGCAAGAGCTGGGCCACACCACAGGACCGATCCTGCCGCAGAAGGTCAATGCGTCGCCACAAGGCAGCGCCACGACCAATGCGCTGGTTGAGGAAATCGAGACGCTGCTGTCACGGTTGGGGTTTGATGCCGACACGATAGCGAAGGAGTATATCGAGCGCGGGAACCGGCTGGACCTCCCCTCACTGCCCCACGCGGCAATGCTCAAGCAGACGGTTGCCGCCGAATAGACGCCTGTTCTGCGCGGCCCGGCCCCGCGACCGCAGCCGCGCAGAGATGACTTGACCCGCCTGCTAAATTAGCCCTTCTTCGTGACCAACGGGCAAAGGGGCGGCCATGGCGCAGGGTGAGTTAAGAATAGGCACGGCTGCGCTCTGGATGGTCGGGGCGATTGTCTCGTTTTCCTCGATGGCCATCGCTGGCCGCGAAGCCGGGTTGAGCCTCGACACCTTTGAGATCATGACCTATCGCAGCGCCGTCGGGATGGTTATTGTTGTCATCTGTCTGACCGCCACCGGCAGCTGGGGCCAGGTGCGGCGCGATCGGCTGGGCCTGCATCTGATCCGCAATGCCGCCCATTTCACCGGACAGAACCTGTGGTTCCTTGCGGTAACGCTGATCCCGCTTGCACAGGTTTTTGCGCTGGAGTTCACCTCGCCGCTCTGGGTGCTGCTGCTGTCACCGCTGCTGCTGGGCGAGCGGCTGACGAGGCCTCGCGTATTGGCCGCCGCGCTAGGCTTTGTCGGCATTTTGATCGTGGCCCGCCCCAGCCCGGAGACGCTGAGCCTTGGCGTTTTTGCGGCAGCTGCCTCAGCCATCTTCTTTGCGCTGACCATCCTCTTCACCAAAAGGCTGACCCGGCACGAGCCCATCAGCTCCATCCTGCTCTGGCTCACGCTGCTGCAACTCGGCATGGGGCTGGTGATATCGGGGTGGGACGGGCAGATCACTCTCCCAAATGCCGCAACGGCACTTTGGCTGCTGATTATCGGCTGCGCCGGGCTTGCGGCGCATTTCTGCATGACCAAGGCGCTCTCCATTGCCCCGGCCACCGTTGTGGTGCCGATTGATTTCGCCCGACTACCCACCATCGCCGTGGCCGGAATGTTGATTTACGGTGAAGCGCTTAACCTCTGGGTACTGATCGGGGCTGCGGTCATTTTCTGCGCAAACTACATCAATATTCTGGATGCCGCCGGACGGTTCCGCGCGCCCCGCCGACACGGTCATTCTGCCTGATTTTCTTGCCGTTGATTGCCTTTGCGTCAACATTGACCGAAAAAATCCCCCTTGCTAGCTTTCCTCAATGTAAAACCAGGCGCCCAAGTCTGGACAGGGAGGAACAATGAAACGCTATCTTGCAACGTCAGCAGCGCTGGCGCTGGCTTCCGGCTCCGCTATGGCCAGCGGTCTTGATCGGACCGGCCAGCCGATTGGCATCATCTTCGAAGAAGGCACTTACGCCGAGTTTTCCATCGCGACGACCTCGGCGGATGTCTCGGGCAATGATCTGACCACCCTCAATCCTTTCGGATCTGCGACGGGCGATGTCGGTGATCGCTTCAACATGTTCGGTGCCGGTTACAAGCGGGACATCAACGAACAGCTGTCCTTCGCAGTGATCTTCGATCAACCCTGGGGTGTAGACATTGCCTACCCGGTTGGGAGTTCGCTGTTGTTGGGCGGCACTACCGCCGAGGCAAATTCAAACGCTGTAACCGCACTGCTGCGCTACCGGTTCAATGAGAACTTCAGCGTCCACGGCGGCATCCGCTATCAGGAAATTGATGGTGAGATCAATCTGGCCGGCGGAGCCTACGCCAGCATCGGGAGCCAGTATAATGTACGGGTGAACAAGGATGGTGCATTTGGCTGGGTTGTTGGCCTGGCTTATGAGGTCCCTGAAATCGCTCTCCGCGCAGCGCTGACCTATAGCTCCGAAATCGAACATGATTTCAGCCTGAATGAAACATTCGCCACCGGTGCCTCGGCCGGAACTTCGACGAAGACCAAAACCCCGCAGTCCGTCAACCTGGACTTGCAGACTGGTATTGCCAAAGACACGCTTTTGTTCGGCAACATTCGCTGGGCTGAACACAGCGTTACGAACCTCGTCGTGCCAGGCCTCAGCAGTCAGGCGGGTCGCTCCGTCGACCTGATCGATCTGGACGATTCCTTCACCTACACGATCGGCGTCGGACGCAAATTCAACGAAAACTGGTCTGGCTCGCTCGCGTTTGTCTATGAGGATGCGGATGGCGACAATCGGGTCTCCCCACTTGCACCAACGCAGGGAATGAAGGCCATTCGCCTAGGTGTGCAGTATCAGCAGGACAAGATGAAAATCTCTGCCGGTATCCGCTATACCGAATTGGGCGATGCCTTTGCCTCGCCAGGCGGTACACCTGTTGCATACTTTCAGGACAACACTGCTGTAAGCTTTGGCCTGAAGGTCGGCTATAGCTTCTGATCCTGACGTAGACCTGCGTGCGCCACAGGCAGCGCTGGAACAAAGACAGGTACAGGACCAGTTCTCCCCCGCATCCTATGGTGCGGGGGTTTTGCGTGGTCCATCGCCAGCCGCCGCACCCAGGTCCTCCAGCGCTGCCGATTGACCCGCAGGCCCGGGGCGATTAGCAAGGCAAGGAACCAGAAGGGACCGGATTTCACATGCTCTATTCGTCTGCCGAAGATTGGCGCAATGCGGCGCATAAGCGGGTTTTGTTCTTTGGCATGTCCGGACTGGGCAAGACCTATATCAGCAATATTCTGCGTGGCGCGGGCAGCTGGTTCCACTACTCGATCGATTATCGGATCGGCACCCGATACATGGGCGAATATATCGCCGACAACGCCAAGGCAGAGGCGATGAAAGTGCCGTTTCTGCGCGATCTGCTGCTGTCGGATTCGATCTATATCGGCTCTAATATCAGCTTTGAAAACCTGACACCCGTTGCCTCCTATCTGGGCAAGCCCGGCAATCCGGCCAAGGGCGGGCTGGCAATGGCGGAATATACCCGCCGCCAGGACCAGTTTCGCACCGCGGAACTGAACGCGCTGCGCGATACCGGTTATTTCATCGACCGGGCCGAGCGGCTCTATGACTATCCGAATTTCATCTGCGACACCGGCGGCAGCATCTGCGAATGGGTCGATGCCAATGATGCAAGCGATCCGCTGCTGAGCGAGCTTGCTAAACACACGCTGATGGTCTGGATCAAAGGGGACGACGCCCATACCCAGGAGCTGATCCGCCGGTTTGATCGCGCCCCCAAGCCCATGGCCTATGAACCGGCTTTCCTCGCCCGCGTCTGGCAAGAGTATCTAAAGGAAAACCACCTATCTGAAAACGAGGTGGACCCTGACAGCTTCATCCGCTGGACCTATGCCCAGGCGCTGGCCCATCGCCAGCCCCGCTATGCCGCCATGGCAAAGAACTGGGGCGTGACGGTCACGGCGGATCAGATTTCGGGCATCCGCAACGAGGCCGATTTCACAGATGTGATTGCGGGCGCTCTTGAGGCGCGCGGCTAGGCCTTCTACATCACAGCGCCAAGACTCTGTCCAGAACGGGCGGAGCATAGACCAAAGGACACGACATGCCGATCAAGATCCCTTCTGACCTGCCCGCCTATGACGTTCTCACGAACGAAGGCGTGATGGTCATGTCGCCGGATCAGGCGGCCCGTCAGGATATCCGTCCGCTGCGCATCGGCCTGCTCAACCTGATGCCGAAGAAGATCCAGACCGAGAACCAGTTTGCCCGGCTTATCGGCGCCACACCTTTGCAGATCGAGCTGTCCCTGATCCGCATGACCGAACATCAGACCCGCAACACCGCCGCAGAGCATATGGCGGAGTTCTACCGGCCGTTCCAGGAGATCAAGGACGAGCGTTTTGACGGTCTGATCATCACCGGCGCGCCGATCGAACATCTCGAGTTCGAGGATGTCACCTATTGGGATGAGCTGTGTGAGGTCTTTGACTGGACCCAGACCAATGTGCATTCCACCTTTGGTGTCTGCTGGGGCGGCATGGCGATGATCAACTATTTCCACGGGGTGAAGAAACACCTCTTGGATCACAAGGTCTTTGGCTGTTTCCGGCATCAGAACCTTGATCCCGCATCCCCCTATCTGCGGGGGTTTTCCGATGACTGCGTCATTCCCGTGTCGCGCTGGACCGAAATCCGCCAATCCGAAATTGATGCCCGACCCGGCCTGCGCAGCCTGCTGGGCAGCCCCGATGCCGGCCCCTGCCTCATCGAGGATCCCAGCCACCGTGCGCTCTATATCTTCAACCATTTCGAGTACGACAGCGATACGCTGAAGCAGGAATATGATCGCGATATCGCCAGCGGCACGCCGATCAATATTCCGATGAACTACTACCCGGACGACGATCCCAGCCGCAAACCGCAGAACCGCTGGCGCAGCCACGCGCATCTTCTTTATGGCAACTGGATCAATGACATCTACCAGTCCACCCCGTTTGATATGGCGCAGATTGGGCGTTAAGCGCGTGCTGACAGCCGGTCTAATTCTGGCGCTTGCAGCTGGCGGGACGCTGTGGCGGGCCAAGGCTCGCGAGGCGGACGCCATCGCCGCCTATCCGCCGCTCGGCAGCTTTGTCACGGTTGATGGCCAGCAGCTGCACCTGCTTGATCTGGGGCAGCCGACACCCCGGCCCGACGGGCTGCCTGCGGATGCGGCAGCGCCGGATCTGGTGTTGATCCACGGCGCCAGCGGGCACATCCGCGATATGACCTTCCGGCTGGCCCCGGCCCTCAGCAGCCGCTTCCGGGTGATCATCGTGGATCGCCCCGGGCTGGGCTATAGCGATCCCACCGGTGGCGCGCAGGCGTCCCTCAGCAAGCAGGCCGCCATCATTCGCCAAGCGGTTGCCGCTCTGGGTGCAGAGCATCCCATCGTGCTGGGCCAGAGCTATGGCGGCGGTGTCGCCCTCGCCTGGGCGCTGGATGCGCCCGACAGCCTCTCGGCGCTGGTCACGGTCGGCGCGGTCTCCCATCCTTGGCGGACGCCGCTCAGCACCTTTTACAAGGTCACTTCCTCGCCGCTGGGCCAGCGGCTGGCGGTGCCGCTGCTGACCGCCTATGTGCCCGAAAGCACCATTCGCGACACCCTGACCGAGGTCTTTGCGCCGCAGGCCGTGCCAGCGGGGTATTTCGAACATTTCGGCCCGGGGTTGACCCTGCGCCGCTCCGCGCTGCGGGCCAATGCCCGCCAGCGGGCCGACCTTCTGGCCGAAATCAGAGCGATGGCCCCCCGTTACGGCGATCTCAGCCTGCCCATTGAGGCGGTTCATGGCAGCGCCGACACCACGGTGGGGCTGGATCTGCACGCGCGCCAGCTGGAGCGCGATGTCCCCTCGCTGAACCTCACGGTGCTGGATGGCGTCGGCCATATGCCACATCAGGTGGCCACCGATGCGGTTGTGGCGGCAGTAGACCGGGCGGCGGCGCGGGCAGCTACGGCACGGAATTTGCGTTAAAACGATTCACATTTCGCCGCAAAGCCCCATATAAGGGACAGAAGACAGAAGGAATTTTCTATGCCCCTGCCCTTTGACGGCGCAATCAGCGCGTTCTACGAGACCAAGGCCCCAGAGGAAATCCGCGCCGCGATCAAAGCTTCGCAGAAGGATGATCTGCTGGATCCGGGCTTTCCCTATCACACGCGGATGAGCCGCAAGCGCTATGAGAAAGAGATGGCGCGGCTTCAGATCGAACTGGTCAAGATGCAGTCTTGGGTGCGTGAGACCGGGGCACGGGTCGCCATTCTCTTTGAAGGGCGCGACGCCGCTGGCAAGGGCGGCACCATCAAACGGTTTCGCGAAAACCTGAACCCGCGCGGGGCGCGGATCGTGGCGCTGTCAAAACCCAGCGAGCGGGAACAGACCCAGTGGTATTTCCAGCGCTATATCACCCATCTGCCCGCCGCAGGTGAGATCGTCTTCTTTGATCGCAGCTGGTACAATCGCGGCGTGGTCGAGCCGGTCTTCGGCTTTTGCACCGACGGTCAGCGCGAACGGTTCTTCGATCAGGTCAACGGCTTTGAGGAGGCGCTGGTCGAGGACGGGATTCAGCTGTTCAAGATCTGGCTCAACGTCGGACGCGCCGAACAGCTGCGGCGGTTCCTCTCGCGCGAGACCGATCCGCTGAAGCAGTGGAAACTCAGCCCGATCGACGTCAAAGGTCTGAGCCTCTGGCAGGAATACTCCACCGCCATTACGGATACGCTGACACGTAGTCACACCGAGCACGCCCCCTGGACCATCGTGCGCTCCGACGACAAGCGCCGGGCCCGGCTGGCCGCCATTCGCCGGGTGCTGCACTCCGTCGATTACACCAACAAGGATGCCAAAGCGCTTGGCGATCTGGATGATTCCATCAGTGGCGGACCGGATCTCTGGGATGCCTAAGCGGGGGTATCACCACGGCAACCTGCGCCAGGCGCTGGTCGAAGCCGCACTGAAGCTGATCGAGGCCAAGGGCCCCACCGGCTTTACCCTGTCGGAGGCGGCCAAACAGGCCGGCGTCACCCCGGCCGCGGTCTATCGTCACTTCAACGGGCGCGAGGATCTGATCGCCGAGGCAGGCCGTCAGGGCTATGTGATGTTTGCCGATCTGATGCAGCACGCCTATGACAAATATCAACCTTCGGCCCTGGCAGCGTTTGAAGCGACGGGCCGGGCCTATCTCGCCTTTGCGCGCAAACATCCAGGCCATTACATCGCGATGTTCGAAAGCGGGATCTCCGTCAACCGTACGCCTGAGCTGGCCGAGGCCGCCAACCGCGCCCGCGCCATTCTGGAACGCGCCGCCGCAGATCTGAGCAAACATATCCCGGCCGAAAAACGCCCGCCCGCCTCGATGTTCTCGGCGCATGTTCTGGCGATGAGCCATGGCGTGGTGGAGCTCTATGCCCGGAACTCTCCCGGTGCGGCCTCCCCCTTCCCGCCCGAGGATCTGCTGGAGAGCGGCATCGGCATCTACCTGCGCGGGCTGGGCCTGATCGAACCGGACAGCTAAGACTGACCGCTACGCAGGCTCAGGCAGCATTCGAACAATCCACACAAAGAAAAGGCCGCAGATTGCTCTGCGGCCTTTTCCAAATCCATGTGATCCAGCGATTAACGCTTGGAGAACTGGAACGAACGACGCGCTTTGCGGCGGCCGAATTTCTTACGCTCGACAACACGGCTGTCGCGGGTCAGGAAGCCTGCGGCTTTCAACGCGCCACGCAGCGACGGATCGTACAGCTGCAGTGCTTTGGAGATGCCGTGCTTGACCGCGCCGGCCTGACCGGAGAGGCCACCGCCCTTGACGGTTGCGTAGACGTCGAATTCGCCTTCGACACCGGCAACCTGGAACGGCTGGCGCAGGATCATCTGCAGCACGGGGCGTGCAAAATATGCGTTCAGCTCTTTACCGTTGACGGAGACCTTGCCGGAACCCGGCTTGATCCAAACGCGGGCAACCGCGTCTTTCCGCTTACCGGTGGCATAGGCACGGCCCAGCTCGTCGCGAACGGGTTCGCGCACGATGGTTTCTTCGGCTACGGTTTCTACGCCTGCAACGGCGCCGAGCTCTTCGAGAGTGTTGATCTGATCAGCCATCGGTCTCAGCTCCGGGTGTTTTTCTTGTTCATGGATTTGACATCCAGAACCTCGGGGGACTGGGCTTCATGCGGGTGCTCGGCACTTGCATAGATGCGCAGGTTGGTCATCTGCTGACGCGACAGACGGTTGCCGGGCAGCATCCGCTTGACGGCCTGATAGACAACGCGCTCGGGGTGGGCACCGTCCAGGATTTCCTGTTTGGTGCGGGATTTGATACCACCGGGGTGGCCGGTGTGCCAGTAGAAGTGCTCTTCGCGCTTCTTGCCGGTCATCTGGATCTTGTCAGCGTTGATCACGATGACATTGTCGCCCATATCCATGTGAGGAGTGAAGGACGGCTTGTGCTTACCACGCAGGCGCATGGCGACGATCGAGGCAAGACGGCCCAGCACCACGCCTTCGGCGTCGATGATGATCCACTTCTTCTCGATGTCTGCCGGTGTAGCAGAGAAGGTTTTCATAGCAGGTCAATCCTGTTTGACGTGAAGGGCACCCCCAAAACGGCGCGCCCGAATTCGATGGACGGGGTTTACGGCAGGCCTGCGCATAGGTCAACACCCTGAAATCAGATTAAAATGTTTAAAAACAGCATCTTACAAAATAGGTATTATAATACCCCATATTTGAACACCCTCGGATACGCTCCTGCCCCGATCCAGACCGCATCTGTCGTCGCGGAACAGGTCGGGGCGCCTTTTCAGTCGGTGTTTCACACGCTAAAGCTGCAACGGAAAGAGAAATTATAGGATCCTACTACATGTTTCGAAAACTTGCTCTGGTTGGCGCCCTGCCGCTGGCCCTTGGTGCCTGCATGCAAAACGCCGAAGTCACCGCTCCCCCGGTAACGGTCGCGCTCAAGAATCAAGGCTCAACAGCGCCGCGCGTTCAGGGCTACAAAGAGCTGACCTTCCGCACGCACGTCGTGCTGGACAAGGAAAAGATGAAGGCGACAGGCGGTCAACCCAGCAGCGCCAACATGCGCGAAGTTGTTGGCGCCCGGTGCACCGTCGAAAGCGCCGAATTCAAGGCGACATTCATCACCCCGGCTCTCGTCAACGTTCCGGTGCTCAAACGCCGTCCGACCCCGGCCTATGTGCAATGCGACGCGGGCCAACAATCCGGCCAGACCACGCTTAAACCTGAGCTGAACGGCACAGTGGTTGGCGGGGCCTCGGCAGCAGGTCTTCTGGCCGCTGCCATCACCGCTGGCATCGCTGCTGGTCGCGACAACTGGTCTTTTATCGGGAACCACACCTCGGGCGTGTCGATCCTGGTAGAATAAGCACCCCGGTCGATCACCGCTTACATATAAGGGGGGCCTGAGTGTTCAGGTCCCCTTTTCCTTTGCAATACAGCCCGCCCCGAGCCGGGCAACAGTTCAGACGCTGATCTGCTCCGGTGGGTTGTCGAGCAGTGCGCGCAGCCGCAGCATTGCCTCCTCAAACCGTTTGGGCGTGACGTGGCCGTTCACCGCGATCCGCACCGCATTGGGCGCGCGGCCGTCGCGCAGGGCGAATTCATCGGCCGAGCGGATCTGAACCCCCTGCGCCTCTGCCGCGCGGGTGAACGCGGCCGAACGCCAGCCCGATGGCAGCCTTAACCACAGGAAGGGCACGCTGTCCGACCAGACAAGTTCAAAACTGCCCAGAGCGTTGACGGCAATGCGGACGTATTTGGCCATCTCCTTGCGGACATCGCGCACCAGCTGCGGCGTGCGGGGGTCGGACAGCAGGATACGGGTCAGCTCCGCCAGTGGCTGTGCGATTCCGAAATAACTGTATTCCGCCGTGCGCCGCAGATCGGCGCCACGCCCCTTGGGGGCGAGTGCGAACCCCACGCGCAGCGCCGGTGTTATCGTCTTGGAAAATGAGGTGACATGCCAACCCAGCTCAGGAGCAAGCACGCGGTAGCTTGGCGCACGCGCCTCCCCCATCCGGTAGCAGTCATCTTCTATGATCTGAACCTCGTGGCGCCGGGCGATCTCGACAATCTCCTTGCGACGCTCCAGCGGCGTATAAAGCCCGGTCGGATTATGCACCTCCGGGCTGGTGCATAGAACGGTGGCGCCTGTCTTGCGAATGGCGAGTTCCAGTGAATCCGGCAGGATGCCCTTGTCATCCATCGCCACCCCCACAACCCGGGCGCGCGCCAGCTCTGCGGCGCGCCGAAACCCAGCATATGAGAGATCTTCGACCAGAATCGTCGGCTGCGGCCCCTCAAGCACGGTTTGCAGCACCGTCAGGATGCCGTTCTGCCCGCCGTGGGTCAGCACGACGTCATTCTGATGCACATTGCCCAGCAGCTCATCCGAGAGCCAATCGGCAACCACCTCGCGTACCGGTTCATAGGCATCGCGTGTGGGGTAGTTCAGGAATTGCAGCGGATCGCCCTGGGACACTTTCACCATCGCCTCGCGCAATGCCGCAACCTGACCAACATCCGCGAGGCGGGGACTGAACAGGCTGACGTGGCCGGGATTAGTGGCCTCCAGCAGATGCAGCTGCCGCGACCAGACATCATCCAGCACCTTGGTTTCCGGTTCCGCCACAAAAGTCCCGCGCCCGACTTCCGCCTGCAACAGCCCGTCATCGGTCAGGAGCGAATAGGCCCGCGCCACCGTGCCGGGGGTGATCTTCAGCTGATAGGCCAGCTCCCGCACCGGCGGCAGCTTTGTACCGATACAAAGTGTGCCATCTTCAACCGCCGCCCGGATGGTATCAGCCACCCGTTGATATTTCGGCCCGGATCGCCCGGAAAGATCAGTCGGCAGCTCGTTTGGCCAAATTGTACCCATTACAATCCTTTCTTGGACAAGATGTCGCGCAAATTGTACCCATTGATTGTGATATAAACACAGGATTGTATCAATACAATAGGAAACTGCCATGACACAGAACGCAACACCCTCTTCGCCCGACATGATCTATCTTTCCAGCCGCCCCACCCTGCCGGTGCTGGCTGAGATCGCGGTCTCCTTTGCGGTTCTGGTCACCAAATGGACCGTGCGTCAGCGCACGCGACAGGCATTGCGTCAACTGCCGCCGGAACTGCTCAAAGATGTTGGGCTGACCCGCGAAGACGCCGAGTATCAAGGGACTCTTCCGTTCTGGCGCCCATGATCCCCGGGCAACGGAACCACCTGATGACCGGGGCTTGCCCCGGTCTTTTTTATGGCACGATGGTGTTCATTTTACAAAAAACCCCTTGATCGAATCCCGCCCCCACAATAGATGCCCCCTCACTTTCGGTACCGATCCCAACCCCGGACTCTTATCCGGGGGGGCGCTAAGGGCCGGCTGGATTGTCATCTACTGGAACGAAGGGGAGTGTCATGACGGACGCCAACCTCTTCCAACTGGGGATCGGTCTGGAGACAGGCGCCCAAGAGGAAGATACCGCCCGCAGTGCAACCACTGCGATCGTAAACTCACTTGTGGATTCGGATCGCGAAGACCATTTCATCCGTCGGGATGGAAAGGTATTTGCCGGAACCCATCTCATTATCGAGGTCATGAACGGCAGCGGTCTGGATTGCGAAACCCGCATTCAGAACGCCTTCCGCAAATGTGTCGAGGTCTGCGGCGCGACGCTGCTGCACATCCATACGCATAAATTCTCGCCGCAAGGCGTCTCCGGCGTGGCCGTTCTGGCCGAAAGCCATATCTCCGTCCACACCTGGCCCGAGATCGGCTATGGCGCCTTTGACGTCTTCATGTGCGGCGATGCCGAGCCCTGGAAAGCGGTTGATGTGCTGAAAGAGGCCTTCGACACGCCGACGGTTGCGGTGCGCGAACTGCTGCGCGGCGAGGAGTTCCTGGCAAAGGGCATCCTGACCAAGGAAGTGGCGGCATGAGTGATCACACCTGGATCACCGAAGGCCTGCACGCCCACTACGCCCAGCGTTTGCGCGTCGATGAGATGCTCTATGACAGCAACACCGAGCACCAGCGTCTGAAGGTGTTTCAGAACGGCCAGTTTGGCCGCGTTCTGACGCTGGACGACGTGGTGCAGACCACCGAAGGCGATAACTTCATCTACCACGAGATGCTGACCCACGTGCCGATTCTGGCCCATGGCAATGCAAAACGGGTGCTGATCATCGGTGGCGGCGATGGCGGCATGGCGCGCGAAGCGCTGCGCCACCCATCGGTCGAGCATGTCACCATGGTTGAAATCGACGGCGGTGTGGTGGAATTCTCCAAAGAATACCTGCCGATGCTGAGCGATGGCGCCTTTGATGATGCCCGCCTCAATCTGGTGATCAACGATGGTGCGCTCTTCATGAAAGAGAACACCGAGAAATTCGATGTGATCATCGTCGATTCCACCGACCCGATCGGCCCCGGCGAGGTACTGTTCACCGATACTTTCTATGGCCACGCAGCCCGTTCGCTGACTGAGGATGGCATCATCGTGACGCAGAATGGCGTGCCCTTCATGCAGGGCGATGAGCTGACCGGCACCCTGCGGGCGTTTCAGGCGCTGTTTGCCGATGCCTCCTGCTATCTGGCGACCGTGCCGACCTATGCGGGTGGCCCGATGGCGTTTGGCTGGGGCAGCCATTCGGACAAGGCGCGCAGCGTGAGCCTTGCGGATCTGGAGGCACGTTTTGCCGCCGCGGGGATCGACACCGGCTATTACAACCCGGAGGTTCACAAGGCCGCATTCGCCTTGCCGAACTATGTGAAAAAGCTTTTCCCGTAAGGGGCAGGCATCTGGGGGCTTCGGCCCCCTTTTTCGTTGCGCTGACTTTGCGCTTGCAGCCCGTGCCCTGCCCGGCAGACACTGTTCGCAAGAGAGGTACATATGGCTCATATCAATAAGGTCATCAAATCGGTCAACCTGGACGGTGAGCTGATCTGCACAGATATTTTCCAGCGGCCGGACGGAAGTTATGGCTTTGACGAGTTCCGGCGCGACCCCGAGGACGGGCGCGGCTGGTACAGCATCGGCCACTACGGCGGACAGGTGTTCGCAGACGCAAAAGCTGCGATTGCCGCAGCCAAAACGCAAATTCACTGGCTGCACGATAAGATTGACTAAAGAACACGACCGAGTGGCGATGGTCCTTAATCCCCCTTGGCCCCTTGGCGTGACTGCTGCTTCTTGCTAGGCGCGGCGGGAGCGAAACAAAATCTGGCAGGCCCCATGCAGCGCGACCCTATCCTAGTTGTTGACCGCGACACCGGAGACACCTTTGAAGAGGTCGTTCTGGGTGAAAAATGGATCCGCTGGGCCTATCAGAACGCCAGCGCAAAACCGGTGGAAAAACTGTTGTTCCGCTCCGCCCTGATCAGCCGCCTGATGGGAGCATGGTTTGATTCGTCCCTCTCCAGAGGGAAGATCCAGACCGTGGTCGACGATCTTGCCATCGACATGAGCGAGGCGACGGAACCGACGGAAAACTATGCAACTTTCAACGCCTTCTTTGCCCGCCACCTGAGGCCGGAGGCACGCCCCTACAGCGACGATCCCAGCGAAATCGTCAGCCCCGCCGATGGTCGGGTGCTGGTCTTTCCCGAGCTGGCGGAGGATGTCTTTGTCCCCGTAAAGGGGCATCCGATGTCGGTGCGGACCATGCTGCCCGGTATTTCTGACCGCTTTGTTGGTGGCGCGTTGGCCATCGTCCGGCTCTGTCCTGCGGATTACCACCGCTACCACTTCCCGGCCGCCGGTCGCATCACCGCCGCGCAGGATATTCCGGGCGCGCTGCATTCGGTGAACCCCATCGCGCTTGGCGCCGGACCGGATGTCTTTGGCGAGAACAAACGCAGCTGGACCCTGATCGACACAGACACCATTGGCAGCTACGCCTTTGTCGAGGTCGGCGCCTTTGGCGTTGGCTCCATCGTCAACACCCGCACCTCGGGCGCGGTGCAGAAGATGGACGAAAAGGGGTATTTCAAATTCGGAGGCTCCACCGTTGTGGTGGTGTTCGAACCGGGCCGCGTGCAGTTCAGTGACGATCTGGTCACCAATAGCGCCAGGGGCCGCGAAACCCTGGTAAAAGTTGGCCAGCCGCTGGCCACTGCGCGCTAGGTCCTACCGGTCTGGCGGGATGGCATAGGTCATGGTGGAGCGGGCCACCGGACGCGGATCCCCTTCGGAGAACAACAGCACATCGCCCACCGCCAGCTGGCGTCCCAGTTTCAGCAGCTTGCCTTCGGCAATCAGGGGCGTGCCGCCTGCCGGTTTGCGCATGAAGTCGAACGAGGCATTGGTGGTCACCGCCAGCGCCTTGCGCCCCAGCCGCGACAGCACCAGCGCATAGATGGTGACATCGGCCAGACCAAACATCGACGGTCCTGAAACGGTCCCACCGGGGCGCAGGTGACGTTCATCCACCAGAAGCCGCATCGTGATCCCGTCCTCATCCAGCCGGTCAATCACAAAATCATTGGCCACCTCTGCAAACACCTCATGCAGATAAGCTCCCAACCCTGCGGCATCAAACGCCAAGCCCATGCTGTCTCTCTCCCTCACTGTTGCCGGTTCCCTGCGAGCCGATGTCGCATGGGGTGGCGGCGCAATACCGGTTCCCCCCTAAGTGCAACATGTTCTAACGTTGGCCTTAATCCGGGGAGGGACACAAGATGACAATTTTGGAACGTCACGACAGCAACGGCATCGCCACGCTCCATCTCAACGCGCCCGAGCGGCTGAATGCGCTGTCGGACGGGATGCTGGCCGCACTTCAGGGGCAGATCGACAGCCTGCGCGACGACGACGAAACCCGCGTCGTCATCCTCGCCGGACGGGGCAAGGCGTTCTGCGCGGGCCATGATCTGCGTGAAATGACAGCCGGGCGGCAGGCCGAGGATGGCGGACAGGCCTATTTCGCCGATCTCTTTGCCCGCTGCACCGAGGTGATGCTGGGCCTGCAACAGATCCCGCAGCCGGTAATCGCACAAGTCCACGGTATTGCCACCGCAGCCGGCTGCCAGCTGGTGGCCTCCTGCGATATGGCCGTCGCCGCCGAGGGCACACGCTTTGGCGTCAATGGCGTCAATATCGGCCTGTTCTGCTCCACTCCCATGGTGGCGCTGACCCGGAATATCTCGCGCAAACATGCCTTTGAAATGCTGACCACCGGCGATTTCATTGACGCCACCCGCGCCGAGGAGCTGGGGCTGATCAACCGCATCGCCGCAGCTGAGGATCTGACCGAGACCACAAATGCCCTCGCCCAAACCGTGGCAAGCAAACTCGGCGCCGCCGTCAAGATCGGCAAACGCGCGTTTTACGACCAGCTTCAGCTGCCCACGGCCGATGCCTATGCCCACACCGGCGCCGTCATGGTCGAAAACCTGATGCTGCGGGATACCGTCGAAGGTATTGATGCCTTTCTGGAAAAACGCGACCCGGACTGGAAAAATCGCTGATCTGCTCAAAAAATCTAAAAGACATCGAAAATTTTAGTCTTTGTTTACGATTGGTGATTTATTGTTTCCATGTCAGGTCTTTCAAACAAGGCAAGATCATGGCAAAGATTGGGCAGGGCTTGTGAGACATGGTCACGAACCCCAGCACAATTAGGGTCGCTGATGCGGACCGTCCCTCCACCGGGTCTCTCCCCCGGCCAGACAGTTCCCCAGCGACCCCAATACCCCTCCCGCTCAGACCAGTCGACATTTCCACTGCTTGCAACAGGCTCACTTGGCCCAAAAGCACCAGTTTTTCGTGCCGATCTGCACAAGCCGCACCGCGCAATATTGCGTGACGGCCCCAGCTGCCCTATGTGGCGGGCATGACAAAAACATTGCATATCGTGGGCGGCGGCATGGCCGGCTCAGAGGCCGCATGGCAGGCCGCACATATGGGCGTAGAGGTGGTGATCCACGAAATGCGCCCAAAGGTGGAAACCTTTGCCCATCAGACCGGCAATCTGGGCGAGATGGTCTGCTCCAACTCTTTCCGCTCAGACGATGACGAGCAGAACGCCGTGGGCCTCCTGCATTGGGAGATGCGCGCAGCCAACGGGCTGATCATGTCCACCGCCGAACAACACCGCCTGCCCGCCGGCGGCGCATTGGCGGTGGACCGCGAGCCTTTTGCCGAAACCGTCACCGCGCGGCTGAAAGCGCTGCCGAATGTCGCCGTTTCTTATGAGGAAATCACCGAGCTGCCCGCCGATGGCCACTGGATCTTTGCCACCGGCCCGCTGACTTCGCCTGAACTCGGCAAGGCCATTCAACGTGAGACCGGCGCCGAGGCGCTGGCCTTCTTCGACGCCATCGCCCCGATCATCTACGCCGACAGCATCGACATGTCGCAGGCCTGGATGCAGTCGCGCTACGACAAGGGTGAGACCGAAGAAGAGCGCACCGCCTACCTCAACTGTCCGATGGACAAGGATCAGTATGAAGCGTTCATCGACGCGCTGCTGGCCGCCGACAAGACCGAATTCCACGAGGGTGAGACCGCAGGCTATTTCGATGGCTGCCTGCCGATCGAGGTGATGGCCGAACGCGGCCGTGAAACCCTGCGCCATGGCCCGATGAAACCGGTGGGGCTGACCAACCCGCACCAGCCGGAGGTCAAGGCGCACGCGGTGGTCCAGCTGCGGCGCGACAATGCGCTGGGAACGCTGTTCAACATCGTCGGCTTCCAGACCAAGATGAAATACGGCGCCCAGACAGAGGTGCTGCGGATGATTCCGGGGCTGGAAAACGCCAGCTTTGCCCGCCTCGGCGGCATCCATCGCAACACATTCCTGAACTCCCCCACCCTGCTCGACGCGCAGATGCGGCTGAAATCAAAACCGCACCTGCGGTTTGCCGGCCAGATCACCGGGGTCGAAGGCTATGTGGAAAGCGCCGCCATGGGCCTGCTGGCCGGCCGTATGGCCGCTGCAGAAATCCTTGGTCAGGAGCTGCCAGAGGTGCCGCAGGACAGCGCCATGGGCGCGCTGATCCATCACATCACCGGCGGCGCCGAGGCCAAGACCTTCCAGCCGATGAATGTGAACTTCGGCCTGTTCCGCCCGGTCGATGGTCTCAAAGGCGGCCGCCGTGGCCGCAAGGACCGCTACAAGGCCTATACCGACCGGGCCAAAGCCGCGTGGCAGGACTGGCTTGGCAACTTTTCCTAGACGCTTCGGGCGGCGAAGGCATAAACTGTCGTCATGAGCAAAAAGTTCCTCGACAAATCCTATGACCTGGAAACACCGGAAGCGACCCTGGCGCATTACGACCAATGGGCCGCTTCCTACGATGCTGAAATCGCCGAGAACGGTTACGCGACGCCGGGACGGATTGCCCTGGCGCTGGCGAAATTCCAATCGGACATGAGCGAACCCGTTCTGGATTTTGGCTGCGGCACCGGCCTGTCAGGTCTGGCGCTGCGCCTCCAGGGGTTTGAAACCGTCGACGGGATGGAGCCCTCCGCCCGGATGCTGGAGCAGGCCCGTGCCAAAGACGCCTACCGCCAACTGACGCAGATCGACGCCGCCGACCGCCAGCCGATCCCCAAGGGCGCTTATCGTCTGATCACCGGCTGTGGCGTTCTGGGCACCGGTGCCGCTCCGCCTGCGGTCTTCGACAGCATCCTGCACGCCCTGCCGCGCGGCGGCCTCTTTGCCTTTTCCTACAATGATCACGCACTGGAGGATCCCGCCTATACCGGCAAGCTCAACGAATGGCTGGATTGTTCGGCGGCACGGCTGCTGTTTCGGGAACACGGTGACCACCTGCCCGGAATCAACCTGAAGTCCACCGTTTATGTGATTGAGAAAGCGTGACATTCGCAACCCGATTTGCGCCATCCCCAACTGGACCACTGCACCTCGGCCACGCCTATTCGGCGCTTCTGGCACATGATATGGCGCGGGCAGCGGAGGGCATTTTCCTGCTGCGCATCGAAGATATCGACCAATCCCGCTCCCGGCCCAGCTGGGAGGCGCAGATCTATGACGACCTGCATTGGCTCGGCCTCCGCTGGCCGCAACCGGTGATGCGCCAGTCCGAACGGCTGCCACGCTATCGCGCTGCGCTGGATCAGCTTGCGGCAATGGGGCTCACCTATCCCTGCCGCTGCAACCGCGCCGATATCGAGGCCGCCGCAGGCGCGCCGCAAGAAGGCGTACCGCAATTCGGCCCCGACGGGCGCATCTATCCGGGCAGCTGCCGCAGCCGCGCAATGGCCGACGCCGCACCACAGGACGTGATACGGCTCAAGATGGCAAAAGCGCTGGATGCGGCCAGCCTGCGCAGCTTCTCGGAAACCGGCCTATCCCATCAGGGCCGGCATCGGCTGAACCCCGATCAGCTGCTCACCGCGGTCGGCGATATTATCCTCGTCCGCCGCGGCATGGGCAGCGCCTACCACCTCTCCGTAGTGGTCGATGATGCCGATCAACAGATCACCCATGTCGTGCGTGGAGAGGATCTGTTCGAGGCTACGCAGATCCACGTGCTGCTCCAGGCACTGCTCGGCCTGCCGACACCCATCTACCACCACCACGGGCTGATCCGCGACGATCAGGGCAAGCGACTTGCCAAGCGCGACGATGCCCGTGCCCTCGCCAAATACCGCGCCGAAGGCATCAGCCCGTCGCAGATCCGCGCCATGGTCGGCTGCGCTGCGGTGCCCGAACAGACATCTTCTGGCTAGAAATATCCCCGCCGGAGGCACGGCCCGCACCGGGCCGTCCCCTTCAGCCGGTTTCTGTCAGACCATCGGCGCCATCAGCTCGACCTCCTCGCCATCGCGAAGGGCCGTATAAAAACAGCTGCGCCGGTTGGTGTGGCAGGCAGGCCCGGTCTGACGCACCACCGCCAGCAGGCAATCGCGATCGCAATCCACGCGCAGATCGACCAGTTCCTGCACATGTCCCGAGCTTTCGCCCTTGACCCAGAATGCCTGCCGCGACCGCGACCAATAGGTGACTCGGCCACTGTCCAGCGTCTGTCTCACCGCATCGGCATTCATCCAGGCCATCATCAGGACCTCGCCGCTGCCCTCCTGCTGCGCGATGCAGGGGATCAACCCGGCCTCATTGTACTTTAGGCTAAGAGGATCAAACGACATGGCAAAAACCTTTTGCATCTGGAGACTGGCTCCCTATGTATTGGGAACAGCACGTAAGGGAAAGCCCGAGGTATCCGATGTCCGGCGAGACTGATCTGATAAAACTCTACTCCGCACGGATCCTGGCCCTGGCCGCCGATATCCCGCATCTGGATCGTCTCGACGCCCCGGATGTTACGGTTAAAAAACGCTCGCCCCTGTGCGGCTCGACCGTGACCGTCGATCTTCGGATCGAGGATGGCGCGATTGTCGGATTTGGTCAGGACGTCAAAGCCTGTGCGCTTGGCCAGGCCTCGGCAGCGGTTGTCGGCGAGGTCGTCCTGGGTCGCACCCTGCCCGAGGTTGAGCGGGCCCGCCAGCAGCTGAAGGCCATGCTGACCGAAGATGGCCCGGTTCCGGACGCGCCGTTTGACGGGTTTGAAGTCCTGATCCCCGCCCGCGAGTTCAAGAACCGCCACGCCTCGATCATGCTGGCGCTCGATGCCACCTATGAGGCTATGCAGACCCATCAGGAACAGAGCTGCGCCTGATGGCCGCCTGCCGATCCAGCGTTACAAGTTCAACACGTTGGATCAGTCGCTCACGCCAATAAAGCAGATCCGCAGTCATGATCCAAGACCGCCATCTCAGCCGCCGATTGACATGCCCGTCTCACCAGCGCCCGTGACGACAGCCAGAACAACCCCTCCAAAAGGGCCACATGAAAAAACCGCCGCACACCTGACAGGTGGCGGCGGCAGTATGCTCTCTCATGCGGGACCCGAACGGGGCCTGTTGACCTGAGGCAGGTCGGCCAGACCGGCAGGCAAACCGGGCAGGCTTGGGACAGGCGGCCCCGTCCGGCATAAAGAGTGCGATCAGGAAATCTCAAAAACTCAAGGCTGGTCGCCCGGCGTCATCACAGCAGACCCGGCAGGTGCAACCCCGCGACCAGCATCACAACCAGTGCCGCCGCGCCAATGGCGTCTTGCAACAGTGTCGATTGGGCATTCTGAACAGTCGTCTTGATTTGGGTCATCATGGTGCATCCTCCTGTCTATCTTGCGCTCGCTCTCTGGCGTGTTGTTGCCTATTTGTTCTCATATTCAAACGCAGCTGTAAAGAACTTTATAAGAACATTTGCGAACACATGAGAACACGGCGCAAAACGCAAAGCAGCGTCCCGATCATAAGGGCCGCCGCTCTTGAAGGTTTCAGCTCAGGAAGACGTGCTAACCGACAGAAATCAAACGGATCGCCTGATCCTGTTTCATCAGCCACAGAAGAACCCGCGCCGCCTGTCCGCGCGGGCTGGACAGATCGGGATCGCTGGCCAGCAGGGCCCGCGCGTCGCTTTGTGCAACAGCCATCAACCCGGCCTGACGGTCCAGATCGGCGATGCGGAATCGCGGCAGCCCCGATTGTGCGGTGCCGATGACATCGCCCGCACCGCGCATCTCAAGATCGGTTTCGGCAATGCGAAAACCATCCTCGGTCTCGCGCAGGATCTCCAACCGTTTCTGGCCGCCCTTGCTGAGCGGCGCCTGATAGAGCAGCAGACAGGTCGAAGCCGCATCCCCGCGCCCGACGCGGCCGCGCAGCTGGTGCAGCTGTGCAAGGCCGAATATCTCGGCCCGCTCGATCACCATGATCGACGCATTGGGCACATTGACTCCGACCTCGATCACCGTTGTGGCCACCAGAACCTTGGTCTCTCCAGCCTGAAAGGCAGCCATCGCCGCGTCTTTCTCCGCCGGGGGCATCTGTCCGTGAACCAGCCCGACCACGCCCTCTCCCAGCGTCGCCCGCAGATGTTTGAACCGCTCCTCTGCGGCGGTCAGATCCATCACCTCGGATTCCTCAACCAGCGGACAGACCCAGTAGCATTGTCGCCCGGCTTCGATGGCGCCGCGCAGATGGCTGACCACCTCCTGCATCCGCTCGGTGCTGATAACCGCAGTCTTGACCGGTTTGCGACCGGGCGGTTTTTCATCCAGTACCGAAACTTCCATATCGCCATATTGCGTCAGCGCCAGCGACCGCGGAATCGGTGTTGCGGTCATCACCAGCACATCCGCGCCTTTGCCCTTTTCCGCCAGCTCCATGCGCTGGCGCACGCCAAACCGATGCTGTTCGTCGACAATCGCCAACCGCAGATCCCGAAACACCACATCCGGCTGAAACACCGCATGGGTGCCGACCAGAATATGAATGTCCCCCCGCGCCAGCGCCGCGCATTTTGCGGCCCGCTCCCGGCCCTTGTCGCGGCCTGTCAGGATTTCCAGAACCACGCCTGCGGTTTCCGCCAGCGGGCGCAGCGCCTCCAGATGCTGACGGGCCAGAATTTCTGTCGGCGCCATCATGACACCCTGCCCGCCTGCTTCAACTGCGACCAGCAAAGCCATGAAAGCAACAAGAGTTTTGCCAGCGCCGACATCGCCCTGCAACAGACGGTTCATCCGCGCACCAGCCGCCATATCGGCGGTGATCTCCGCAATTGCGCGGGCCTGCGCATTGGTCGGCCGATAGGGCAAGGCCGCAAGCACCCGCGATTGCAACGCCCCGCTGGCCAGGCTGCTGCGCCCCGGCAACGTCCGATCCCGCAGCCGCGCCAGCGCCAGTGTCAGCTGATGGGCAAACAGCTCATCATAGGCAAGACGTGTCCGACCGGGTGCCTCTGCTGCCAGCGCATCCGGCCCATCGGGGTTATGCGCAGCGCGCAGCGCCTGCTGCCAGCTTGGCCAGGATTCCTTGGTGATCTGCGAGGGATCTGCCCATTCGGCCAGCTCCGGCAAGCGCGATAGCGCGCTTTGCGCCGCCTTGAACATGGTTTTCTGCGACACACCATGGGTCAGGTGATAGACCGGCTCAAAATCGGGGATCTCGGCAGCCTCTGCCAGCGGCAGCATATGGTCAGGGTGCACCATCTGCGCCATGCCATCAAACAGTTCCAGTTTGCCCGACACCACCCGCCGCGCCCCCTCCGGCAGCTGGGCCTCCAGATAGCGGCTGCGACCGTGGAAAAATACCAGCTGGAATTCCTCCTCGGCGTCGCTCACCTGGATCCGGTAGGCGCCCCCCTTGTTCCGCGCCGGCCGATGCGCGCCGATGGTCACCTCAACCGTTGCAACCGTGGGAAAATCAAGCCCGCGAATACTATCGCGCCGCCGTCGATCCACCACCGAATAAGGCAGCGAAAACAACATGTCACGCGGCGTTTCTATATCAATCTGCGCAAAATGCTGCGCCGTCTTCGGGCCGATACCCTGAAGCGTTTCCAACCCGGCAAACAGCGGGAAGAGGATCTCTGGTCTGCCGCTCATGCGCCCGCAATCAGCTCCAGCCAGCCGTCTTCGTCGAGGATCCGCACACCAAGATCGCGAGCCTTCTGCTCCTTTGACCCCGCACCGGGACCTGCGACCAGAATATCCGTCTTTTTCGACACCGAGCCGGCCACCTTCGCCCCCAGGGCTTCGGCGCGTGCCTTAGCTTCGGCGCGGGTCATTTTCTCCAGCGTCCCGGTAAAGACCACCGTCAGGCCGGTGACCGGGCTGTCGTTCTTCGGAGCTTCGGGCGGAATGATCGACAGATGGCCGCGCAAGGCGTCGAAGGCCGCCCGCTCATCGCTATTGGCAAAAGCATCGGAAAGCGACAGACCCAGCGTTGCGCCAATGCCGTCGATCCCGATCAGATCCTCCCATGCCGCGGTGGCCCCCGCAGGCACGTTCAGCGCCGCAATGGCCCGGTCTCGCGCTTCCTTGATGCGGGCGCGACGGCCCTGCTGGGCTGCTGCAACCCGCTCGGCCTCCTCGGCCTCATCCGCTGCGCGCTGCGCCAGGGCGGCCGGGCGGGCCAGATCAACAGCCGCCGCCATCGCGTCCCAATCCGCATAATGGAGCGCCAGATCGCGCGCCCCGACCTCGCCCACGTGGCGAATGCCAAGACCAAAGATCAGCCGGGCCAGCGCGATGTTGCGCTTCTCGTCAATCGCGGCGAAGAGGTTGGCGGCAGAGGTCTCGCCCCAGCCATCGCGGTTTTTCAACTTGGCCAGATTCTGCGCATCCCGCGCCTGAAGGGTAAAGATATCGGCCGGCGTTTTGATCGCCAGACCCGCGTCACTGTAAAAGGCTTCGATCTGCTTGGCGCCCAGACCTTCGATATCGAAAGCCTTGCGCGAGACAAAATGCTTCAGCTTCTCAACCGCTTGTGCCGGACAGATCAAGCCGCCGGTACAGCGTCGCACCGCGTCGCCTTCCTCACGCACGGCCGGGCTGCCACATTCCGGGCAAACGGTCGGAAAGGCGAAGGCAACCGCGCTCTCGGGACGTTTGGACAGATCCACATCGGCAATCTTCGGGATCACATCCCCGGCGCGGTAGACCTGAACCCAGTCGGCGACCCGGATATCCTTGCCGTCGCGGATCTCTTCACCCTTGGAATCCAGCCCGGCGATATAATCCTCATTGTGCAGCGTCGCATTGGAGACAACAACGCCGCCCACCGTCACCGGCTGCAACCGCGCCACCGGGCTGAGTGCGCCGGTCCGTCCAACCTGAATGTCGATGCCCTCCAGCCGCGTCCAGGCCAGTTCAGCCGGAAATTTATGCGCAATCGCCCATCGCGGGGTGGTTGAGCGGAAGCCGAGACGGTCCTGCAAGGCCAGCGCATCCACTTTGTAAACCACGCCGTCGATATCGTAGCCAAGCGTCGCCCGCTGTTCCTCGATCAGGCGATAATGCGCAATCAGCTCGGTGGTGCCCTTGCAATATTTGGTCAACGGGTTGGTCTGAAAGCCCATGCCCTTCAGGCGTTCAAGCGCTGAAAACTGCGTATCGGCGAGCGGCTCCGACAGCTCGCCCCAGCTGTAGGCAAAAAAGCGCAGCGGCCGCGACCGGGTGATTTCAGCATTCAGCTGCCGCAGGGATCCCGCCGCCGCATTGCGCGGATTGGCGAAGGTTTTGCCACCCTGTGCGGCGTGCCGATCATTCAGCGCCGTAAAATCCGCATGGCTCATGTAGACTTCGCCGCGCACCTCAAGTACCGCCGGAGCATCGTCGATCCGCTGCGGAATATCGGCAATGGTCAGGGCGTTTTCGGTGACATTCTCCCCCACCGCCCCGTCGCCACGGGTGGCCGCATGGATCAGCCTGCCCGCTTCATAGCGCAGCGACAGCGACAGCCCGTCGATCTTCGGCTCCGCCGTATAGGCCAGCGGGTCCTCGGCGCCGAGGCCAAGATATTTGCGCAGACCTTTGTCGAAATCGCGCACGTCCTCGTCGTCAAAGGCGTTGCCCAGCGACATCATCCGCTGTGCATGGGTGATCTTGCCAAAGCCGGAGGCTACCGGCGCACCAACCGTCTCCAGCTCGGTTGCGATCTCAGCCAGATCGGGAAATTGCTCCGCCAGCGCGCGGTAGCGGCGTTTCTTAGCGTCATATTCCGCATCGCTGATCTCGGGATCGTCGGCCTGATGATAGGCAAGATCGGCGGCGCGCAACTGCTCCTGCAACGCCATAAATTCGCGGCGCGCCTGATCCTTGGTCAAACCGTTCAAATCGCTGTTGCCTGACTGTGTCACGTCTGTCGCCTCGCTTTATCTTAGCTAGGTGATAGGACGGTGACGCCATCGCGTCCAGCCACAGCGCAGGTGGCAGACGTGAAAAATCCCGCCGTAGCGGGATCGTTCGGGAACCGGGTGAGATGAAGGTCGCGCCGGATCAGGCGCCAACAGCCATCCGGTGACCCCCAGTCAGCTGATCGTCCTGCGGATCACGCAGCACATAGCCGCGGCCCCAGACTGTTTCGATGTAGTTATCGCCACCTGTCGCCGTGCTCAGCTTCTTGCGCAGCTTGCAGATAAAGACGTCGATAATCTTCAGCTCGGGCTCATCCATGCCGCCATAGAGATGGTTCAGGAACATCTCCTTGGTCAATGTGGTGCCCTTGCGCAGGCTCAGCAGCTCCAGCATCTGGTATTCCTTGCCGGTGAGATGCACGGCCTTGCCTGCAACTTCCACCGTCTTGGCATCCAGATTGACCGAAATCTTGCCGGTGTTGATAATCGACTGGGAATGCCCCTTGGAGCGGCGGATGATGGCGTGAATACGGGCCACCAGTTCCTCGCGATGGAAGGGTTTGGTCAGATAATCATCGGCGCCAAATCCAAAGCCCTTGATCTTGTTTTCGGTGTCATCTGCACCGGACAGGATCAGAATGGGCGTCTCGATACGGGCCATGCGCAGCTGCCGCAGCACCTCGTGGCCGTTCATATCGGGTAGGTTAAGATCCAGCAGGATCAGATCGTAATCATAGAGTTTAGCAAGATCGATCCCCTCTTCGCCGAGATCGGTCGAATAAACGTTGAGGTTGGCATGAGTCAGCATCAACTCAATGCTCTTCGCCGTTGTTGGATCATCCTCAACAAGAAGAATGCGCATATTATTTTCTCCGCCTGTACACTGTTTCCCTCAGGTCGAATTAACCTTGGTGGAAAAAAGTTAATGGCCCGTTACCATGATGGTTAATTTGCGCGTTCACCTCAAGTCTGAATGATTTTTTTGCGTCAGGATTTACGATAGTCTTTGAGACGGGTGGCTTTCAGGGCGTCCTCGCCAAAGTCCGCAACAGCGGAAACCCAGCTGCGAAACTCCTCTTCGGAGAGGCTGTATCTGCGCAATGCCTCGCTTTGCGGGATCAAGCCGTAGAGGACTCCGCGCACAACCGCCGCCTTGCGTGAGGCCACCCAGCGCCGCGTGGTCTTTGGCGGCAGATCCGCGCGCGTCATCACCGTGCCATCCGGCAGGGTCACAGCGCGCGGGCCATCGACTTTCTTCAAGAACATCTTTTCTTCCTTCGTGTGGAGCATAGAAATTGGTCCGTCCCCACATTTCGCGCAAACGCCTTAAGGAGGGGTGAACCTGCCCCCTTGAGGATCATTAGGATTTTCCTATATTCTGCGGTGTCTTTCCCACATATCCGAGGAGTCGCCTGATGGCGCAGGATGCCAATCCCCAACTGAATTCGCTTGGCTTTGCCAAACCACCGTCGGAGACGCGGGTGGTTGTCGCCATGTCGGGTGGCGTCGACAGCTCTGTTGTTGCTGCACATTTGGCCGATGAAGGCTATGATGTTGTGGGCGTGACGCTACAGCTCTACGACCATGGTGCGGCGCTTGCAAAGAAAGGCGCCTGCTGTGCGGGGATCGATATCCATGATGCGCGCCGAGTCGCCGAGGAGCGCGGCTTTCCGCATTACGTGCTGGATTATGAGAACATTTTTAAGGATGCGGTGATCGATGAGTTCGCCGACAGCTATCTGGCTGGCGCAACCCCGGTACCCTGTATCCGCTGCAACGAACGGGTCAAGTTCAAGGATCTGCTGGAAACCGCCCGCGATCTGGAAGCCGACTGCATGGCCACCGGCCACTATATCCAGCGCAAGGATGGGCCAAACGGGCCCGAGCTGCATTCGGCCGAGGATGCCAACCGCGACCAGAGCTATTTCCTGTTCTCCACCACCCCCGAGCAGCTGGACTATCTGCGATTCCCGCTGGGACATCTGCCGTCAAAGGACGCCACCCGCGAGATGGCGGCACAATATGGTCTGGCGGTGGCCGATAAACCCGACAGCCAAGACATCTGCTTTGTTCCCAATGGTGATTATGCCAGCGTGATCGAGAAACTGCGCCCCGGCGCGGCGGAGCCGGGGGACATCGTTCATGCCGATGGCCGGGTGCTCGGCCGTCACAACGGTGTCATCCACTACACCATCGGCCAGCGTCGCGGCCTCGGCATCGGCGGGCTGAGCGAACCGCTTTATGTGGTGAAACTAGATGTGGACAAGAAACAGGTGGTCGTCGGTCCCAAGGACTTGCTGGCCACCCGCACCATCCCGGTGCGGGAAATCAACTGGCTCGGCGATGAGCCTTTCACCAGCCGCGACGAATGGCATCTGAAGGTCAAGGTCCGCTCGACCCGGCCCCCGCGCGATGCGGTGATCCGTCCGATCTCGGAGACCGAAGCCGAGGTCGAACTGCTGACCCCGGAAGAGGGTATTTCTCCCGGACAGGCCTGCGTGTTCTATGCTGAGGAGGGCAGCCGTATCTTTGGCGGCGGCTGGATCTGGCGCGGCTACTGACACGGCAAGGAACACGGCGCGTCTGTCAGGGAAGGCGCAGCCTCCGCGCGGGACGCGCGGCTTGTCCTTGACAGGCCCTCCCCAAACCCAAAATCGAGATAGCGCCTGAGGGCAGACCTGCCCTTAGGCGCGTCTCAGCAAAATATAATCCACCACAACACCACGCCCAACGGCACATGCTCAGTCCCCCGCATTGCGGCGCGCACCGCGCGGGTGCACAGCGCCCGCGCTACGAGAGGCCACCTGCCGGAGGCTCTGCATCCGGCAGGCTTCAGGTGACGGCGGAGGTCTGCGCAGACAGACGATCCAACACTGCGCGGGCCGCGCGCAGACCGGGGTCTTCGCCCCCCTCGCCCAGCCGCTCCATCGTGATGGCCATGGCAGAGGATTGCGCGGTAGGCGCCGCCTTGACCTTGATCAGCGCCTTGGCGATAACCTCCGGCGTACACTCAGGGCCGAGGCATTCCGGCACCACGCGTGTATCGCTGACCAGATTGACCAGCGTGACGGTGTCAATCAACGCCATGCGCCGCATGATATGCCAGGTGAGCCACTGGAATTTATAGGCAATCACCATTGGGGTGCGCGCCGCCGCCAGCTCCAGCGAGACCGTACCAGAAGCCGCAAGCGCCAGATCCGCCGCCGCAAAAGCCGCGCGTTTATGCGCCTTGGCCACTTCACCGTCCAGCGTATTGGGGTCGATCACCACCGCGGTATCCGACCATTCCGCAAGATGGCTGCGCACCAGATCGGCAACCGGAGCTGCGGCCGGCACCACGATCCGGTATTCGGGATGGCTGTCCTGAAACTGTTTCAGGGCCGCACCGAATACCGGCGCCAGACGTGTCACCTCAGAGCGCCGCGATCCCGGCAGCGCCAGAATGCAGGGCGCCTCCTCCAGCTGGTACTGGCTGCGAAAGGCGGCAATCTCCTCCGCCGTGGCCTGTGGCTCCCCCACAACGGGGTGGCCAACGAAATCACACTCCATGCCAGCCGCTTCCATATAGGGCGGCTCAAACGGCAGCAGCGCCAGCACATGATCGATGACCTTGGCCATCTTCTCCGCCCGCTTGGGGCGCCAGGCCCAGACCGATGGCGCCACATAATGTACCGTGCGAATACTGCTGGCTTCTTTCACCAATGCGGCGACCCGTAGGGAGAAATCCGGGCTGTCGATGGTGATCATCACATCCGGCTTCATGTCCAGAACCGCCTCTGCGGTTTCGCGAATGCGGCGCTTCAGCTGACGGTATTTCGGCAGCACCTCGGCCAGTCCCATGACCGACAGCTCCGACATATCGAAGCGCGACTTTAGGCCTTGTTCAGCCATCAGCGCGCCGCCAACCCCCTCAAAGATGATATCCGGGCGCAGCTGCCGCAGACCTGCCATCAGCGCACCGCCAAGGCGGTCCCCAGAAGGCTCGCCTGCGAGGATGAACACCCGTAGGCTCATGCGCTGCGCAGCCAGAGAAACAGCCCGAGCCGATTGCAGGTGGCCACCACCTCATCCTGATCGAGCACGATAACACCGCCGGCTTCCAGCACGATCCCCGACAGCCCAGCCTTGGCCGCCAGCTCAACCGTCTGCACGCCAATCGTGGGCAGATCCGCGCGGCGGTCCTGTCCGGGTTTGGGCGCCTTGAACAGCAGACCTCCGGTGCCGTCAGGCCGGTTCTGCAACGCCGTCAGCATCCAGTCGGTGCCAAAGAGGTTCTCGACCGCAATCGCCTGTCCGCGCCGCACCGCGCAGGACTGGCCGACATCGGCGCGGCACATGGCCTCGACAACCTCTGCGCCGCGTTCTGCATCGCGCCGGTCCAATTCGCCGGGCTGCACCTCGGTCGGGATGCCCTCGGCCATCACCAGATCCGGTGCAATCTCATGGGCGGCGCGCACGCACATGCCCGCCTGCTCAAAAAGGCCGATGATGGCGCGCAATGCCCCGTCGTCACCTGCGGCAATCGCCCCCTGCAGAATCGGAACCAGCGGCATGGTCTCGGCATCAATCTGCGATGGATCAATGGCCGGGCGGCGCACTGCGCCCGCCAGGCAGATCTCGCGCACACCGCTGGCCGACAGGCGCGCGATAAAGCTGCCGAGCTGTTCCAGGCGAAAGGTCAGCTCCGGCTCAATGTGATCGGGCTCGGAGCCGCGCATGGCACAGACCAGTGGCCGGTCGGACAGGCGCGCGGCCAGTTCGGCAGGCAGTGCGCCCTGCCCTGCAATCAATGCCAGCATGGTCTCAGCCTCCCGGCGTCAGGAAAGAGCGGTCACTCTCGCCGGTAATGAAATCAACGATTTCCTGCACGTATTCGCTGTCGCTCTCTGCGCCAAGACGGCGCGCGCGCTCCTGAAACGTGCCCTCGCCCTGGGCCAGCATCTGAAAGGCCGCCCGCAGCGCGGTGATATCCGCACGCTGCACGCCCCGGCGTTTCAGGCCGACAAGGTTCAGCCCGTCCAGCTCACCGCGCGGCGCCTGCACCAGCCCGTAGGGAATCACATCATTGGTCACCATGGTGACCGCGCCGACAATGGCGCCGTGACCGATGCGCACCCATTGGTGAATGCCGGACAGGCCGCCGATGATGACGTCATCTTCCAGCACGCAGTGGCCCGCAACCGCAGCGGAATTCACCACGATCACACGATCTCCGATCTGCGCATCATGGGCGATGTGGCAGCCGGCCATAAACAAGCCGTCATCACCGATCCGCGTGATCCCGCCGCCGCCTTCGGTGCCGGCATTCACCGTCACATGCTCTCGGATGCGGTTGCGCTTGCCGATCACGGTCTTGCAGCGCTCGCCCTTGAACTTCAGATCCTGCGGAATCTCGCCCAGCACGGCAAAGGAGAACACCGTGGTATCCTCTCCGATCTCGGTATCTCCGGTGACGACCACATGGGATTTCAGCTCAACCCGGTCGCCGAGCACGACCTCAGGGCCAATCAGGCAGAACGGGCCAATGACGCAATCGGCGCCAATCTTCGCCCCTTCTTCGACCACCGCGCTGGGATGGATCCGGGTCATCTGTGTCAATCCTTCTGCACGTCGATCATGGCCGAGAACTCGGCCTCCGCCGCAGTCTCACCATTGACGGTTGCAACACCCTTGAACTTGAAGATCTTGCCACCGGGCTTGCCCCTTGTGGTCTCCACCCGCATCTCCAGCACATCGCCGGGGATCACCTTGCGGCGGAATTTGCACTTGTCGATGTTCATGAAATAGATCAGCAGCTCGGTGTCGATCATATCCATGCCTACGCCCAGCATCACGCCCGCAGTCTGTGCCATCGCCTCGACGATGGTGACGCCCGGCATAATCGGCGTGCCCGGGAAATGGCCCTGGAAATGCGGCTCGTTCATGGTGACGTTCTTGATCCCGCAGGCCGAGGAATAGCCGTCGATCTCGACCACCTTGTCGACCAGCAGAAACGGATAGCGATGCGGCAGGATCCGCTGGATCAGGTGAATGTCGGCGCTTTTCAGCTCGGTTGTCATTGCGGTTTCCCCGTTTTCTGAATGTTAGGTATGTCCTAGCAACTGCCCACAGCTTCGGCAAGCGGCAGACCCGGCGATGGCTGCACGGTCGGCGCCCTGCCTCCGCCTGAGGCAATCGCCAGCCGGGCGCGGTAAGCCTATTCGCCGGTGGCCTCGGGCAGGCTCTCACGCCCGTCGCCGAGCACTTCGTTCACCCGCGCGATCGCCAGATCGGTGACATCCGCGGCATCTGCGCTCAGAAACACGCTGGCGTGTTCCAGAATGGCTCCAGCCCCGGCTTCCAGCATGATCTGTTGCAGCACAGGCAGCGAAGCGGTGAAGAAATCACGCCGCGCATCTTCGCCGATCTGGTTGATATCGCGCAGTTTCTGATCCTGTTGACGACGGGTTTCCTGCACCTTTTTGTCAAAAGCATCGGCCAGCGCGCGAAACGCCGCAGGATCCATGCTGCTGCGGCGCTCAGTCAGCTCAAGTTCCTCTGCGCGCAGCTCCGCCTCGATCCGGCGGTTTTCGGCCGTCAGGACCGCACCCTCGGCATCCAGTTCCTGCGAAACACGCTGACCAAAGGCGCTCTCGGCATAGAGCCGCTCGGACTGGATGGTCAGCAGCCCGGTCTGCGGTGCGCCCAGCTGCAATGTCTCGCCAAAGGCAAAGCCCGCCCCCGGCAATGCCGTCTCCTGCGCCATCGCAGGCAGCACCAGCAGCGGCAGCATCGCAAGCCCGCGCACAAAAGGCGCCAGCATCTCAGCCAGCGCCCCCGTGTGCCGTGTGTCCACAGCTCGTGTCATTGCGATCAGAACCGCGCCTGCAACGTCAAATCAAAGCTCTGCTCCTGGTCGAAGTCTTCTTTCTTCAGCGCCTTGGAGAAATTGAACCGCAAAGGGCCAAATCCGGTTGTCCACAACAGCGAGAAGCCGACCACATGACGGTACGACCCGCCGCGCCCGACAATATTGCCGCCCGCCGCGCCGGTATCGGCATTGTTCAGACCCCAGAGGTTGCCCACATCATAGAACAGACCGCCTCGCAGGCCGATCTCTTCCGGCAGGCCCAGCGGGAATTCCGCATCAAAGCGGGCCGCCGCGTAATAGTTGCCGCCGAGGAAGTCGTTATAGGTCCCGCCTGCGCCATTGGGCGACTGGTCCCGTGGACCGATACCACCCGGTTCAAAACCACGCAGGATATTGGGAGACAGGACAAACCGGTCAATGGAGCGGCTGAAGCCATCCCCCTGCCAGGCAAAGGCGCCTGCCTCGATCGTTGCCCGCAATGTCACCTCTTCGTTGAAGACACGACGCTGGGCGATGATCTTTGCGGTGGTGCGCAGATATTCAGAATCCCCGCCAAGCCCGGCATAATCGGCCCCAACCTGGAACAGATAGCCCGAATTCGGATCCAGTCCGTTCAGGCGGCTGTCAACAGTATAGGTAAAGCCGATGGAACTGGCGTTGATCGCACCCTGGTTGATCTCGCTACGAACCACAGGACCGGCAAGCGGGATCCCGGCGGAATCATCACCACGGGTGATCATCTCATCCTCATCCCAGGTGTACCGGATCTGAAGGCTGCTGTTTTCCGAGGTTTGGAAGGTCAGCGCGGGCGAGAAGAACGCACGTTTGGTGTCGTAAAGCGCAAAGCTGGAATCCGTCTCAGACAGACCCAGATCCAGATCGAGACGCAGGTCGCGCCCCAGAAGATAGGGCTCGGTGAAGCCAAGCGTGTATTCCTCGGCGTCCTGAGCGGTCGAGATGTTGAACGACAGGCGCTGCCCCCGACCAAGGAAGTTGTTCTCCGACAGGCCGATGCTGAGACCGAAGCCGTCGTTGACCGAGTAGGCACCACCAAGGCTCAGTGCACCCGTTGGCTTTTCCTCGACGTCCACATCGACAACCACCTCACCGGCGCTGCTGCCTTCGCGCACGTCCACCTCGGCGGTTTCAAAGAACCCCAGCGCACGGATGCGTTCAGCGCTTTCGCGGATTTCGCGCGGATTGAACGGGTCGCCCTCGACGGTGCGGAACTGCTGACGGATCACCCGGTCCAGCGTGGTTGTGTTGCCTTCGATGTCGATCCGCTCAACAAACACGCGCGGACCACGGGTCAGCACAAAATCCACATCCAGCGTCAGCTCGCGATCATTGCGGCTGATCCGCGGCTCGGCCCGCAGGAAATCAATCCCCTTGCGGATCGCATATGTTTCCAAGCGCCGGATGGCATTTTCCACCACACTCGGCGAATAGGTTACCCCGGGGCGGACCCTCAGAACTTTGCGGAACTCATCGGCGTCAGCTTCCGACATCTCGCTGGTGACCGAAATTTCGCCAAACTCGAACTTCTGGCCCTCGCTGATATCCACCACCAGGAAGGCGGCGTCGCGTTCTTCGGTCACCTCGGCATTGGTGCTGTTGATACGCACGTCAACATAGCCGCGCGACAGGTAGAAATCGCGCAGCACCTGCTTGTCGAATTCCAGACGGTCCTCGATCAGCGTATCGGCGCGGATGAAGGTGCGCAGCAGACCGGCCTGTTTGGTCTCCAGCACGCGGCGCAGACGACGATCGGAATAGACGCGGTTGCCGATGAAGGACACGCGCTCGACCTCGATGGTGTCACCTTCGGAGATTTCGAACACCAGATCGACACGGTTGTCGCTGCGCCGGATGATGCGCGGTGTCACGGTTGTGGCCAGACGTCCCTGTGCACCATAGGCTTCGGCCAGATTGGAGGCATCACGCTCGGCGACCGTGGGGTTGAATACCCGGCGCGGCGCCGATTCGATCAGCTCGGCCATGGCATCGTCTTTGATGCGGCGGTTGCCTTCAAAGCTGATCTTGTTGATGGTCGGAAATTCGGTGACCTTGATCACCAGCGTATTGCCCTGCGGAACAATCTCGACGCTTTCGAATACGCCGCTGTCCAGAATGCGCTGATAGGCATCGTTGAGCTGCCCGGCGCTCACCGATTTGCCCCGCTCAATGCCGGTATAGGCCACAATTGTTGAGGTCTGGATGCGTTGATTGCCCTCGACCTGAACGTTTGTGAAACTATAGCTCTGCGCCACTGCGAACTCTGGCGTCAGGACAAATCCCAAGGCAACAGCCAGCGCTACAGCAGATGCGTTTCTATACAAAATATGGGCACCTAATTTGCGCCCCCCACAGGATCTACCTGTGTGCTTCCCCCGAACCATCAGTCAAAACCCGATTTTTTTACAGCTTAATCCGTGCGTATCGGGTTTATCAGCGCTTGTCAAAAACAACAAAAAGGCGCGCGGGAGGACCCCACGCGCCAGATTGCTTGCAACAGGTTGAAAACTCAGAGACTGCCGATCCAGGCCCCAGCCACCAGCGCTCCCAAAATCGTCGCCACAGACATGGCGCGGTCCCAGTTCAGGCGCATAAAAAGACCCAATCCCGTATTGGTAATATGCAGGCTGCTCATGGCGTCCACTCTCCCGTTTATCTAAAAAAAGATCCCACATCCGCCACAACCGCGCCGCGATCTGCGGCACCGCTGCCCACCGGCGGCTTACCAAAGGATTAACAGGGGAATGTGGCGACAGTTTGGCGCGCCCTGCTGCTGCGGGATCTGCCGACCAGCCGGATCGCGGCCGGTCGGCAAGAAAGCGCCTAGCAGAAGATATCGTTGAAAAGCGCAAACATCATCAGGCTGAGGATGGCGGAGATACCAACCGCCATCAGTACCCGCATCACCGCATCATTCGGCGGCTTACCGGTCACCGCCTCATAGGCGTAGAACATCAGATGCCCCCCATCCAGCGCCGGGATCGGGAACAGGTTCAGCAGGCCAACGGCAGTGGAGAGCACGGCAATAAACCGAATGAAGCTGGCCGCCCCCTGGCTTGCCATCGCACCAGAGGTCTCGGCAATGCCAATCGGACCCGACAGGTTGCAGGTGCTGATCGCACCGGTGATCATATGTTTCAGCCCGGAAAGCGACATTTCGACCACGCCCCAGACCTGCGCCGCACCACCGCCAAGCGCCTCTCCAAGGCCCAGGCTCTCGGTCGCAGGCTCAAACGCCAGACCACCGACAATGCCCATACGCCAGCGGGTGGCAAAGCCGCCATCCGCCTGCGGCTCATCCACACGGCGGGGCGCCAGAGCCATCTCGAACTCTTCGCCAGCGCGCCAGACCTTCAGCAGCAACACCTTGCCCTCGGCGCTTTCAACCGCACGTTTCAGCTGGTCAAAGGCAAAGATCGGCGCGCCATCCACGGCGGTGATCACATCGCCCGGCTGCAGGTCGATGTCAGACGCGGCACTGCGCGGTGCCACGCCACGCACATGCGGCGGCCAGGGATACGGTCCCTCGACCTCGGTCTGCTGGCCGTCGCGCAGCACGGTATAGGTTAGCGGCTGCTGTTCCGGCACCGCATCGCGGAAGGCCGCAAAGGCAGTGTTATCCTCCAGCGAGGGAACATCGACACCGTTGATCTGCAACAGTGCGTCACCTTCGCGCAGGCCGGTTTGCAGCCCCGGCAGCGGCACCAGCCGCTCCACCGTCAGCGGATCGCGCATGGTGCCCTGCACCATGAAAACACCGGCAAAAATCAGCGCGGACATGATGAAGTTGAACACCGGCCCCGCCGCGACGGTGGCCGCCCGCGCCCAAAGCGGCGCGCCGTGCATCGTGCGCCGCAGCGCCACCGGATCAGCCGCCGCATCCGCCATTGCCGCGCTATCCTTGCCCGAGGCCGCATCCGCATCACCTAGGAACTTCACGTAGCCACCAAACGGCAGCAGCGCCACCTGCCAGCGGGTGCCGCGCTTGTCCACCCGCGAAAACAGCACCGGACCGAATCCCAGCGAGAAGACCTCGGCATGGATCCCGGACCAGCGCCCGACGATGTAATGGCCATATTCATGCACAGCCACGATCACCGACAGGGCCACCACAAAACTGGCAATCACATAGAGATACCCGCCAAACTGCGGAAGAAAGGAGACGAGATCCAAGGGCTTACCTTACATATTTCAAAATTTCATTGTCGGCGTCCATACGGGCGAGATGGTCGGTCCGGCGCACCGTATCAAGTGTCATTGCCTCATCTAGCCCGCGATCGGCACTGTCAAATTGATCCAGCACCCGCGCCACCACTTCGGCCATGTCCAGAAAGCCGATGCGCCCGGCGATGAAATGATCCAGCGCCCGTTCCTTGGCGGCATTGAACACCGCCCCCATCAGCCCGCCCCGCGCCATCACATCATAGGCCAGCCGCAATGCCGGATAGCGCGCGGGATCAGGCGCCCGAAACGTCAGCTGCGCCAGCCGCGCCAGATCCAGCCGCTCCACCGGCAGCTCGCGCCGTTCGGGCCAATGCAGCGCATAACCAATGGCGTGGCGCATATCCGGCGCGCCGAGATGCGCCATCAGCGCCCCGTCGCGAAATCCGACCAGCGCATGCACGATAGATTCAGGGTGAACGACAACCTCAATCTGTTCTGGTGCAACGCCAAAGAATTCACGGGTTTCAATAACTTCCAGCGCCTTGTTGAACATGGACGCGCTGTCGATAGTGATCCGCTGCCCCATGTCCCAATTGGGATGCGAGGAGGCCTGTGCCACCGTGGCGGTCTTCAGCTGCTCCAGCGGCCAGTCGCGAAACGCCCCGCCAGAGGCGGTGATCACCACACGTTCCACCGCCGCGATGTCTTCACCGACCAGCCCCTGAAACACCGCCGAATGTTCGCTGTCCACGGGCAGGAGCCTCGCATTATGGCTGCGGGCGGTCTCCAGCAGCAGCGCTCCGGCGCAAACCAGCGATTCCTTATTCGCCAGCGCCAGAGTCGCGCCCTGTTTCAGTGCCTCGAGCCCCGGAGCAAGGCCAGCCGCGCCGACAATCGCCGACATGACCCAATCCGCAGGTCGCGCCGCCGCCTCGACCAGCGCCGCCTGCCCGGCGGCCGCCGCGATGCCCGAACCGTCCAGGGCGGCCCGCAGCTCCGGCAGCTTGTCATCATAGGCGGTCACGGCGATATCGGCACGCAGCGCTCTGGCATCCTGTGCCAGCTGGGCAATATTAGCGCCACCGGTCAGCGCCACCACATTGTAGTCACCGGGGGCCCGCCGGATCAGGTCAATCGTATTCTGACCAATGGATCCGGTGGCCCCGAAAATCGAGATCTTGCGCATCAGATCGTCCCGCCGGGCAGACCCCACAGGCTGAGTACCAGCAGCACCATGGCCGCCGCGCCCAGCATACCGTCAAAGCGGTCGAACAGCCCGCCGTGGCCCGGGATCAGGCCGCTGGAATCCTTCACAGCCATCTTGCGTTTCAGCGCGCTTTCGGCAACGTCACCGGCCTGGCTGGCCATGGAGACCAGCACCGACAGCAGCACGACGCCAAAGCCAAGCCCGCCCTGCACCGCAAAGACCGCACCAACAGCTGCGGCCGCGATCCAGCCCGCAGAGGTGCCGGACCAGGTTTTCTTCGGGCTGACACGCGGCCAGAATTTCGGCCCGCCAAAGGTCTTACCGGCGAAATAGCCCGCAATATCCGTGGCCACCACAACCGAGATCAGCCAGATCATCCAATCCAGCCCCAGCGCGCTGCGCATCCAGATGAACGCATAGGCCGCGAACAGCACCCAAAGCGCGAAACCGATGTAAATGCCCCGGCGGATGTCGATGGCCAGCGCGCCCAGCAGCGCCGGTATCAGCAGCAGGCCAAGCGCCCAGCCGCCGCCCATCAGCGCTGCGGCCAGCACCGCCCCCATCGACAGGACGCCGAGCGGCAGCGCCAGCCCCTGACGATCAGGCACCACCATGCGCAGCAATTCCCAGATCATGCCACCACAGGCCGCCGCGATCAGCAGGTCAAACACCACGCCCCCGCGCCATACGGCCCAGCCACCCACGACGATCATCACGATGGCGGAGATCACCCGCGGCATCAGATCGGCCCAACGTCCCGCGGCGCTCATGTCTTCACCGCGCCAAACCGGCGATCCCGCTGCCCGTAGCTGCGGCACAGCCGGTCCATCTCGTCGGCGGTGAAATCCGGCCACAGCGTGTCGATGAACTCATATTCCGCATAGGCCGACTGCCACAGCAGAAAGTTGGAGATCCGCGCTTCACCGCTGGTGCGGATGACCAGATCTGGATCGGGCAACACATGGGTATCGAGATAACGTGGCAGGGTTTCCTCATCCACATCCGCAGGGTTCAGGCGCCCCGCTGCCACATCCTCGGCCAGCCGTTTGGTGGCCCGCGCCACCTCGTCACGGCTGCCATAATTCAGCGCGATGGTCAGGTGGGTACCGTCATTGCAGGCGGTCTCCTGCTCCAGCTGGTCCATCAGCGCGACCAGCTTTTTGTCCAGCCGCACCCGGTCCCCGATGAAACGGACCCGGACATTGCGCTGCGACAGCGCTTTCATCTCCTTGGAGATATAGCGGCGGAACAGGCTCATGAGGCCTGCGACCTCCACCTGAGTGCGCTTCCAGTTCTCGGTCGAGAAGGCAAAGATAGTGAGGTATTTCACCCCCAGCGCAGGGCAGCATTCCACCACCTCGCGCACCCGTTTGGCGCCCGCGTGGTGACCGAACAGACGCGGACGGCCCCGCGCCTGTGCCCAGCGGCCATTGCCATCCATGATGATGGCAACATGTTTCGGGCCGCGTTCCGGTGCGGGGTCGCTCTCATCCGGCGCCAGGACGGTGTCTGTGCTCTGTGACATAAGCAGGTGTCAGACCTGCATAATTTCGGCTTGTTTGGTTTCCAGAGCCGCGTCGACAACCTTAATCATCTTATCGGTCAGCTCCTGAACTTCGCCTTCCCAGAGCTTCTGGTCGTCCTCGGACATGCCGTCGGCCTTGGCTTTCTTGATCTGGTCCATCCCATCGCGGCGCACATTGCGGATCGACACCCGCGCGTGCTCGGCATACTGGCCGGCCACTTTGGTCAGCTCGCGGCGACGTTCTTCGTTCAGCTCGGGGATCGGCAGCATGATGATGGTGCCATTGAGCTGCGGGTTGATGCCCAGACCGGATTCACGGATGGCTTTTTCGACCTTGCCGACCAGCGCCTTGTCCCAGACGTTGATGGTGACCATGCGCGGCTCCGGCACGTTGACGGTGCCAACCTGGTTGATCGGCGTCATCGAGCCATAGGCGTCCACCATCACGGGCTCCAGCATCGAGGCGGAGGCACGACCGGTCCGCAGCGACGCGAATTCGGTTCTGAGATTGGCCATGGCACCATCCATGCGGCGCTGTAGATCATCGGTATCGAGAATAAAATCGTCAGACATTCTGCTCTCCCCTGACTTGAGGCGGTGTTTGCATTGCTCATAAGACATTGGTGCGGCGTTGTATAGCGATCTTGCCGCAGATTTGAAGCGGCCACAGGCAGGGTTCTGCCCTTCTCCGGGACGGCCCGGTACCGCAGCCGGTCAGCCGCCGCCGCACAAAACCCTCCGCCAGCGCCGCGCGCCACATGAAAAAACCGCGCGCCGGATCTCGATCCGGGCGCGCGGCTCATTGTGCATGTGGCAAGGGCAAGTGCGCCCCGCCCACCCCGGCGCGGTTAGCCGTGAACCTTCGTGTAGGTCCCCTTGCCCGCCAGAATGCCCCGGAAGCCGCCCGGCTCATCCAGCGGGAACACCATCAGCGGCAGGTTGTTGTCGCGCGCCAGCGCAATGGCCGAGGCATCCATCACCTTCAACCGCTTGGCCAGAACCTCGTCGTAGCTGATGGTGTCATAACGCACCGCGTCGTCATGCTGCGCGGGATCCTTGTCATAGACACCATCGACGCCATTCTTACCCATAAAGATCGCCTCGCAGGCCATCTCATTGGCGCGCAGCGTGGCCGCGGTATCGGTGGTGAAATAGGGGTTGCCGGTGCCTGCGGCAAAAATGCAGACCCGTTTCTTTTCAAGGTGACGCACGGCGCGGCGGCGAATGTAGGGCTCGGCCACCTCATCCATGCGAATGGCCGAGATCACCCGGGTAAAGACACCCAGACCTTCCAGCGCCGACTGCATCGCCAGCGCATTCATCACCGTGGCCAGCATCCCCATGTAGTCGGCCGTTGTCCGCTCCATCCCCTGGGCCGAGCCGGACAACCCGCGGAAGATATTGCCGCCGCCGATCACCATGCAGATCTCCACGCCCATGTCGCGCACGGATTTCACCTCCTGCGCGATGCGCTGGACGGTCGGTGGATGCAGGCCAAACCCCTGGTCCCCCATCAGCGCCTCGCCTGAGATTTTCAGCATCACACGTTTATAGGTTGCCGCCGGCGTGGCCTCCGGCTGATCGTTTGTAAGGGGCATGTTGCGCTCCGGAATATGACGGGGTTAATTTGCGCGCAAAATGAAGCAAATCGGCGGCAGGATCAATGCGGCCTGAGATGTTTTTCGGCGCCCCACCGCAGCAAAGCTCCGCGCGCCGCAGAACATCCAAAGAACAGGACGCCCGCATGACCACCGCAACCCAGCTGCCAGACATCCCGCCGCACCAGCCGGTGCTGATCGCCGGGCCAACCGCCTCCGGCAAATCGGCGCTGGCGCTTCAGATCGCCGAAGCTCAGGGCGGCGTGATCGTCAATGCCGATGCCAGTCAGGTCTATGACTGCTGGCGGGTGATCACCGCCCGCCCCTCCTCCGAGGAAGAGGCGCAGGCCCCGCATCTGCTCTATGGCCACCAGCCTTATGACGCCGACTATTCCGTCGGGCATTGGCTGCGCGAGGTGCTGCCGCTGCTGGACCACGGCCCCCGTCCGATCATCGTCGGTGGCACCGGGCTCTATTTCAGCGCCCTCACGCAGGGCCTTGCGGAGATCCCTGCCACCCCGGCCGAGGTCCGGGCGCAGGCCGATCTGCTGTCGCTTGAGGATATGCGCGCGGCGCTGGATGCCGCGACGGCTGAGCGGATCGACCTTCTCAATCGCGCCCGGGTGCAGCGCGCCTATGAGGTGCTGACTGCGACCGGTCGCGGCCTGGCCGACTGGCAGGCCGAAACACCGCCGCCGCCGCTGCCGCCGGATCGCTGCACCGCGATTGTTTTTGACACCGACAAGGACTGGCTCGAAGCGCGCATCCGCCGCCGCTTTGATGCGATGATGGAGGCCGGTGCGATGGAGGAGATTGCCGCCATGCAGGATCGCTATGATCCCGCGCTGCCCTCCTGCCGCGCAATTGGCGTGCCGGAGCTGATGGCGCATTACCTGGGCGCGATGACCGAGGCGGAGGCGCGCGAGCGGGCCTCGGTTGCGACGCGGCAGTTTGCCAAACGTCAGCGCACGTGGTTCCGCGCGCGAATGAAGCAGTGGACGCCCTTCCGTCCGGCCTGAGGGCCGTCTGAACAGCCTCGAAAATACCGTCTGAACGCCGCTTTGGTACTGCCCGGTACCCCGGCTTGCGTCCGGTCGATAGCGCTTTCGCTGGCCAGAATGACATCGGCGGCACGGTGCGCGGAACAGATGTGGACAAAATGTCCAGATGACCGCGCGTCATACGCACATTGTTGCCCAAACCCCATGCAGAGACCTGCAATTCTATTAAATCCTTAAGCATTTTTCGGCAAAAACTTGCCAGAATCAATTTTTCATGTCCATTTGCGCCAACCGAAAATACGAGCATCACATATCAACCAGCCTATGCCTTTTGACCCCACCCATATCGGCGAGATCACAGTCGCACCGCTGTCGCAGCTGACTCCCGATGGGCCTTGGCAGGTCGAATTGGCACATGACCGCCCCGAAAATCTGCTGATCTGGATCACCCGTGGCCAGGGGCGGGTCTTTCTGAACGGGCAGCAGCGTGGCTTTGGCCCCAACAGCGCAATCTTTGTTCCGGCCGGGACCCTGTGGTCGCTGGAGCTGGGTCGGCAGTGCATCGGCCAGGTCATGAATGTGCCCACCTCGACCCCGATGGATTTCCCCGATGCCGCCGACACGCTGCGCATCCCCGATGCTCAGGATCAGGCGGTGATCAACAGCATGTTCCAGGCCATGCAGGCCGAACAGCAGGATCGCCCCGCACTGTGGTATCGCGCGATGCAGGCCCATGGCACGCTGATCGCTATCCACATCCGCCGCCTGATGGCGGAACGCAGCAGCACCAGCGGCAAACCCACCGCTGCCCAGCGGCTGGCTCAGGGCTATTGCGGGCGCATTGTCGAATGCTATGCCCAACATGCCAGCATGGCCGATCATGCCGCCGCGCTGAATGTGACGCCGACACATCTGACCCGCGTCTGCAAATCCGAAACCGGCAAGACGGCGGGCGCCCTGCTGACCGAGCGCCAGCTGCACGCGGCGCGCAGCCTACTGATCAACTCTGAATTGCCGATGCGCGATATCGCATCGACCCTCGGTTTTGGCAGCGCCGCCTATTTCACCCGTTTCATCACCCAGCACACCGGTGAAACCCCAAGCCGTCTGCGCAAACAGGCGCGCGAAAAGCTGAAACGCGCCGCCTGAGATATCGGGCCGACACCAGATCTCCCCCGCACCGTGTCCACCGAGGGCGCAGCGACGCCGCGCCTGCGCGCCTGCACCACCTCGCGCCGAATTCCCCAGCCCCTGGACCGCGCTAAACGTCCACGAGTCACCCCGGCCACAGACGCGCGGCCTACCGGCTAACTGTGCACATATGCCCAGTACTAAAACTTTCGGACTGGCCTCCCTTGGGGAAAAACACAAAACCGACACCAACAATGTCGCAAAAGTCATGTGAAACGTCGACTTCTTACATTGACCTAACCCGCGATCTGGGGCCGAATGACCAGACGGGGAAACAATCTTTGAACACAGCACCTCAAACGGCGCCAGCCAGCTCAGATGGCCCGCCGTTCCAAAAGCGAAAACTTGCGGTGCAACAGGGAGAGCCACATGACAAAAGACACCATCACCGGGACCGATATCCACCCGGCGGCAAAGATGTATGCGACAGAAACCCTTGCTGGGAAGATGGATCGACGCGAATTCATGGTCCGCGCCACCGCGCTTGGCGTCAGTTCGGCTGCGGCATACGGCCTCCTTGGGCTTGACGCCCCTGTTCAGGCCGCAGGTCATGAACAGACCGGCGGCACCCTGCGCATGCAGATGGAAGTGCGCGCCCTGAAGGATCCGCGCACCTATGACTGGGCGCAGATCGCAACCTTTACCTCCGGCTGGCTGGAATTCCTGGTTGAATACAACAGCGATGGCTCCTTTGAGCCGCTGCTGCTGGAAAGCTGGGACGTCAACGAAAACGCGACCGAGTTCACCCTGCATGTCCGCAAAGGGGTGAAGTGGAACAATGGCGACGATTTCACCGCAGAGGACGTGGCCCGCAACATCACCGGCTGGTGCGACAAGAGCGTCGAGGGCAACTCCATGGCAGGCCGTATGGCGTCGCTGATCGACGCGGAGACCGGCCAAGCTGCCGAAGGCGCCATCACCGTTGTCGACAGCCATACCGTGCTGCTGAAAACCAACACCCCGGACATCACCATCATTCCGGGGATGGCTGATTATCCCGCGCAGATCACCCATGCCAGCCATACCGGCGACACCATGCTGGAGAACCCCATCGGCACCGGCTACATGCTGCCTGAGTCGATGGAAGTCGGCGTGAAAGGCGTCCTCGTACGCAACGAAGACCACGAATGGTGGGGCACCGCAGCGGGCAAAGGCGGCTATCTGGACCGGATCGAATTCATTGATTACGGCACCGATCCGGCTTCGTTCCTGGCGGCCTATGAGGCCGAAGAAATTGATATGAACTGGGAATCCGTGGGGGAATACGTCGATATCTTTGACGGCATCGGCCTGAACCGCTCGGAAATCGCCTCCGGCTTCACCATCGTGATCCGCCCCAACCAGCTGGCCGAGGTCAACGGCACCAAGCCTTATGCCGACAAGCGCGTGCGCCAGGCGATTGCCATGGCGGTGGACAACACCGTCTGCCTTGAACTGGGCATGTCCGGCTATGGCATTCCGGCAGACAACTGCCATGTCGGCCCAATGCACCCCGAACACGACCCGACTGTGACGCGGCTGCCGTTTGACCCGGCCAAGGCCAAGGCGCTGATGGAAGAGGCAGGCATGCTCGATTATGAGCACGAGCTGCACTCCATCGACGACGACTGGCGCCGCAACACGACCGACGCGGTCGCAGCCCAGCTGCGTGACGCGGGCTTCAAGGTCAAACGGACCATTCTGCCCGGCTCGACCTTCTGGAACGACTGGGCGAAATACCCGTTCAGCTCCACCAACTGGAACCACCGCCCGCTCGGCACCCAGGTTCTGGGACTGGCTTACCGCTCCGGCGAAGCCTGGAACGAAGCCGGTTTTGCGAATGAAGAGTTCGACAGCCTGCTGGCCGAAGCCAACGCACTTGCAGATGTCGATAAACGGCGCGAAGTCATGGCCAAGCTACAGGCCATCATGATTGACGAAGGCGTTACCATCCAGCCCTTCTGGCGGACCGCCATCCGCCACCACACCGACAATGTGGTCGGCGTCGACAAGCACATCGCCGATCTGCCCCAGATCTACAAATGGGCTTTCAAGGCCTGATCTGACACAGCGGGCCGCGCCGCACGGCGCGGCCCAAAGCTTCTGGCCGCAAGAAAACGCTCAAAAGCCTGGCAGGCCGCCGACTGCGGCCTGACCATTGGCCTAACTCAAGGCGTACAGCCACCAACGGGAGCATTCCATGGGACTGTTCATCCTCAGGCGCGTCGGGATCATGATCCTGACCGCGCTCTGCCTGACCTTCATCGTCTTCACGCTGACCAATCTCTACCCGAACCTTGAAAAACTCGCCAAGACCCAAGGCAACTTCCGCATGTCGGACGAGGCGGTCGCCAGCTGGCTGGAAAAGGGAGGGTATCTGCAACCGATGCCGGTGAAATACGGCCAATGGCTGGGAGTGCTGCCGGGCTGGACCACGGTGACAGATGAGGGGACCACAGGGCGCTGCATCACCGGGGTTCAACCCGCCGAAGAGGCCGCAGCTGCCCCACGTTTCTGCGGCATTCTTCAGGGCGACTGGGGCCATTCGAGCGTTTTCAAGGATGATGTCAGTTCCATCATTGCAACGCGCCTTGGCAATACCGGTTTTCTGATGATGTGGGTGCTGATCCTGATGGTGCCCTCGGCGCTCTTGATCGGGATCCTGGCCGGGATGCGCGAAGGCTCGGTCACGGACCGCACACTGTCAACCGCCTCGATCCTGACCACGGCAACCCCGGAATATGTCTCCGGTGTGATCTTCATGGCGGTCTTCACCTCCTCTGCCGTTGGCTTGAAATGGTTCAAGGGCACCGCAAATTCGGCGATGGTCGACGCCAATTTCGAAAACTTCTTCCTGCCGGTACTGACCATCGCCCTTTATGGCATCGGCTATATCGCCCGGATGACCCGCGCCTCCATGACCGAGGTGATGACCGCACAGTATATCCGCACCGCCCGGCTCAAGGGCGTCAGTTTTCCAAAAATCGTCATGCGTCACGCGCTGCGGAATGCGCTGATCGCCCCCTTCACGGTGATCATGCTGCAGTTTCCCTGGCTGCTGAACGGCGTGGTGATTGTCGAGACCCTGTTCAACTACAAGGGCTTCGGCTGGGCGCTGGTCGAGGCGGCTGGCAATAATGACATCGAACTGCTCTTGGGGATTTCGGTGGTCTCTGTCGTTGTCGTGCTGCTCACGCAGCTGATTTCCGACATTGGCTATGTCTATCTCAATCCCCGTATCCGGATTTCCTGAAGGAGGAACGCAGCATGGACCCTCTCAGCTGGACCGGAAGTCTTGCCTTTCTGAACCCGGTGCTGATCCTTGCCCTGGTGGCACTGGCGCTCTGCATCATTGCCTGGCTGGTGCTCAGCATCGTCACGGTCAGCCCGACAACGATGATCAACGCCCATGGCAGCGCCGGTCTCGCGACCACACCCGATGTGCTGGCCGGCAGGGCGGTGCGCCTCAGCTTTCTTGCGGTGATCGGACTGATCCTGATCTATATCCTCTTCGGCGTGCTGTTTGGCGCCAGCGGCGGCATCGTCGGTGCCATGGCGCGGCTGCTGCTGCCGGTCTGGATCGCGCTGGTGGGGCTGTTTGCGGTGTCGATGACCTTCAAGCGGCGGCTCGGTCTTTATGGCAAGCTGTTCGACAGCCCAATCGGTATGATCGGCTTTGCGCTGGTGATGTTCTGGGTCTTTACCGGTGTGCTGGGCGCGATGGATCTGATCTCACCGCACGACCCGCTGACCCAGGTCAGTGGCCTCAAGAACAAGCTGCCGGGCACCCCCCTGCCCGGCGCCGAGGCCGACAGCGGCATTGCGGCCTGGTATCTGCTTGGCGGTGACAACCTGGCGCGCGACGTCTTCAGCCGCCTGATAGACGGCGCCTGGGTGGTGGTGCAGATCGCGCCGCTGGCCACGGTGTTTGCCTTTATGGTGGGGATCACACTGGGGCTGCCTGCGGGCTATTACGGCGGCCTGTGGGACACGGTGCTGTCCTTCCTCGCCAACCTGATCCTGGCCTTCCCGGTGATCCTGCTGTTCTACCTGCTGGTCACCCCGGAGATCATCGCAACCGGGCTGCCGCAATATATCGCCGTGGTGCTCTTTGCCTTTCCGCTGATCTTTGTCGGGGTGCTGATCCACTCGCGCTTCCGCACCCGGCCGCAGCACAGCGCGCTCTGGCTGGCCGTCGTGCTGATCCCGGGCCTGCTGGGCTATCTGTCGCTGATCAATGAGGCGGGATCCAAGATCACCTTCTGGCCGCTCGATCTCTTTGACGTGCCGGGCGGTATTCTGGTGGTCTTTGTCTCGGTAGTCTTTGTCAATTCGCCCACAGTGTTCCGCATCGTGCGCGGGCTCACCATGGACATCAAAACCCGCGACTATGTCGCCGCCGCCCAGACCCGGGGGGAACGGCCCTGGTACATCATGCTGTGGGAAATCCTGCCCAATGCGCGCGGGCCGCTGATCGTCGATTTCTGCCTGCGCATCGGCTATACCACCATCCTCCTCGGCACGCTGGGCTTTTTCGGACTGGGCCTGCCACCGGAAAGCCCTGACTGGGGCAGCACCATCAACGACGGGCGCAAGCTGCTGTCGGTCTACCTGCACCCGCCGCTGCCGCCGGCGCTGGCGCTGCTGAGCCTGGTTCTGGGGCTGAACCTCCTGGCCGATGGCCTGCGCGAAGAAAGCCTGCGCGATTGATCCGAACCGGTCGGACCGGGGGCCAGCCCCCGGACCCCCGTGATATTTTGGGGCCAGAAGAAGGGCAGACCACCCTTCCAGCTCCAACAGGGAGATAAGATGATGAACAAACTGGCAGATTATGACGGCCCGATCCTGGAAATCGACAAGCTGTCGATCTCCTTTTTCACCCGGTTGCGCGAAATTCCGGCGGTGATGGATTTCTCCGTCACCGTGCAGCCCGGCGAGGCGGTGGGGCTGGTCGGGGAATCGGGCTGCGGCAAATCCACAGTGGCGCTTGGCGTGATGCAGGATCTGGGCAAGAACGGCCGCATCACCGGCGGCTCCATCAAGTTCAAGGGCCGCAATCTGGCGGAAATGAGCGCCGAAGAGCTGCGCGATGTGCGCGGCAATGAGATCGCGATGATCTATCAGGAGCCGATGGCCTCGCTCAATCCGGCGATGAAGATCGGCAAGCAGCTGATGGAAGTGCCGATGATCCACGAGGGCGTCAGCAAGGAAGAGGCCTATCGGCGCGCGCTGGAGGTGGTGAGCGATGTCCGCCTTCCCGACCCTGAGCGGATGCTGAATTCCTTTCCGCATCAGCTGTCGGGCGGCCAGCAGCAGCGTATCGTGATCGCCATGGCCTTGATGTCGAAACCGGCGCTGCTGATCCTTGATGAGCCGACCACCGCGCTCGACGTGACGGTGGAGGCCGCCGTGGTCGAGCTGGTGAAGGATCTGGGCAAGAAATACGGCACTTCAATGCTGTTCATCAGCCACAACCTCGGGCTGGTGCTGGAAACCTGCGACCGGCTCTGTGTGATGTATTCCGGCGAGGCGGTGGAGCGCGGCTCCATCCATGATGTGTTCGACGAGATGCAGCATCCCTATACCCAGGCGCTGTTCCGCTCGATCCCGCTGCCCGGCGCGGATAAGAATGCCCGCCCGCTGGTGGCGATCCCCGGCAATTTCCCGCTGCCCCACGAACGCCCGCCCGGCTGCAACTTTGGCCCGCGCTGTGACTATTTCGTGGCCGGGCGCTGTGATGCCCAGGATATTCCGATGGCAGCCGTCCATGGCAACGACCGCCACCACACCCGCTGTCTGCGCCATGATGAAATCGACTGGAACGCCCCGATTGCCGCCGCTGTGCAAAAGGAAAAACCCGAGGTCGGCAAGGTGGTCCTGAAAATCGACAATCTGCGCAAATATTACGAGGTCTCGGCCAATGCGCTGTTTGACAGCGGCGCGCGCAAGGTGGTGAAGGCCAATGAAACCCTGAGTTTCGAGGCCCGAGAGAGTGAGACCCTGGCCATCGTCGGCGAGAGCGGCTGCGGCAAATCCACCTTTGCGAAGGTGCTGATGGGGCTGGAGACCGCGACCGATGGCGCCATCGAATTGGATGGCAAGAATATCGAAGCCACCCCGATCGAACAGCGCGACACCCGCACGGTGTCCGATGTGCAGATGGTGTTTCAGAACCCGTTCGACACGCTGAACCCCTCGATGACCGTGGGCCGTCAGATCATGCGGGCGCTGGAAATCTTTGGCATCGGCGACAGCACGGCGGCGCGCCGGGAGCGGATGCTGGAGCTGCTGGATCTGGTCAAGCTGCCGCGGGCCTTTGCCGACCGGATGCCGCGCCAGCTGTCAGGCGGGCAGAAACAGCGCGTCGGCATTGCCCGCGCCTTTGCCGGTGGCGCCCGCATCGTGGTGGCGGATGAGCCGGTCTCGGCGCTGGATGTCTCGGTGCAGGCGGCGGTCACCGATCTTCTGATGGAAATCCAGCGCAAGGAGAAGACAACGCTCCTGTTCATCTCCCACGACCTCAGCATTGTGCGCTATCTCAGCGACCGGGTGATGGTGATGTATCTCGGCCATGTGGTGGAACTGGGCACCACCGATCAGGTCTTTGCCCCGCCCTATCACCCCTATACGGAGGCGCTGCTGAGCGCCGTGCCGATCGCCGATACCTCGGTTGAGAAACGCCATATCGTGCTGGAAGGCGATATTCCCTCGGCGATGAACCCGCCGCCCGGCTGCCCGTTTCAGACCCGCTGCCGCTGGAAGTCGAAGGTGGCCGATGGGCTCTGCGAACGCGAGGTTCCGCCGGTCCGCACCCTTGCGGGGGGCCATCAGGTGAAATGCCATCTCGACGATGCCGAACTGGCCCAGATGGAACCGGTGATCAAAATCGCCGCCGAGTGATCGGCGGCCAGGCCGCTGCGAAACGATCAGCCCAGCAGCAGCATCACGATGATCAGCAGGTTCATCGAGGCAAACTGCATCAGTCGCGGCATATCGTGGCGGCGCAGCACGGCATAGGCGGCCAGCGCAATAGAGGCCGCCGCCCCGGCGAGAGAGGCGCCGCCGATCAGCAGCCCGATCTGGCCGGTATTGGGTCCCCAGGGCGCGCCGGGCGTATAGATCCCCTTGAGGCCGACACCGATCAGGATGCCCAGAATGGCGCCCGCCAGCGTGAACTCCACGCCGCGGATCGCCAGCGGCGCGCGGTCGGCAATCACACTGTCAACGATCTGCGGCGACGGGCCGGACTGGGGCTGCCATTGCATCTGGTTCAGGCGTTCGTCGAAGCGTTTGAAAGACACCGGGATATTCCTCTTCTGAAGCTTCCGATTAGTTGCCAAGAGATTAAGGCAACTTTCTGGCAACCAGACGGAGTTAACGCGGCATTAAGGAAGATTATCAGCGCATTAATGCCGATCCCCCGGACAATCGGCAAGCTGCTGCCGAAACTGCGTAGAATTTCAGATTTGAAGCTCAGATTTCAAACAGACAAAACACGCAGACCCCCGGTCAATTGCGCCCCCAAGCGCGCAGGCTCGGCGTGGTCAGGCTGCTGCGCGACGGTCACTCTGGCGCGATCCCCTGCCGGAGGGGCTTAGCTGCCCCAGATCTTCTTCACGTAGTTCTGGGTCTCGCGGTAGGGCGGCACACCGCCATGTTTGCGCACCGCTTCGGGGCCTGCGTTATAGGCCGCCAGCGCCAGCCGCCAGGATCCGAACTTGCGGTACTGCCGGGCGAGATAGCGCGCGCCACCTTCCAGGTTCTGCCTGGGATCGGTGGCATCCACCCCCAGCGCCTTGGCGGTGGCGGGCATCAGCTGTGCCAGCCCCAGCGCGCCCTTGTGGGATTTTGCCGTCGGGTTCCAGCCGCTTTCCTGCTGCACCAGTCGCAGAAACAGATCCTCCGGCACGCCGTGTTTCTGCGCCGCGGCCCGCGCAATGTTCAGATACTGGCCCCGATATTTGCCACTATACGGCAGGCTGCCGTGTTTGGAGGGCGTATGGATGGTGGGCGGTTGCAGGCGGATCGAATTCTTGTACTGCCCGGCAGCGCGCTCATCCAGAACCCGCGCGTGCGAGGCAAACAGCTTGCGCTGGCTCTTTGTGCTGAACATATCTGCCATTGCCATCTGGCCCGATACAACACCGGCCAGCGTGACCCCCACCAACAGCCTACGCATAAAACGCCCTGCCCTGTCCCTGTTTTTCCGTATCCTGGATTGCGCGAAACTATATCCGGATTGACTAAAAAGAAAAGAACCTTCGCGTTTCCTGCGGCTGCGGCCGGTGATGCGGGCGCCTCTCGCGCAAAATATGAGGATGACCTCAGATATCGCCGCCAGCCGACTTTCATGTGGCGACCCGGAGCGGTAGTGTGGCCGCCAACCCGGCGCGACCAGATTCGGACCGGACAGATTTCATACCCCGACGGGGCCCGCCGAAACCGCTGAGCTGGAGGGGTAGACCACCCGGCTTTTGCTGATTTTCGCGACTCCGAACGACCAGACCAAGAGGACAGACCCATGGCAGGCTCAGTCAACAAAGTAATCCTGATCGGCAACCTCGGCCGTGATCCCGAAGTGCGCAGTTTCCAGAACGGCGGCAAGGTCTGCAACCTGCGGATCGCAACCTCCGAGACCTGGAAAGACCGCAACACCGGCGAGCGTCGCGAAAAAACCGAATGGCATTCGGTCGCGATCTTCTCCGAAGGTCTGGTGCGCGTGGCAGAACAATATCTGCGCAAAGGCTCCAAGGTCTATATCGAGGGCCAGCTGCAAACCCGCAAATGGCAGGACCAGAGCGGCCAGGACCGCTACTCGACAGAGGTGGTCTTGCAGGGCATCGGCGGCACGCTGACCATGCTTGATGGCCGCAACGAAGGCGGCCAGGGTGGTGGCAGCGGCTATGGTGGCGGTCAGGGCGGCGGCAGCTATGGCGGCGGCGGTGGCTACGACAGCGGCCCCAGCGGCGGCGGTCAGGGCGGCGGCTTCGGCGGCGGCAACCAGGGCGGCGCATCGCATAATATCGACGATGACGAGATCCCGTTCTAAAGGCGAATCACAGTCACGAACCGGCGCCAAAAGCCCGGTCGACTGGTGTTTTTCCTGCGCAGACCTCCATCGGTCTGCGCATTTTTTTTTGCAAAACCCTTAGTTCCCATAGCGATAGCGGCGGCGATTGATCCCAGCCAATAACCAGCAAAACAAGGCGATTTTGAATTCATCTTTTATCTAAAATCTCTATCGGGCGATAAAATACATATTCTATTAGCACCTCGAACCTACGGTTTTGCGGACCGATAACGTTAAGCCGGAGCGTAGAGTATGATCAGCCGACTGTTGCAGCGTATGTCCATCCGGGCAAAGATTATGACCCTCATCGGGTTGCCTCTCCTTATTATTATCGGGATATCCGGCGCGGTGCTGTACACGCTGAACAAACGGGCGAGTTTCGACACCACGCTGACCCGGGACATCATGCTGACCGCGAGCGAGCTGGTTCATAATCTACAGCTGGAGCGCGGCATGTCTGCGGAGTTCCTCTCCACCGAGGCGACCGCGCTCCCTGCCCGGCTGGAAACCCAGCGCCAGACATCGCAGGAGTTGCGCGAGCATATGCTGGAGGTGATCGAAACCGCCGATCTGTCACAGCTGCACGACAACACGCGTGTCTTCGTCAGTCTCGCCCATGACGAGCTGGAAGCCCTGGATGACATGCGCCTCAAGATCGCGGATCGGGCCATCAGCGCGCCGGAAGCGGTCGAATTCTACAGCAAACTGAACCTCCACCTGCTGGAAACCGCCCTTGCCTTTGAGGTGCTGGTCCACGACACCGAACTGGCCGAGCGTGCGATGGCCTTTACCTATTTTCAGATGGCCAAAGACGCCTATGGCATCCAGCGTGCGGTCGGTGCCCAGGGCTTCGCCAATGGCTGGACCGAAAACCTGCAATCACGGATGCTCATTTCCTATATGCAGTCAAAAGAACGCATGCGCGTTTTCCATGAGCTGTCCGACAGCGAAAGCGTCGAGCTTTTTGACGGGCAGGCCGCAGGCGAAACCTATCAGACCTTTGCGAATATCCGGTCGGATGTGCTCGCCGGTCGCACCCCTCAGGACCTGACCGCCGAGGAGTGGTTCGAGATCGCCACCAACGCGATTGAGATTGTCAAAGAGGTCGAAACCGAGATCCGCGATCAGCTGATGGCCGATTTCGAGGCTTTCGACAGGTTCAACAACAATGCCTTCTACCAGACGCTGGCTGGCCTCTCCTTTGTGATCGTGGCGATAAGCCTTGGCGCGCTGGTGATGGCCCGCGATATCGCAGGCGGGGTGCGGATGGTAACCACCGCGCTGGAGCGGATCAGCTCCGGTGAGCTGGAGATCGACATCTCCGGCAAATCGCGCAAGGACGAGATCGGCAATATCGCGCGACAGGCCGAAATCCTGCGCGGTCACGCCCTCGAAAAACGCGCGGCCGATGATCATCTGGACCGCGCAATGGCCGAACAGAAACTGGTCTCCGACGCCATCGCAGAAGCGCTGAGCCAACTCAGCAACAAGGTGCTGGTCTACCGTCTGAAAGACCATTTCCCCGAAGATTTCAAAAGCCTGCGCATGGATTTCAACGAACTGGCCGCCTCGCTACAGGATGCCATGAGCACCGTCCGCAGCGCCGCCCTGTCGGTTGGCGACGACAGCCAGACCATTGCCGCCAATATGGATGATCTGTCCCGGCGCACCGAATCGCAGGCCGCCGCGCTCGAACGCTCCACCCATGCCATGAACGAGATCACCACCAGCGTTGGCGAATCCGCCAGCAACGCCAAGGAGGCCGAGACCATCGCCGGCACCACTCAGGACAAGGTCAACGATTGCGAAGAGATCGTTCAGAAAACGGTGACCGCGATGGAGGAGATCCGCGCCTCCTCCGACGAGATTTCCCAGATCACCAAGGTGATCGAGGATATCGCCTTCCAGACCAATCTGCTGGCGCTCAATGCCGGTGTCGAGGCGGCGCGCGCTGGTGAGGCCGGTCGCGGATTCGCGGTGGTCGCCAGCGAGGTGCAGCGGCTGGCACAGCGCTGCTCCGATGCGGTGTCGCAGATCGACGAAATCACCGCCCGCAGCTCGGCACAGGTCAATACCGGATCCAGCCTCGTCGGCTCTGCCGGCAGCGCCATGTCCGAGGTCAGCACCCAGGTGAGCGCGATTTCCGAACTGATCGTCTCGATTGCAAAGGGGCTGGAGACCCAGTCGACCCAGCTGAGCGAGGTGAACCACGCCGTCGGCGAGATGGAACAGATGACCCAGACCAATGCCGCCATGACCGAGGAGACCACCGCCTCGGCCACGCAGCTGTTCCAGCAGGCACGCGAGCTGAACACGATGATCGGCGCCTTTCAGCTGGAAGGCACAGCAGCCCCCGCCTCAACGCAGGAGGAGCACAGCGACGCGGAGATGGCGGCGCAGATGGCCGCCGCCGCCGAGCATGACGCCGCAGATATCGAAGCTGGCGTTGACGACGACGAATCCTGGGTCGCCTGATCCTCAGGCCAGCCAGGCCAGATCCTCATCCGGCATATGACACAGCCCCCGCCATGGCAGGGGCTGTCGTCAGTTGAACGGCGTGCCGAGCAGCGCGCCGTCACGTCGGGATCAGGGTCTGGGCCAGCGCCGCCCCTCAGGCCGTCACCGCTGCGCCAGCGCCTCCCGCAGCACCTCCAGCACAGCCTCCGGCGGCACGTCCCCGGTGACAAAAGCATGGCCGATGCCGCGCGCCAGAATGAACCGCAGCTGGCCATCGACCACCTTCTTGTCCTGCCCCATCAGCGCCAGCAGCGCCTCGGCATCCGGCAGGTCGCCGGGGATATCGGCGAGGTCGGTCTTCATCCCCATCGCCTTCAGATGCGCCCGCACCCGGCTGGGGTCCTCCTGGCTGCACAGGCCCAACCGCGCCGAGAGCTCAAACGCCAGCGCGCAGCCGATCGCCACCCCTTCGCCATGCAGCAGCCGGTCACCATATCCGGTGGCCGCCTCCAGCGCATGACAGAAGGTATGGCCAAGATTAAGCAGCGCGCGGTCGCCCTGTTCGGTCTCGTCACGCACCACGATATCGGCCTTCATCTGCACCGAGCGGGTCACCGCCTCCACCCGTGCCGCGCGCGCACCGGCCGCCAATGTCGGCCCCTGCGCCTCCAGCCAGTCGAAAAACGCCGCATCCCCCAGCAGCCCGTATTTGACCACCTCGCCATAGCCGGCCAGAAAATCGCGCGGCGTCAGCGTGCTCAGCAGCGCGGTATCCGCCAGCACCAGCGAGGGCTGATGAAAGGCCCCGATCAGGTTCTTGCCCTGCGGCGCATTGATGCCGGTCTTGCCGCCGACGGAGCTGTCGACCTGCGCCAGCAGCGACGTCGGGATCTGCACAAACCGCACCCCGCGGCGCAACACAGCCGCCGCAAACCCGGCCAGATCGCCGATGACCCCGCCGCCAAAGGCGATGACGATGTCATTGCGCTCGACCTTCTGCTCCAGCAGCCATTCCACCGCGCGGCTGAACTGCGGCCAGCCCTTGGTGCTTTCTCCGGGGGGCAGCGCCAGCGCCGCCATCTCGATCCCCGCCTCCGCCAGCCCGGCCTGCAAGGCCTCCAGATGATGGGCAGCCACCGTCTCATCGGTCAGCACCGCCACTTTCGGACGGCGCAGCAATGGTTGCAGCCGCGCGCCCACATCCGCAAGAAGATCCGGCCCGATCACCACGTCATAGGCCCGCTCGCCCAGGTCGACATGCACAACCCGTTCCAAGCTGAACTGCACCATCATATCCACTCCAGCACGTCCGGGCGGGCGCGCAGCGCCTCGATCACCCGGTTCACCATTTCATCTATCGACGCCTGCCCGTCCGACACCACGGTCAGATCCGCCTGCGCATAATAAGGCACCCGTTCATGATAGAGCGCCGACAGCGTCGCATGGGGATCCTTGGTGCGCAGCAGGGGCCGCGTGTCGCGGTGTTTGACCCGGTTCCACAGCACCTCAAGATCCGCATTCAGCCAGATCGCAACCCCGCGTTCGGAGATGATCCTGCGGTTTTCCTCGGCCAGGAACGCACCACCGCCGGTGGACAGCACGCCACGCTCCTCATCCAGAAGACGCCGGATGACCTGGCGCTCCTTCTGCCGAAAGAACGGCTCGCCATCGCGGGCAAAGATTTCGGGAATGGTGCGGTTGGCCGCGGCCTCGATTTCGTGATCGCTGTCCAGAAACGGGGCCTTCAGACGGGCAGCAAGGGCCCGGCCCACGGCCGTTTTCCCTGCCCCCATCATCCCCACCATGACGATGGTCTTCTTCAGCGCTCCGGGCACCCGGCGGTCACCCGCGCCACTGAGTGTTTGCTCTTTTTCGCTCATTCTTCAGTGAATGACGTGATATTGCTAAAAAGGCCATATATAACTTGCACAAAAGCCAAAGAAGCAGTCAGCGGGACACCCATGGGGCGATTGATCAAATACCTACTTTATTTAGTTATACTGGCAGCGATCGGATTGGTGATCTATGCCTATGTCGGGCCGTGGTTCGGGGCGGATTTCGACGCCCCCACCTCCGAGGTCCGCAAACCGGTGGTTCTGAATGCCGACTAGAAAACGGCGCGGTGAGTCGGCCCCTGCGCGCTCTCCCTCGGGCAGGGAATGCGAGGCCGCCCCCGCCCTGATCACCCAGCGACTGGCGCAGATCGCGTCTCTGACCCGCCCCCTGACGCTGAGCCTCGGGGTGGCGGTCGGCGTTGGCCTTGCCGCTTCGGCCCCGGCACAATCGCCCGCGACCACGCGCCCCCCCGCACCCGCTGCCACCCCCCCATCAACCACGCCCCCCGCGGCCAAGACGCCGCGACCGGGCAGCCGGGCCGCAAAACCGGATGATCCGCTCGCCGCCATCGACTGGCTGGCCACGCCGGCGCCGGATGCAGGGCTGCCCGGCACCGTTCTGCTGGAACCACCCGTCGCCGGGTCTGCCCGACGCCCCGAGGTCACCGTGACGCCGCTCGCCAGCCTTGTTGCGCCCGTCGGCCTTGTCAAACCCGCCTCCACCGGACTGCCTGTCGACCTGTGGCGCGGCAGCAGCGCCGAGGAGCTGGCCACCCTGCTGGCCGCCGTGCCTGTGCGCAACTCCCCGGCGATGCAGTCGCTGATGTTCACCCTGCTGCTGTCGGAAACCCGCCCGCCTGCCGAGGGCGGCGAGACGCTGCTGCTGGCGCGGCTGGACCGGCTGATGGATCTTGGCGCCCCGGACCCGGCGCAGGCCCTGGCCGAACAGGCAGGCCCCACCCGCAGCACCGCCCGGTTCAAGCGCTGGTTCGACGCCACCCTGCTGACCGGTGACGAGCAGACCGCCTGCCGTGCCCTGCAGGAACAGCCGCATCTGGCGCCCGATTACGCCGCCCGCATCTTCTGCGCCGCCCGGCTCGGCGACTGGCCGACCGCCGCGCTGCTGCTGGAGGCCGCCCATGCGCTTGAACTGGTCGACAGCCGCCAGCTCGACCTTCTGGACCGCTTCCTCAACCCCGATGTGTTCGAGGATGCCGCCCCCCTGCGAGCACCCAAATCGCCGGATCCGCTGACCTTCCGCCTGTATGAAACCATCGGAGAACGCCGCCCGACCGCCAATCTGCCCCGCGCGTTTGCAGCGGCAGATCTGCGCGATATCGCCGGCTGGAAGGCGCAGCTGGAAGCGGCTGAACGGCTGACCCGCATCGGCGCGCTGAACCCCAATCATCTGCTGGGGCTCTACTCCGAACGCGCCCCCGCGGCGTCCGGCGGCATCTGGGACCGGGTTGCGGCGCTGCAACGCTTTGAAACCGCACTCGAAACCGGCAGCGCCGAGGCCGTCAGCAAGACCCTGCCAAAGGTCTGGCAGGCCATGCGCACCGCTGAGATCGAAACCGCCTTTGCCGATCTTTTTGCCGACCGGCTGGCGCGGATCCCGCTGGAGGGCAGCGCCGCACAGCTGGCCTGGCGCATCCGCCTGCTGGCCCCGACCTATGAAACCGCCTCCCACAGCCTGCCGGATCTGAAGGGCCACGCCGCATTTGTCGCGGCGGTGGCGCAGGGCGTGCCCACGGCCGAGCTGGCACATAGCGGTCTTGAGCAGGCGATCGCCGCCGCCTTTGCCCCCGAAAGTGCTGCCCCCCGCAAACTTCAGCGCCTGCTGGACAATGGCCAGCTCGGCGAATCGATCCTGCGCGCGATGCAACTCTTTGCCCAGGGCGCCGAGGGCAATCTCGGCGATCTCACCGATGCGCTGGCAACCTTCCGCGCCGTCGGACTGGAGGATACCGCCCGCCGCGCCGCCTTGCAGCTGCTGCTGCTGAACCGCCGTTAGGCCCGCCGCCATGGCCCCTCCCCGATGAGCAGCCCCGCCCATGCCCCGCAGGATGATCTGCAATGGATCTCCACCTTTCTGGATGCGCAGGCCGCCGATCTCGGTGCGGCGCGCAACACCTTGCTGGCCTATGGCCGCGATCTGAAGGATGTCGCCAGCTGGCTTGCCCATAAAAACCTCGGTTTTGGCAGGGCCTCCCGCGATGATATCGAGGCCTATCTGATCTCCTGCGACGCCGAAGGGCTGGCCCGCGCCACCCGCGCCCGCCGCCTCTCCGCGATCAAGCAGATCTACCGCTTTGCCTTTGACGAAGGCTGGCGCAGCGACAATCCCGCGATCCAGATCAAGGGGCCGGGACGCCAGAAGGCGCTGCCCAAGACCCTTGAGGTGATCGAGGTCGACCGGCTGCTCTATGCCGCCCGCCAGTCCGGCCGCAGCACCGCCGACCGGCTGCGCAACACCTGCCTGATGGAGCTGCTCTATGCCACCGGCATGCGGGTGAGCGAGCTGGTTGGCCTGCCGGTGGCGGCTGCGCGGGGCGATCCGCGCATGTTGCTGGTGCTGGGCAAGGGCGGCAAGGAACGCATGGTGCCGCTGTCGCCGCCGGCCCGCGATGCGCTGGCGGCCTGGCTTACCGCACGCGACACCGCTGAGGAGGCCGCCGTTGCCAAAGGGGCTGCCCCCTCGCGTTTCCTGTTCCCGTCGCGTGGCAAATCCGGCCATCTGACCCGGCACCGGTTCTATCTGCTGATCAAGGAATTTGCCGTCGCCGGGGGCATCGCGCCCGAAGCGGTGTCGCCCCATACCCTCCGCCACGCCTTTGCCACGCATCTTCTGACCAATGGCGCCGATCTGCGGGCGATCCAGGCACTGCTTGGCCATGCCGATATTGCCACCACCGAGATCTACACCCATGTGCTGGACGCCCGGCTGAGCGAGCTGGTGCTGGACCATCACCCGCTGGCCCGCCCTGCCGGGGCTGCCGATCACCCCGCCCCACCGGGTAAAACCGACCTGTCGGGAACAGAATAGCTCCCGCACGGCGCGAGCGTGCCACCTCCCCCCTTGCGACAGAGCGGTCGGCACCCCATAACCATGGGGATCACAACATTTCTTTCGGGACTCTGATGGACAGCACCACGACCTTTGTCGATTCCACCTTCTGGACCACCGCCGGCGCAATTGTCTTTCTGCTGGTTCTGTCGGGGTTTTTCTCTGGCTCCGAGACCGCATTGACAGCCTCTTCGCGGGGCAAGCTGCGTTCGCAGGCCGACAAGGGCTCCAACGGCGCCAAACGTGCACTGGCGATCACCGAAGACAGCGAACGGCTGATCGGCTCGATCCTCTTGGGCAACAACCTGGTGAATATCCTCGCCACCTCGCTGGCCACCGCGCTGTTCACCCGCGCCTTGGGCGAAAGCGGTGTCGCGCTGGCCACCCTGGTCATGACCCTTCTGGTGCTGATCTTTGCCGAGGTCCTGCCCAAGACCTACGCCATCTCCAATGCCGAGAAAGCCGCCGCCGCCGTTGCCCCTCCGATTGGCATATTGGTCACGTTGCTGGCCCCCGTGGTGGGGGCCGTCCGCCTTCTGGTGCGCGGTGTGCTGCGCCTGTTTGGCGTACGCATCGACCCCAACAGCCACATCATGGCCGTCCGCGAGGAAATCGCCGGCGCCCTGCACCTTGGTCACTCCGAAGGTGTGGTCGAAAAGGAAGACCGAGACCGGATCCTTGGCGCCCTTGATCTCTCCGACCGCTTTGTCGAGGAAATCATGCTGCACCGCTCCAATATCGAGATGATCGACGCCAGCCTTGAGCCACAGAAGATCCTCGAACAATGTCTGACCTCGCCGCACACCCGCCTGCCGGTGTTCAAGGACGAGCCGGAGAACATCATAGGCGTGCTCCATGCCAAGGATCTTCTGCGGGAGATGTACGCCCAGATCGGCGGCCCCGACGGCGATGCCGCCTCGCTGCGCAACTTCAATATCACCAGCGTGACCAAACCGCCCTATTTCGTCCCGGAAACCACCACACTGGATGAACAGATGCGCCAGTTCCTGCGCGCACGCACCCATTTTGCGCTGGTGGTCGATGAATACGGCACCCTACAGGGCCTGATCACCCTGGAAGACATCCTTGAGGAAATCGTCGGCGAGATCACCGATGAATTCGACCCGGATGAGGAAACCGTGGTGAAGAAAACCAGCGACGGCAACTATCTGGTCGATGGCGCCACCACCATTCGCGATCTCAACCGCGCAACCGACTGGTCGCTGCCCGATGACGAGGCCAACACAATCGCCGGTCTGGTCATTCACGAGGCGCAGACAATCCCCGTCGTGGGGCAGGTCTTTTCCTTCCATAATTTCCGCTTTGAGGTCACCGCGCGCGACGGCAACCGCGTGACGGAGCTGAAAATCCGCCCGCTGCAATAACGCAACCGCGCCCCCGCATCATCAGGCCGCCGCCCCACCGGGTGGCGGCTTTTTTTGATGCAGCGCCCCACGGCTGACGCCCGGTTCGTCCTCGCAGCGCTCAATCCCGACGGCTGATGTCGCGTTTTTGCTGGACTACTAAACACATCTGTCCAGAATAACCGCAAACAGCCAGTGGGGGATGCAAGATGAAGACGACAACACGGGTAGCGGTGATCGGTGGCGGCGTTGTGGGGTGCTCGGTGCTCTATCACCTGACCAAGCTCGGCTGGTCCGATGTCCTGCTGCTGGAACGCTCGGAGCTGACCTCAGGCTCCACCTGGCACGCGGCGGGCGGCTTCCATACGCTGAACGGCGACACCAACATGGCGGCGCTGCAGGGCTACACCATCAAGCTCTACAAGGAGCTGGAGGAGATCACCGGCATGTCCTGCGGGTTGCACCATGTCGGCGGCGTCACCCTCGCGGACAACCAGGAACGTTTCGACATGCTGAAGGCGGAGCGCGCCAAGCACCGGTTCATGGGGCTGGAAACCGAGATCATCTCTCCCGAGGAGATCAAGAAAATCGCCCCGGTCACCAATATCGACGGCATCATCGGCGGTTTGTATGACCCGCTCGATGGCCACCTCGACCCCTCCGGCACCACCCACGCCTATGCCCGCGCCGCGCGCATGGGCGGCGCCACGATTGAAACCCACTGCAAGGTGATCGAGACCAGCCAGCGCCCCGATGGCAGCTGGGATGTGGTCACAGACAAGGGCACAGTGCACGCCGAACATATCGTCAACGCCGGCGGCCTCTGGGCGCGCGAGGTGGGCGCCATGGCAGGCATCTACATGCCCCTGCACCCGATGGAGCATCAATATATCGTCACCGACGAGGTGCCGGAGATCGCCGAAATCATCAATGCAGGGGGCGAGCATCCGCATGTGATGGACCCGGCCGGCGAAAGCTACCTCCGTCAGGAAGGCCGCGGCCTCTGCATCGGCTTCTATGAACAGCCCTGCAAACCCTGGGCCGTCGATGGCACGCCATGGGACTTCGGCCATGAACTGCTGCCCGATGATTTCGACAAGATCGAGGACAGCATCGCCTTCGCCTACAAACGCTTCCCGGCGCTCGAACGCGCAGGCGTCAAATCGGTGATCCACGGCCCCTTCACCTTTGCCCCCGACGGTAACCCGCTGGTCGGCCCGGTGCCGGGGATGCGCAACTACTGGTCAGCCTGCGCCGTCATGGCCGGCTTTAGCCAGGGCGGCGGCGTCGGGTTGATGCTGGCGCAATGGATGGTCGAGGGCGAATGCGAGCGCGATACATTCGCAATGGACTGCGCCCGTTTCGGCGGCTGGATCACTCCGGGCTATACTCGGCCCAAAGTTATTGAAAACTATCAGAAACGCTTCTCCATCGCCTACCCGAACGAGGAGCTGCCTGGCGCCCGCCCGTTCCGCAGCACCCCGATGTATGACATCTTCGATGGCATGGGCGCGGTCTGGGGCGCGCAATACGGGCTGGAGGTGCCGAACTACTTCGCCACAGGCGACGAGCCGCGCTATGAAACTCCCTCCTTCCGCCGCTCCAACGCATTCACGGCCACCGCACGCGAAGTCAAAGCCGTGCGCGAAAACGTCGGTATCAACGAGGTCCACAATTTCGGCAAATACCTGGTCAAAGGCGCCGGCGCCCGCGCCTGGCTCGACCGCATCATGGCCGGTCGGGTGCCACAGCCGGGCCGCCTGTCGCTGACACCGATGCTGTCGCCCAAGGGTCGCCTGATCGGCGACTTCACCATCTCCTGCCTGTCCGAGGACGAGTTCCAGCTCACCGCCTCTTACGGCGCGCAGGCCTATCATATGCGCTGGTTCCTGCAGAACCTGGACGCGGGCGTTCAGCTGGAAAACATCTCCGACACCCGCACAGGCTTCCAGATCGCAGGCCCCCGCGCGCGCGCGGTCCTGCAAGCCTGCACAAGGCAAGACATCTCGGACATGCGCTTCATGGAGGTGCGCCGCCTGACCGTGGGCATGGCCGACTGCATCGTGCAGCGGGTCAGCTATACCGGGGATCTGGGCTATGAAATCTACTGCGACCTGCCCAGCCAGCGTGCCCTGTGGGATGCGCTGTGGACTGCTGGCCAGCCCCACGGCATGAAGCCCTTCGGCATGCGGGCGATGATGTCGCTCAGGCTCGACAGGTTCTTCGGCTCCTGGCTGCGCGAATTCTCCCCCGATTACACGGCGGCGGAAACCGGCCTCGACCGCTTTATCTCCTTCAAGAAACCCGTTGATTTCATTGGCCGCCCCGCGGCTGAGGCCGGACGCGACACACCGCCAGCCCGCCGGCTCTGCGCCTTTGAAGTGGAGGCTGACGACGCCGATGTAACTGCCTATGAGCCGATCTGGCTGGACGGCGCAGTTGTGGGCTTCTGCACCTCCGGCGGCTACTCCCACCACGCGCAGAAATCCATCGCACTGGGCTTTGTCCCCACCGACCGCGCTGAAGAGGGTCTGGCGGTCGAGATCGAGATCCTGGGCAAGATGCACAAGGCCCGACTGATCACCAGGCCGCTGTTTGATGCCGACGGTGCCCGGATGCGCGGCTGACAGCAGCAGGCGGGTCAATACTTCTGACCCGTCTCCCCCAGTGTTGCCATGTCAGCGCGCGCCGGGCCGCCGCTTTCGCGCAACAGATGGGTCCTGCCCCGGCCCCAATGTTTCGCACGCGAAACATTATGTCAGCCTCACTGACCTGCCCTGTCACTTTTTCTGGACCCCTCTCCTCTTCTGGCCCTAAATATCCCCGCCGGAGGCTTCCGACAGCGCGGCACCACGCCAGGGAGGCGACAGATATGACCGCCATCGCCATTCTGATCCTCGCTGCCGGCAGCGCCTCGCGGATGCGCGGGCGTGACAAATTGCTGGAGGAGATCGACGGAACACCGCTTCTGGCCCGGATCTGCGGGGCGGCCCTTGGCACCGGGCAGGACACCTATGTCACCTTGCCAGCCGCACCCCACCCAAGAGCCCAGCTGCTCAGCCGCGCCTGCCCCGCTGCAACAGCGCTCTTTGTGCCGGACGCGCAGGAGGGCATGGCCGCCTCCATTCGCTCAGGCATCGCAGGTCTGACCAAGAGCTACGAGGCGGTGATGATCCTGCCTGCCGATATGCCGGAGTTGACGCAAGCCGATCTGGCGCAGGTCGCGGGCAGCGCTATGGCGCTGCCAGACCGGATCCTGCGCGCGACCGGAACAGCAACCGGTGCAGACACAGGCTCAATCACCGGGGCGCAGGAGCGGTTTGGACATCCGGTGGTCTTTCCCCGCCGGTATTTCGCCGCGCTCGGCCAGCTTAGCGGCGATCAGGGCGCCCGCGCGGTTCTAAAGGCTGCACAGGATCAGGGAGAGACCATTCACCCGGTGCCGCTGCCCGAGGCCCATGCGCTCACCGATCTGGACACGCCCGAGGCGTGGACGGCCTGGCGCCGCGCGCGCACGACATTCAAAAGCGATTAGGCCACAGGGCTAGTGGATGAACCACTGCGCCCCCGCCTTGCACCCCGGCCGTCGGCGTGACGGCTGCGCAGGGGGCGCACCGGGCACCGGCGGCCGTGTCTGCAACTCGGGAAACAGCATCAGCACCTCATCGCGCTGGGCGCGATCCAACCCGCGCTGGGACTGGTCGGCAGGCTGAAAACACTCGATCCACGCCCCGTCGGCACAGACCACCTGATGGTCCTCACAGACAAAATGCAGATAGTCGATGCTGGTGGTCTCTACCGCATCGACCCCGGACAATCCGGTCAGATGTTTGGCCGCGACCAGTATCTCGCGATTCTCGAAATAAAATGCGGTCTTGTCATTGCCGATCAGCACCCGATGGCTCGGGCTGAGCAGCAGATCCCGCTCCGGCATCCCATTGCCAAGCGACCCTGCCGCGATCAGCACCGGTTGCAGATGTGCCGCCGCCTGCAGGGCGCTGCGATCCAGCCTCCGCCGCCCGATCCAGCGAATGGGCTGCAGACCATTGTCACGGGTCACCACACGGTCCCCAACGCTCAGATCCTCGACAGCGCAGATCCCCTGAGGGGTCGCAACAGTTGTTCCGGGCGTAAAGCAAGGCACGTCATGATCTCCGTCCAAAAGCCCGACCACCCCGGTCGCACAGCCGTGCAACCGGTCCCTAGCCTGCCTTGGTATTGCAAAGGGGCGCCACACCTCGGGGTACAGCTTTGAAGAGAGCGCCACTCATCCTGTGGCAGCATGGGATTACCCTACGCGGGCAAACCTGCCTAAAAAAGAACAAAATCTTAATCAGCGTGCATCCGCCGGCCCGGCCGTCCGATGATCCCGTCCCCAGAGGCCGGGGATTGTTTCCGGTCTGACCGCCGTCACCGGGCGATCCCGCAGAATCTGCCGTCACCGCCGCGAAACAACCTCCGTTTGTCGCCATCCTGCAAACAATGGCAGATCATCAGAGCGCACAGCCGCCCTCTGTCAGATCCATCACGCGAACCGCTGGGCGCAGGGGTTGTCCCATGGCGCGCAACAATGGGGAGAATTTTAGACAACTTGTCGCCACCACGGGCTGATTTACGATTCGCCCGGCCCCGTGACGCCGCCTGAGGCGCCGACCAGCGCTCAGATCATGTCGCTGACCCGCTGGCGAAAGGTCGCATAGGCTGCGTCAAAACCATCGCGCAGGGCAGCATCGGGGGTGACCGTGCGCGCGATCTGCGGCGCGGTCAGAACCTCGGCGGGATCCTCACCTGTCACCGCCAGCCGGGCCAGTCGCGCTGCACCAAGCGCGGCGCCGAACTCGCCCCCCTGCGGGAGATGCAGCGGCAGGTCCAGCACCGTGGCCAGCAGCTTGACCCAATAGGGTGATCTGCTGCCGCCGCCGATGACCAGACAGCTGTCCAGCTCAGCGCCGGTGCTGCGCAGCGCCGCCAGACAGTCGCGCAGCCCGTAGCAGACACCCTCCATCACCGCGCGGGCCATATCCTCGGTCGTGGTCGCGACCGACAGCCCCTGAAACCCACCGCGCAGGCTTGCCGAGTTATGCGGCGTGCGCTCCCCGGAGAGATAGGGAAGGAATGTCACCTCGCCGGGGGGGCGCAGCTGATCGCCAAGACCTGCTGTCAGATCCGCAGGGCTGCGTCCGGTGATCCGGCCCAGCCAGTTCAGGCAATCGGTGGCAGAGAGCATCACCCCCATCTGATACCAGCGCTCCGGGATCGCGTGACAGAAGGTATGCACCGCCGTTGCCGGATCCGGGTGGAACCCGTCGCGCGCGGTCAGCACCACACCGGAGGTGCCAAGCGAGACAAACCCCTGCCCCGGTGCCATCACCCCGGTGCCACAGGCCGCAGCGGCATTGTCGCCTGCGCCACCGGCCACAGTCACGTCTTTGCCAAATCCCCAGCGCGCGGCCAGTTCGGGACGCAGGATACCACCAGGCTCGCAGCCCTCGACCAGATCCGGCATTTGATCACGCCGCATGTGACCCGCGCGCAGCAGGGGCTCCGACCAGTCCCGCGCCCCCACATCCAGCCAGGAGGTGCCTGCGCTGTCGGACATGTCGGCCACATGGCGCCCGGTCAGATGCAGGTTCAGATAGGCCGCAGGCAGCAGGACCTTGGCCGTATTGGCAAAAATCTCCGGCTCGTGGCGCTGCACCCACAAAAGTTTCGGCGCGGTGAACCCCGGAAAGACGATATTGCCGCTCAGATCGCGGACCTTCGCCGTCGCGTCCAGCTCAGCCGCCTCAGCGGCGGAACGGGTGTCGTTCCACAGGATGCAGGGCCGCAGCACCTGATCGGCGCCGTCCAGCAGCACCGCACCGTGCATATGCCCTGCCACGGCAATGCCGCATATCTGACCATAGCCGGGGGTATCCCGCAGCTGGTCCATCGCGCGATCCAGCGCTGTGATCCAGTCGCCGGGATCCTGTTCCGACCAGCCGGGATGGGGGGTCTGCACGCAATACTGCGCCTCAGCCGAGGCGACGGGCCTGCCCACCGCATCGGTCATCAGCGCGCGTAGCCCCGATGTGCCAAGATCAATGCCAAGATACATATCTGTGCCCTCTCCCCATTACGCCGTGGTTCCGCCGCCTCAGACGAAACGGTTGACCAGCGCCTCCAGCTGTTCCTGACGGCCAGAGACCGGCTGCGGATCAAGCGCCCTGGCCTCGGCCTGATCGGCGATGGCCTCCAGCGTTGCGCCCTCGGCCAGATAGGCCTGCGCCTCGGCAGTGGTCCAACCGGCGTAACGGTCGCGGCGCTTGGCCTCAAGGCTATCACTTTCCAGCAAGGCAGCGGCGGCGCGTAGCCCCCGCGCGCAGACGTCCATGGCCCCCACATGGGCCGCGATCAGATCCTCGGCATCCAGCGACTGACGGCGCAGCTTGGCATCGAAATTGGTGCCGCCGCTGGTAAAGCCACCGCCGCGCAGAATTTCATAATAGGCCAGCGCCACCTCCGGCACGTTGTTGGGGAACTGATCGGTGTCCCAGCCGGACTGGTAGTCGTTGCGGTTCATGTCGATGGAGCCAAAGATCCCCAGCGCGTTGGCCATGGCGATCTCATGTTCAAAGCTGTGACCGGCGAGGATGGCGTGACCCTGTTCAATGTTCACCTTCACCTCATCCTCAAGACCAAAGCGTTTGAGGAAGCCGTAAACGGTGGCAACGTCATAGTCATATTGATGTTTGGTCGGCTCCTGCGGCTTTGGCTCGATCAGGATCGCGCCTTTGAAGCCGATCTTGTGCTTGTAGTCGACCACCATCGACAGGAAGCGGCCCATCTGCTCCAGCTCGCGCGACAGATCGGTGTTGAGCAGGGTTTCATAGCCCTCGCGTCCGCCCCAAAGGACATAGTTCTCGCCGTTCAGACGATGGGTCAGATCCATGCAGGCGCGCACGGTGGAGGCGCAATAGGCAAAGACATCCGGGTCGGGGTTGGTGCTGGCGCCGGCCATATAGCGGCGGTTGGAGAACATATTGGCCGTCCCCCACAGGAGTTTCGGGCCACCATCTGCCATTTTCTGTTCCAGCACATCGCCCATCTGGTTCAGGCGTTTGTGGCTTTCGGCGAGGCTTGCGCCTTCTGGCCGGATATCGTGGTCGTGGAAACAGTAGTACGGCACGCCGAGGATGCGAAACATGTCAAAGGCGGCCTCCGCCTTCATGCGCGCCAGATCCATGGTATCGGCGGGGAACCACGGCCGATCAAAGGTCTGCCCGCCAAAGGGGTCGTTCCCCTCCCAAACAAAGTTGTGCCAGTAGCAGACGGCAAAGCGCAGGTGGTCTTCCATCCGTTTGCCCATGATCATTTCATCGGGGTTGTAGTGGCGATAGGCCAGCCCGTCGCCATCCGGATTGTAGGTGATTGCTGCGATGTCGTCGAAATAGCCAGCCATGGTCAGGCCCTCTCTTCTGGCCCGACCGCAGGCTGCGGGGGCATGTTGTGTTTGAAATGGACGGCGGGAATGATCTGCCCAGTCAGCGGGTCGAACGGCAGCCCGTCGCTGAGCGCGACAAGGGCCGCTAGGGCGGCGGTGATTTCCTGCGCCGGTTTCTGGTCGATCACCGCATCAATAAGGCCCTGCGCCACGGCATCGCGGGTCGCGGCGCAGATTTCGTGGCTGATCACCACCGGAGGGTGCTGCCGTGCCGTCGCCGACAGGGCCGCGACCAGCCCCGGAATGCCGGCACCCAGATTGTAGACCCCGGTAATGTCGGGGTTTGCATCAAGCGCGCGGCGCAGCGCCTGTTCCAGCACATCAGGGTCGTCGCCTGTCTCCAGCGGTGGCAGCACCGGCAGACCGGGCGAGACCACATCGCAGAACCCGGCGTAGCGGTCGGCATGATCGCGGGCGCTGAGACTGCCGGTGATGGGAAGGATCCGGCCCCGCCCTTCGGAGGCCGCTCCGCGATGGGCCAGCACCATCAGGTCGCCTGCGGTGCGACCTGCGGTCCGGTTGTCGATCCCCACATAGGCATCCCGCGTGGTTTCCGGGCTGTCGGCGACCAGTGTGACCACGGCAACACCCCTGGCCCGCAGGCTGGTCAGCGCGGCCTCAACCTGCGGATCCTCCACCGCCACAAGGCAGAGACCGTCGTAATCCTCGGCGGCGCAGTTTTCGATCGCCCGCACCAGCGCCGCCGCATCGAAGGCAGGCACATGGGTGATGGTGATCTGCTGGCGCGCCTGCGCGCGGCGGGTCTGTTCGCTTTGGACATGCTCATGCAGCCGGGCAAAGAAGCCCTCCCCCGCCATCGGCAGCAGAAAGGCAAACCGGTAGCGGCGACGGCGTGACAGATTGGCGGCGGTGATATCGCGCTGATAGCCCAGCTCGGCAATGGCGGCGCGCACCCGGTCCTGCGATTTTTTCGCAACCCCGCCGCGATTGTTCAGCACCCGGTCCGCCGTGGCGTAGCTGACCCCGGCCGCGGCAGCGACATCATGTAGGGTTGGTTTTCCCATCCTTGCAGCCCATCTGTTTCCGGCAGTTTTGACAGACGTATATCATTTTCTGATAGACGTCTATCATTTTGTCGATCAAGCCGCGGTCGCCACGACCTGACAGGTGGCTGATGGATCACGGGGGGCAAGGTCTGAAACGCAAAAAGCCACCACATGCTGTGGCGGCTGTCATAAAACCATCTTGGTCTAGATGTTATGGCGGAGAGACAGGGATTCGAACCCTGGAGACGGTTCCCCGCCTACACACTTTCCAGGCGTGCGCCTTCGACCACTCGGCCACCTCTCCGTTGGGCGGACTTTTGACGGATCACGGAAGCAATTGCAAGAGCGAAAACAGCAAAAAATTCACTCTTGCAGAAACTTATTTGCAGCCCGCGCTCAAGCCCCCAGATGCAGGTAGACACGGCGGTTCTGCTTGCCCTTTTTTTCAACCTTTCCAAGGCGGATAGGACCAATTTCAGCGGTGCTGCGCACATGGGTGCCGCCGCAGGGTTGCAGGTCGATCTGCTCCTGCGTCGTGCCGATCCGCACCAGCCGAATGCGGCCATTGCCACGGGGCGGCGCCACCGACATGGTTTTCACCAGATCGGGGTTTGCATCCAGCTCCTCCTCGGTGATCCAGCGTTCGCTGACCTCCAGATCGCGGCTGATGAGGGCGTTGAGCGCATCCTCCAGCGCCTGTTTGTCCTCCGGCGCCTCGGGCATGTTGAAGTCAAGCCGCCCCTTGTCGGCGCCGATGGAGCCGCCGGAGACCGGCAGGGGAATCACCACCGAGAGGAGGTGCAGCGCGGTATGGATGCGCATATGGCCAAGGCGGCGGTCCCAGTCGAGGGTCTGCGTCACCTCCTGCCCGACGCTGGGCAGCGGCTGGTCAGGTTCCGGCAGCAGGACAATGGCGCCCGCCTCCCCCTTTACCGTATTGGTGATGGTCAGGCGGTGCGCCCCTGCCCCATCGGACCAGCTGAGATGACCGGTATCGCCCGGTTGCCCGCCCCCGGTTGCGTAAAAGACGGACTGGTTCAGCACCAGCCCGCCTTCGGTTGTGTGGTCAATGATCTGCGCCGGGGCCTGTTGTGCATAGGCATCCGTCAGGAACAATTGGTCGGTCATCGATCGCCGTCTCCGTCTTCATCGCCGCTGTCGGCTGCATCGTCCCGGTTGGAGAGGTCCTCCAGATCCGGGGTTTCGGGGCGTTTGCTGGCGGGCGCCGCTGCCGCAGCCGGTGATGGCCGGGCCGCGCTGTCCTGAACAGATCCGGGGCCAGAGTCGGGGCCAGAGTCGGGCGCAGCTTCAGGCGCCGCGGCCGCCGCCGCCGCCCCGGCCAGCGCCTCGGGGTTGCGGATCCAGATATCGCGCTGGGCGAAGGGGATCTCGATCCCGGCCTCGTCGAAGCGGCGGGCGATGTCGTAGTTCATGTCGGATTTCACCGACAGGACCCAGTTCACATCGCGCAGGATCGCGCGGATCTCAAAGTTGAGACTGTCCGCCCCAAAGCCCTGAAACACCACCGATGGCGGTGGGTTCATCAACACCATCGGATGTGCCTTGGCGACCTCGATCAGGATGGCCTCGACCTTGCGCGGGTCGGTGCCGTAGCTGACCCCGACAGGCACGATCACCCGGCCCACGGTATTGCCGCGAGTGTAATTGGTGACGGTGCCGGTGATCAGATCCGAGTTCGGAACAATCACATCGGTGCGGTCGAAGGTCTCGATCCGGGTGGAGCGCACGGAGATATCGCGCACATAGCCCATCAGGCCGCCAACCTCGATCCAGTCGCCCTTGGACACCGGGCGCTCGACCAGAAGGATGATGCCGGAGACAAAGTTCGACACGATGGTTTGCAGACCAAAGCCGATGCCCACAGAGAGCGCACCGGCGACAATGGCGAGCGAGGACAGATCCAGACCAGCCATCGAAATCGCCACCAGAGCGGCCAGGAAAATCCCGACATAGCCCATGCCGGAGACGATGGCATTCTGGCCGCCGACATCAATGCGGGTCTTGGGCAGCAGCGCGTTGCGCAGGCTGCCCTGCACCAGCCGGGTCAGACCGTAGCCGACGGCAAAGATGGTCACAAAGGTCAGAAAGGCGGTGGGCGAAATACGGGTGTCGCCAATCTGGAAGCCCTCGAGGAAGTTCGACCACAGCTCCGTCAGATCCGCAACCCGCGCGCCCCAGATCAGCGCCAGCATCGGCAGCGCCACCAGCGCCAGTGCAAAGCCGATCAGCGCCGTGAAGAGCGAGTCGCGGGCGGCGCTACCCTTGCCGGTGACAAAGCCGTAGAGATCGGCAAAGAACCGTTGCAGGACAAACAAGCCCGCCAGCATCGCCAGCGTCAGCATGGCCGGGTAGATCACCGCCTCGGCCGCGTTGAGATAGCCCACCGCAGCCAGCAGCGGCCCGGCAAAGCCGAGAAGGTAGATCGCCCGGCGCACCACCGCGATGATGCGATTGGCCCCGGCGGCGATGGCGCCTTCCTCGGGCTCCTCCTCGCTCTGTGCCTGACGCTGCTTGGCCCCGATGCGGTGCAGACGCAGCAGGATCAGCGCAGCACAGCTGATCAGCGGAAAGGCATAGACCGCGGAACTGCTGTCCGGGATGTTCTGGATCCGCTCGATGGTGGCAAAAACATCCTGCAGCACCAGGATCACCGCCATCATGTCGATCAGAAAGCGGGTCTCGGCCTGATTGCCCTCCTGTACGGGCAGCAGATCATTCTCGATCTGATTGGTATAGAGCTGCTCGCCCAGCCAGTGGAACGACAGCATGATAAAGGCCCAGGCCGGCACGGATTCGAGGAAGATGCTGCCGCGCACCCCAAGAATGCCCGAAAGATCGACCGCTGCGACCAGAAAGATGACACCGATCAGCGGCAGCAGCACCTGTAGCAGCGAGACGACAAAGGTCCAGACGCCGGTGCCCCGCGCGCCGTAGCGCCGCAGGTAATCACCCGCCAGATGCGCCCATGGGCGCCCGCGCAGGATCAGCAGCATACCGATCAGCACCAGCACAAGAATGCCCACCAGATCGCCGCTGATGCGTTCGCTGGTGGTGTCATTGCGCAGCTGCGACAGGGTTTCATTGCCCACGGCGCGGCTGGCGTGGACCAGATCCCGCAGCGCGCCGGGCCAATGTTCGGGGTTGAGCGGCGAGGTGCCGCGTTCAAACAGTCGTTTGGTCAGCCGTTCGCGGACGATCTTGTCGATCTCGTTGATCAGGCCGTCGGCGCGGCTGTAGGCCTCTTCGGCGACGATACGCGGCACCCGCAGCTCATTGAGCTGCTGGGTCAGCGCGTCGCGCAGCTGGGCGATGTCTTCGGGCTCTTCCTCGCCCTCGCCCGGTGGGGCGCCAAGCGCGTCCAGCTGGCCCTGAAGGGTCTGGATACGCTCGCCGTTTTCCCCACGCTTGGTCTGGAAGGTCTGCCGGAATTCGGCCAGCTCGCTGCGCAGCTGTTCCAAGGCGATATTGGAGGCGCGGCTGGCATCAATGACGTTTTCGGCCCGGTTCGCGGTGCGCAGCCAATCCTCGTAATAGGATTTCGAACGCGCATCGAGCTGGGCCAGAGCGGGAAAGGCCAGGCTGATCAGAAGAACCAGCCCGGCCAGACATTTCACAAAACCACGCATGAGGGCGATCATACGTCCTCGAACACGCCGGGGATAGAGGCCGGGGTGTGAGTCATCCAATCCGGCACCGGCAGGTTCTTTTCACGCAGGAAGTCGGGGTTGAACAGTTTCGACTGGTAGCGCGTCCCATAGTCACAGAGCACGGTGACGATGGTCTTGCCCGGTCCCATGTCCTTGGCCATGCGCACGGCACCGGCGATATTGATCGCCGAGGAACCGCCCAGCACCAGACCCTCTTCGTGCAGGAGGTCGAAGACATAGGGCAGCGCGTCGCGATCCTCGATCTGGTAGCAGAAATCCGGTTTGAACCCTTCAAGATTCTTGGTGATGCGCACCTGGCCGATGCCTTCTGCGATGGAGCCGCCTTCGGTCACGATTTCACCGGTGGTGTAGTAGGAATAAAGCGCCGCGCCCATCGGATCGGCAAGGCCGATTTTCACGCCCTTGGGCTGGAGCACATCGGCCACACCTGCCAGCGTGCCGCCAGAACCGACCGCGCAGACAAAGCCGTCCACCTTGCCGTCGGTCTGCTCCCAGATCTCGGGTGCGGTGGTTTCGATATGGGCCTGCCGGTTGGCGACATTGTCGAACTGATTGGCCCAGATCGCGCCATTGGGTTCGGTCTTGGCCAGTTCCTTGGCCAGACGTTCCGAATAGCGGACAAAGTTGTTGGGATTGCGATAAGGCGCTGCGGGGACCTGCACCAGCTGGGCGCCGGCCAATCGCAACATGTCCTTTTTCTCTTCGGACTGGGTTTCGGGGATCACGATCACCGTTTTGAAGCCCATCGACGCGCCAACCAGCGCCAGGCCGATCCCGGTGTTACCGGCAGTGCCCTCGACGATGGTCCCGCCCGGCTTCAGATCACCGCGCGCGATGGCGTCCTTGATGATATAGAGTGCGGCGCGGTCCTTGACCGACTGGCCGGGGTTCATGAACTCGGCCTTTCCCAGAATCTCACATCCGGTTTCATCGCTGACGCGGTTCAGGCGGATCAGAGGCGTGTGGCCGATCGCGTCGGCCAGATCATGTGCAATGCGCATGGTATCCCTTTCGATCATTCCAGTTGAGGTGTAGCCAAGGCATTGGACAACCACAAGCCGAGATAGCGGCGCGCCGCGCGGTTGGCGGGGTCAGCCCTGCCGCAAGCGCTCACGATGGCGTGACAGCCAGAGGGCGGCGGTGACCAGTGGCATGTCCTGATAGGTCTGGTCATCTACGCCCTGTATCAGCGCCTCATAGGGCAGGATCTGGCTGCGGATATCTTCGCCCTCGCTCTCCAGTCCGCCGCCGCCGGCGATCTCGTCAAAGTCGCAGAGACCCACAAAAATATGCAGAAATTCGCCTGAGGCGCCGCTGGAGGGGTAGACCTGGGCGACGGTTTCCAGCTGGTCGATCTTCAGCCCCGCCTCCTCCATCGCCTCGCGGCGGGCGGCCTGTTCGGGGGTTTCGCCGGGGTCGATCAGCCCGGCCACCGGCTCCCACATCCAGGGGCGCTGGTTGCCAGCGATATAGGTGGCGGCGCGGAACTGTTCGATCAGCAAAACGGCGTCGCGGCGGCGATCATAGGGCAGCACCACCGCCGCCTGCCCCACCAGCGCGACGCCCCGGTTGATCACCGGGCTGAGGCTGCCGTCATAGCGGCGGAACTGCAGGTCCATCTCCTCCATCGCGAAGAAGTTGAGATAGGCGCGTTTGTGCTGGTGGACGACGACATCGCGGGTCAGATCGTGATCGGGATCGCCGGGGCGGTTCTGCGCCGCGAGCCAGGCGGCGGCGCGGATGCGGATCGGGCGGAACCGCTCGGCCACCTCGGCGGCGGTCAGGCGACCGCGATAGGCCATGACCTCCTCTGCCGCGCGCAGCGACAAGGCGCCCCATTTCTGCTGCCAGTCGCCCAGATCCCAGGCCGCCCCGGTCTGCCACAGGCCCGGCTCTGGGAAATAGACCTCCGCCGGGGCGCTGCCGCCTGCGTCCAGCGCGACCGTGACAGGGCGCAGCGTATAGTCGAACCCGCCTTCGTAGAAATTCAGCGCCGCCATATCGTCCGGGGTGAGACCGCGCAGCAGCAGCCCCGGTGCGCGGTGGCCGACGCGGGCCTCTATCGCCGGGAAAGGCTGATCCACCACCGCAAAGGCACCGTGATCGGGCAGATGTGCAGGGGTGACATCCAGCGCGGCACCGGACCGCCCCAACACCAGTTCAAGCAGCGGCATATGGCGCAGCGTGCCATAGATAAAAAGATCAACCACGGTCTGTATCCTGTTGGAATTTTGTTATCTCAGCGCCAGCGTCTTGCGGCATTCTCGGTCACCAGACCGCTGAAGATGCCGCCGATCACCAGCGCCAGCAACACATGTGGCACCGCCATCACGAAAAAGAAATCCAAACCGATGACAAAAATCGCCGAAAGCGCCTCAAACGGGCCGTCATAGCGGTTGCGCATGGCGAGGCGAAACATTTCCCAGGCGCCTTGCAGGAACAGCCCCCAGAGCACCAGCAGGGCCACACCGGTGACGCCGTTGTTGATCGCATTGACCACGCCGCGGCCGACATGGCGGCCGACCCAGACCCAGCCGATCAGCGCGCCAAGCGCGGCGTTGAGCGGCACGAAATAGCCGAAATCGGTGCCCTCGGGCATCAGTGGCATGATCAGGAAAGAGGCGGCAATCGCGACAAGCGCCATGCTGACGGCGGCGATAAGACGGGCGGCTGTGGGCATGATCCGGGCTTTCGTTCAGCGGTGGGCCAGCGTGATCTGGGTCACGTCGCAGGTTTCCGCCTTGAACGCGGCGGCGCAGGAGGTGAGGTAGAAATTCCACATCTTTTTGAACCGATCATCAAATCCCATGGCCGCAATCTCGTCCCAGCGACTGTTAAAGGTGGTGTGCCAACGCCGCAGCGTCTGATCGTAGCTATCACCGAATTCGAGCGATTTCATGACCTTTAGCCCGGCATTTTCAACCTGCTGGCGCAAGATCCCCGGCGCAGGGAGCATCCCGCCGGGAAAGATATGTTTCTGGATGAAATCAACGCCGCGTTTGTAGACCGTCCAGCGCCGGTCGGCGACGGTGATGATCTGCAAGGTGGCCTGACCGCCGGGGCGCAGCCGGTCGTGGATCATCCTGAAATAGGCGGGCCAGTATTTTTCGCCCACCGCCTCGAACATCTCGATAGAGGCAATGCCATCGAAGGTGCCTTCGCAGTCGCGGTAATCCTGCATCCTGAGTTCGACCCTGTCGGAAAGCCCCGCCTTTTCAATGCGCTCGCGGGCGTATTTCAACTGTTCTTCGCTGATGGTCAGGCCCGTGACCCGCAGGCCGCGTTCGCGGGCTGCATATTCGGCAAACCCGCCCCAGCCGCAGCCGACCTCCAGCACGTGATCGCCGGGCTGCACGCCCATCTGGTCGACCATGGAGGCATATTTGGCGGTCTGCGCCGCCTCCAGGCTTTCCTGCCCGGTTTTGAACAGGGCGCTGGAATAGGTCATCGTGTCATCAAGCCACAGCCCGTAGAAGGCGTTGCCGAGGTCATAGTGATAGGAGATATTCGCCTTGGCCTGCGCGCGGTGATTGCGTTGCAGCCAGAAGCGGAACTGTTCATAGGCGCGGATCAGCCCGCGTCCCGGAAAGCCATCATAGACGGTTTCAGACCCCAGATGCACCAGATCCATGAAGGCCTGAAGATCGGATGTGCTCCACCAGCCATCAAGATAGGCATCGGAGAACCCCAGATCCCCCTCGCGGATCAGCCGGGCGAAACAATCGGGGTTGTGAATGCGCAGATCGGCCACCGGACCGGGGCGGTCGCCAGTGACACGGAACACCCGACCGTCCGGCAGATGGATGTCCAGCTGCCCCACCTCCAGCGCCTGCAACTGGTCAAAGATCGCCGCGAAATAGCGCGGCAGATTGGCCTGTCCTTCGGTCTGTGTGAGCGCCATTCTCTCCTCCCCTAGACGGGTCCGGTGGGTTCACGGCCCCTGTCCAGAGAAAAGGCTAGGCCAAATCAGGCGCTTCTGGCAAGGGATCTGTCAGTCCTCGGGCAGCTCGCGCTGGCCATAGACCTCAAGCGCGCGGGCGCGACCCTCTTTCAGATCAACGAAGGGGCTGGCGCGTCTGTCCTGCGGCGACAGCTCCCAGGACAGGGGTGTCGCGCGGTAGAAATCCAGCGCCGTCTGCGGCGGGCTGTCCTGACCTTCGGCGATCCACGCGGATTGGTAGCTGCCCTTGGGGTCGAATTTCTCCAGCTGGCCGTCAGGGTTGAATATCCGAAAAAACGGCGAGGCATCGGGGCCGGAGCCGGCCACCCACTGCCAGCCCATGGCGTTGGAGGCCGGATCCCAGTCCACCAGACACTCCTCGAACCATTTCTGACCGATGCGCCAGTGGGTGAGCATATGTTTGGTCAGGAAACTGGCCACGATCATCCGGGCGCGATTGTGCATCTTGCCGGTCACATAGAGTTCGCGCATGGCGGCATCGACGAAATTGTAACCGGTCTGACCACGCCGCCAGGCCTCGACCCGGTCGTCGTCCTGCTCGGACCAGCGGAAGCTTTCCCATTCGGGGCGCCAGTTGCGGGTCAGGATATGCGGAGTGTGGAACATCAGGTGGTAGGCGAACTCGCGCCAGACGATTTCCTTGAGAAAATGCTCAGCGCCAGATTTGCCTGCGCGACGTGCCTCCAGCCCGTGATGCCACATGCGGCGTGGGCTGATTTCTCCCCAGGCGAGGTTTTCAGACAGGCCGGACGTGGCATCCAACGCGGGAAAGTCTCGGTCCTGTTTGTAGTCGGCCACGCGGGAGTCGAGGAATTCCGCCAGCCGCTCCTGCGCGGCATCTTCCCCGACCCGGCAATATTGCGCCACGATGTCAGCGCCGCGGCGCATATCAGCGGCGAGTTTCCAGCTGTCCAGATCATCAGAGGCGGGCCATTGCTCCGGCGCGGGTATTCGGGATGGGGCGGCGATCAGATCCGCGACATCGCGGTCGCGCACGGATTTCCAGTAGGGCGAATAGACCCGGTACATGCCGCCGGTCTTGGTCTCGACGGTCCAGGGTTCAAACAGCAGATGACCACCAAAAGACTGCGCCGCAACGCCCTGCCCATTCAGCTGTTCCTTGATGGTGGTGTCGCGGGCGATGGCGTCGGGATCATAGGCGCGGCTCCAATGCACCGCCCCTGCCCCGGTCTCCGCGATCACCTGCGCCAGCACCTCGGCTGCCGGACCACGCCGCAGGATCAGGCGGCTGCCGCGCTGCTCCAGCACCTTGGCCAGATGGGCAAGCCCCAGCCCCAGCCGGAACTTTGGCGCAGCGCCCAGGTGTTCATCCAGCGTGTCAAAGACAAAGAGCGGGATCACCGGGGTGCCCCGGGCGACGGCCGCCTCAAGGGCGGGGTTGTCGGCGAGCCGCAGGTCTCGGCGCAGCCACCAGATCACCGGCGCCTGTGGCGGGGTATGGTCAGTCATGAAAGATCAAGGTCCCTGTATCGCTGCGGTTTTCACAACACGCGATCTAGGGCCTCGATCAACTGTGTCATCTCTTTTTTCGAGGTGTAATGCGTAAAACTGAGCCGCAGCACGCCGTCACCGGTAGAGACACCCATCGCGTTCAGGGCACGCAGGGCGTAGAAATCACCGCCCCCCGCCATGATGCCATGTTCGGCCAGTTCACCGGCTACGGCTTCGGCGGGGCGATCCAGCGCCAGTGCCACGGTGGGCGCGCGTCTGCTGGCATCAGAGGGGCCGATCAGGCGCAGATCGTTGCGGTCCTTCACCATATCGAGCAGCGGTTGCAGCAGCTCCACCTCATGGGCGCGCATCAGATCGTGGACAAAGGCCCCCTGTGCCGCGCCTTCGGTCAGCGGGCCGCCGTGATGATGGGCCAGCGCGGCGATGTAGTCGGCCATGCCCGCGCAGGCGGCGACCTGAGCGTGATCCGGCCCCGCCGGAGTGAAGCGTTTGTAGAGCGTGTCACCGTTGAAGAAATGTCCCTGATTGGGCAGCAGCTCCCCCAGGGCGCGGCGGATCACCATCAGCCCCTGATGCGGCCCGTAGGTCTTATAGGCGGAGAACAGATAGATATCCGGCCCCAGCTCGCCGACATTGGGCAGGCCATGGGGCGCGTAAGAGACACCATCGACACAGACAAAGGCGCCGGCCGCATGGGCCAGAGCGGTGATTTCGGTGACCGGGTTCAGCTCCCCGACCACGTTGGAACAATGCGGAAAACAGACCAGCCGGACGTTTTCGTCCAGAAGATTTTCCAGATCTGCGGGGTTCAGATGGCCGGTTTGCGGGTCGATCTGCCATTCGCGCACCTCGATCCCGGCATCCGCAAGGCGCCGCCACGGGCCGCTGTTGGCCTCGTGATCCTGATTGGTGACGATGATCGCCTCCCCCGAAGACAGGAACTGGCGAAAGGCCTGCGCCAGCACATAGGTATTCTGGGTGGTCGAGGGGCCAAAGCTCAGCTCATCCCGTGCCACCCCGAGGATGCCGGAAAGCCGGTGCCGCGCCTCGTCCATCTCGTCGCCCGCCAGCGTCGAGGCCTCATAGGGGGCATAGGGCTGCACTTTGCGTTCGGTATAAAAACGGGTGAGCCGGTTGATCACCTGCTGACAGGTATAAGAGCCACCGGCGTTCTCGAAAAAGGCCTGACCTTGCAGGTTGGGCGCTGCAAAGGCCGGAAACTGGCTGCGGACAAAGTCGATATCAAGGGCCATGGTCTCTCCTCTTTCTGTCTCAGAAGAAGTGACGGCGATGATGCGCAAGGTCAAGCGCGGAGAGACTGCGGCCACCGCTGACCTGATGTCATTTTCTGTCAACAGTGGCGGGTAGCTAGGGGATACATCAACACGAAAGGATGCAGATGATGGCCTATACGCCCAAGGATTTTCTGGTCTGGGGAGAAATCCCCGTCACCGACATGGACGGCGCGCGCAAGTTCTACGAGCATGTGACCGGCGCCGCGCTGGAACTGGTCAGCGATGGCCCCAACCCGATGCTGCTGTTTCGCCCCAAGGACCCGGCAACCGGGGTCGCGCTGAGCATCTATCCCGGCACCCCGGCCCCGGATGGTGTTGGCCCGACCCTGCATCTGGCCGCCGAAGGTGCGCTGGCCGATGTGATGACGCGGGTGACCGACGCCGGTGGGCAGGTGGTGTCAGAGGCGGTGCCGCTGCCCGACGGGCAGTTCTTCTACGCCAAAGACCCCGACGGCAATTCGGTCGGCTTCTATGAGGCCAAGAGCTGAACGGCAAACGCCCCGGAGTTCTCCGGGGCGTTTCTGGGCGTTGCTGGTCCGGGATCAGCGCGCCTCGGTCTGCAATCCGCGCAGGATCGCCCAGCACATCAGCAGCAGCACGATGGTGAACGGCAAGCCGGTGGAGATCACCATCGCCTGCAAGGCCACAAGACCACCGCCGAGCAGCAGCACGATCGCAACCGCACCTTCGAACACGCACCAGAAGACCCGTTGCGGCAGCGGCGCGTCGACCTTGCCGCCTGCGGTGATGGTGTCGATCACCAGCGAGCCGGAATCCGAGGAGGTGACGAAGAACACGATCACCAGAAGGATGCCGACAAAGGAGGTGATCGAGGCCAGCGGCAGCTGATCCAGCATCTTGAACAGCTTCAGCTCAAGTGCGGCATCCTGCGCGCCGGTATAGCCATCAGCCACCACCTGATGAATGGCGGTGCCGCCAAAGACGCTCATCCACAGGACGCAGACCAGGCTGGGGATCAGCAAAACGCAGATGATGAACTCGCGCACGGTGCGGCCCCGGCTGACGCGGGCGATGAACATGCCGACAAACGGCGACCAGCTGATCCACCACGCCCAGTAAAAGGCGGTCCAGCCCTGGCTGTAGTTGGCATCCTCGCGGCCGAAGGGCATGGAGAGCGCCGGCAGATACTGCACATAGGCCACCAGACTGTCGAAGAAGCCGGTGATGATCAGCAGCGTTGGCCCGACCAGAAGCACGAAGATCAACAGCAGGAAGGCCAGCCCCATGTTGATTTCGCTCAGCACTTTCACACCGCCATCAAGACCGCGCACAACCGAGATCAGGGCAACCGCGGTGATGGCGGAGATCAGCAGCACCTCGGTGGTTGAGCCAACCGGCACACCGAACAGCTCGTTCAGGCCCGCATTGGCCTGTGTCGCGCCAAAGCCCAGCGAGGTTGCAAGGCCAAAGAGCGTGGCGAAAACCGCCAGAATGTCGATGATATGGCCGGTCCAGCCCCAGACCCGCTCGCCAAAGATCGGGTAGAAGGCCGAGCGGATGGTGAGTGGCAGCCCCTTGTTGAAGGAGAACAGCGCCAGCGACAGGGCAACAATCGCGTAGATCGCCCATGGGTGCAGGCCCCAGTGATAGATCGTCGCCGCCATGCCCAGACGCACGGCTTCGGTGCTGTCCCCGGCTGCGCCGCCCAGCGGCGCCCAATCGGTGCGGGCGCCATTTTCACCCATGCTCACGCCATCAAAGGCGGTGGAGTAATGGCTCATCGGTTCGCTGACGCCGTAGAACATCAGGCCGATGCCCATGCCGGCCGCAAACAGCATCGCAAACCAGCCGATGTAGGTATAATCGGGTGCCGCGTCGGCCCCGCCAAGGCGCACCTTGCCCCAGGGCGAGACGATCAGGAAGAAACAGAACAGCACGAAGATATTGCCCGCGCTGAGGAAGAACCAGTCGAACGAGCTGGTCACGGCGGGGCGCAGCCAGCCAAAGAAGGTTGCCGCCTGTTCCGGCAGAACCAGCGCGTAGAACACAAACAGCATGATGCTGATGCCGGAGACCATGAAAACCGGGTTATGGATGTCAAATCCAATCGGTCCCACGGATCCTTCCAGATTATCCTGTCCGATTTCATATTCAGTGTCGATGACGGCGGCCTCACCGTCGGGGGCGGGTATGCCCTGATTGGCCGTTTCGTCTGTCATGGGTGTCCCTGTTCTGTCTTATGTGAACGTCCAGTGTCTCAACCGTCGCGCGCTGCGCAGGTTCCCGCCGATCGCGAAAAAAATGCAGCCCCCCGCACGGGTGCCTCTCCATGACCGGCGCCCGTTGAGCAGGCGGTCGGGGGCGATCATCACAGCGCTCATGCCGACAACGATCGCCGATAGATCCGCGTTAGCCCAGTCACGCGCTGCGGTCAGGCAGCGGCTGGCGTGGCCATGGACAGATCACCAGCCTAGCAGAAAACCATGCAAATGTCGCGCCTTGTGGGGCGATCTGCGTGACAGTGGTGCAATCGCTGCGCGATATGCGCCCGGTTGCCGGGTCTATGACGCGGGGATTGACCAGCTGGCCCCGCGGACGCGCAAAGAACGCGCAGGCTGGCTGCGCGTTCTGACAGGTTTCCCTGTGATCATCGCCCGATCTATCTCTGATCTGTCGACCTTCAGGCGGGTTGCCCCATCAGCAGAGGCCGTGTCAGCCGTTCACATCAACGACAACGCGGCCCTTCACCTGCCCTTTCAGGATATCGGCGCCCAGCTGTGGCAGGTCGGACAGGGTGGCCGGCTGCACCATCGCCTCCAGCTTGTCCATCGGCAGATCGGTGGCGATGCGCTGCCAGGCCCGCAGGCGGTTGTCATAAGGCTGCATCACGCTGTCGATGCCCAGAAGGTTGACGCCGCGCAACAGAAACGGGATCACCGTGGCGGGCAGACCGGCCCCGCCTGCAAGGCCAACCGCCGCCACCGAGGCCCCATATTTCATCTGGCCCAGAACCCGCGCCAGCATCGCACCACCGACCGCATCAATGCAGCCCGCCCAGTTCTCGCTTTCGAGAGGGCGCTTTACCGTCTCGTTCAGCTCTTCGCGCGGCACGATCTGGGTGGCGCCAAGGGCGGTGAGATAGTCGGATGTCTCAGGGCGCCCGGTGACCGCCGCAACCTCATAGCCGAGGTTGGCGAGGATCGCGGTTGCCACCGACCCCACGCCACCCGCAGCGCCGGTCACCAGCACCGGGCCGTGGCCGGGTGTCAGCCCGTGATCCTCTAGCGCCATGACGGCCAGCATTGCGGTAAAACCCGCTGTGCCAACAGCCATGGCCTGGCGCGTGTCGATCCCATCCGGCAAGGGCACCAGCCAATCGGCGCGCACGCGGGCCTTTTGCGCATAACCGCCCCAATGGGCTTCGCCGACGCGCCAGCCGGTCAGCACAACCTTGTCGCCGGGTTTGTAACGCTCATCGCTGGAGGTCTCGACCGTGCCTGCAAAATCAATGCCCGGCACATGCGGATATTTGCGCACCAGTCCGCCGCCCGGACCAAGACAGAGGCCATCCTTGTAGTTCACGGTTGAGTAGTCCACTGCCACGGTCACCTCTGCATCCGGCAGCTGCTCGAGGCTGAGCGTTTGCACGGCGGCGGATGTCTCGCCGCTGTCTTCGTCCTTGGTCACAACCAATGCGTTGAACATGATGGGTCCTCCTCTGAATTCAACCTGACGCGCCAGGAGCGCGGACCCGCCGTGCAGCCGAAACGGCGATGGCGGGCGACTCAACTCTTGCCAATCAAATGTCAGACTTTTAAATGTCTGACAAATGATTTCTGCCGAGACGCGCGCCACGCCACAGGTCATCACAGAGATCATCACACAGGCCAAGACACTGGCCACCACACAGGGCACCACACAGGGCACCGACATGAAGCTGAACCCCCGTAGCGCCGCCGATCTGTCGGCGCAGATTGCCGAAGCCATCCGCGATGCGATCATCAGCGGCGCCCTGCCTGTGGACCAGCGCCTGCCCTCGGAGGCCGAACTGGCCGAGCAGTTTCAGGTGTCCCGGCCAACAGTCCGCGAAGCCCTGAAGCGGCTGGCCGCGCAGGCGCTGATCCGCACCCAGCGCGGCGCCACCGGCGGCGCCTTTGTCAACCGGCTGAGTTTTGAGGATGCCTACGCCCAGCAGGTGACCACATCGACGCTACTGCTGAGCATGAATGCTGTTAGTTTCGACACCGCCTGCGAGGCGCGCTATGCGCTGGAACGGGCCTGCGCGCCGCTGGCGGCGGCACGTCGGACGGCGGATCAGCTGGCGACCATGCGCGCCGAGATCTTTCGTCAGGGCCAGCCCGGGCTGACGGATGAGGCGTTCTGCGCCTCGGATGTGGCCTTTCACCGGGCGCTGGTCGATGCGGCGGGCAATCCGGTGTTGTCCTACCAGCTGGCCGGAGCGGTCGAGGCGATGCAGCCGCTGATGAACATGATCACCTTTACCGCGCGCGACCGCGCCCGGATGGTGGCGCTGCATGGCGCCATTGCCGATGCGCTGGAGGGGCGCGACGAGGCCGCCGCCACTGCCGGGCTGACCGCATTGGAGGACGAGACCCGCACGCTGGCCGCCGCGGTCTTTGCCCGGCGGGCTGGCGAAGCGACCAGGGGCGACCATCGCTAAACCACCGCCCCGGCGTCGTGGTGCAGCCGCTCCCGCCGGGACGTATTTTATGTGTCATTTCCCCTTTAACTCCGTATCGGCACGGCCTATACTCAGGGTGTTCCTTCGGGAACTATGGACATAAACGCGCTCGTAATAAGCGGATCGGACCCGGGGGCGGTACCCGGCGACTCCACCAAACATCCTTCATTTGGGGATCATGGGGTCGAAACAGGATCGACGAACGTCTAAAGGGGTTAGCTTTGTCTCGGCTGTCTGCCACCGTTATCGGCGAAACTTGTACAATTGCAAATGACAATCGTGCTCCGGCAATGGCAGTAGCAGCGTAAGCTGTTAATGTCGCCGAAACTAAGTCCTTGCGCCTAGCCGCGTAAGGCGGGGTTCGCAGGTACCTGGCAACAGAAACCTGCACTTCCTCCTCGCCTACTCCAGACTTCGATCTTGGCCTCGGCCCTACCGCAATATCTGTTTCTCACAATGCAGGCATCTCGGTACCACAGGCGCCCCCTGACGCCACATCCGGGGCCACGCCGAAGGTCGATACACCAGCGCAGATGCGGGAGGCACCAGAGGCGATCAAACTCGACTGCGGGCAGCGCCAACCGGAGCGAATGCCCATTGAATTGTTGTTAACACTTGTGCTTCAGTCTCATGTCTGACGACGGTCCAGTCCCGCGTCAGGCGTTGTTTCGACCAATGCTGCAACCCTGAATAAGGCTGCCTGCGCAACCCCGATGCTTCAACCGGTGTCAGTTTCTGACCCTTAGGGAATAAATGAAAAACAGTGAACGGCTCTTTCGATGGTTTCACGATGTCTGGGTCGGTCTGGACCTCGACCAGATTGAGCCGATGTTTCATCCTGAGCTTGAGGTAAACGGCCCTCTGCATGGCGCAATCGCAATTGCTGCGGACTACCGCGAAATTGTCGGCACGCTGCACAATCTCATGGAGGATCTTGACCTGACCCTGACCCATGCGCTGGATGACGGCGACTATTGCGCGATCCGGGTCCACGTGCGGTGCTATGGCCGCAGTTCGGATGACAAACTGGACTACTACGGCCAGCTGATTGTGCGGATGCAGGATGGTCAGATCCGGGAATTCCTGTCCAACTTCGACTATATGACCATGTTCGAGCAGCTCGGCCAGCTGCCACAGGACTGTCTGCCGATCTGCATGACCGGTGAGCGGCTGACCTGGATGGATGACACCTGACCAGGCAGCCGCAGGCGGCACTGTGAAGTTTCTGTAACCTCTTCGGTTTTCGGCCTCTCCACGGTCCGCGGCCACTGGCACTGGTCGCGCAGAATGCTACAAGGTCAGCGTCCAGCCAATGGTGCGCCTATGACCGACATGTCCGCAGACCCCGAGATCAGCCCAATCCCCCCCCAGATCGCGATGGCGGATCTGATCCGGGTGTTTGGCCGCATTGGGCTGCTGTCCTTTGGCGGGCCTGCGGCGCAGATTGCATTGATGCACAAGGAGCTGGTCGAGGATCGCCCCTGGCTGAGCGAGGCCGGATTTCTGCGTGCGCTGTCGTTCTGCATGATGTTGCCGGGACCGGAAGCGATGCAGCTGGCCACCTACGCCGGCTGGCGGCTGCGTGGTGGCATCGGCGGGCTGATTGCAGGGCTGTTGTTTGTCCTGCCGGGCGCGCTGGTGATCGCCGCCCTGGTCTTTCTATACGTGAACTTTGGCACCCAACCTGTTGTTCAGGCGGCTTTCCTCGGCATTAAGGCAGCGGTGGTCGCGATTGTCCTTCAGGCGCTGCAACGGCTGGGAAAGAAGGCGCTGCATGGTGTCACCGATTATGGGCTGGCGGCTTTTGGCTTTGTTGCGCTGTTCCTGTTCGGGCTGCCGTTTCCGCTGGTGGTTCTGGCGGCTGCGCTGATCGGCGCGCTGGGGGCCCGGTCGGCGCCCCCCTCTCCTGCCGGGCCGATCGGTCACGGGCCCGAGGCCGCAACGCCGTTCTGGTCGACACTGCTGATCTGGGGCGGGCTCTGGCTGCTGCCGCTGGCTGCTTTGAGCCTGTTCGGCCCGCAGCTGCTGGCGGATATCGGCTGGTTCTTTGCCAAGCTGGCGGTTGTCACCTTTGGCGGAGCCTATGCGGTTCTGGCCTATATGTCGCAGACGGTGGTCGGGCAGTACCAGTGGATCGATACCGGCCAGATGATTGATGCGCTGGGGCTGGCGGAAACCACACCGGGGCCGCTGATTCTGGTGACGCAATTTGTGGCGATGCTGGCCGGTGCGCTGGCCTCCGGGGCATGGATGGCGATTGCGGCCGGGCTGGTCGCGCTTTGGGCGACCTTTCTGCCCTGTTTCCTGTGGATCTTTCTCGCGGCTCCACATGTGGAGCGGATTGCCAGCCATCCCCGGCTGGGCGCTGCGCTGCGCGCAATCACCGCGGCCGTGGTCGGCGTCATCCTGAACCTGTCGGTCTGGTTTCTGCTGCATGTGCTGTTTCGCGAAATTGCGGTTCTGGAACTGCCCGCGCTCACCCTGATGATGCCAGTCATGGCCAGCCTGAATGTCAGCGCTGCGCTTTTGGTGCTGGCCGCACCGGTGGTGGCGCTGGCCTGCGGTGGACGACTGGCGCTGATACTGCCGGTGATGGGCGGACTTGGCATCCTTCTGGCGCAGGTCATCTGAGCAACGCAATCCCAGCGCAAATGTCGGGCATTCCCCTGCTAGTGTCAGAAATTATTTACGAATCCCTAACGAGCGGGCCTTTAGTTTCCGGTAGAAATCCGTATTCTGAAACCAATAGAGACTTAAGGGTATCGGAATGTCCCGCGAAATTGACTATGGAAATCTGATGCATTCGGCCATGCGTGGTCTGATCCGATCTGTACTGGATGGGGTGGCTGAACACGGGCTGCCCGGAAATCATCATTTTTTCATCACCTTCGACACCTCGCACCCCGATGCGGAGCTGGCAGATTGGCTGTCGGATCGCTACCCAGGCGAGATGACCGTGGTCATGCAGCACTGGTTCGACAATCTGGAGGTCGGCGAGGACGGCTTTGCCATCACGCTGAATTTCGGCGATGCGCCGGAGCCTCTCTATATCCCCTATGACGCCATCAAGACCTTTGTCGATCCCTCGGTTGAGTTCGGCCTGCGGTTTGAGACGCCAGAGGATGACGACGACGCCGAAGAGATGATTGCCGAACTGGACGACGGCATCGAGATCGAGGTCGACGAAGACCCGGACGCGAAGAAGGCCGCCGACGTGGTATCGTTGGACAGTTTCCGCAAGTAACACGCGGTTCCACGCGCCCATTCATTCACATCTGACCGCTAAGGTTCGTGAACCGGTGCTTGCATCGGTGCGCTCCTGTGGGGCCACTGAATGGGCCGCGATAGACTGCGTCCCGTGCGGTGCAGCCCTGACATGCCCGGTAGCCGCGCCTGTTTGACGCCGCCCGTGACGCCTTAGCTTTGCGCCGCAAGAGACTGTTAATAAAATATTTCCCCGGATCTGTCGCGGCGGTCAGTGACGTTCGAGGAAAGTTTTCAGCTCCTTGCGCGGCAACCCGTTGCGATGGGAGGAATAGACCAGATCCAGCCCGCCCTCTGCCAATGTCCGGTCATATTGCTGCATCTCGTAGTCGCCATTGGGGCCGATGAACATCGAGAAAACCGTCAGCGTATCGCCCACGATGCGGCCCCAGACATAGGGTTCGCCCTTCATCGGATCGAGCTGCACGGTATGGCCAAACACATTGCGTTTCATCGCGGCGGCAAAGATATCGTCCCGCTCAGTCGGCTGGAACTCGACACTATAGGACTTGGTCTTGCGTCGCCCATCCTTCTTCAGCGAGGTGGTTGTCCATTGCACATAGAAGCCTTCATCGCTTTTGGCGATCGGGCCGATCTGCACGGTGGCATCACGGTGTTCCTCGCTGCCGTCAGCGTTGGGCACCACCAGAGAGCCCTGATAGCGGCCAAAGAATGGCCGCACATCAGCGGCCAGCGCCTGCCCGGCAAAAATCACGATCAGCGCAAGTGTCAGAAACCCGGCCTGAAGACGCATCTGCAGCCGTGATACACACCGCGTCGCCGCCTCGGGCGTGCAGTGGCGCCTGCCCTGTGAGATGGCCAAAGATGGCTGCAATGGTCGGTGTCTAAGCACAGGCGGATCCTTCGGTTTGGGCTGACGTCGGATTGTCTGAGCCTAATCTAGCGGTCTTCTGCCCCGGTGCAATGGCTCATCCCGCATTGGCCTCTATACCTCGGGTGCGGAATGGCTATGCTGCGCGAAACTGCGCAATTGCCTCGTGGTCCGGCACGGGGTAGACGGCATACCAACGCATACATTTAGTCATCATCAGACGGAGAGAGACTTATGTCCGATACCCGCACCGAAACCGACAGCTTCGGTCCGCTTGAGGTCCCTGCAGACAAGTACTGGGGCGCTCAGACCCAGCGCTCGATCATGAACTTCCCTATTGGCTGGGAAAAACAGCCCGTCGCCATCGTGCGCGCGCTGGGGGTGATCAAACAGGCCTGCGCCATGGCCAACAAGGCATCGGGCGCGCTGGATGCGACGCTGGCGGATGCCATCATCCAGGCTGCGGGCGAAGTGATCGAGGGCAAGTTCGATGACAACTTCCCGCTGGTGGTCTGGCAGACCGGGTCCGGCACCCAGTCCAACATGAACTCCAACGAGGTGATCGCCAACCGCGCCATCGAGATCCTCGGCGGCACCATCGGCTCCAAGGATCCGGTGCATCCGAATGATCACTGCAACATGGGCCAGTCCTCAAACGACACCTTCCCCACCGCGATGCATATCGCCACCGCGATGATGGTGCGCGACGTGCTGGTGCCGGGGCTGACGAAACTGGCCGAAGGGCTGGAAGCCAAATCCGAGGCCTTCAAGGATATCATCAAGATTGGCCGCACCCATACGCAGGATGCCACCCCGCTGACGCTGGGCCAGGAATTCGGCGGCTACGCCCATCAGATCCGTCAGGGTCTGGCCCGGGTCGAGGCGGCGATGCCCGGCATCTACGAGCTGGCACAGGGCGGCACCGCCGTTGGCACCGGACTGAACACGCAAAAAGGCTGGGGCGAGACGGTCGCTGCCAACATGGCCGAGATCACCGGCCTGCCGTTTGTCACCGCGCCGAACAAGTTCGAGGCACTGGCCGCCCATGACGCCATGGTGTTCCTGTCCGGCGCGCTCGCGACCATTGCGGGCAGCTGCTACAAGATCGCCAATGACATCCGCTTCCTCGGCTCCGGCCCGCGCTCTGGTCTGGGCGAGCTGATCCTGCCGGAGAATGAGCCGGGATCGTCGATCATGCCGGGTAAGGTGAACCCGACCCAAGCAGAGGCGTTGACCCAGGTTGCCGCCCACGTGATGGGCAATGATGCCGCGATCAAATTCGCAGGCTCGCAGGGCCATTTCGAGCTGAACGTCTACAACCCGATGATGTCCTATAACCTCCTGCAGTCGATCCAGCTCCTGGGCGATGCGGCGGACAGCTTCACCGAGCGGATGCTGAACGGCATCGAGGCCAATGAGCCGCGCATCGACAAGCTGATGAAGGAATCGCTGATGCTGGTCACCGCGCTGGCGCCGACGATTGGCTATGACAATGCCACCAAGGTTGCCAAGACCGCCCACAAGAACGGCACCACGCTGAAGGAAGAGGCCATTGCGCTTGGCTTCGTGGATGAGGCGACATTTGACGCGGTGGTGCGGCCTGAGCAGATGATCGGTCCCAAGGGCTGATGGTGAAACCGGTCAATCTGAACCGGTATCGCAAAGACAAGGCGCGGGCCGAGAAAAAGGCCCGCGCTGACCGAAACGCCGTGACCTATGGCCGGACCAAAGCCGAGAAGGATCTCGACAAGGCGCGCAATGCGCAGGAGATCGACCGGCTGGATAAGCACCGGCGCGACGATGACTAACCGGCCCAGAAAACACTCTCTGACGCTGCGGGGCCACCGCACCTCGGTCTCGCTGGAAGATGAATTCTGGCAGGCCTTCCGCGAGATTGCAGCCGAAGACGGGCGCGCCATCAATGATCTGGCTGCCGAGATCGACGAAACGCGCGGCGTGGATTGCGGTCTGGCCTCGGCCATCCGCCTGCATGTCTTGCGACGCTTAAGGTCACGTTAATCAGGGCTTGGGATCGTATCGCCATACCGATGCCCGCCCCGCCTACCACCGACAGCCGCCAGAATCGCGACATCGAACGGCTGCTGGGTTGGGAGCGTTTTCGGCGCGAGCTGAAACGCAGGGGCTTTCACGCCGTTGGAAACGTAAGTCAGGTGATCCTCTTTTGCCATCAGGACGCATTGCGCATCACTCAGTGACGCAAATATCCTAGACGAAATGTGCCAATAAAATTCGAATTTTCTTGGCTAGCGCGGTGTCAGCTGCAGCCAGATCCCGTTCTTTGACCGAACCGTCAGATGGGCCACCGGGATCGGCTCTTTGCCTGATACCGGCGCCACGCGAAACCTTCGCAGGATCATCGACAGGATCAGCGGCCCCTCGACCATTGCAAACCCCGCGCCGGTACAGACGCGTGGTCCGGCCGAAAAGGGGATATAAGCCTCGCGCTGACAGGTCTTGCCATTCTCAGTCTGCCATCGCCCCGGATCAAACCCGTCCGGGTTCTCCCAGAGCCGCGTATGGCGGTGCAGGTGCCAGGGGCTGAGCACGACCTGAGCGCCCTTTGGCAGGGTGCGGCCACGAAATTGCTGCGGACAGGTCGTCTCGCGCACCATCATCGGCACCGGCGGGTAAAGCCGCAGCGCCTCGCGGAATACATCACGGCTGACCCTGAGCTTGCCCACTTCCGCGAAACTGTCGAGTGACAGATCCTGAGCCTCCGCCGCGATCCTGTCCTGCCAGTCGGGCGCAAGGGCCACCAGATAGAGTGCCCAGGCCAGGGCCGAGGCACTGGTTTCATGCCCGGCCAGAAAGAAAATCGCGACCTGATCGACCATCTCCTGGGTTGAGAACAGATCTCCGGTTTCGGGGTCCGCCGTGGTCATGATCTTGGTGGCCAGATCATCCGGGGCGCCGCCTGCCGCGATGGTCGCCATCCGCTGTTGGGTGAGATCGGTGATCAGAGCCCGGATCCGCGTGGCGTTGCGGCGTGTGGCAAGGCGGTGAAACCGCGGCATCCAGCGCGGCAGCGGCACCAAGGCGGCAATATTGAGGATCGGCTGCGCCTGCTGATAGGCCCGAAAGCGATGAAAGACCTCCTGCGCCATATGATGCTCTATCGGGATCGAAAACAGCGTGCGAAAGATCACATCGGCCGCCGCGTGAGAGGTCACGGATTCGATTTCGACCGGGTGGCCGGGGGTTTCGCGCTGTTGATCGGCGAGCCGCGCCACTGCGGCCTCGGCGGCGTCATGGATAGCCGGATAGATCTGGCGCAGGCGGCCACCTTCAAAGGCCGGGTCAATGATCCGGCGCTGGCGCTTCCAGACCTCGCCATTGGTCAGAAACACCGAATTCCCGAGCAGCGGGCGCAGCCCCTCGCTGATGCGGCTGGATTTCGGGAAGCTCTCCGGGCGCTGTTTCAGTACCGTATCAACCAGATCCGGCTGATTGACCAGATAAGAGCGAAAGAAAGGTGTGCGAAACTCTGCCATCCAGGCGCGGTAGAGTTTGGCGGGCTGTGCCGATAGAAGATCGGCGCGAAACAGCCGCAGATAGCGCCAGAGCGAGACCTTGTCGGCGCGCGCGGGCGGCTTGGGCGGGGTTACCGTTGATCCTGCGGAACCGGGCGCAGAGCCTGGTATGGCTGTGGTTGGATCTGACGTTTTGCCTTTGCCCGCCATCAGTCCCCCAACGAGGTATATTTGGACGCGGTGACATCAATCCGGGACCGCGAGGGGTTGCGGTTGCGATAGCGGCTTTCGAGCGTCCTTGGCCCTGCCGTGATCTGAAAATAATCGTAATCCCCCGGCTGGTCGAAGGCGCAGAGATATTGAAAATGCAGCCGGAAAAACCGCCACCGCAGCGCGGCCCATCGTTCCGGGCTGAGGGTCTGGGTAAAGGCCGCCGAGATCACCAGCGGCCAGCGTTTTGTCGCGGGAGCAACGCCGCTCACGGCAACGGGATCACAAAGCGCAAAGGCACAGCCATCTCCCGGCGCGGTGACATCCACCCAGCACAGATCCCCGCGCCCGGACAGGTCGTGCAGATCACGGCGCAGCCGATATGCCTCGGGCAGGAAGGAGACCATCGGGACCACCTGGCCGAGGCTCAGAAAGCCGAGGGTGGCATGACGTCCGGCCAGCCCGCTGCGCTGCACATCGGCCAGTACGCTGACCCCGATATAGGCGCCGGAGGAATGACCGACGACCAGCACCTCGTCATAGCTGGGGTCACTCAGGGCGACGGCAACCTCCCCGGCGAATTGTGCAATACGCTGTCCCAGTTCGGGCGCATAGGCGCCGCGCAGCGCGGCGGAATGGGCGTAATCATGCATCAGGTAATAGGCAAACAGCCGACCGTCCTGACGCCGGAACCAGCGCATCAGCGCCGCCGCCGCAATCAGCCCCAGCGCCCAGAACACCACCGCTGCCGCCGCCGCAGCCCAGCCCACGGAGAGACCAAGCCAGGCAACAGCGCCCTGCCCGAGCCGGGCGATGGTCACGGCAAGCAGACAGGCAAGCACCAGCTGGAGCAGCAGCATACCCACAGGATAAAGCGCCGCGATCACCGGACCTTTGCGCAGCCACATGAGCCGCCGCAGGGTGCCGGTGGAGATATAGATCCAGGCAGTGCGCAGCATCTGCCAATAGGTCTGCGTAATCGACGGCGCCATGCTGCCCTGAACAATGTCCGACCAGATCAGCACATCAACATCGGTGTGGACCTCGCAGCCCTCGATCTGTGCGGTGACCTGCCAGCCGAACCCGGGTGTTGCGGCAGCTGCCCGCGGTCTCTCGGATCGGGGCGAGAGCGACAACTGGTAGCCGGAAATCTCCGCCTGCCGGGCGCCCTCCGTCCGGTAGAGCTCGCGGTAGCGGCGCGGTGGCATCGGATCATAGCCCGGGATGTAGAACAGCTTGCGGCGGCGCACGGGCGGATCCTGCCCGTCGCACGGGGAGGCGCCACTCGTTTGCGCACCGGGCTTGCCAACGGCGGATGTCTTGGTTGTTTGCTCTTGCACGGACTGCGCGACCCGATTTGCCTGTTTGTCGTCGCGCCAGCTTAGCGGTGCCTTGCAAAAAGAGTAAGCCCCGCCGGACCTCTGTCAGACGGGGCGATCTCGGGCGGGGATATCGTGGCAACGGCGCAAAGCGACCGCCAGCCCGGACGGCAGGTCAGCCGAGGGTGGCCAGCGCCGGGAAGGTCTCAAGCAGCCAGAAAGAGAACTCAGAGAACAGGCCGGTGACCAGCATGAACCCGACAACAATCAGCAGCAGGCCCATGAACTTCTCGATCACCCCCATGTAGGGTTTGATCCGGTTCATCAGAACCATCGACCGGGTCAGGAAGATCGCCGCCAGCAGGAACGGCACGCCAAGACCAAGCGCGTAGATCCCGAGCAGCAGCGTACCGCGCGCCACCGATGCCTCGGTCGCCGCCAGCGAAAGAATGGCTCCGAGCTGCGGGCCGATACAGGGCGTCCAGCCAAAGGCAAAGGCGAGCCCGAGAATATAGGCCCCCACGGCCGAGCCGCCGGATTGATCGGTTTCCATCCGCGCCTCGCGGTCAAGGATCGGAATGCGGAAAACCGACAGGAAATGCAGGCCGAAAATGATTACGACAACGCCTGAGATCTGCGCAAAGAGTTCCTGATTCTGCAGCACAAAGGCACCAAAAGCCGAGGCCGTGAACCCAAGCAGCAGAAACACCGTCGACAGCCCCATGACAAAGAACAGCGCCGCGACGATGGCCTTGCGCCGGGCTTGGGTCGTGCCCTGAATCTCGCCAATGGAAACGCCGCTCATATAGGCCAGATAGGGCGGCACGATGGGCAGCACACAGGGCGACAGAAAGCTGATCAATCCAGCCGTCAGCGCCACCAGCATGGCAGGGATCAGCCCTGCGTCGATGATTTCAATACCAAACATGCCCAATCCTTAGACCAGCCTTTTGCAAAGGTCACGGGGGGCGCCGGTCACAACCTTGTGGACAGGATGAAACAACCGGATTATCTGCAAGGTATGACCGACACCAAAGAGACTCTGGACGCAATCGGGCTGCTGTGCCCCCTGCCCGTACTGAAGGCGCGCAAACGCCTGAAACCATTGGCCTCTGGCATGGTTCTGGAGGTTCATGCCGACGATCCGGCAGCGGTGGTGGATATCCCGCATTTCTGTCATGAGGCGGGCCATGAGCTGCTGGAAATCCGCGACAATCCGAAGCATCAGACCTATCTGATCCGCAAAGGCGGCTGAGCCTATCAGCCGGTGCAACCCTCTGTTCGGGGTACGGACATGGACAGGCTGCGCGCCTGGGCAGGCTGGTGATCGCCAGCGCCTAGGGGAGCGGGTTTTCCGCCCCCTCTGGCAGGGCCTCGGTGTCCTGGCTGAAGATATTGATCCAGACCGCATCGACGCGCTGCCAGATTGAACTGACATACATTGCGGCGGCCTCTGCATCCCCGCCGGTCTGGTCCGGGCGGGCATAGGTGGCACGATAGGCGAGCAACGCGCAATCGGGTGCCAACGACAGGACGCGCGCCTGCTCAAGTCTGAACCATGCCACTGTGGGTCCGTTGGCCAGCTGTTCGCAATGATCGTCGCGCCCGGCAAAGCCGCTGGGGTAGACGCCCAGAAACTGCGGATGCAGCGCGGCGCGGTCCGCGGCAACATCACCCCGCTGCAACGCCGTCCAAACGGCGGTTTCCGCCGCCAGCAGCTGCTCCAATAGCGGATCCATCACGGGGGGCTCGCTCTGCATGGAGGTGCTCCTGATGTCTTGATACCTGACATGAAAAAGGCGGGCTAAACGCCCGCCTTTCTTTGGTTTTGCTGATCAGCTACCAACCGACCACCAACCGCGCCGCTTGGGCTTGGGCGGGCTAACCGGCTCCGCCTCTGCGCCTGCCAGGGCAGGTTCGGCCTGGTCCTCAGGCGCCGCTTCGCTAGGCGCTTCGGCAGCGGTCTCCGTCGGCGCCTCGACGTGATCTGCCACCACATCCTGCGCGGTCGCTTCATCGGTCTCGATCGGGTCGGCCGTTGCCGGTTCGGCTGGAACCTCCTGCGCGGCGGTCGGCTCAACCTCCGCTGCGTCTGGCTGTTCGGGTGTGGAGACGGTGTCTGCCGCTTGGGTTTCTTCCACCGGAGCCGCCCCGTTGAGAGCTGCTGCTGGTGTGGGTGCCACCTCCTCCTCGGTCGGGGCCTCCACAGACGCCTCCTCTGCCGTCGCCTGCTCATCCGAAGGCTCCGGGGCGGGATCCGCCTCCTCTGCCCCGGCTTCGGCCGGTGTCTCACCATCGGCTGCCACGGTCTCATCGGTCTTCTTCTTGCGGCTGCGCGAACGGGTGCGAGTGCGGGTGCGTTTCTTCACCTCGCCCTCACCCTCCTCGGGTGCGGCGTCCTTGCCTTCGGCGGCATCAGCTTTGTCGTCGCTGTCGTCTGCGTCGCCATCTGCCGAGTCTGCGGACTTCTGGTCATCAGATTTCGCATCCGCCTGAGCGTCGCCGTTGGTCTCATCGCCCTCGCCGCCGGAGGACTTCCGCCGCCGCCGACGACGACGCTTGCGCTTGGGTTTGTTGTCCCCATCGCCCTCGTCGCCAGAGGCTTGGGTCTCTGCGACATCCGCGTCATTGGTATCGGTCTCGACCTCATCATCGGCCTCCTCGGCCGCCTCGTCGGCGTCGACCTGATCCATGATCGAGGTATCAACGGATACCACCGGCGTCGTAACAACAGGAACCACACGCGAGGCGGTCTTGAACTTCTCGAGCGAGAAATCCGGGCTTACCAGATGCGGGTCACCCTCGATCCGCACGGACAGGCCATAACGGGTTTCGATCTGGGCGATATGCTCGCGTTTCTGGTTCATCAGATAGTTGGCAATGCTGACCGGGCAGCGCACCAGCACCTCGCGGGAGCGACGGCGGGTGCCCTCTTCCTCGATCTGGCGCAGAATCGACAGCGCCAGCGAGTCATCCGACCGGATCAGACCGGTGCCGTGACAATGCGGGCACGGCGCGGTGGTCGCCTCGATCATGCCGGGACGCAGACGCTGACGCGACATTTCCATCAGGCCAAAGCCGGAGATCCGGCCCACCTGAATACGGGCGCGGTCGGTCTTCAGCTTGTCCTTCATGCGCTTTTCGACGGCGGCGTTGTTCTTGCGCTCGTCCATGTCGATGAAGTCGATGACGATCAGACCGGCAAGGTCACGCAGACGCAGCTGGCGCGCCACCTCTTCGGCGGCCTCCAGGTTGGTCTTGAGCGCGGTTTCCTCGATCGAGCCTTCCTTGGTGGCGCGACCGGAGTTCACGTCGATTGCCACCAGCGCCTCGGTCACGCCGATCACGATGTAACCGCCGGATTTCAGCTGAACCGTCGGATTGAACATCGCGCCGAGGTAGCTTTCGACCTGGAACCGGGCAAAGAGCGGCAGCTGATCCTGATAGTTTTTCACGTTCTTGGCGTGGGACGGCATGATCATTTTCATGAAGTCCTTGGCGATGCGGTAGCCGCGTTCGCCCTCAACCAGAACCTCGTCGATCTCGCGGCTGTAGAGGTCGCGGATCGAGCGTTTGATCAGATCGCCCTCTTCGTAGATCTTGGCCGGTGCGATGGATTTCAGCGTCAGTTCGCGGATCTGCTCCCACAGGCGCTGCAGGTATTCATAGTCACGCTTGATCTCGGATTTCGTGCGTTTGGCACCGGCGGTGCGCACGATCAGCCCCGCGCCGCTCGGCACGTCCAGTTCAACCGCGATATCTTTCAGCTTTTTGCGGTCGGCGGCATTGGTGATCTTGCGCGAGATACCACCACCGCGCGCGGTGTTGGGCATCAGCACGCAGTAGCGGCCAGCCAGCGACAGATAGGTGGTGAGTGCTGCGCCTTTGTTGCCGCGCTCTTCTTTCACGACCTGAACCAGCAGGACCTGACGGACCTTGATGACTTCCTGGATCTTGTAGCGACGCGGGCGCGGTTTGCGCACCGGACGAATGTCTTCGCTGTCGTCTTCCTCGGCAACGGATTCGATATTCTCATCCTTGGCCGTCGCATCGGCAGCGGTCTCGGCATCGTCGCCGTCGTCATCGGCAGCCGCATCAGAAGCGTCTTCTGCCTCTGCCGCGAGATCGTCAGCGGAGCTGTCGTCCTGTGCTTCCGGCTCTGGCGAAGCTTCCTTCACCGCTTCTTCGACAACCACCTCTGCGGCGGCGGTCTCATTGCCGTCTGTGGCCTCGGGCACATCCGCCAGCTTGGTGTCGGCGGCGGCCATGTCATCGGTCAGATCGATGGTTTCCATACCCGCGATGTCGGCGCCGCCTTCGCTGGCCTCCGGGCTGACATCCTTCGTCTCGACGACATCGGCGGATTTCACCTCGGCAGCCCGAGTGCGACCACGACGCGACCGCGACTGGCGCTTGGCAGGCCTTGCCTCTTCCTCGTCATCACGGGCGCGCTGTGCCTCGGCATAGGCGCGCTCTTCCTCCATCAGGGCCTCACGGTCGGCGACGGGGATCTGGTAATAGTCGGGATGAATTTCCGAAAAAGCGAGGAAGCCATGGCGGTTGCCGCCATAGTCCACAAAAGCTGCCTGCAACGAAGGTTCGACGCGGGTTACTTTTGCGAGGTAGATATTGCCAGCGAGCTGACGTTTGTTTTCGGATTCAAAGTCAAATTCCTCAACCTTGTTTCCATCGACCACCACAACGCGGGTCTCTTCCGCGTGGGTGGCATCAATAAGCATCTTCTTTGCCATGAGTCCTTGGTGCACCTGCCGCGCACGCGCGCATCTGGCCCGTTTCCGGGCGGACGTGAACGATTGGGGTGGTGTCTTGTCTGGGCGATGTCTTGAGGCGCGCGATTGGCCCATGCAGTACAGCGGTTAGCCCCGGAACATCTGTCCGGCCCTCCTGCCTGTCTGCTGTTCTCTCTCGCGCGCGTCATCGCGTTTCTTCTCCGACAGGTGGGAATATCCGCGCCCTGCCCTGATTATATCCCTGCTGGGAAACCCCAGTCAGGTGCTAAACTGCCCCGAAATACTGCGGGGCCAATCGGTCTGACTTTGCTTTCTCGGATCTTGCCGGACAAAAACAAAGGCAGCGAATCTCATCAAGAGGGGCAGGATCACTCTAGTCCCGTCCCCATTTAGGCAGCATAAGACCTGTGGATAGGTAATGACAATGGTCATTCGTCACACCTGCAATCTAAATGCTATCCTCTTGGTTCCTAGGCTGAAAATCATGAATATTCCGTTACCGGAACGACAAGGACCGCCCCCAGGAGGGAGGCGGCCCAATCTTGGTTAACGCGCGGTTTGGCGGTCAGGACAGATAGTCGGAGCGTTGCAGCCCGTATTTGGCCATCTTTTCGTTGAGCGTCCGGCGCGGCAGGCACAGCTCATCCATGACGCTGGCGATGGACCCTTTGTGGCGCCGCATGGTGTTGTCGATCAGCATCCGTTCGAAGGCTTCGACATATTCCTTCAGCGGCTTGCCTTCGGTGGTCATCACCGGTTGCATATCCTCGTGGTCCGACATCAACAGCGATGCAATGGTCCCCGAGCCACGGCGCGACTGAAGCACCGCGCGTTCGGCGATATTGATCAGCTGGCGCACATTGCCCGGCCAGGGCGCCTGCAACAGCTGCGCGGCCTCCTGGGCGCTCACCTGAGGTGCGTCACAGCCGTATTCTTCGGAAAACTGTTCGGACAGGCGGGTGAACAGCGTCAGGATATCCTCGCCGCGCTGGCGCAGTGGCGGCACGGTGATCCGAAGCGCGGCAAGCCGGTAGAACAGATCCGGGCGCAGCGCGTCTTCGCAGGTCTTGCCGGCTTCCTGCAGGTTGGAGATCGCCACGATGCGTGTCTCCCCCGGAATGCCCTGCTCATTGATGACGCTAAGCAGCTTGGCCTGGAGCGTTTCGCTCAGGGCTTCGACATCTTCCAGCACCAGGGTGCCGCCACGGGCCTCCTCAATGGCGGGGAGCGAGCTGTCTTCGGGCTGCATCGGACCGAACAGGCGTTTGGACAGCGCCTCCTCTTCCAGCGCGGCGCAGGAGACCAGCACGAATTTCTTGCCCGCCCGGCTGCCGACCGCGTGCAGCGCGTGGGCCACCAGCGTCTTGCCGGTGCCGGTTTCGCCGTCGATCAGCACATGGCCATCCGCCTGCCCCAGATCCAGGATATCCTCGCGCAGGCGCTCCATCACCGGGCTGGAGCCGATGAGTTTCTTCATGATGGTGCTGCCGTCGGAGAGCTCGCGCCGCAGCACCCGGTTGTCGAGCGTCAGGCGCCGGGCCCCGGTGGCGCGCTTGGCCAGTTCCGACATGCGATCCGGGTTAAAGGGTTTTTCGAGAAAGTCGAATGCGCCAACCCGCATCGCCTCAACCGCCATTGGCACATCACCGTGACCGGTGATCATGATGACCGGCAAGGCAGAGTCGCTGCCCATCAGTTTCTTCAGGAACTGCATCCCGTCCATGCCCGGCATCTTGATATCCGAGATGACAATCCCGGGATAATCCGGCCCCAGCACCTTTAGCGCGTCCTCGGCGCTGGCAAAGGTCTCGGTGTCATAGCCAGACAGCGCCAGCCATTGGCTGATCGACTGTCGCATATCCTGTTCATCATCGACGATCGCGATTTTCATGGCCTGTGCCATTCGCGTGCCCTCCATCCAGTGATACCGCGCTATTCCGCGGCCTCGATACCGTCCACAAGGATCGGCAGTTGCATTTCAAATACGGCGCCACCGCTCTGCCCGTTGCGGGCGGTCAGCCGACCGCCTAGGTCGTTCACGATACCCGAGGAGATGGCAAGCCCCAACCCAACCCCGTCCCCCGGCTGCTTGGTGGTGTAGAAGGGTTCAAACAGGCTGCCGAAATCCTTGATCCCCATCCCGTTGTCGCGCACCGACAGAGTGGCTGTCTCGCCCGCCGCCAGCAGGATTTCGACCTCCGGGTCTTCGACTGACTTTGTAGCATCTAGTGCGTTTCGCAACAGGTTCACCATCACCTGCTCAATCCGCATCCGATCGCCCATCACATAGACCGGTTCCTCGGGCAGGATACGGGCGATCTTGACGTGCCGCTGACGCAGCTGCGGCTCCATCATCGACAGCGAGGAGGCAAGCGCATCGCCCATATTTACGGGGCTGAACGTATCACCGCCCTTGCGCGCGTAGGACTTCAGCTGGCGGGTGATCGCGCCCATCCGTTCAATCAGATCGTCGATCCTGCCAAAGGAGGCCAGCGCCTCCTCGGGGCGGTTGCGATTGAGCAGCAGCCGCGCCCCCGCCAGATAGGTTTTCATCGCCGCCAGCGGCTGGTTCAGCTCGTGGCTGACGGCCGCCGACATCTCACCCAGAGCGGCCAGTTTCGAGCTCTGCGCGAGGCTCTGTTCGGCGACTGCGAGGGTCTCCTGCATGCGTTCGCGTTCGGCAATTTCCCGCTGTAGCCGTGCGTTCAATACGCGAAGCTCTGCCGACTCGCGCTGGAACAGCGCCATGCGCAGCGCGGTGCGACGGCTCAGCGCATAGAAAGCCAGCGCCAGCAGAATGGCGAATCCCATGATCTCAAGCGCCAAAACCGTGTTCACCCGCTCGCGGATCGACGCGTAGGTGGTGAAAGAGGTCAGCCGCCAGCCCTGAAACGGGATCCGGGATTCCAGCCGCATCACCGCTTCGCCCTGGAGATAGGCATCGGCGGGCAGCGCGGTCCAATCCGTTGTGGCCCGGATCGCGCGCTGAATGGCCCCCTCAGGGGTCTGCAATTGCAGCGCATCCGCCTCCGACAGGCCGCGCCAGCGCGACTCCGTTGCCAGAATGATGGTGCCGGTGCTGTCGGACACCATCACCGCATCCGAAATCCCTGCCCAAGCGCGCTCGAACTTCTGCAGATCGACCTCCACCACGATCACCCCGAGGATGCCGGAGGTGTCGACGATGCGGCGCGAATAGGTGAAACGATAGCTGCCGACCTCGCTGCGGATCGCCGAGAACACGGTGGTTTTGGAGCGCAGCGCGTCGACGAAATAACCCGCATTACGGTGAGTTTGGCCCAACCGGTTGCGATCGGTGGCGGCCACGGTGCGCCCGTCCTGCGCCATCAGCATGATGGAGGCGGCGCCGATTTCCTCGACAAAGGAGATCAGCCGCTGGGTCGAGAGCGAAAAATCATTCGATTGCAGCGCCGAGATCAGTGCCTGATCCCGCGCCAGCAGCTGCGGCACGATGGCGTGGCGCCCCAGCTCGCTCACCAGGTTGCCGGAGTAGAGCGCAAGACGCAGTTCAGCCCGGTTGCGGGTGCTTTCGGTGAAGCGATCGGTCAGCGCCCGATTGGTGACCCAGACGGTCACCGCAGCGACGGCCATAAGCAAGAGCAAAGCAAGACGCACCCGCCACGAGGTCGTGCGGGAGCGCGGTTTTCCAGAGGATAGGGTTGCGTCACGCGCGGCAGTCATAGGCAAAACCTAACGCAAGCCGCCGCGCATTCACAAGTCACGCCGCAGTGACTAGCCCAGCCAATGCGCGGAACACTGCCGCCCCGTCGGTGCCCCCATGGCCTGCATCCGCAGCCCGCTCCGGGTGAGGCATCATTCCCAGAACCCGGCGGTTTTCCGACAGGATACCGGCGATATCGGCAACCGAGCCATTGGGATTGTCGACGTAGCGGAAGGCGACGCGGTCCTGATCCTGAAGGGCGGCGATGGTGTCGGCATCGGCATAGTAGTTGCCGTCGTGATGCGCGATCGGCACGCCGATCACATCACCTGCCGCATAGCCTTCGGTAAAGACGCTGTCGGCTGTCGCCACCTGCAGATCGACGGTGCGGCAGATGTATTTCAGACCGGCATTGCGCAACAGCGCGCCCGGCAGCACGCCGGTTTCGGTCAGAATCTGGAAGCCGTTGCACACGCCGATGGCATAGCCACCGCGATTGGCATGATCGACAACCGCTTGGCAGATCGGTGACTGGGCGGCAATTGCGCCGCAGCGCAGATAGTCGCCATAGGAAAACCCGCCCGGCACGCCAACGATATCGACACCCTCGGGCAGCGCGCTGTCCTTGTGCCAGACCATGGAGACGTCACAGCCCGCCTGTTCAAACGCCACCGCCAGATCGCGGTCGCAGTTGGACCCGGGGAAGACAACAACAGCCGCCTTCATCCCTGCATCTCGATGCTGTAGGATTCGATCACGGTGTTGGCCAGCAGCTTTTCGCACATCGCGGTCACATCCGCCTCGGTGGCATCATCCGCCAGATCAAGGTCGATCACCTTGCCCTGACGCACGCCGCCCACCTTGTCAAAGCCCATGGCGCCAAGCGCGTGGCGCACGGCCTCGCCCTGCGGATCCAGAACCCCGTTTTTCAGCATTACATGCACGCGTGCCTTCATCGCATTTTCCCTCAGGTTTCGATGGCAAAGCCCGGATTAGGGGCCTCTAAGTTAGATAGTCAAAATCCCGCCCTTTGGTCAGGGCGGGATCCATGGATCAGGTCAGTTTACCAGCGTCGGCTTGCCGGTCGCCGGCGGGTTGTTCGGCATCACGCCCAGACGCCGGGCCACCTCGGTATAGGCGTCGGTCAGATTGCCAAGGTCGCGGCGGAACACATCCTTGTCCAGCTTCTGACCGGTTTTCATGTCCCACAGACGGCAGCTGTCGGGGCTGATTTCATCGGCGACGACCAGACGCTGGAAATCGCCGTCATAGATCCGGCCGATTTCGATCTTGAAATCCACCAGCTTGATCCCGACCGCCAGCATGACACCGGACAGGAAGTCGTTCACCCGAAGCGCGAGGCTGAGGATATCATCCATATCCTGCTGGCTGGCCCAGCCGAAGGCGGCGATATGCTCCTCGGTGACCAGAGGATCCCCCAGCGCGTCGTCCTTGTAGCAGTATTCCACAATCGGGCGCGGCAGCTGGGTGCCCTCGTCAATGCCGAGGCGTTTGGAGATCGACCCGGCCGCATAGTTGCGCACGATCACTTCCAGGGGAATGATCTCGCAGCTGCGCACCAGCTGTTCACGCATATTGAGCCGCTTCAGGAAATGGGTCGGCACGCCGATCTGCCCCAGACCTTGCATGAAGAACTCGCTCAACAGGTTGTTGAGCACGCCCTTGCCTTCGATGATATCCCGCTTTTCCGCGTTGAAAGCGGTGGCGTCGTCCTTGAAGTACTGAACGATGGTACCCGGTTCGGGACCTTCATAAAGTGTCTTCGCCTTGCCTTCGTAGATCTTCTTGCGACGTGCCATGCGGAGCCTTTCGGGAAAAAAGCGGGAATCTCATGCCCGGGAACTGTCGCCCTCATACGGCAAGGGGGGCCGTGCCGCAAGCTTGGTCCCTGCCCGCCCGCAATCACGATTGGGGAGACGGGCTTTTCGTCCCTGCGGGCCTGCTGTGCTATGATGGCCCGGCGTGGTCGGGGAGCCACGCGGATTCTGGGATCAATTGCCCCGCCCGCCTCTTGTTGGCGCCGCGCGCCATCCACATATCACAATGATCTACGACACTTATCGCCCTGAGGGAGGATCCATGACCACTTTCGACGACCGCGAACACGCCTTTGAAGCGAAATACGCCCATGACGAGGAAATGCAGTTCAAGGCGCAGGCCCGCTGCAACAAGATGCTCGGGCTGTGGGCCGCTGGGCTGCTGGGCAAAACCGGCGCTGATGCCGAGGCCTATGCGCATGAGGTGATCAAATCCGATTTCGAGGAACCGGGGTTTGAAGATGTGCTGCGCAAGGTCAGTGCTGACCTGGAAGGTCGGGCCACCGCGGATGAGGTACGCCAGAAGCGGGCCGCCCTGCTGCCGGAGGCCAAGGACCAGGTTCTGAACGACAGCGCATGATTTTACGCGCATTTCACGCAGGACCGGCAGCGATGGGACTGGCATTAACCGGGTGACAATCCATCAGGTGTAGCGTGTCGGATGGCGACCTGCCATTTGACACAAGGATGCTGATGCCCAGCCTACTGTCCCCTGCCGCCCGCATCTTTGCGCGGATTGCCGCACGCGGTCTGCGCCTGATGCTGCCTGTCGCCGTGATGATCGGCTGTCTGGCATTGCTGCAGGCCCATGTGGCGCTGCCCGATCTGGCGGAACTGCGCGGGATATTGCGCTCTCTTGCGCCGTGGCAATGGGGCGCTGCGCTGATGGCCACCGCGGTAAGCTTCTGGGCTCTGGGCCGCTATGACAGCGTTGCGCACAGGCACCTCGGGACCGGGCTGGATGGCCCGCAGGCGCGGCGCGCCGGTATGATAGCCATCGCGGTGTCGCAAACCCTTGGGTTTGGTCTGGTCACCGGCGCCTTTGCCCGCTGGCGCATGCTGACGGGGCTGCGCCCGATCCGTGCAGCCCAGCTGACCGGAATGGTCGCCATCACCTTCCTGATTGCACTGGCGGGTATCTGTGGCGGTGCCCTGATCCTGAGCCCGCCCCCGGTGTCCAGCCCATGGCTGGGATCGGCTATTCTCCTTGCAACTTTCGCCATGACCGCTGCCATGGTGGCGGTGCCGGTGGTGCGGATCGGCCGGATGACCCTGCGCTGGCCCTCGCTGATGGCGATTTCCGCGCTTGGGTTCTGGGCCATGATCGACGTGGTGGCAGCTGGCACAGCGCTGTGGCTGCTGCTGCCTGCCTCTGTCGAGCTGTCTCTTGCTGCAATGTTGCCCGCCTATTTTCTGGCGCTTGGCGTTGCGATCCTTTCCTCGGCGCCCGGCGGCGCCGGCGCATTCGAACTGGCGCTTTGCGCGATGTTGCCCGCAGATATCACCCCCGAAGTTATCGCGGCTATCCTCGGGTTTCGTCTGGTCTACTACCTGCTGCCGGCGATCATTGGCGGGATCTGCCTCGGGTGGCCTGCGCTGGCCGAACTGCCACGACGATTGGCAAGCAATACGCCCGACGCTGAGCTCTCTGGTCCCGAAGACATGCATGCCCTCAGCGGCAGTCGGATGCGCCCAGCCGCACAGCTGCCGCAGATCCGTCCTGTCGCCGAAACCGCCGTGATCCAGCAGAATGGCGGACATCTGCATGCTTTTGGCTTCAATCAGGTGGCGCTGCTGGACAGCCCGCAGGCCTCAATCGCGCTCTTTGGTGCGGTGAGCGGTCATCTAAGCGAACTTCTTCCCGGCCTTCACCACCATGCCAAACACCGCAATGCCGTTGCCTGCCTCTATAAGTGCACGGCACGCGAGGCGGTTGAGTGTCGCCGTGCCAGCTGGCGGGTGCTTCGGATCGCGCAGGAGGCGGTGCTTCACCCCGCGACCTTCAGAGAAACAGGCTCAAGTCGGCGGCAGCTGCGACGCAAACTCCGGCAGGCCGAAAAGGCGGGCGTCTGCGCCCTGCCCGCAGCCGCCGAGCTGCCGATTGAACAGATGAAAGCCATAGATGCCGCCTGGCAGTCCACCCATGGACAAGCCAAGGGCACGACGATGGGACGGTTTCAGGCAGAATATCTGGCACAGCAGCAGGTGTTTATCGCCTGGCATGACAAGCGCATGGTCGGCTTTGTCAGCTTTCACGCCATCGCACATGAATGGTGCCTCGATCTGGTGCGCCTGCTGCCCGATGCCCCCGATGGCACCGGCCACGCGCTGATCCGCGCGGCGCTTGCTGCGGCGGCGGAGAGCGGCGTTTCGCGCCTGTCACTCGCCGCGGTGCCCGATCATCGGTTTGCCAAGCGTCTGGATCCCGGCTTGCGCCGCTTCAAGACCAGCTTTGCCCCTACCTGGGAAGATCGCTATGTGGCCGCGCCCTCATTCCTGCACATGCTCATCGCCCTTGGCGAACTGCTGCGGCTGGTCCATCATCCTGCGCCGCTGCCCCATTGGCCCAGATCGACCGAAACCGATGGCAGCGACGACACAGCACCGCGCGATGGCGACCGTGGACCGGATGGCGAGCGGCTGAACGGCAGCGTTGCCGACACAAACGCCCGGACCGAAGAGAGCCTGTGGCGCAAATTCGAGCGCCGCGCAGCAGCTGCCCGCGCGGCCCGAAGGCAGGCCTCGGGCAGATGGTCCGACGCGGCAGATCGCGATGATCCGCCGCCCGATGGTGATCGCCTTCATAATGAAGATGAAGAAAATGAAATTGCCCTCACCCGCCGCGCATGACAGACCGGGCCATTGACACAAGCCGACCCCAGGTGCCGATAGCGGCGAGCCGCGGCCCAAACAACCGACATCACCCCACAGGAACATCCCATGACAAATACTTTCACAACCCTGCTGGAAACCAAGGACGCCCTGCTTGCCGATGGGGCCACTGGTACCAATCTGTTCAATATGGGACTGCAATCCGGTGACGCGCCTGAACTGTGGAATGTGGACGAACCCAAGAAGATCACCGCGCTTTATCAGGGATCGGTCGATGCAGGCAGCGACCTGTTTCTGACCAACACCTTTGGCGGCACCGCAGCCCGGCTGAAGCTGCACGACGCGCAGCGCCGTGTGCGGGAGCTGAACATTGCCGGCGCAGAGCTGGGTCGCAATGTCGCCGATCGCTCCGAGCGCAAGATCGCGGTGGCCGGATCCGTTGGCCCGACCGGCGAAATCATGCAGCCGGTGGGCGAATTGAGCCACGCGCTGGCCGTCGAGATGTTCCATGAACAGGCCGAGGCCCTGAAGGAAGGCGGCGTTGATGTTCTGTGGCTGGAGACGATCTCCGCGCCCGAGGAATTTCGCGCCGCGGCGGAGGCGTTCAAACTCGCCGATATGCCCTGGTGCGGCACCATGAGCTTTGACACCGCAGGGCGCACCATGATGGGCGTGACCTCATCCGACATGGCGGAGCTGGTCGAGGAGTTTGATCCGGCACCGCTGGCGTTTGGCGCCAACTGCGGCACCGGTGCCTCGGATATTCTGCGCACCGTGCTTGGCTTTGCTGCGCAGGGCACCAGCCGCCCGATCATTTCCAAGGGAAACGCGGGCATTCCCAAATATGTCGATGGTCACATCCATTATGACGGCACGCCAGCCCTGATGGGCGAATATGCCGCCATGGCGCGCGATTGCGGCGCCAAGATCATTGGCGGCTGCTGTGGCACCATGCCCGATCATCTGCGCGCCATGCGCGAGGCACTGGATACCCGCCCTCGCGGCGAGCAGCCGACGCTGGAGCAGATTGTCCAGATCCTCGGGCCGTTCAGCTCAGACAGCGATGGCACCGGCGAGGACAACGCGCCCGAACGGCGCAGCCGTCGCGGCCGCCGGCGCGGGTAACACCCGCCCGACCGGCATTGCGTTTTCAGCCCGAAGCGGTCTCAGGATGGCTTCGGGCGATCACCTTCGCAGCCCTGCGACGACTTTTAGAACAGCGCCAGCTGATCCCCGGCCTGTGCCGGTTTTGCAAAGAGATCGCAGCGCAGCTGAGGCGCGCGCTGCGCAAGGCCCAGCCGTTTGCACGCGGCATTGAACCGGTTGGCGATCACCGACGCATAAGGCCCATCGCCACGCATACGATGCCCCCAGCGCGGGTCATAGTCGCGCCCTCCGTGCATTTCGCGCAGCCGTGCCATGACTTTTTCGGCGCGCAGCGGCACATGCTCCGCCAGCCATTCCTGCCAGAGCTCCGACACGTCACGCGGCAGCCGCAGCATGATCCAGCTTGCCGCATCGGCGCCGGCATCGGCCCCGGCGGCCAGCAGCGCCTCCAGCTCATGGTCGGTCAGCCCCGGCACGATGGGCGAGGTCATGATCCGCACCGGGACACCCGCCTCAGACAGGCGCCGGATGGTCGCGAGGCGACGGGCGGGCGTCGGCGCGCGCGGCTCCATGCGGCGCGACAGCTCCGCATCCAATGTGGTGACGGAGATGCCAACCCGCACAAGGCCACGCCCGGCCATGGCCGACAGAATATCAAGATCCCGCTCAATCAGGGTCCCCTTGGTGACGATGGCGACCGGATGGGAGAACTGATCCAGCACCTCCAGACAGGCGCGGGTCAGCCCGAGATCACGCTCACACGGCTGGTAGGGATCGGTATTGGTCCCGATGGCAATCGGCGCCACCTTGTAGCGCGGCTGCGACAGTTCGCGGCGCAACACCTCGGCGGCATTGGGGCGCGCGATCAGCCGGGTTTCGAAATCCAATCCCGGCGACAGCCCCAGATAGGCATGGCTGGGACGGGCAAAGCAATAGATGCAGCCATGTTCACAGCCGCGGTAGGTGTTGATAGAGCGATCAAATGGCAGATCGGGCGATTTATTATAGGAAATCAACGAGCGCGCCACCTCATGCCGGATATCGGTTTCGATCCTCGGCGCGCCGCCATCATCGCCGTCATCACGCGAATCCTGCAGCCCTCCCCAACCGTCATCAATGACATCTCGTGCCAAATCAAACCGCCCTGCCGCATTGCTAAGGCTGGCGCGGGCTTTGCGACGTTGTGGCGGTGGTGGCAAGATCTCGGTCATTGGGGCATCTTGCCGCAAAGTTGAGAACAAATAAAGAACAAACGCAAGAAACCGAAGATTTCCATGCGAAATCTTCATTATTATTCCGCCATTTTTGCGCCTATACGTCGGTTCGGACCAAGGCAACGTCGCAAACAATGCAGTCTCTTGGGGTCAATCTGGACCAATACGAGTTAAACGAGGCCAAACCGGGGTCACCCCGCCCAGTCAAGGAATACACCCATGTCGGAAGACGCAGATGACATCATCCTGGCAGATCTCAATGACGAGGAACTCGTCCAGCAGATGTTCGATGACCTCTATGACGGCCTCAAGGAAGAGATCGAAGAGAGTGTCAATATTCTGCTCGAGCGCGGTTGGGCACCCTACCGGATCCTGACCGAGGCGCTGGTAGGTGGCATGACCATCGTGGGCGCCGACTTCCGCGACGGCATCCTGTTTGTGCCCGAGGTGCTGCTGGCGGCCAACGCGATGAAGGGCGGCATGGCCATCCTGAAGCCGCTGCTGGCGGAAACCGGCGCGCCGCGCATGGGCTCCATGGTGATCGGCACCGTGAAGGGCGACATTCACGACATCGGCAAGAACCTCGTCTCCATGATGATGGAAGGTGCCGGTTTCGAGGTGGTGGACATCGGCATCAACAACCCGGTCGAGAACTATCTGGAAGCTCTGGAAGAGCACAAGCCGGACATCCTCGGCATGTCGGCCCTGCTGACCACCACGATGCCCTATATGAAGGTCGTGATCGACACGATGATCGAACAAGGCAAACGCGACGATTACATCGTTCTGGTTGGCGGCGCGCCGCTGAACGAAGAATTCGGCAAGGCAATTGGCGCAGATGGCTATTGCCGTGACGCGGCTGTGGCCGTGGAAATGGCAAAGGACTTCGTTGCGCGCAAGCACAACCAGATGAGCGCCTGATTTGGCACGCAAAGGACGCGCCGCCCGCCTGACTGAGCGGGCGGCGTTCCAACCGCCCACCGGGCGGTCGCTTGAGGAAACCTCCCTCACCGAGCGGGGCCTGGCCGCACCTTCGAGAAAAACGGGCCGTATCCTGTTGATTGCCTGCGGTGCGCTGGCCCGGGAAATTCTGGCTATCAAAGATGCCAACGGGCTTGATCACATTGATCTCACCTGCCTGCCGGCCAAGCTGCACCTTTACCCCGAACAGATTGTTGATGCGGTGGACGGGGCCGTCGCCAAACATTCCCGCGTCTATGACAGCATCTATGTCGTCTATGCCGATTGCGGTACGGGCGGCGCGCTGGAGCGCAAATGCGCCGAGCTCGGTGTCGAGATGATTGCCGGCCCGCATTGCTATTCGTTCTTCGAAGGCAACGACCAATTTACCGCCCATGGCGAGGCCGGAGAGATCACCGCCTTTTACCTGACGGATTTTCTGGTGAAGCAATTCGACGCCTTTGTCTGGCGGCCGATGGGATTGGATAAGCACCCGGAACTGCGGGACATGGTGTTCGGCAACTACACCAAGCTGGTTTACCAGTCGCAGATCGATGATCCGGCACTGGTTGAGAAAGCCGAACTCTGCGCCAAGCGCATGGGGCTGGCGTTTGAACATCGCCACACCGGGTATGGGGATCTGAAAACCGCGGTGCTGGCCTGGAGCGATAAGATGGCGCGCGATTAGACCGCGCGCCGCAGATTTATCGGAATGGGTGGCTGCCCTGACCCGCTCAGGCGTCTTCCAGCGCGCTCAACTGCTCGGTTGTTTCGGCCTCGTAGGCCGCGATGGCCTGACCGTCCTGCGCGGCGCTGACCCGCTCCACCCAGGCCTTGATCACGGCACTGTCGGGCATCAGATGCGGCGCCCACTGAAATGGCGACGCCAACAGGATATCGGCGAGGCAGAGCGTATCGCCCAGCAGGAAGTCACCTTCGGCCAGCGCTGTTTCCAGCGCCGTGCAGACTTCAGCCAAACCGCGATACGCCCCATTGATGGCCGGATGATCCAAGCCTGAGAAGGCCGCCACCAGAACCGGATCCAGCACGCCGCCGGCGTAGGTCATCCAGCTGAGATAGCGGCCACGATCCGGCGCGCCGATCTTGGGGCTGAGCGGCTGACCGTACAGCTCATCCAGATACATCATGATGGCAGCGCTCTCACGAACACCCTGCCCCTCATCGGTGACCAGATAGGGGACTTTCCCCTCGGGATGAGGATTGCGTGGATCACGGCGACCGGTGCCATCAAAGCGCTCTACGCTGACGGGAACGACCTCGACCGCATCCAGTTTGCCGATGAGCATAAGCTGCGCAATGACACGAGAGGAGCGGCTGTTGGGGCAATGATAAAGCGTCGGCATTTCAATGACTTTCCATTTGTTATGTTGCTGATGGTAGTGATATGCGACTACCCTCCTGCCAAATTCTGTCAGGATGTTTGCGGATATATGGACCCATGCCTAAAACAGATCGCCTTTTTCGTCTGCTGCATCTGATCCGGGGGTTGCGCCCGCCGGTCACGGCGGCCCGGCTTGCCGCCGCGATGGAGGTGTCGGAGCGTACGATCTACCGTGACATCGACAGCCTGCGCGCGGCAGGGGCGCGGATCGAGGGAGAGGCGGGGCTGGGTTATACGATGACCGAAGATCCGGCGCTGCCGCCGCAGACCTTTTCCCAGATCGAGCTGGAAGCGCTGACCCTTGGGCTGTCGGATGTGAATCAGCGCGGCGACCCCGATCTGGCGAAGGCAGCGACAGATGCGCTGGTCAAGATCCTCGCCACATTGCCCGAACGCCAGCAGCGGCAGGCCATGCATGCGGTAAATCTGGTCCATCGCTATTATGCACCGGCCAAACCCACCATTGACATGACCCTCCTGCGCGAAGCGATGTGGGCGGAGGAGGCGCTGGATATAGGTTATCGCGACCTGAAAGACGCCCGGACCACGCGGCGGATCTATCCGCTGGCGCTATCCTATCACGACCGCAGCGTGATGCTGCTGGCCTGGTGCTGCAAACGCGAGGATTTCCGCAGTTTCCATGTGACCCGGATTGATGGTTACAGCAAGACCGGAGAAAGCTTTCGTCCCCGGCGTGTCACCCTGCTGCGTGCGTTCATTGACCACCTTCATTCGCGGGATCGCGGTGGCGAAGGCGCGGCCCGATGACGGGCGATAATCACCCGGGACCGGCCCGCTGGATCAGACGGCCGCCGCTGCCGTTTCGCGAATGCGCTGGACCATGGCAGTCAGCCCATTTGAACGCTGCGCCGACAGATGATCATTGAGACCCAGCCGCGCCAGTTCGGCCCGCGCGTCGACCGCCAGCACCTCCTCAAGGGAGAGGCCGTTATACAGCGCACGCAACACCGCGATCAGCCCGCGCACGATCATTGCGTCGCTTTCACCGTCGAAGTGGAACACACCGTTTTCGATGGTGGGATGCAGCCAGACCTGACTGGCGCAGCCGTCAACCTTGGTTGCGGGCACCTTCAGCGCGTCTTCCAGCGGATCCATCGCCTTGCCCTGTTCGATGACATGGCGGTAGCGATCTTCCCAATCGTCGAGAAACTCGAAATCTTCGACAATCTCTTCAAAGGCGGCACTGGCCATGGGGGTGTTCCTCGTCTGGTTTTGCGGCCCGGTGTCCTGCGCTGATCGACGCAACCACCGGCACCGCTCGACCTAAGGCGCAAACAATGGCTTTTCAACTGCTTTTCAAGTGGCTTGCAATCGGGTAACCACATGCGAGGACATATCGAACGGGTGAACCATCATGCAACGATCTCTCGCACTCCTCCTGATTGGAGCCGTGGCGCTATCTGGCTGTGGGTTTCGCGATTCGCGGGTGAACCCGTTGAACTGGTTTGGCGGCTCCGATGAGGTCGAGGTGCAGGAGACCAGCGGTGAGCCGGTCAATCCGCTGATCCCGGTGAAGACCCGCGTCAGCGTCTTTGCCCGCCCCGATGCGGTGGACAACAGCGTGCTGGTGCAAAGCGTCAGCGAGATGCGGGTGGAACGCACGCCAACCGGTGCAATCGTCTATGCTACCGGCATTGCCGCGCGGCAGGGCGCCTATGGGGTCGAGCTGCGCCTGGACGAGGCCGATCGCGACGTGCGCACCCGTGACGACACGCTGGATTTCACATTCCGCGCCACCTACCCCGAGTATCGGACGGCTGTCGGCAGCGACCGCACCCGGACCTTGCGCGCTGCTTTCAGCCTCAGCAAGCAGGAGCTTGCCAGCGTACGCAGCATCCGGGTTGTCGCCGCACAGAACGCACGCGAAAGCCGCCGCTGAGGTTCACGCCCAACATAGGCTGAATATGCAAAAGGCGCCTGCAACGGGCGCCTTTATTGTTTTATGTTCCGGTGCCCCGGCGACGTGATCGGGCAGCGATCAGAGGGTTACAACCTTCACGTATTGCCCCTTTGCAGCCAGCGCGATCTCGCCGTTGCAGAGACGCAGCGCATCGGCGCCAAACACCTCGTGACGCCAGCCATTAAGCGCGGGAACATCGCGCTGACCGGCCGCGATGGCGTCCAGATCGGAGCTGGGGGCAATCAACTTGGCCGCAACACCGGAGGCCTCGGTCTTGGCCTTCAGGAGCACCCGCAGCAGATCGGCGAGCGCCGGATTCACCTGCATTTTCTCACGGCTGCGATCCGGTTGCGGCTGTGATCCCGCCGGGCAGTTCACACCCTTGGCAACCGCCTGAAGGATGCCTTCGGCGATTGCGCCCTTGCGGGCCTCGCGCAGCAGCAACCGCGAATTGCCGAGGTCTGAGCTGTTCTTCGGCTTGGTCGAGGCCAGCTCCACCAAGGCGTCATCCTTGAACACACGGTTGCGCGGGACATTGTTGGTCTTGGCGTAGCTCTCGCGAAAAGCCGCCAGCTCGCGCACGATTGCAAGGAATTTGCCGGAGTTGGTGCGGGTTTTCACGCGCCGCCACGCCTCTTGCGGGTCGACATCATAGGTCGCCGGATCGGTGAGCACCTGCAGCTCTTCGGCCACCCAATGGGCCCGTTCGGTGCGCTGCAGCTCGGCCGCGAGATGTTCGTAGATCTGGCGCAGATGGGTCACATCCGCCAGCGCATAGGTTTTCTGCGCCTCGCTCAGCGGGCGACGCGACCAGTCGGTAAACCGCGAAGTCTTGTCGACCCCCTGTTTGGCGATCTTGCGCACCAGTGTCTCATAGCCCACCTGCTCGCCAAAGCCGCAGACCATCGCCGCGACCTGCGTGTCAAACAGCGGCTTGGGAAAGACCTGCGCGTCAACCCAGAAGATTTCCAGATCCTGCCGCGCGGCATGGAACACCTTGACCACATTCTCGTTGCGAAACAACGCATAGAGCGGTTCCAGAGAAATCCCATCAGCCAGCGGATCAACCAGAACGGCGTCAGTCTCTCCGTCACCGGAGAAGGCCAGCTGAATCAGGCAGAGCTTGGAATAATATGTCCGTTCACGCAGAAACTCGGTATCCACCGTGACATAGGCGTGCTGCGCTGCAGCTTCGCAGAAGGCCTGCAGTTCTTCGGTAGAGGTCAGAGTTTTCATCAATTACGGCTTTTTCTTTATCTGAATTATTGGGCCGTGATACGCGCTTGTCCCGGTCAATGCAAACATGTGCAGAGGGGGCCAGAGGATTTCAGCCCCGCCGTGATGTAGCAGGCGCACAGTCGCTGACAATGTTCAATTTACGTGATGACAGGGCAATCAAACATTCATTTTCGGAATACCTAACGGATGGCTAGGTTGGTCATATAGCCAAAAAGGAGCATAACCGATGACCGCCCTGACCCCCTGTGAAACCAGCCCCCTTGCCCTCGCCTGCCCCGGGTTGTCCGCCGCCAGCCTGGCAGCAGTGGCGCTTGTCCTGGTGCTTGGCCTGCCCGCCCTGATGGCCCGGTCACCACAGGGGGCGACGCCGGACTGGCATGGCAACAGCGCGACACTGCCTATGCCAGAACCGAGCAATTAGACCGGGAAGATAGTCGTCGGGGCAGATCGTCAGGGCAGATAGACTGGCGTGCGATCTCCGGCGGCATAGCGACGCAACACGGCCGGATAGAGCTGATGCTCCTGCACCAGAACTTTTGCGGCCAGGCTCTCCGGCGTGTCGTCAGCCGCGACATCGACCCGCGCCTGCCCCAGGATCGGCCCGTCGTCGAGCACGGCCGTCACCTCATGTACGGTGCAGCCATGCTGGCGGTCGCCCGCCGCGAGCGCCCGTGCATGGGTGTTGAGACCGGTGTATTTCGGCAGCAGCGAGGGGTGAATATTCAGCATCCGCCCCTGAAACTGCGATACAAAACCATCAGTCAGAACGCGCATGAACCCCGCGAGACAGACGATATCCGCGCCGGAGGCAAGGATCGGCTTGACGAGTTCCGCCTCAAATGCGGCGCGATCCTTGCCATAGGGTTTGTGGTCCACCACCGCAGTTGGAATGCCTGCGGCGGCAGCCTTCGTCAGGCCACCGGCACTGGCGATGTTGGACAAGACCAGACAGGGCCGCGCCGGATGATCGCCGGTCATGCTTTCGACCAGCGACACCATGTTGGAGCCGCCGCCCGAAATCAGGATCGCGACCTTCTTGTGGCTCACAGCAGCTTGCCCGAATAGCGCATACCGGCGCCTGCTGTGACGGTGCCCAGACGCGAGACGGTCTCGCCCTCGGTTTCCAGCACCTTCACCAGTTCATCCGCGCGGCCGGCAGAGACAGACAGGATCATGCCAATGCCGCAGTTGAAGGTCTTCAGCATCTCTGCCTCGGCAATACCGCCAGTCTCGGCCATCCATTTGAACACGGGCGGCAAGTCCCAGGCATTCAGGTCGATGTCAGCGCCCAGATCCTCGGGCAGGACACGCGGCAGGTTTTCGGTCAGACCACCGCCGGTGATATGAGCCAGCGCATGAACGCCGCCCGCCCGCACGGCAGCCAGGCATTGTTTTACATAGAGACGGGTCGGCGTCAGCAGCGCCGCACCCAGCGTGCCCTCGCCGAAGGGGCAGTCCGCGTCCCAGCCGAGGCCGGAGACGTCAACCAGCTTGCGCACCAGCGAGTAACCGTTGGAGTGCACGCCGTCAGAGGCCAGCCCCAGAAGCACGTCGCCTTCTTGCACGTCGGCAGGCAGCGCACTGCCGCGTTCCATTGCGCCCACCGCAAAGCCCGCCAGGTCGAAATCCCCTGCGGGGTACATGCCCGGCATTTCGGCCGTCTCACCGCCGATCAGCGCACAGCCAGAGCGCACGCAGCCCTCGGCGATGCCTTCGATGATGCGGGCCGCCACGTCGGTTTCCAGCTTGCCGGTTGCGAAATAGTCGAGGAAGAACAGCGGCTCAGCACCCTGGCAGACCAGATCGTTGACGCACATCGCCACCAGGTCGATGCCAACGCCATCCACCACACCGGTGTCGATGGCAATCCGCAGTTTGGTGCCGACACCATCGGTGGCGCCAACCAGAATGGGGTCGCTGTAGCCTGCGTCCTTCAGATCGAACAGCGCGCCAAAGCCCCCAAGGCCGCTCATCACGCCAGAACGGTTGGTCCGTTTCGCGGCGGGCTTGATGCGGTCCACCAAAGCGTTGCCTGCATCAATATCCACCCCCGCGTCCGCGTAGGTCAAACCGTTCTTGCCGCTGGTCATCTCAGTGCTCCTTGAAAGACGTTGGGCAGCCTTTAGCGCAAGGCGCATCAGAAGGGAACTAGGGAATCCGCTGCGCCATCCCGGACGGCGCAGCAGGCTGTTGTTCGAGACGGGACAGCTGCCTCAGATGCCAAACTGCCAAGGCGCTGCCTGATAGGCAAAGGCGTCCCCCTGCCGCAGCACCCGGCCCAGCGCCGGGAAGTCGAGATGCGCGCCAGTGACCAGCAGGTTGTCCGCCGCCGCCCGGTCCATCATCCGCCGCCGTGTCTGAGCGGTCTGGGCCGGATCGGTGTCAAAGGCGATGGTCCACTCCGGCAGCGCGAACTGCAGCGCGGCGCTGTGGATCAGGTCACCCCAGAACAGCAACCCCTCGCCGCCCGCATCCAGCATGAAGCCGGTATGGCCCGGCGTATGGCCCGGCAGTTCCAGCGCGGTGAAGCCAGGCGCGGCCTCGCCCTCGCCCTGTAGGAGGCGCAGGCGGTCCGCATAGGGGGCAACCGTGCGGCGCGCCATTTCAAAGAAACCGCGGTTGCTTTGCGGTACGCCCGCCATGATGGCATCGTCATGCCAGAAATCCCATTCCCGCTGCGCCACGACCAGCTCAGCACTGGCAAAGGCCGCAGCACCGTCGGGCGTGATCAGCCCGCCGGAATGATCCGGGTGGATATGGGTCAAGAGTACCGTATCAATACTCTCCGGCGCGACGCCCGCTGCGGCCAGTCCGGCACCCAGCGCCCCCAGCCCCGGCCCCATCAGCTGCGCGGTGCCGGTGTCGATCAACAGCTTCTTCCCGCCCCGCTCCACCAGGTAGCCGTTGACAGGGATCTGCAACGCATCGTTCTGAAGCCGGTGCAGGCCCTGTGCCAGGACGGTTTCGGCCTTGGCAGCATCGTAGTCGTTGAAGAGCTGCGTCCCCAGCGGCAAGTGGCCATCCAGCAATACCGTGATTCTGGCATCCCCAAGTGTGAATACGTGGATAACCGGGCTCGCCGTTACAGCCCCTTCTGCCGCCCAAGCCCAGCTGCCGCCCGCGAACCCGGTTGCCACTGCCGCGGGGGCCGCTACCAGCCCGCCCAGAAATGCCCTGCGATTGATTGTCATAAGAAACTCCAATATCTGTTTCAGGAAATATTCCCGTGCACCGGACTTAAGGCCGTAATTTCACGGCTTGCAGCCCGGCAGCACCGATAACTGTTATTAGCAACTCTTATAGGCCCCCGTGGACAAACTGACGCTGCTGGAAACCTTCACCATCGCCCTGGACGAAGGCAGCCTGAACCGCACTGCCCAGCGCCGCGGCATTACCCAGTCTGCAGTTAGTCAGCAGATCAAGCAACTAGAGGCGCTGATGGGCCAGCAATTGCTGCACCGCACCGCCAAGGGCATTCACGCCACCCGCGCAGGCGATCTGGTGTTCAGCCATGCGCAGGCCCTGCTGTCCGGCTACAACCGCATGACAGCCGAAGTGGACGCCCTGGAAGGCAGCGTCTCCGGCACCTTCCGCATCAGCGTGAACTCCTTTCTGGGGCGCAGTGTGATTGGGCCGATGCTTTTGGATCTGAACCGCGAACACCCGGACCTGAATATCGTGATGCGGCTGGAGGACCGGCTGGTCCATGTGGTGCGCGAAGGCTACGACCTTGCGATCCGCACCGGGAGACTCGGCGACACAGACGGTTTTGGACGCAAGATCTCCACTCTGGACACAGTGCTGTTTGCCACCCCGGACTATCTGGACCGCGAAGGTCGCCCGCAAACGCCGGAGGAGCTGAAACGACTCAAGTTCATTCAGCACCACGAGGATCAGACCCGTGGCTTCTTTCCGCTGCGCCGCGGCGGGCAGGAATACCCGGCACCGGTGCAGGTTGGTTTCACCGCCGACGACCCGGACCTGATCATGCGCGCCGTCAGCAGCGGCTCCGGCTATACCCGCGCGCCCCGTTTCATGGTGGAGGATCAGCTGGCCAGCGGGGAATACGAACAGGTTCTTCCCGGCTTTGAAGCCCCTTTGAAGGACGTGTTTGCCGTCTACCCGTCGCGCCGCACGCCAGACCGCCGCCGGGACCTGACCATCGAACACACCGTGGCACGGCTGGACGCCCTGCTGCGGCCCCAAGCTGCGGAAACACCGGCGCCCTCTGCAATCACCGCTTGACCTTGGCTGCCCCATTTCCTAACCAACCTGTGGCGGGCCTGTAGCTCAACGGTTAGAGCAGAGCGCTCATAACGCTTTGGTTGCAGGTTCGAATCCTGCCGGGCCTACCATTCCTCCGCTACAGACCAGGGTGATACCACTACCGGAGCACCCGCAAGGAATTTGACGCGCGTCAACTTGCGTGACACAGTCCACATCCTGCGCGGCGCACCGCGGCGACGGGCGCTGGCATTCAGACCGCAAGGATGCCCCCGGACGCCCCCTCTCCGTACGCCCAAGGACGACAACAAGGACCGCGACTGATGAGTGATCCCAAGATCAAGAACATGGATGAATTCGCGGCCGTTAGCGGCATCTCCCGCCCGACGCTGTCGAAGTTCTTCAACGATCCGGCCAGCGTTCGAACCTCGACGCGCAAGCGGATTGAAGATGCGCTGGAGAAATTCGACTACCGGCCCAATCTCTATGCGATGAACCAGAACCGGCGGCTGACCAAGACCATCGGCATCGTGGTTCCAAATCTCACCGATCCGTTCTTTGCCAAGATCGCCGGCCATATCGAAGATCATGTCATCGCCGCAGGCTATCGGCCGGTACTACTGGGATCAAACGGCACGCCGTCACAGGAATTGGAGAACCTGACCAATCTGCGTATGCTCAAACCCGCCGGTGCGCTGCTGGCGCCCCTTGGGCGCGGGTCCGAGGTCCCGCAGATCCGGCAGTTCTGCGAAGAGGTGCCGACCGTCCTGTTTGATGCCAATCTGGAAGAGACCGGTGCCGCCTTCATCGGCTCGAACAATCAACAGAGCATCGGCACGATCGTGGAGTATCTGTGCCGTACTGGCGATGCGCCGGCCTTTTTCGAGATGAAGACTCCGACGAACCCCAATGCGGTGAAACGGCGCAACGCCTATATTTCCGCGATGCAACAGCTGGGTCACGAACCCGAGCTGATCCAGGTCGAAGGTGACGGCTGGGACTTTGAAGAGATCGGCTTTCGCGAGGGCACCCGGGTGCTGTCTGGTCAGCGACCGCAAACCGATACCATCTTGTGCAGCAATGACCGGCTTGCCATAGGGCTGTTGTCCGCTGCCTATCAGCAGGGGTTGCGCGTCGGCCTTGGGGATGGCTGCGCCCTGCGGATCGCAGGGCATGATGACCACCCGTTTTCCCGCTACACCTGCCCGACGCTGACAACCGTTTCGCAGGATTACACCGCAATCGCCCGCACCAGTGCCGAAACACTGGTGGCCCGAATCGAAGGCAGCGCGGCGGCGGCGCCCCGCCGGGAAATTCTGTTTGACGGACAGCTGGTCATGCGCGGATCCGCATAGGCACTCCTATTCATCCAGCTCTTTCAAAATTTTACGCGCGTTAAATTTAAATTGACGCGCGATGACCTTCTCCGGTATCCTCACGTGGCAACATCCAATCATGGGAGGATAAGGATGTACCTTAAGAGCGCATTGCATGCGGCAACGGCCTTGACCGTTTTTGCCAGCACCGCCGCCTTTGCCGATACGATCACAATCGCCACCGTGAACAACGGCGACATGATCCGAATGCAGGGGCTGACAGAGGATTTTACCGCCAAGACCGGCCATGAGGTGGAATGGGTCACGCTTGAGGAAAACGTGCTGCGGCAGCGTGTCACCACCGACATCTCGGCCAAGGGCGGTCAGTTCGACATCATGACCATCGGCATGTACGAAACCCCGATCTGGGGCAAGAACGGCTGGCTGGTCCCTCTGGATGATCTGCCTGCCGAGTATGACGTGGACGATATCCTGCCCGCCATGCGGGGTGGCCTGTCCCATGACGGCACGCTTTATGCGGCGCCGTTCTACGGCGAAAGCTCCATGATCATGTATCGCACCGACCTGATGGAAAAGGCCGGTCTTGAAATGCCCAGTGCACCGACCTGGGACTTTGTCGCCGATGCGGCACGTCAGATGACCGACAGGGACAATGAAATCTATGGCATCTGTCTGCGCGGCAAAGCCGGCTGGGGTGAGAATGCGGCCTTCCTTACAGCGATGTCCAACTCCTTTGGTGCGCGCTGGTTCGATGAAAACTGGGTGCCTCAGTTCGACAGTGATGCCTGGTCGAACACGCTCAATTTCTACATCGACCTGATGAATGACGCAGGCCCTCCCGGGGCATCGGGCAACGGGTTCAACGAAAACCTTTCGCTGTTCCAGCAGGGCAAATGCGGCATGTGGATCGACGCCACAGTTGCGGCGTCTTTCGTGACCAATCCGAATGACTCCACGGTCGCGGACAAAGTCGGCTTTGCCCTCGCGCCGGATACCGGGCTCGGCAAACGCAGCAACTGGCTCTGGGCTTGGGCGCTGGCCATTCCGGCAGGAACACAGAAGGAGGCCGCCGCAAAGGAATTCATCCAATGGGCCACTTCGAAGGACTATATAGAGCTGGTCGCCGAGAAAGAAGGCTGGGCCAATGTCCCGCCGGGTGCGCGGACCTCGCTCTATGACAACCCGAACTACAAGGATATCCCCTTTGCCAAGATGACACTGGACAGCATCCTGTCGGCGGATCCGAACAATCCGACGGTTGATCCGGTGCCCTATGTTGGGATCCAGTTTGCGGCAATCCCCGAGTTCGCAGGCATTGCGACGCAGGTCGGCCAGGAGTTCTCGGCGGCCCTCGCCGGGCAACAGACCGCTGACGAGGCGCTGGCCAAGGCGCAGGCGCTGGCCGCAGACGAAATGGAAGCGGCAGGGTACTGACGCCTCCTCCCTCCCAGAGGGCGGCGCCACGATCTGGCCGCCCTCTGGCCCCCCGGAACTAACAAGCCAATATTGCTCACGACGGCCTCAGCCCCCGGCGAGAATGGAGATTTGCCATGGCGACCCAGCATTCCCGGTCGGCAGCACGCATCATGATGGCCCCCGCAGTGATCCTGCTTCTGGGCTGGATGCTGGTCCCGCTGACGATGACGCTCTACTTTTCCTTCAAGAAATATCTGCCCCTGCGTGGTGGCGATCTGGGCTGGGTGGGATTTGACAACTACGTCCGGTTCCTGTCCTCCAGCTCGTTCTGGCCAAGCGTTCAGGCGACGCTGATCATCGTTGGTGGAGTGCTCCTCATCACTGTGATCCTCGGCGTGTGCCTCGCGCTGCTGCTTAATCAGCCGATGTGGGGACAGGGCATCGTCCGCATTCTGGTGATCGCGCCGTTTTTCGTGATGCCCACGGTCTCTGCGCTGGTCTGGAAGAACATGTTCATGGATCCTGTGAACGGCCTCTTTGCTCACCTGTGGAAGGCCTTCGGAGCCGAGCCGGTGTCATGGCTGTCCGAGGCCTCGCTGCAATCCATCATCCTGATCGTCAGCTGGCAGTGGCTGCCCTTTGCCACGCTGATCCTGCTGACCGCGATCCAGTCGCTGGACAGCGAACAGCTGGAGGCTGCTGAAATGGATGGCGCCCCGCCGGTTGCACGCTTCGGTTATATCACCCTGCCCCATCTCAGCCGCGCGATTACCGTCGTGGTGCTGATCCAGACCATTTTCCTCCTGTCGATTTTCGCGGAGATCTTCGTCACCACCCAAGGCTCGTTCGGGACCAAGACGCTGACCTATCTGATCTATCAACGCGTGCTGGAAAGCCAGAACGTCGGATTGGGATCCGCCGGTGGTGTCTACGCCATCATCCTCGCCAATATCGTTGCCATCTTCCTGATGCGCATCGTTGGCAAGAACCTCGACGCATAGGAGGCCACCATGGCACGAGCCGTTACTTCTAGACGCAAAGCCATCAATACTGCGCTGGCCTGGGCAGTTGGGTTGCTGATCTTCTTTCCAATCCTCTGGACCATTCTGACCAGCTTCAAGACCGAGGCACAGGCCATCAGCGATCCACCCGTCTTCCTGTTCTTTGACTGGACGCTTGAGAACTACAGCATCGTCCAGGAGCGCTCCGACTATATGCGCTTTCTGTGGAACTCGGTGATCATTGCCGGCGGCTCCACCATATTGGGTATAGTCATCGCCGTTCCCGCCGCCTGGTCGATGGCCTTCGTACCCTCGAAACGGACCAAGGATATCCTGCTGTGGATGCTCTCGACCAAGATGCTGCCAGCGGTCGGCGTGCTGTACCCGATCTATATCCTGTTCATCAAAATGGGTCTTCTGGACAACCGCTTTGGCCTGGTTGTGGTGCTGATGCTGATCAACCTGCCGATCATCGTCTGGATGCTTTACACCTACTTCAAGGAAATCCCCGGCGAGATCCTTGAGGCGGCGCGCATGGATGGCGCCACCCTGAAGGAGGAGATCCTCTATGTGCTAACGCCCATGGCCATTCCCGGCATCGCGTCCACGCTGCTGCTGAATATTATCCTGGCCTGGAACGAAGCCTTCTGGACGCTGAACCTGACGGCGGCGCAGGCTGCCCCCCTGACCGCCTTTATCGCCAGCTATTCCAGCCCGGAAGGCCTGTTCTACGCGAAACTGTCAGCCGCCTCGACCATGGCCATCGCGCCGATCCTCATCCTTGGCTGGTTCAGCCAGAAACAACTTGTCAGCGGCCTGACCTTCGGCGCCGTGAAATAAGGAAGATACCCCATGGGACAGATCAAACTTGAACGCGTGACCAAGCGCTTTGGCTCCGTTGAGGTTATCCCGCCGCTGGACCTGACCATTGAAGATGGCGAATTCACCGTCTTTGTCGGCCCCTCCGGTTGCGGCAAGTCCACGCTGCTGCGGCTGATTGCAGGGCTTGAGGATATTACCACCGGCACCATCCGCATCGACGGGCAGGATGCCACCGACATTCCCCCGGCCAAACGCGGGCTGGCGATGGTATTTCAGTCCTATGCGCTCTACCCGCATATGACAGTGCGCAAGAACATCGCCTTTCCGATGAAGATGGCGGGCATCCCGGCGGATGAGCAGAAGCGACGCATTGAAAATGCCGCGGCGGCGCTGAACCTCACCAATTATCTGGATCGCCGTCCGGGGCAGCTGTCCGGCGGTCAGCGCCAGCGGGTCGCCATCGGTCGCGCCATCGTGCGTGAGCCCGCAGCCTTTCTGTTTGATGAACCGCTGTCCAATCTGGATGCCGCCCTGCGCGTCGGGATGCGTCTTGAAATCTCCGAACTGCATAAGCGCCTTGCCACAACCATGGTCTATGTGACCCATGATCAGGTTGAGGCGATGACCATGGCCGACAAGATCGTGGTCCTGAATGCCGGGGTCATCGAACAGGTTGGCAGCCCGCTGGAGCTCTATCGCGCACCGCGCAATGTATTTGTGGCAGGCTTCATCGGCTCGCCCAGAATGAACCTGCTGACCGGACCGGCGGCAGCGGCGCAGGATGCCGCAACGATCGGCATTCGACCCGAGCACATCGCGATTTCCGAGACCAAAGGATCGTGGGAGGGAACCATCGGCGTTTCCGAGCATCTGGGCTCCGATACGTTTTTTCATGTTCAATGTGAGGCCTTTGACGATCCGCTCACTGCTCGTGCCGGGGGCGAACTCGATCTTCGCTATGGAGCGCGCGTTTTTCTGACGCCCGATATGGCGCATCTGCATCGGTTCGGCTCTGACGGGCTGCGGATCGGATGATGCGGCTGCTTGGAAAACGCGCCCTGATCACCGGGGCCGCGCGTGGCATCGGCGCAGCCTTTGCCGAAGCATATCTGCGCGAAGGTGCACGGGTGGTCATCGCCGATATCGATCATGCGCGCGCCGAGGCTACCGCCGCGCGTCTCGGCGACGCCGCCATTGCCATCGACCTTGATGTCACCGATCAGACCAGCATTGACCATGCGCTTGCCCGCACGGTGGAGGCGCTGGGAGGCCTGGATATCCTGATCAACAATGCCGCCGTGTTCACCGCAGCGCCGCTGGTCGAGGTCACGCGGGAGGCCTATCAGCGCACCTTTGATATCAATGTCTCCGGCACGTTGTTCATGATGCAGGCCGCCGCGCGGCAGATGATCGCGCAGGGCAATGGCGGCAAGATCATCAACATGGCCAGCCAGGCCGGCCGCCGGGGAGAACCGCTGGTGTCGGTCTACTGCGCAACCAAGGCCGCAGTGATCAGCCTCACCCAATCTGCGGGACTGAACCTGATTTCGCATGGCATCAATGTGAACGCCATCGCACCCGGCGTGGTCGAGGGCGAGCATTGGGACGGTGTCGATGCTTTCTTCGCCAGATACGAAGACAAGGCACCCGGCCAGAAAAAGGCCGAAGTGGCGCAGTCCGTTCCCTATGGCCGCATGGGCACCGCAACGGATCTGACCGGAATGGCAGTCTTTCTTGCCAGCGACGAAGCCAATTATATCGTCGCCCAGACCTACAATGTCGACGGCGGTCAATGGATGAGCTGATGCGGGAACACAAGCGGGAGGCAGCGGCCATGAAACTATCGAATGACACCCTGACACAATTGCCGCAAACAATCGCGCGCCCCGGCTACGACCGGGCACAGATCACGCCCGGCATCGTCCATATCGGGCTTGGGAATTTTCACCGGGCACATCAGGCCTGGTATCTCCACGCGCTGATGCAGCGCGGTCTTGCGATGGACTGGGGCATTATCGGAGCAGGTGTGCGCGCCGCCGACGCCAGAATGCGCGACCGGCTGCTTGCGCAGGACTGCCTGACAACTTTGATCGAACTCGACCCCACCGGGCGCTCGGCCGAAGTGATCGGCCCGATGATCGACTTTCTCCCCGTGGAGGCGGGCAACACAAGCCTGATCACGACGATGGCGAGCCCCGCGATCAGGATCGTATCGCTTACGGTGACAGAAGGCGGCTATTATCTGGACCCGCAGCAGGGTGGGCTTGACCTCAAACACGAGGATATCCGTCACGACATCGCCCATCCGGGCCATCCTCGCAGCGTGTTCGGCGCCATCGTCGAAGCGCTGAGGCGGCGCAGAAGCCGCAGCCTGCCTGCCTTTACCGTGCAGAGCTGCGACAATCTGCAGGGCAATGGTCAGATCACCCGCACCGCCGTTGTCACCCTGGCACGACAAACCGATCCCGAGCTTGCGGCATGGATTGATCAGAACGCGGCCTTTCCGAACTCCATGGTCGATTGCATCGTTCCGGCCACCGGCCCGGCAGAGGTGGCACTGGCGCGCGGATACGGGCTTGAGGACAGCGCCCCGGTGACCCATGAGAATTATCGCCAATGGGTGATCGAGGATGATTTCTGCGCAGGCCGCCCCGATTGGGATCAAGTTGGTGCGATTATGACTGATGACGTGCACGGTTATGAAAGCATGAAGATCCGCGTGCTGAACGCAGGGCATCAGGTGCTGGCGAATGTCGGCGAGCTATTGTCGATCCCGACCATCGCCGATTGTATGGGTGACCCTTTGGTGGCGGCCTTCTTTCGCAAGGTCCAGCAGGAGGAAATCCTGCCCTATGTCGCGGCCGTCCCGGACATGGCGCCGAGCGATTACCTCAGCCTGATTGAGGCGCGGTTTTCCAACCCGGAGATCCGCGACACGACGCGGCGGGTGGCCTATGATGGCTCGTCTCGCCATCCCGGTTTTGTGCTGCCCATCCTGCGAGATGCGGTGCAGCAGGCCGGAGCGATTGATGGCTTGTGTCTTGTCGAGGCGCTATGGGCGCGGATGTGTACCGGCATTCGCGAAGATGGCAGTCTCATCCCGCCAAACGATCCGGACTGGGAGGTCCGTAATACCCACGCCGAACGGGCACAGCACGCCCCGGAAGCCTGGCTACAGCAGAGCGCCATCTACGCAGATCTGTCGGTTGAGGTGCCTTTCGTTCAGCGGTTTTCCCACTGGATGCAGGTCATAACGGCGCAGGGCTGTCGTTCGGCACTTCGCACCTATCTCGGCCCGGCATGAACATGTCCTATTGCGGAATGCTGGACCGGTCAGCGATTGGTCCCATCAACGGGCAGGCCGCTTGGAACGGATGCGGGTACTGATGACGTTTCGGCGCGGGCCTCTGCCCCGGTGAGTGCTGTGAGGAAAGCGATCAGCGCTGCGATGTCCTGATCGCTGAGGTCCCGGCGTAGATAGATATCCCGCGCGCGCGCCTGTCGCGCCATCTCGAACCGGTCCTGCTGTACCACAAAATCCGTGGCGGCCAGCCAGGGCACATCTGGCAATTGCAGATCGTCAGGCGTCCACGCCGTACGGCTTGCGACTGGATCGAGGTGATGCCGGATCATCCGGTCAAGCGTCGGAAAAGCGCCATTATGGCCATAAGGCGCGGTCAGCTCCACATTGCGCAGCATCGGCGTGCGAAAGCGGTAGGCATCTGACAGATCATCGCTTTCTCCCATTCGACCGACGTCCCGGGCGTAGGGGTCAAAGCGGCGCGCGCGACCGGGGCCAAAGGCCGGCAGACTAAGGGCGTAGAAGTTCTGATCCGACAACAGCGGCCCAGCATGGCAGCCGCTGCATCCGGCGCTGCCAAAAAACAGATCGGCACCGGCTTTTTGCTGCGCGGTCAGCGCCGTCGCATCCCCGGCCAGATAGGCATCAAACGGGCTGTCGAACGAGGTGAAATCCTGCACCATGAACTGGGCCAGAGCCTCCGCGATATCGGTTATCTGCACATCCTCAGGCGCCATGATGTGATCAAAGGCGGCGACAAACCCCGCCGCATATGTCGGCAGGCCGCGGACGCGTTTGGCAATGATCGGCCAGGCCAGATCAATCCGGTCGCGGCTGGCACCGATGATTTCATTCTCGCCGACATTCCCGGCCATTTCCACGCTGGACGTCATCGGAAACAGCGCCTGCGCCGCCAGCAGGGATTGCAGCCCGTCAGGCAGCCATTCCTCTGCTGGGGTGTTGACGCCATTGCCATAGACCGGATCCGCGCTGATCCGCCCGTCGTGCATCAGAACCCGGATGGATTTTGCCCCGAGGTTCCAGAGCGCGGGCGCATTGCGGGGGATGCGTTTTTGCACCCGGTTGCTGCTCCTGGTGGAAACCCGCGCCCGGCCCAGCCCCTCGCCGCCTTCTCCAAGGCCTAAGGATAGCCCGTCAGAGGTGCCATGGCGCGGATGATGGCAGGTTCCGCAGCTGATATTTCTGTTCCCGGACAGGATCTTGTCGTAAAATAGCAGCCGACCCAACTCGGCCTTTGCGGGGTCTACGGGTAGAAAATCGCTTGCCCCCAGCGGCGGCGGAAACCGCGGATCAGTCGCAGCCGCCGACCCCGCAAAAAGGCCAAACGCCAGCACAACACAGGAGAGCACATGCGCAAGAGATGGAAACCGGTTCTGGCCGCGATGGCGCTGTCCACGAGCAGCCTGACGCTGCTGGTCCCGCTGCCCGCCCGGGCCGAAATCGAGCAGGCGCGCGACCTGATGGAGGCCGGCGAATTTGCGGCTGCGCGCGAGGCGCTCTGGCCAGCGGCGCGCTCCGGCAACGCAGACGCTGAAGAGCTGATCGGGGTGATGTATGCCATGGGGCTGGGTGTTGACCGTGACGACCAGCGGGCCTTTGAATGGTATCTGCGCAGCGCCATGAAAGGGCACCCCGGCGCGCAATCGGGTATCGGTTGGTACTATGAAATCGGCCGTGGGCTGCCCGCCCCCGACTTGGTACGCGCCTATATGTGGTACACGCTGTCGGCCATTGGCGGTGATCCCGATGCGGCGATCAGCCTTGAAGAGGTGGTCAAGAAAATGACCCCTGCGGAGATCGAGAAAGCGCATGTTCTGGTCGCGGACTATAAGGTCTGGATGTATCCGTTTCGCTAGCCAACGGGGCAGCGGCGCGGCTAGATCCCGCACCGCCGGTTGGTGTTGCAGCCTACTGATCAGTTCAGATCGGCGGCACGGGCCGCGTTGACGTCGGCTTCGGCCTTGGCGACTGCATCGGTCAGCGCGGTAAAGATCTCATCGCCGCGCGTCACGTTGGATTTGAACCAGTCATAGACCGGCTCGGCTGCGGATTTGAACGCCGCCTTCTGTTCCGGCGTCGGAACATAGAGATCGCCGCCACCGGCAACAAAATCCTCATAGGCCTGGATCGACTTGCGCTTGGGCGAGGCAAATGTGGCCTGTTGCAGCGCGTAGAAGCCATCGACCACGACCTGCCGCATGTCTTCCGGCATACTGGTGAAGGTTTGGTTCGACATCCACCACAGCGCCCCCATATAGGCGTGTCCGTCCAGCGTCACATATTGCAGGCCAGCGTCGGGGAATTTCATGCCCATGATATCGGTGATGCCGTTCTTGGAGCCTTCGACCACGCCGGTCTGGAACGAGGTAAACAGCTCCGGCCAGGGAATCGGTGTCGGAGAGGCCCCGAGCGCCTTCACCAGCTCCTGCGGCAGGTCGGCGACGACCGTTCGGATTTTCAGACCTTCCATGTCGGCAGGTTCCGCGACCCGGCGTTTGGTATTGGCGAAGTTACGCCAGCCGCCGGTGTTGCCAATGGTCATCAGGCGGATCGCATCGCCGGAATCCTCCAGTGCCATCCGGCGCATGGTGCGGGTGAAATCGCCCGACAGCACATGTTCGGCAATCCGGTCATCCGCCATCAGATAGGGCAGATCCAGCACCTGGACGTAAGGGAACAACCCCGACGCGCCGCCGGAGGTGGAAATATAGATGTCGATTGAACCATCCGCGACGCCTTGCAGGCATTCTGCCCCGTTGGAGCAAAGCTGGGTGCCGATGAACAATTCAACCTCGATTGCGCCATTGGAGGCCGCTTCGACGTAGTTCTTGAACACGACCAGACCGTCGTAATCCTCGTCATTCTCGTTGGAATTGGCGGTCGCGCGGATCTTGTAGTCTGCGGCGTAGGCCGACAGCGCGGTGCCTGCCATCAGGGCCGACAGGGCCAGTGTCTTCACCATTTTGCTGAGCATTCGTGTCTCCTCCTGTTGCTCTCTTATTCTGGGTATCGGGTAGTCCTTAGTTCAGAAATCCGGTCAACCGCGGAATGGTCAGCGAAATGGCCGGCACAAAGGTGATCAGAAAGATCACCGCAATTTCAATCGCAAGAAAGGGCAGGATCGCCCGGGCAATTGTTGTCACCCGCTCTTGCGAAACGGCGGCTGCCACAAACAGCACCAGCCCCATCGGCGGTGTCGCCAGACCAACCGTCAGGTTCACACACATGATGATGGCAAAATGGACCGAGTCGACGCCAAGATCGGTGAACACCGGTCCGAGGATCGGGCCAAGGATGATGATCGCAGGGCCCGCATCCAGGAACATGCCCACGACAAACAGCAAGAGATTGATCAGGAACAGCAGGATCAGCGGATTTTCCGAGAGGGTGAGGATGAAATCCGCCAGCTGTTCCGGCGCGTGACTGAGGCTAACGACAGTCTTGAACGACATCGCGGCGCCCACCAGCAGCAGCACCACGGCGGAGGTGATCCCCGCCCTCGTGAACACCTGCGGCAGGTCCGCCAGCCGCATCGCCCCCAGCACCAGAAAGCTGATCAGCAGCGCATAGGCCACCGCCACGGCAGCTGCCTCGGTCGGGGTGAAGACGCCGGCAAGAATACCACCAAGGATCAGGACAGGCGTCTGCAACGGCACCACCGCTCGTTTGCAAATGGTGCGAAACGCCGGGCTGACCATCCGGCGCAGCCCTAGCATCAGCCCATGGGCAAACAGAACCGCGCCAAGGAACACCAGCCATTTGATCTGCGCTCCGGCCCCCTCGCCCAGCGGGACAAACTGTGCCAGCAACAGGCCAAGGTTGAGCCGCACCAGCCCAAAAGAGAACCAGCGCTCCATCGCGCCGATCTCAACGCTGTCGAACACCACCCGCCGTGCGGCCGGCAGCTCATACCGGTCGGCCATGGCGCGGACCATGATCATCAGGCCGACGCCGACCAGAACACCCGGAACGATGCCTGCGAGGAACAGCGCGGCAACGCTTTCGCCCATGACATAAGCATAGATGATCATGATGCCCGATGGCGGAATGATTGGCCCGATCACCGAACTGGCGGCAGTGACGGCCGCAGCGAATTTGCGACTGTAGCCTTCGCGCTCCATCGCCGGGATCAACATGGACCCAAGGGCAGAGGTATCGGCCACGGCAGAGCCCGAGAGGCCGGCAAACAGGATCGACGACAGGATGTTCACCTGCGCCAGACCGCCGCGCAGATGACCCATCAGCGCCTGCGAGAATTCGACCAGCCGCACGGTGATACCGCCTCGGTTCATCAACTCCCCTGCAAGCATGAAAAACGGGATCGCCATCAGCGGAAAGCTGTCCATCCCGTTATAGAGATTGCGATACAACAGGGTGAGATCGCGTTCTTGGCCATTCAGCCACAGCAGGGCACCCGGGGCTGCCAGAAGACAGAAAAAGACCGGCAGACCGATCAGCAGAAGAAACAGGAACAGCGGCAGGAACCAGATCAGCATCACTCGGCCCCTCCGATGGTCATGCCCGGACGGTCCGGCAGGCGATCACCCTGACCGAACAGTCGCACGATGCGTTCCAGGATCAGCTCGATATTGACCAGGATCAGCAGGCCCAGGCCCACCACAAGCGACAGCATCATCCAGCTGCGGGGCACCCGGTGCCAGCTGTCAAACCCGAGAGAGGTCGGAACATAGAGCGAGGCAGTGGCAAACCGCCCGCCAAGACCGGTGACCTCCCTATATCCGATCTGAATACCAACGATCAGCACGGTCAGGCCAATCGCCAATAGCAGCAGCTGCAGCAGGTGGAACAGCCGCCCATGCAGCAGGGAGTCGATAACATCAATGGCCACAAAACCACCGTTGCGCAGTGCGGTCGGCGCCATCAGGCCGGTCATCCACAACATGCAGAACCGCGCGGCCTCATCCGGCCAGGGCAAGGCACTGCCCAGCACATAGCGAAAGAAGACCTGAATCAGGATCGCCAGAACCATCAGGCCAATGGCAAAAACGCCCACCCATCGGCCGAGCGCAAGCAGGCCGGTGTTGAGCGGGCGCAGTATGTTCAGGACCGACAGAACTGCCGTCATCGCGTCTCTCTCCTCCCCCCAATGTGCCCGCACCAACCTCCCTTGGTGCAGGCAGCCGGTCGCTAGCGTGACACGGCGATCTGGCCCATCTGGCCCTTGTAGAATGTCAATGCGTCCCCTTCTTCGCGCATGGTGGCGCGGTCAACGTGACCCAGAACGATGGCGTGGTCTCCCCCGTCATGGATGGCTGAACGGGTGCATTCAAACCGCGCAAGACAGTTTTCCAAGAGCGGCACCCCGTTTTCGTTGCGCTCCAGCTGCAAATGGTTCAGCCCAAAAGCATCTTTTGCGACCTGCCAACACAGATCATCCTGATCCGCCGCCAGAACGTGGATGGCGTAGTGGCGGGCTCTCTCGAAATGTGGAAAGCGGCGCGAGTTGCGGTCGGGCGACCACAGCACCAGCGGCGGCGTCAGCGAGACCGAGGAAAAACTGTTGGCGGTGATCGCCACAACCCCCTGATCGGAGGCTGCGGTCACGATGGTGACCCCAGTTGCGAACCGGCCAAAGGCGTCACGCAGCAGCCGCGTGTTGTCCGGTGCCGGAACAAAGCTGTGTTTGCCCTGCCCTGCATGTGCCGACATCATGCGACCTCCCGGCCCAATGCCGCCTCGTACAGGGTGAACCAGGTCGGGCGGTCCAGCTCGACCTTCAGCGCGTCAGAGGCCTGTTTGATCCGCTCCAGATTATTGGTGCCCAGCACCGGCAGGATCTGAGCCGGGTGCCGCAGCAGGAAGGCTATGGCGACGGCGGCGCGGTCAACGCCTTGCGCGGCAGCGATCACATCCAGCCGATCGGCCAATTGGCCGCTCCCGGTCATCAGACCCCCACCGCCAAGCGGTGACCACGCCATCAGCGGATGCCCCTGCCGCTGATGAAAGGCCAGATCGCCGTTGGTGAAGGGGCTGATCTCGGACAAAGAGAGTTCGATCTGATTGGTGGCCAGCGGCGTCTTCATCGCCGATTGCAGCAGCTCCCAATCCCAGGGACGGAAGTTCGACACGCCGACGGCGCGCAATTTGCCTGCGGCGACCAGCGCGTCCAGCGCAGCCCCTGTCTCGACATGATCCATCAGTGGATCCGGCCGATGGATCAGCAAGAGGTCGATATGGTCGATGCCCATTTCCCTCAGCGACGTCTCAACCGAACGGGTGATATGGGCGGCGGAGGTATCGTAATGTTTGACCGTCGCGTCCGCATAGCGCCCGACCGGAGCCACGATATCGCATTTGGTGACGATCTCCATCTGCTCACGCAGGCCTGGATTCGCCTTCAGCGCCCGCCCCAGGATCCCTTCGGCTGTATAGCCGCCATAGATATCGGCCTGATCAAAGGTGGTGATCCCCTGCGCCAGACAGGCCTCGATCTTGGCCTCGACATGGGCGGTCGAGGTATCGCTGTCATCGCCAAGACGCCACATGCCATAGACCAGACGGCTGAACTCCAGCCCTTCTGCGATCTTGATCCGTTCCATCAACGACGTTCTCCGTTCCCTAGGGGTGTCGCCGGGGTCGATTGCGGCACCCGGCCATATTCATGCGGCAGTGAGCAGGTTTTCAGATGTGGCATCACCCGCGCCCCGAAATGCCGCGCTTCCTCCAGATGCGGGTAGCCCGACAGCACAAAGGCACGGATGCCCATCTTCTGGTAGGCTTCCAGCTTTGACATGACCTGATCGGTGGATCCGACCAGCGCCGCCCCGCAACCAGAGCGTGCCCGCCCTATCCCTGTCCAGAGGTTCGGTTCGATAAACCCAAATTCATCAGCAATATCGCGGTTCTTGGCCTGATGCGCTACGCCCAGCGAGGTGGCATCCAGCGCCCGCTCCCGAATGGCCTTGCCCTGCGCATCATCCAGTTTCGATACTAGGTGATCGGCGTATTCATAGGCTTCTGCCTTGGTGTCGCGGACAATCACATGCACCCGCAGACCATAATCAAGCGTACGCCCATAAGTTTCCGCGACGCTATGAACCGCCTGCATCCGACCGGCCAGATCTTCCATCTTTTCCGGCCACATCAGATAGACGTCGCAATGTTCACCGCAGAGCTCCAGCGCCGCCGGGGAATAGCCCCCAAAGTACAGCAGCGGCCCGCCGGTCTGATAGGGTTTCGCCGGATCGGTGGTCAGCCCTTCGAATTGGTAAACCTCGCCCTTGTGGTTGATCTCATCCCGGGTCCAGGCCTGTTTCAGGATCTCGACCACTTCGCGCGAGCGCTGATAGCGAAAGCCGCTGTCGGCGGTCTCCCCCGGAAAATCGGAGGAGATAATATTGACCGTCAGCCGCCCCTTCAGCATGTGATCCAAGGTGGCCAGGGTACGCGCCAGCATGATCGGCTGCATCTCGCCGCAGCGCACCGCTGCCAGCATGTTGATCCTGTCAGTGATCGGCGCACAGCCCGCCACAAAGCTGAGCGTATCCTGACCCACCTGATAGGACGACGGGCAGAGGATATTGCGAAACCCCTGCGCCTCTGCCTCTTTCACGATGTCAGAGCAATGCGCCCAAGAGGACCGTAGGTCACCATCCGGTACACCAAGAAACTGGTAATCGTCCGAGCAGAGCGCCGCAAACCAGGACACTTCGACCGCATCAAGATCCGCGGATGTTACCGGAACAACGCTCATCGGTCTCTCCCTCGCAGTTGGCAACTTAACTCTTGCATAGCCTGCGCCTTGATGTAGATCAATGGTGTATCAATTTTTCTCACATGGTGACGATTGGCCCCATGCCCACCGCCCGCTCCACTGCCAGCGCGCTGCCGCTTTACCTTCAGATCAGCGAGTCCCTGACCCGTGAGATCGCGGCTGGGAGGTTGGCCGACGGGGAGCGACTGCCGCCCGAGCGTCAGCTGGCGCAGCAGTATGGAACCACCGTAAGAACCCTGCGCAAATCCCTGTCGGAGCTAGAAAAACAGGGGATGCTCGAACGGATTCAGGGATCGGGAAACTACATCCGCACCACCCAGTCAGTGCAAAGCGTCTATTCGATGTTTCGGCTGGAGCTGCCCGGCGGTGGTGGCTTGCCCACGGCAGATGTTCTGTCGGTGACCGCGCTCGCCAAGCCCGAAACACTGCCCGAATTTGGCAGGTCAGGCAGTGGCACCCGGATCAGGCGGTTGCGGTATCTCGATGATGTGGTGATTGCCGTTGAAGAGATCTGGCTGGATGGTGGCGCGGGACAGGTCGATGCCGGACAGCTGTCCGATTCCCTCTATAGATATTATCGGCTGCATCTGGGCTTCTGGATCAGCCGAGCCGAGGATCGGGTATCGCTTGGTCGGGTGCCCGACTGGGCGCCGACACGGTTTGGCAAGCCCCCGGGCGCGACGGTTGGGTATATCGAACGGCTAAGCTGGGCACAGGATGAGGCCGCCGTGGAGTTCTCACGCACTTGGTTTGACCCGGACAGGGCGCTTTATGTGCAGCGCCTGACGTAGGAGGAAACATGTCACACCCCACCACCTATGGAATCATCGGCTGCGGCATGATGGGCCAGGAACATCTGCGCAATATCGCCCTGCTGGACAACACGCGGGTCGGTGCGATCTATGAACCCAATGCGGCCATGCGCGAGACTGCCGCCACACTCGCCCCTGATGCAGCGTTCGTGGACAGTATCGAGGCCCTGCTGGCTGTAGCTGAGCTTGACTGCCTGTTGATCGCCAGTCCCAATTTCCGCCATCTGGAGCAGCTGGAGACCCTGTCCCGCCTGCGCCCGTTACCGGTGCTGGTCGAAAAACCGCTGTTCACCAGTCTTGCCGATCTGGCACGACTGGACGGTTTTGCAGCAGATTATCCGGCCCCCGTTTGGGTGGCGATGGAATATCGCTATATGCCCCCCATTGCGGCTTTCCTGAAGCAGGCCCAGACAGCGACCGGCGGCATCAAGATGCTGAGCATCCGTGAGCATCGGTTTCCATTTCTTGCAAAAGTCGATGACTGGAACCGGTTTGACGCCAAATCCGGAGGCACCTTTGTTGAGAAATGCTGTCACTTCTTCGATCTGATGCGGCTGACGCTCGGTTCTGAACCGCTACGGGTTATGGCCAGCGGCGGTCAGGATGTGAACCATCTCGATGAACGCTACAGCGATGGTGTGCCTGACATCCTCGACAATGGCTACGTGATCGTCGACTTCCGCTGCGGCGCGCGCGCCATGCTGGACCTGTGCATGTTTGCCGAAGGCGCTGAATATCAGGAAGAGGTCGCCGCCGTCGGCCCCACAGGCAAGATCGAAGCCTTTGTGCCCGGACCGGGGCGGTTCTGGCCCACCCATCTGGGCGCGCCGCCGCTGCCGAAGCTGGTGACCTCGCCACGCTCCCCCAGAGGCCCTGTAACACAAGAGATTCCTGTTGATCCCGAACTTCTTGAGGCGGGTGATCACAACGGATCCACCTTTTATCAGCACCAGAAGTTCCTCGAACTGGTCCGCGGCGAACGCGCAACACCTGAGGTGACCCTTCATGATGGGCGGATGGCAGTGCTCATGGGGATGGCGGCGCAGATCTCCATTGCCGAGCGGCGCAGCGTAGAGATCTCAGAGCTGATCTGAGCGCGCCCCGGTGACGGGGATATTACAAGCCGATCACGATATCGGCCTGTAGCCCACCCAGCTCGGCGCTGATGCCCAGCCGGAGCGTCCCACCATGCGCGCGCGCAATATCGGTGACAATCGCCAGCCCCAGACCAACCCCGCTGCCAAGATCCTGATTGCGGGCAGGATCAAGCCGGGTAAAGGGCCGGGTCGCCTCGGTCCGGTCCGCCTCTGCAATGCCAGGACCGTCATCCTCGACCCTTATGCGCAGGAATTTCTCGGTCATGGCAACGGACACCCGTGCGCGGGTGCCATAACGCACTGCGTTTGAGATCAGATTCTGCACGGCCCGACGCATCGCTGCGCCGCGCAGCATCACCTTGCCTTCGCCGCTCATCTCGCCGAGCATCACATCCTTGCCCTGCCGCCGCCAGCCATCGACCAGCAGCGTGATCATCACATGCGGATCCACTTCTTCCGGCTCGCTGGTGGAAACACCGCGCGAGAAGTCGAGAAAGGCATCCAGAAGCGCCTGCATCTCGTCGACATCCTGACGCAGCGGCTCGGCCTCTTCGTCATCCAGCATCGACAGGCCCAGCTTCATGCGCGTCAGCGGCGTGCGCAGATCGTGGCTGACACCGGAGAGCATCAGCGTGCGCTGCTCCATCTGACGTTCGATCCGCGCTCGCATGTCCAGAAAGGCGCTGCCGGCGGCGCGCACCTCATTGGCCCCACGCGGCGAATAAGGCTCTGTTCGTCCCCGCCCAAAGGCCTGTGCCGCTTCCGCGAGCTGCTTGATCGGGCGCAGCTGGTTACGCATGTAGACGAATGCGATGACCGTCATCAGGAAACCAAAGACGATCATGGTGACAATCAGCTGATGCGGCGCCGCTGCCGTCAGTCGCCGCCTGTCAAACACCAGCGCCAGTGGCCCGTGTTCGCTATCCAGCACCAACTGCACCCGGCGCGTGTTGGGGAACTGGGCAGAGATGAACCGTGGCGCCGTCGCCTGCAAGGTGTCCCGCACCACCCGGCCCGAAAACTCCAGTAGCCCCATCTGATCCAGCGGTACCGGCTCCTCCGGCTCGAGAAAGCGCAGCTGCATCTGGAGCGGTCGCAGCAGCGGATCGGCCAGTTGCAGGGCCTCCTCGCGACTGCCAGCCGGTGCCATCACCTGCTCCAGCAGGCGCAGCTCGCGCAGCATTGTGAGCGTCATCTGGACCGTCAGATCCTCGAGGTCACGCTTGATGAACACAACCGAAATCACCAGTTGCAGCGTTACGATCGGCACCAGCAGGATAAGCGCCGCCCGCCCGTAAAGGCTGCGCGGCATATAGTGTTTGAGCCATTGAAAGAACATGCGCTACACCTACCGCGCGACCCCGCCGCTGAAAAGCAAAACGCGCATCTTCCGCGCCCCGTTTATCACCAAGGATCAGAGCAGATGCAGGCACCCGACGATTTCAATCCCCCCGCAGGCATCGCGGAGAATGTCGAACCGGGTCTGCGCCGTATCCTCGCACCGAACCCCTCTGCGATGACATATCGCGGCACCAATACCTATCTGCTGGGCCACAGCGATATTGCCATCATCGACCCCGGCCCAATGAGTGACGCCCATCTGCGGGCGATCCTTGACGCCGTGGAACCGGATCAGCGCATCAGCCACATTCTGGTCAGCCACAGCCATCTGGACCATTCCCCCCTCGCCCGGCCGCTTGCCAAGGCCACCGGCGCGCCGGTCTACGCCTTCGGCGATGCAACAACAGGGCGAAGCGCTGTGATGACGGAGCTGGCCGCCGCCGGCCTCGCCGGTGGGGGTGAGGGCATCGATGTGGATTTCACGCCAGACATCAGGCTGCGCGACGGTGATATCGTGGCCGGCCCGGACTGGCAGCTGGAAGTGATCCACACGCCCGGACATCTTGGCAATCATATCGCTTTTGCCTGGAAAGACACCTGTTTTACCGCCGATCACGTGATGGGCTGGGCCAGTTCGCTGGTGTCGCCTCCCGATGGCGATCTGACAGATTTCATGGCTTCCTGCCAGCGATTGGCCGCGCGCAACTGGCGCGTCTTCTACCCCGGGCACGGCGCACCGGTTTGCGACCCTGCGGCCCGGCTCGCCTGGCTGATCACCCACCGCAAAGGGCGTGAGGCTGCGATCATGGCGGAGCTTGCGAAAGGACCGGCCACCGTGGCAGAGCTAACCGCGCGCATCTACACCGAAACCCCGGCCGCGCTGCGCATCGCCGCCGAGCGCAATGTTTTTGCCCACCTCGTTGATCTTGCAGGGCAATCCCGCGTCACATGCGCAGACCCTCTGTCATTCGGCGCGCTGTTCGCTCAGCTCCCATAGACAACCGGATCACCGCAGATTTTTTCAAAAAATCGCAAAACGACTCTGGACCTCATCAGATCCGACCGCTATACGGCACAAACCGTTCCGGCGTAGCTCAGCGGTAGAGCAGTTGACTGTTAATCAATTGGTCGTAGGTTCGATCCCTACCGCCGGAGCCAAAGATTTCAAGGGCTTGGAGATTACATCTCCAAGCCCTTTTCTTTTGTGAAGGCCGTCAGCCGGTGTCATGAGCCCTGAGACGCAGTACCAGCGGCACCATCGCCACCACAAGGACAGCGGCGACCAGAAACGGGGCACCGGGCAGATACCAGCCGGTCTCGCCGACAAACCGTTCAAACACCCCGGTAAGCACCAGCGGAGCCGCGACAGCAGCAACCGACGACAGCGAAGCTATGACGCCCTGAACCACACCCTGCTGATCCTCGCCAACCCGGTTGGCGGCAAATGCGGTGATCAGCGGCGGAGCCATATCTGACAGAGCGGCGATCGGCAAAAACACAATGACGACCCAGATGGCACTGGCAACGCCAAACCCGATCATGGAAATCACCGCCGCCACCATCGCGATGATCAGTGTTCTGAAATCCCCAAGACGTTTGGTGAACTGCGGCAGGATGCCCGCCTGTACCACTGCGATCAGAACACCATAGGCTGAAAGGGTCAGCCCGATGGTGAACCCGTCCCAGCCAAACACCTCGCGGCCCCAGAAGGACCAGAGTGTCGGGTAGACCAGATTGGCAAACTCAAAGACAAAGATACAGATCAAGGGGATCGCCAGACCGGGGATGGCAAAGGCGCGGAGGAGGGTCGCGAAGGGGTTGATATCACGGCGGCCAAACGGGCGACGGTTCTCCGGCTTCAGGGATTCCGGCAGAATGATCAGCCCGAACAGCACGTTGACCGCCGAAAGGCCCGCAGCGATCCAGAAGGGCGCGCTGATGTGCAGCCCCGACGCCATGCCGCCAATTGCAGGCCCCAGTACAAAGCCGATACCAAAGGCGGCACCGATCATCCCAAAGGCAGCGCCGCGCTCTGCCGGTTTGGCGATATCCGATATATAGGCGGTCGCCGTGATATAAGTCGCCCCCGCCATCCCGGCGATGACCCGACCAACCAGCAGCATCCAATAGGTCTGGGCCAGCGCCATGATAACATAGTCGATCGTCAGGGTGACAAGCGCGAGGATCAGGATCGGCCGACGCCCATAGGCATCGGAGAGGCTGCCGACAATCGGGCCGAACAGAAACATGGCGGCGGCATAGGCCGACATCATGATGCCGCTCCACAACGCGCCTTCGGCGGTACTTTCGGCCCCCACTCTCAGCATCAGATCGGGCATGATCGGAAACACGATGCCAATGCCAATCGCATCAATCATCAATGTCGCAAGAATGAACAGAAAGGGGCCGGTCAACTTCATGGTGCTTGTCTTTTTTGATCTGAAACAGCGCCAACACGCGGCACAGCACTTAGTAGCTGAGGCGCGCGCGCAATGGGTAACCCTATTTCCGCAGCTTCGCGGCTTTTTGGCGCAGCGGTACAAAATGGCATCCTCGACGGCAGGCGGGCGACGTCAGCCTTCGGGAAATCTCACCTCGACCCGCAGTCCGCGCTGATCTGGTCCCGACATCAACGCCAGCTCCGCTTCGTGCAGGTCTGCAATCGCTTTTACCATGGCCAGCCCAAGCCCTGCCCCGGCGGTGTTGCGGCTGCGATCGAGCCGGTAGAGCGGATCCAGCACGCGGCTGCGTTCAGCCTCGGGTATTCCCGGGCCAGTGTCGGTGACTGACAGCCTGCGACCGCTCAAGTCGATTGCAATGCTGGCCCCCTCGCCGGCGTGGCGAATTGCGTTCTCGATCAGATTTGCCAGAAGCTGCATGATCAGGCTGCGGTCCGCATTGATAGTGACGGCATCGCTGACACGGCAGGACAGCTCTTGCCCGGCGTCCTGCGCCACCGCCTCGTATATTTCATGCACCTGCTCCACGACTGCCGCCAGTTCGACGGGTGCAAAACCGTCCCGCCGCCGCTGGCTCTGCATCCGCGCAATCCGCTGGATGGCGCCAAAGATGGCAATGATATCATCCATCTGCGCAATCGCGGCCTCTCTATGGGCGGCCTGATCCTCGGCGTCTTCCGCCTGATCGAGATGCAGCCGCAGACGTGTCAGTGGCGTGCGCAGATCATGCGCAATATTGGCGGAAAAATCAGACATCTGCCGCATCGAGGCCTGCAAACGTTCGGTGGCACCGTCAATCCGCGCGGCCAGTTCATCAATATCATCGCGGATCACCCGGGGCGCCAGCCGAAGATCAAGATTGCCATCGGCAATACGGTCAAACCCCGCGCCGATCCGGTTCAGACGTCGCTGTGCCCGGATCCCGAAGATCAATCCGATGACCAGCGCAGGCAGCGACAGGATGATGACGAAGATAAGGATGACGCCGGTAAGATCCGCGCCAAAGGCACTGACACCGGGCGCATAGACCAGAAGGCGGCCATCCAGCACCGCACCGCTATAGATGCGCCAGCCGAGATCGGCGTCGCTGTCAAACTCCACATCGAAGCCCAGCTGGCGAGCGGTACCAGGGTTCCGCCCCGGCTGGTCAGAGGATATATCGTCCTCTTCATCTTCATCCTCGATCAGCTCAAAGATCCGGTCCAGAGTTTCCAGTGCCTCAGGTTGAAACAGCTGTTCGCCCTCCAGGATATCAAACCCCGGCCTGTCAAAAGCTCCCCGCAGCACGGGGCCGAGAACCTTGCCATCTGCGCGCAGAACGGCATAGCCGACACCGCTGTCGGAAAACACTTCGGCAGTCACGATCTGATCGGGGAAGCGACCGGTGCGTGTGAGCCGATCGCTGATGCGCTGATATTCCTCCCGCAGCGCCGCTTCCGTCTCGGCGCGGAACTCTTCGGTGATGACATCGTCAAGCAGCAGCCCGCCAATGGTCAGCAGAACCAGAAACGCCAGCGACAGGGCAATCGCCTGACGCAGGGCGCTCATCCGCAACAGGCTCTTTATGAAGGATCTAATCAAGGAACATATACCCGGACCCGCGCACGGTTTTGATGAACTCCGTCCCGAAGGGTTTTTCAATCTTGTTCCTCAAGCGGCTCATATGGGTTTCGACAACGCTGGTGGCGGGATCGAAATTAATGTCCCAGACCCGTTCAAGCAGCATGGCGCGGGTCTGGATCCGCCCCTTGGAACGCATCAGAACCTCCAGCAGGCGAAACTCCTTGGGGTTCAGCAAGACGGTCTGGCCATTGCAGGTACAGGTCTGGCTCAAGAGATCCAGCTCAAGCCCGCGATGAGAGAGCCGGGTCGTCATTTCTGCGGCCTCAGCCCGTCCGCGACGGCCCAGGGCGGTGATACGGGCCAGCAGCTCAGACATGGCGAAGGGTTTGCTGAGATAGTCGTCGGCACCGGCTTCCAGCCCCTCGACACGGTCCTCAACCGCGCCGAGCGCGGTGAGCAGGATCAAGGGGGTGGCAATCCGTGCAGAGCGCAGGGTTTTCAGCGCCGAAAGCCCGTCAAGATCCGGCGTCATCCTGTCAAAGATCAGGACATCATAATCGCGGGTTGTTGCAGCCAGCAGCGCCTCGCGACCATTCTCGATCCAGTCGACCACATGGCCCGCTGCCATGAGGCCCTTGACCGTCCAGGTGCCAATTTCAGGATCATCTTCGAGCAGGAGAATTCGCATCAGGACTCCGCCGGTTTCAGCATCGCGCCCAAGTGACCAAGCCGGCCCCCTGGCGCTGCAATTGGGTGCAAGCTCGTTTCGGATGACCGGAGTTCAACGGATCACAATTAAGCTCCCCAAGGTTGAACCCGGCGCACCGGACGATCGACCGTATCTGTCGACCGGCAAGTCGGCGACGGGAGCTGGACAGGGCATCACGCCAGCACACGATGCCCGCGCCCCTGCATGCAGCGGATAAGAATGGTGCGGCGCTGTTTGTCGCGTTCATTCTGCCCGTCAAGCGCCCCGATACCACCGCCGAGTGCAGCTCCGATCCATGCGTCATCGGCGCGGTCTCCATCCTCACTGTCTACCGCTCCGATGATGCCACCGATCACCGCACCTTGAACAGCGCTGGATTTCAACGTTTTGTCTACGTGTTGTTCGGCCAACGCACGGCAGGCGCCCAAATCGGAGTGAAACCCGACTTGCTGCGGCCCATCTAACAGGAGCGGTTCTTCATAGCTGTCGCCACAGGCTCCAAGGGCGACTGCCGCGAGGCAGCCAACATATAGCTTTTTCATGAATGGTCTCCGGCCAGCCGCCTGATCTGTCTTTCTCGCGGCGGCAAGGATGGTCTAGGGAATACTTCGATAAGGCCGGAGCCCACGCTCCGGCCCGTCATCAGATCCGGACGAGGTAATCAGCCTTTGTGATCGTCATCCTCATCGTCGTCATCGTCGCAATCGCACTCATCATCTTCGAGTTCATCAATCAGGCTTGCGAAGTCCAGCCCGTCCTCGAACTCATCGTCCAACAGCTGCTGCATCATTTCGGGTGAGGCCGCGGTTTGGGTCGCGGTGTTCAGGATCGAGCCATCGGTGGCTGACACCACGATCTCTGTCAGGCTGGTCGGACTGGCGACAACCGCAACAAACACAGGCGTGTCGTGAAGGTCATCAAGGCTGATTTCCACCAGTCGGCCTTCGGCGTTTTCCAATGCTGTGCGCATGACCTGATCAAAGGTGACAGGCACGGCGAGCATATCCGCATAGGTCAGCTCGGCCTCTGCCACCTCGACCGGGGCCACCTCTGGCGCCTGCTGCGCGCGCAGACTCTGTGCGGCAAAGCCACCTGCAATCAGGGTTGCGGTCATCACGATACGTGTCGTTGTCTTGGTGATCATCTTCCATTCCTCTCATCTATTGCGCCAGGGCGGTGGACGCCGTGTCTGGCTGATGAGACGAATATGCAGGTCCAGTCTTACAGGGTCTCTGCGCGGAGCTTACAATTCTGTAAGCTTGGGATTTTTTGGGCCACGGCAGAGGATCTGTCGTGGCCCGAAGCTGTATTCTTTATATCTGGCAGAACCTTAGGCGAGGCTTGGCAGCCAGAGCACGATAGAGGGGAAAGCAACCAGCAAAGCGATGGTAATACCATCGGCAATGAAGAACGGCGTCACGCCCTTGAACACATCCTGCACCGTCAGATCGTCCCGCACACCCGCAACGACAAAGCAGTTGAGACCGATCGGGGGTGTGATCAGGCAGAACTCGGCCATTTTCACCACCAGAATACCAAACCAGATTGCACACATCGGCCCGGACATGCCAAATGTGCTTTCCGCCGCTGAAACGTATTCACCACCGTTGAGCGCCATCACCGCCGGATAGACCACCGGAAGCGTGAGCAGCAGCATACCGATGGCGTCCATGAACATGCCGAGCACCGCATAGGCCAGCAGGATGCAGATCAGGATCAGCATCGGCGACAGGGTGAGCGAGGTGATCCAGTCGGAAAACGCCGCCGGCAGTTCGGCAAAGCCAAGGAAGCGGACGTAGATCAGGACGCCCCAGATGATGGTAAAGATCATCACCGACAGTTTTGCGGTTTCCAGCAGCGCGTCCTTGAACTCCGCCCATCGCATCCCGCGATACAGCGCCATCAAAAACACCACGAAGGCCCCGATTGCGCCACCCTCTGTCGGGGTCCCCCAGGCATCGCCCCCAAAGGGGTTGTAAACAAACAAAATGATCGTCGCGACTACAAACAGGATCGGCAGCGCAGGCGGCAGCGAGACAAAGCGCTCGCGCCAGGTAAAGCCGGTGACAGCAGGGCCAAAACCCTTGATCGTCATCGCCATGCCGATGATCAGCAAACCGTAAATCAGTGCCGAGAAGGCACCGGGGATAAAGCCTGCCAGCAGGAGCTTGCCCACGTCCTGTTCGACGATAATCGCGTAGATTACAAGGATCGCAGAGGGCGGGATCAGCGAGGCCAGCGTGCCGCCGGCCGCCACCACACCTGCGGCAAAGCGTTTGTCGTAACCGATTGCCAGCATCTCGGGGATGGCGATCCGGGCAAAGACGGCGGATGTCGCAACAGAGGCGCCAGAGACGGCGGCAAAGCCCGCCGTGGCAAAGACGGTCGACACCGCCAGCCCGCCTGGCACCCAGGCCAACCAGCGTTTTGCGGCCTCAAACAGCGCTTTGGTGAGGCCTGCGTAATAAGCGAGATAGCCGATCAGGATGAAGGTCGGAATGAGGCTCAGCGCCTGGCTTGAGACCTTGGAATGGGGCACCTGCCCTGCGGTCTTCACGGCGATGGTCAGCGCCTTCGTGAACCGCGCCGGATCATAGCCAAACTTGGCCCAGAAGATCCAGACAAGGCCGACCAGCCCAGCGAGACCGGCGGCAAAGGCCACCCGCATCCCCAAGAACACAGTTACCAGAAGAAAGCCGCTGACCCAGAGGCCAATTTCGATAGGTTCCATAGTCTGCCCCTTTAGTCGCGGTCACTGGCGGTGGTCGACACCCCGCCCAGATGTTCAGCCTCGGCCGCTGCCTGCTCTGCGGCGCTCTGCACCAGCGGAACCGCAGCCGGGCTGTCCAGCCCCAGAACCAGCGCGCGGCCATAGCCCCAGACCTGCAGCAACAGGCGCAGGCACAGCACGCCAAATGCGACCGGCGCCAGCAGCTTGGCCGGCCAGATCGGCAGACCGATATCGATGGAGCTGTCGCGGCTCCACAGGGGGGCGGCAAAATCGAAGGAGCGCTGGAAATGCGACCAGCTGCCCCAGAGCAGCGCCAACATCAGGGCCAGGATCAATAACACCGAGAACAGCTCAAACAGCCAGAGTGCACGCCCCCGCAGCGACGAGATCACCAGATCCATGCGAATATGGCTGCCGTCGCGCTGAACAAAGGAAATGCCCATAAAGGCGATCAGCGGCATCACCTGTTCGATCCAGTCCACATAGCCAGGTAGCGGCGCGTTGAAACCATTGCGCCCGCCAACCGAGACCACCGCAAGTACCATCAGCGAAAACACCGCAAGACCACTGACCAGGGCCAATCCGCGTTCCAGCCGCAGCAGACGCCTGTCCAAACTGCTGATCAGGCTGTCATCTACCAGCACCGCCGCACTGCCTGCCATCGTCTGCCCCCGTCATATCTACTTTGCAATCACGTAAGAAAGGGCCGGCGCAGCTTTGCCCGGCCCTTTCATCATTTGGATGAAAATCAGCTTCCCGAACGCAGGTCGCTCAGGGTTTTCTGCACCAGGTCATAAAGCTCCTGCGCTGGCAGCCCCTGCGCGCTCATGTCGGCGATCCACTGCTCGCGGATCGGATCGGCGGCAACCTTGCGGAATTCAGCCAGCTGATCTTCGGAGATGGTGACCTTCTCGACGCCTTTTTCGGCCAGAACACTGTCCCATTTCTCAAGCAGCACGCCATAGTTCGCAAGGTAATGGGCAATTGCCTCATCCACCGAGCTGTCCAGGGCTTCACGCTCGGCATCGCTCAGCGCGTCATAGGCATCGGTGTTCACGACCACCGGGCAGTTCACGGTGCCGGGGTTGAGGTTTTCGGTCCACCAGTCGGCCTTGTTGATGGTGCCAAAGCTGAGATGCGCGTGCTGGGCAAATGCAACGGTATCGACAACGCCGGATTCCATCGCGTTATAGGCTTCTGTTGCAGTCACGGATGTCGGCACCGCGCCCACGGCAGAAAATGCCTGACCGATGCCGCCGGTGGCCCGCACCCGCATATCCTTGAACTCACCCAGCTCATCGCGCGCTTCGCCGGTGCCGACGATATTGTACTGCGGCATGGGTGAAGTCATCAGCAGCTTGGCATTCCAGCGCGCCAGATCCTTTTGTACGGCCGGATGTGCATAGACCGCATGGCTGACAGCGACTTCCTCTTCCAGCGTATTCACGCCAAGGAACGGCAGTTCCAGCACGGTGATCGACGGGTTCTTGTCGCGGTGGTAGCCCGCGCAGAACTGCGCCATCTCGAAGGCACCGATGGAAATCCCGTCAAGGTTTTCCTTGTTCTTCGACAGGCCACCATAGCTGATGTTCATTGTGAATTCGCCGCCGGTTTTCTCGGACACCAGCTCAGCCAGCTTTTCGACATGTTCGGTAAAGGCGCGGCGTTTGCCCCAGACAGAAACGTTCCATTCGGTGGCCGCAGCGCTGCCTGCAATGGACAGGCCGACAAGCGCCGCAGTTGCGGCGGTCAAATTGGTCTTCATGAGTACCTCCCAGTTTGTGCCCTTGTCCCTCTTGCGCCCCCCCTGCACCTTGGCGTCGCCGGGTGCCGGGCTTGCTGTGATCCTGCGATCACAGCCCTCAGGTCCGCAGAGTTGCGAGCATCTGGCACCACGCTAGCGCTAAGCCAGGGCGCTGCCAACCCCACAAGGCGCTGGTGCGCCATGGGCACAAAACCTGCCTGACAACCTGGCAGCGGTCCGCAGACGCGCCCGGCCCCATGGACCGACAGGCACCCGAGGGCGTCGCACCCTGGCACAGTTTGCCGCAGGCGATGGTGCCAGTCGGCGCCCGATGATAGCGCCAGCATCGCGCAGGCCGCTGATTTGCCAGCACGGGCGCTCCGGTCGATATTTACACCTAACATCATGATAAACAAAAGATTGATGTGCCAACGCCAGAATAAGTTTACTACCTCAGACCAACCTCGGAAATAGATTTACAGGTAAATCCTTATTCCTCTGACACTTATTTCCTTATTTTCAAGCTTGGGTATTATCGCTGTGGAGGACGGAAAAGGTTTGACACATCTCGCTGTGCGCTGTGGTGTGCCATTCCGAGAACAGACTGGAGGGAGGGACACAAGATGACCCAGGAGAGCGACAGCAAAGCCTATGCGCCGTCGGAGGAGACGGTTGCACGCGCCCATGTCAACGCTGCACAATACGACGAGATTTACGCCGCTTCGATGCGGGATCCCGAGGGGTTCTGGGGCGAACAGGGCAAGCGGATCGACTGGATCAAGCCCTTCAGCCAGGTGAAGGATGTGGATTTCACACTCGGCAATGTCTCGATCAACTGGTACGCGGATGGCACATTGAACGTCTCCGCCAACTGTATTGATCGCCACCTGGACACCCGAGGCGATCAGACCGCGATCATCTGGGAACCGGATGATCCGGAAGAGCCTGCCCAGCATATCTCTTACAAACAGCTGCATACCCGTACCTGCCGGATGGCAAACATCCTGGAGACCATGGGCGTGCGCAAGGGCGACCGCGTGGTGATCTACCTGCCGATGATCCCCGAAGCGGCCTATGCCATGCTGGCCTGCGCCCGCATTGGCGCCATTCATTCCATCGTCTTTGCAGGCTTCTCCCCCGATGCGCTGGCGGCCCGGATCAACGGCTGCGACGCCAAGGTGATCATCACCGCCGACGAGGCGCCGCGCGGCGGCCGCAAGACCCCGCTGAAATCAAACGCCGACGCAGCCCTCTTGCACACAAAAGACACAGTGAAATGTCTCGTGGTGAAGCGCACCGGCGGTCAGACCACCTGGGTCGACGGGCGCGACTACGACTACAACGAAATGGCGCTGGAAGCGGATGATTACTGCAAACCGGCCGAGATGAATGCCGAGGATCCGCTGTTCATCCTCTACACATCCGGCTCAACCGGCCAGCCCAAGGGCGTGGTGCATACCACCGGCGGCTATCTGACCTATGCCGCGATGACCCACGAAATCACCTTCGATTACCACGACGGCGACATCTACTGGTGTACGGCGGATGTGGGCTGGGTCACCGGCCACAGCTATATCGTCTATGGCCCGTTGGCCAATGGCGCCACCACGCTGATGTTTGAGGGCGTGCCGACCTACCCGGATGCCTCGCGCTTCTGGCAGGTCTGCGACAAGCACAAGGTGACGCAGTTCTACACCGCACCCACCGCCCTGCGCGCCTTGATGGGTCAGGGCAATGAATGGGTCCAGAAATGCGATCTTTCCTCGCTGCGCACCCTCGGCACCGTCGGCGAGCCGATCAATCCGGAAGCCTGGACCTGGTACAATGATGTGGTCGGCAAGGGGAAATGCCCCATTGTCGACACTTGGTGGCAGACTGAAACCGGCGGCCATCTGATGACCCCCCTGCCCGGCGCCCATGCGACCAAACCGGGTGCTGCGATGAAACCCTTCTTTGGTGTGGCCCCCGTTGTTCTGGACCCGCAGTCCGGCGAGGAAATCGACGGCAATGGCGTCGAGGGCGTGCTCTGCATCAAGGACAGCTGGCCCGGCCAGATGCGCACCGTCTGGGGCGACCACAAGCGGTTCGAGAAAACCTATTTCTCCGACTACAAGGGCTACTACTTCACCGGCGACGGCTGCCGCCGCGACGGGGACGGCGATTACTGGATCACCGGCCGCGTCGACGACGTGATCAACGTCTCCGGCCACCGCATGGGCACCGCTGAGGTCGAAAGCGCTCTGGTGGCCCACGCCGCCGTCGCTGAGGCCGCCGTGGTCGGCTACCCGCATGAGATCAAGGGCCAGGGCATTTACTGCTACGTGACCCTGATGAACGACTGCGAGCCGTCCGAAGAGCTGCGCAAGGAGCTGCGCCAGTGGGTCCGCACCGAGATTGGCCCGATTGCCAGCCCGGATGTGATCCAATGGGCGCCGGGTCTGCCAAAGACACGGTCGGGCAAGATCATGCGGCGTATCCTGCGCAAGATCGCCGAGAACGATTTCGGCTCGCTTGGTGACACTTCGACCCTCGCCGACCCCTCCGTGGTCGACGACCTCATTGCAAACCGGGCCGACAAAGGATGATTGCTGACATGGAGACTGATGTTCTCACCCGCCCTGCGGTTCTGATCCTGCTCGGACCGCCCGGCGCCGGCAAAGGCACCCAGGCGCGTAAACTGGAACAGAGTTTTGGCCTTGTCCAGCTATCCACCGGCGATCTGCTGCGGGCTGCCGTCGCTGCGGGCACTCCGGCGGGCCTCGCGGCAAAAGCCGTAATGGAGGCAGGCGAGCTGGTCAGCGACGAGATCGTGATCAACATCCTGCGTGACCGGCTGGCGGAACCGGATTGTGCAAAGGGCGTCATCCTGGATGGCTTCCCCCGCACGACGGTCCAGGCGGAGGCACTGGACAAGCTGCTGGCGGAAACCGGTCAGCGGATCAACGCCGCTGTCAGCCTGGAGGTGGACGATGCCGCAATGGTGGCGCGGGTTGCCGGACGGTATACCTGCGCAGGCTGTGGCGAAGGTTATCACGACCAGTATAAACAGCCACGCGTCGAGGGCACCTGTGACGCCTGTGGTGGCACAGAGATGACGCGTCGGGCGGACGACAATGCCGAAACCGTGGGCAGCCGTCTGGCCGCCTATCATGCTCAGACCGCGCCGCTCATCAGCTATTACGACGACAAAGATGTGTTGAACCGAATCGATGCCATGGGCGAGATCAACCAGATCGCGAACTCGCTGAGCAAAGTTGTACGTGCTGCAACCGCTTGACGAAGGTCAGCACGACGACGTTCAATCAAAGCGTGTTGTCGAAAAACATTAATTACCAGACAGGTCCGCAGAAATGTGGGCCTGTTTTCAATCCTCTCTGGCTTTTGAGGGGATGCGTGCCACATTGGTAGCTGGTGGACATGGGCTTGTTCCCATGGCACCCAGCACAAAACTGAACCAAAGGCGCGCGAGATGTCCGAAACCAGCTTTATCCCCGGTCCCGACAGCCTGCGGGCCTACCGAGACGCCCTAGGGTGTTTCGGCACTGGCGTGACCGTGGTGACCACACGCACGGACCGTGGGCCGCTGGCAATCACAGCCAACAGCTTCGCCTCGGTCTCGATGGATCCGCCACTGCTGCTCTGGTGTCCCGCCCGCGCGTCCAAACGCCACGATCCCTTTGTTGCTGCCACCCATTTTTCGATTCATGTCATGGCCGAGGATCAATTGGACATGGCGATGCATTTTGCCCGCAACGGCGAAGATTTTTCCTGTATTCCAGCGCGAGACAATGACGAGGGAATACCCGTTCTGCCTGATGTCATTGCCCGATTTGATTGCCGCACCCATGCCTGCCACGACGGCGGCGATCATAGTATTCTTGTCGGCGCGGTGCTGCGAACCACCAGCCGCCCGGGCAAGGGTCTGATTTTCAAACGCGGCCAATACGGCGGGTTTATGGAGCAGAGCTAGATTCGGATCTCCAGATCTATCGCCCCTCTGCACAGCCACGCCAAGGTCCTAGGACAGCGGATCTTCGCGCCGTTTTGCCATAAGTCCCGTCAAACGCGCCCAGTCAGGCCAATGCGCGCCCAGATCATTCAGCCGCAGCAGCGACGAACCCGTGCCGGCCCCCCGGTCTGTCCTCTCCCGGACAGTATGCCCGGACCAGTCAGCGCCGCCACCGCCCATCCAATCATCGGGATCGTCATGATCATCATCGTTCTCGGTCTTGCCCGATGCCGCTGCCTCAGTCGCCCGAGCAGCGCCCGGCGTATCGATGGTCGGCCCGGAACCGCAACTGGCCGTCTGCGGCGCTGTCTCCCCCGTTGCGGTTTCGGCCCCGCCAGACAGCCCATCCGACCAGAAGAAATCCGGCTGGGTCAGCGATACCGGCAGCCGGTCCCGCTTCAGCTCCAGCCGTGGCACCAATCTGATCGCATTCTGGCGGCACACCGATACGCATAGCCCGCATTGCATGCAGTCCGCCTCTATGAAGTCCAGCCCGCCTCCGTTCTCCGCTCCGATCAGCGCATTGGTGGGGCACATCCAGGTGCAGGCCTGACAGAGGGTGCAATCCCCAGTCAGCTCGATCCCGCCATATGGGGCGTCCTGCGGCAACGCGATGACATCAGTGTCTTGTGACAGGGTCACACTGGCAAAGAGCTGCAGCGCCTCGCGCCGACGGCGCGGCTTGGCGTTGCTCTCGGTGTCGACACGCCGGTGCTCAATAACCGGCAGCTGCGCAATACCCTCCGCCAGCAGCTGCTCCAGATGCGCCGCCGAATGGAACAGGACCACCCGCCCCTCAAGCCCCAGACAAGCGGCCAGCTCCATCTCCCGCAGTTGCGCCAGACGCGCGTTCTCTTCAATTGCGGATTCCAGCAGCACCCAGTCAAACCCGTCGGAAATCGCGTGTAAGAGATCCGCGTGACCAGCGCGTTCCAGACCGCTGGTGGCCGCAGCTGTGACATCCATACCCGCAACCGGGGGATGGTTCTTCAACCAGGATAGCTGCTCCACTGCGCGGGCATCATACATCACCAGCACCTGATCGGAGCGCGGCGCCGACGCTCCCAACCGCGAATGCTGCTGACGCCGCCGCACCGCCGCCTCACAGAGATCTGCCAGCGGCCAGCGCACCTGGCTTTCGGGGTTATACCGTCGATAGGAGGCACCGGGATGCGACACCCGGACCGCAGTCCGCAGATCAGCCATTTCGCGCACATTGGGTTGAGAGCGCAGGCAGAGTTGCACATTTTCCCAGACAGTCATGGCCTCTCCCTTCAGATTGAGAACCAAACCACAGCCGAAAATCCCCATCGTTTGATGAGATGAGGCTAACATGGAATTTCGACCTGTAACGTGTAATCGAAAATAAGACTCAACTTTTAACTGTCATTTATTCTGAAAGATCCGCCCTATCCGATCGGCGGTCACGCCGTTTCTGTCGGCGTCAACAGCTGCTGAAGGGACAGGGAAATGGGCCACCTGCCCACAGACCGGGCGCAACTGGTGCAGAACCAGCCGCCGCACCGGTTGCGGCGCAACAACGACGGCAGGGTCACAGACCTGTCTCCACCATCTGGCGAATCTTTACTGCCTTTTCAAAATGGTCCAGCTGATGATGCTTGATCCACCATTCTGCCGCCTCCATCAGCGCCTCGGGATCGTCATTCCGATTGGCAAAAAACGCATAGAAGGAAAGGCCAACGCCATCCCCCTTTTTCGCGATCTTGTCGTTGCAGACGGCGATGATCTTTGCCCTCAAACTGTCTCTCATAAGATGCTTCCGCCCCCACCGCTGGCCTGCCGAGACAGGCGAGGATCACAGCGCCCCATAGCGCGCCTGTGCGCAATACAATAGAAAAGCCCCCGCCCGCAGAACAGCGGACAGGGGCCAGATCACTGCACTGAAACTCAGTTCAGCGCGGCATCGGTGATGACATGGGTCCAGGCGTCTTCCGGCTCCTTGGTGATCACCGGGCTTGAGCCGCCATCAAGCAGCGTCTTCACCGTGCGCTGGTAATCAGCCTCGCTCAATGCGCCGTTGCTGCCAGCTGTCAGCTTGGCGACTTCCGACATCATCCGCTTCTGATGCTCTTCGGTCTGCGCGCCCGAGGCATCATTGTCCAGGACGATCTCTGCTGCGGCGTCCGGGTTCTCCTCAGCCCATTTCCAGCCCTTCATGGAGGCCCGGACAAAACGCTGCATCTTGTCGACAAAAGCCGGATCAGAAAGCTTGTCTTCGAGAACGTAAAGACCATCCTCAAGCGTTGCTACGCCCTGATCCTCATATTTGAAGGTAATCAACTCATCCGGCGACACGCCGGCATCAATCACCTGCCAATACTCATTGTAGGTCATGGTCGAAATGCAGTCGGCCTGACGCTGCAGCAGCGGATCGACATTGAAGCCCTGTTTCAGAACCTCGACGCCCTTCTCACCCTTGCCCTCGGTGGAAATCCCGAGCTGGCTCATCCAGCTCATGAAGGGGAATTCATTGCCAAAGAACCATACCCCCAGCGTACGATTTGCCAGATCTTCAGGCGCTGCGATGCCAGTGTCCTTCCAACATGTCAGCATCATGCCCGAGCTTTTGTAGGGTTGCGCGATATTGACCAGTGGCAAGCCCTTTTCACGCGCCGCAAGCGCGGCCGGCATCCACTCGACCGTGACATCCGCACCGCCGCCTGCAATCACCTGCGTCGGCGCAATATCGGGACCGCCGGGCAGAATGGTCACATCGAGATTCTCGGCCTCGTAGAACCCCTGATCCAGCGCGACATAATAGCCCGCGAACTGGGCCTGCGTGACCCATTTCAGTTGCAGCTTCACCTCATCGGCAGCCTGCGCAACCGATGCCGTTCCCAGCGCCAATGCGGCGGCGGTCAGCAGTGTTTTCATCTGTCTTCTCCCTGTTGTTATGTCTGTTGTTCTTTGCGAATTCTGCGCGAATTTCCCTGTGTCTCCAAAGGTTTTTTCCAGTTTTTACGGGGCCGGGCAACGACGGCCCGCCCCCGCCTATCCCCGTTGCGACGGGTGCCAGAAAGTAAGCGTTTTCTCAACCAAAGCCATCATGCCGTAGAATGCCGACCCCGCCAATGCAGCCACCAGGATTTCAGCCCAGACCATGTCCAGCGCCAGCTGTCCGACCGAGGTCGAGATCCGGAATCCCATCCCCACCGTCGGTGAACCAAAGAACTCCGCCACAATGGCCCCCACCAGGGCCAGCGTTGTCGAAATCTTCAGACCATTGAAGATGAAGGGCAGCGCCGCAGGCAGGCGCAGTTTGAAGAACCCCTGCCAGTAGCTCGCCGCATAAGTCTGCATGAGATCGCGTTGCATGGCCGAGGTTTCCCGCAGCCCGGCCACGGTGTTCACCAGAACCGGGAAAAACACCATCACCACCACAACGGCCGCTTTTGACTGCCAGTCAAAGCCGAACCACATCACCAGAATCGGTGCGGTGCCGACAATCGGCAGCGCGGCCACAAAATTGCCAACCGGGAGCAATCCCCGCCGGAGGAAGTCACTGCGGTCCACCGCAATGGCCATCAAAAGCGCCGCAACGCAGCCGATGATATACCCAGACAGCGCCCCTTTGAGAATGGTCTGCTGAAAATCCTGCCAGAGAATGGGCAGGCTGGTCGCAAACCGCTCCGCAATGACCGAAGGCGCAGGCAGGATCACCAGCGAAACCGCAAGCCCCCGCACCAGAAGCTCCCAAACGACAAGAAGCGTCACGCCAAAAATTGCCGGGACAAGCAGCTTCACACCACGGGTATGGGCGCGTGGACCATTGGCCAGACGGCTGTTCAGCCACCAGCCTCCACACCAGACCAGCAGCGCAATCGCAACCATCGTCATGATCTGATCCCCTTGTTCTTCTGGCCGAAAATATCCCGGGTGAGCCGCGCAGCGGCGAGGGCAGAGCCCTTGGCCCAAACATCAATCATACAGTCACCCCCATCCGTTTCAGCACCAGCCGTTCGATCAGTCCCAAGAATGCAACCAACGCGGCGGCCAAGATCGCAGCCGCAAAGAGCGCCGACCAGATCTGTACGGTCTGCCCATAGTAGCTCCCCGCCAGAAGCCGCGCGCCTAGGCCCGCAACGGCGCCCGTTGGCAACTCCCCGACGATGGCCCCGACCAGCGATGCGGCAATGCCGATCTTGAGGGAGGCAAAAAGATAGGGAATCGAGGCAGGCAACCGCAGCTTCCAGAACCCCTGCCCGACACTCGCATTGTAGGTCTTCAGCAGGTCAAGCTGCATCTGGTCCGGGCTACGCAAGCCTTTCACCATACCCACAACAACCGGGAAAAAACTCAGATAGGCCGAGATCACCGCCTTTGGCAGGATTCCCTGTACCCCGATGGAATAAAGAACCACGATGATCATCGGTGCCAGTGCAATAATCGGGATAGTTTGGCTGACGATGGCCCATGGCATCACCGACATATCCATCACCCGGCTGTGTACGATTCCAACCGCCAGAAGAATGCCCAGCCCGGTGCCGATCACAAAGCCGAGAAGCGTCGCCGACAGCGTCACCTGACCGTGATAGATCAGACTGCGCTTTGAGGTGATCCTCTTCTCAACCGTGGTCTCCCAAAGCTCCACCGCCACCTGATGAGGAGCCGGCAGTCGGGGCCGGTCCTGCGACCAAACCTGTGTCACCACAGCGGGGTTGCCAAAAACCAGCCCAAACGCCGCCATATCTCGCCGCTCACGCGCGGTGGCCGGTGTCACCTCGGCACCCGCGCGTTCCGCAGCGTCCAGAACTCCCTTGATGTTCATTGGCACACAGGCCGCGTACCAGATCGCGGTTATCGCGGCGAGAACACTTAATATAGCAAGTGCGGTTTTCATGATCCTGCCCCTCCGGACCCAGCGCTCCGCGACCCCCTGTTTCTTCCACGAAAATGTCCCGGAAAATTGGAATCTTCCGGTGCCCCGCCCCGCAAACAGACCACATCAGTCATCGGCATGCCCCGCTCGCAGACCGTCACGAACACGATGCGCAATCTCGATGAACTCCGGGCTGTCGCGAATATCCAGCGGTCGGTCCTTTGGCAGCGGGCTGTCAATCACGTCATGGATCCGCCCGGGTCGCGGCGACATGACCACAATCTTGGTCGACAGATAGACCGCCTCCGGGATCGAGTGGGTGACAAAGCCGATGGTCTTGTTGGTCCGCGCCCAAAGCTTCAAGAGCTGCTCATTCAGATGGTCGCGCACAATCTCGTCCAGCGCCCCAAAGGGTTCATCCATCAGGAGGATATCCGCATCAAAGGCGAGCGCCCGCGCGATCGAGGCCCGCTGCTGCATACCGCCGGACAGCTGCCAGGGGTATTTGCCGCCAAACCCGGTGAGTTCCACCAGGTCCAGAACCCGTTCGACCCGCTTGTCCTGCTCCGCCCTTGAGTAGCCCATGATCTCCAGCGGCAGCTTGATGTTCTTGGCGATGGTTCGCCACGGATAGAGCCCGGCCGCCTGGAACACATAGCCATAGGCCCGCTTGCGCCGCGCTTCATCGGGGGTCATGCCATTGACACTGAGACTGCCACCGGTGGGCTGTTCCAGCGCCGCGATGCAGCGCAGGAAAGTTGTCTTGCCGCAGCCGGACGGCCCGATAAAAGAGACAAAGTCGCCGCGATTGATCTCCAGGCTGACATTCTTCAGCGCGTGCACCGGCCCGTCATTGGTCTGAAACGTCAGATCGAGCGCCTTCGCCTCTATGACAGGGCCAAGCGGGTTGATGTCGGAAGCGGCGGCCTGGGAATTGAGCGCCTGGGTGGTCGTTTCCATGTTCATTTCTTCGCCTTGATTACACACAGGAAAACGGGCCGCCATAGCTGGCAGCCCGTCCCTGGATTACACACCTGTTGCCGGAATTCCCGACCGCTCCACCGGGCGCGGCGCCGTCAGCTCCTTCCAGGTCGACAGCGCCTTGTTCACAGTGGCATTGGCCTCGCGGGCGACGAACTTGCCATGGCCCTCCTGACAGCGGATCTCTCCGTCATGCACTGCCACATGGCCGCGGGTCAGGGTAAAGCGCGGCAATCCCTTCACCTCATGCCCCTCGAACACGTTATAGTCGATCGCCGACTGCTGGCTGGCCGCGGAAATCGTCTTGCGCTTCTCCGGATCCCAAACCACCAGATCGGCATCGGCGCCAACCAGAACAGCACCCTTTTTCGGATAGCAATTCAGGATCTTGGCAATGTTCGTGGAAGTCACGGCGACAAACTCATTCGGGGTCAAACGTCCGGTTTCCACGCCATGGGTCCACAGCATCGGCATCCGGTCTTCCAGACCGCCGGTGCCGTTCGGAATCTTGGTGAAATCGCCAACGCCATAGCGTTTCTGCTCGGTGGTAAAGGCACAGTGGTCCGTCGCCACCACCGACAAGGAGCCCGACTGCAAGCCGTTCCAGAGCGAGTCCTGATGCTGCTTATTGCGGAACGGCGGCGACATCACCCGGCGCGCGGCGTGGTCCCAGTCCGTGTTGAAATACTCGCTCTCATCGAGCGTCAGATGCTGGATCAGCGGCTCGCCCCAGACGCGCTTGCCCTGCATGCGGGCCCGGCGAATGGCCTCGTGGCTGTCCTCGCAGGAGGTATGCACCACATAGAGCGGCACGCCAGCCATGTCGGCAATCATGATGGCGCGGTTGGTGGCCTCGCCCTCCACCTGCGGCGGGCGGGAATAGGCGTGTGCTTCGGGGCCGGTGTTGCCTTCTGCCAACAGCTTGGCCGACAGCTCCGCCACCACATCGCCGTTTTCAGCATGCACCATGGCTATGCCGCCAAGCTCAGCCAGCCGCTGGAAGGAGGCATAGAGCTCGTCATCATTCACCATCAGCGCGCCCTTATAGGCCATGAAGTGCTTGAACGTGTTGATGCCGCGCTCCTGGATCACGGTTTTGATGTCGTCAAAAACCTGCTCGCCCCACCAGGTCACCGCCATGTGGAAAGAGTAGTCGCAGTTGGCGCGGGTCGATTTATTGTCCCAGCGTTTCAGCGCGTCCAGCAGGCTCTCGCCTGGATTCGGCAGCGCAAAATCCACCACCATGGTAGTGCCCCCCGCCAGCCCGGCCCGGGTACCGCTTTCAAAATCATCCGAGGAATATGTCCCCATGAAGGGCATTTCGAGATGCGTATGCGGGTCAATCCCCCCCGGCATCACATAACAGCCGGAGGCGTCCAGCTCCTCGTCGCCTTTCAGGTTCGGGCCAATCTCGGTAATTACCCCGTTCTCGATCAGCACATCCGCTTTATAGGTCAGATCGGCCGTCACGACGGTGCCGTTCTTGATGACTCTACTCATGGTAACAACTCCCTGGATTGGGGCGTGTTTCTACGCCTCCGCGTGTTCTTTCAGAACAGGTGCCCTGTTCCTCTGATTGTTCTTCTGGCCGGAAACATCCCGGGGGAGCGGCCCGGCGGGCCGCGGGGGCAGCGCCCCCTTCACTGCACGCCGCAGATTGCCGCAACCCACACCCCAAACCTTTCCGGGGCGCATCTCACACGACGATCTCTGCAGTTTCCAGCACCGCATGTAGCATGACATCGGTTCCGGCGGCCGCCCAGTCCTTGGAAATATCCTCGGCTTCATTGTGGCTCAGACCGTCCACACAGGGGCACATGATCATCGCCGTCGGCGCCAGATCATTGATCCAACAGGCATCATGTCCTGCACCTGACACGATATCCATATGGCTATAACCGAGCCGCTCGGCCGCCGAGCGCACCGCGCTGACGCAGCCCTCATCAAAGGTGACAGGATCAAAATGGCCGACCGGTTCAATCTCCAGCCCAAGGCCCAGCTCGTCGGCGATCTCCTTCGCCTTCACCTCGTATTTCGACCGCATCGACGTCAGCTTTTCAAGATCGGGCGACCGGAAATCGACGGTGAAGACCACCTTTCCGGGGATCACATTGCGCGAGTTCGGGTAGACGTCACAATGTCCGACTGCCCCGACCGCATGGGGCTGATGCGCCATGGCAATCTGATGCGCCGCCTCCGTCATGCGCGCCATGCCAAGGCCTGCATTGACACGCATGTTCATCGGGGTCGATCCGGTATGGGCGTCCTTGCCCGTGACCGTACATTGCAGCCACCACAGGCCCTGGCCATGGGTCACCACGCCGATATCCTTGTTTTCCGCCTCAAGGATCGGCCCCTGTTCGATGTGCAATTCGAACATCGCGTGCATCTTGCGCGCGCCAACCTCTTCATCGCCCACCCAGCCAATACGTTTCAGCTCGTCACCAAAGGTCTTTCCCTCGGAATCTTCCCGCGCATAGGCCCAGTCCTGCGTATGCTTGCCTGCAAAAACACCGGAGGCCAGCATCGCCGGAGCGAACCTCGTGCCTTCCTCATTGGTCCAATTGGTAACCACGATCGGATGTTTGGTCTTGATGCCTAGATCATTGAGTGTGCGGATGACTTCCAGCCCGCCCAGCACCCCAAGGACGCCGTCATATTTACCGCCAGTGGGCTGCGTATCCAGATGTGATCCCATATAGACCGGCAGCGCATCGGGGTCTGTTCCTTCGCGACGGGCGAACATATTGCCCATCGTGTCCAGCCCCATAGTGCAACCTGCCGCTTCGCACCATGTCTGAAACAGCGCGCGCCCCTCGGCATCTTCATCGGTGAGCGTCTGGCGGTTGTTGCCGCCCGCGACGCCGGGTCCGATTTTTGCCATCTCCATCAGACTGTCCCACAGCCTGTCACCATTGATCTTCAGATTCTGTCCAAGCGACGTCATCTCAGCTTCCTTCCCTGTTGCCCTGCTTTTTTGCAGGGTCCCGCGGCTTTGCGCCTTGTCGGTGGCTTTGAAACGCTGGTCATGATTTGACCAACTGGTCAAACTCAGGCTATCACGGGTGGACATTCAGTCAAGAAATTGCGTCTAACAAGACAAGAAAACTCCGGCGCGCAGAGCCGGTTGAGCGAAATTCAGGCGCGCAGCGGTGTTGCGGCCACCAGCGAGAGCCCAAACAGCCCCATGCCCAAGGATCGCAACCCCACCCGCATTCAGAAAAAGAATCGCGCCACCATTCTGGAGGCCGCATTGGAAGTATTCTCCAACAGCGGATTCCGCGGCGCCACTGTCGACCAGATTGCCCGTGCCGCCGGGTTAAGCAAGCCCAATCTTCTCTACTATTTCCCCTCGAAGGAGGCGATTTTCACGGAACTGCTGTCGGGGCTGCTTGACACCTGGCTGGATCCGCTGCGCGCCATCGACGCCGAGGGTGACCCGCTGGAGGAACTGCTGTCCTATGTACAGCGCAAGTTGCAGATGAGTCGGGATTACCCGCGCGAAAGCCGCCTGTTTGCAAATGAAATTGTCCAGGGCGCCCCACGAATGCTGGAAACCCTGTCCAAGGATCTAAAACCGCTGCTGGAAGAAAAAGCGGTTCTGATCGAAGGCTGGATGACAAACGGCAAGCTGAACCCGACCCATCCGAAGCATCTTCTGTTTTCGATCTGGTCGCTGACCCAGCATTATGCGGATTTCGATGTGCAGGTCCGCACATTGATGGGGGATGAGGATCCGTTTGATGCGGCACCAGAGCATCTCGACCGGATGTTCCGCCGGATGCTGACACCTCCCGGTTCCGGCAGGTCCTGATCCTAGCCGCCCCCCCCCGTTCAACAGTGTGATGCGATCAATAGCAAACGGCGCGCCGATCAGGACGCGCCGTTTCCAATTATGTCAGTCGGGCAGCGTGTTAGGCCGCCAGCCCCACCCTATTCGGCCGCCGTCGCCGACGGGTTGTTGGGATGGGTGGTCCAATTTGCATATTCATCGGACACCACTTTGCCCGTGCGTTCGTCGATCTGACCGGCGGGCACCTCCTCCATGGTGATGCAGCCTTCGACCGGGCAGACATTCACGCAAAGATTACAGGCGACGCATTCGTCATCCTTGACGGTAAAGACGCGGTCCTCGCTCATCGCGATGGCCTGATGCGAGGTGTCTTCGCAGGCGGCAAAGCAGCGACCACATTTGATGCAATCATCCTGATTGATCTTGGCCTTGGCGACGTAGTTCAGATCCAGATACTGCCAGTCGGTGACATTGGGCACGGCTTTACCAACAAAATCATCTAGACGGTTGTAGCCTTTGTCATCCATCCACTGGTTCAGGCCCGAGATCATCTCCTTCACCACGTTGAAACCATAGGTCATGGCAGCGGTGCAGACCTGCACGTTGCCTGCACCCATGGTCATGAACTCAGCCGCATCGCGCCAGGTGGTGACGCCGCCAATGGCCGAGATCGGCAGGCCATGAGTCTGCGGGCATCGGGCGATTTCGGCCACCATATTCAGCGCAATCGGCTTCACTGCCGGGCCGCAATAGCCGCCATGTGTGCCCTTGTCGCCGATGGTTGGCTCAGGCGCCATGGCATCAAGATCCACCGATACGATCGAATTGATCGTATTGATCAGGCTGACCGCGTCGGCACCGCCCGCTTTGGCCGCCCGCGCTGGGTGGCGAATGTCGGTGATATTCGGCGTCAGCTTCACAATCACCGGCTTGGAGTAGTATTTCTTACACCACTCCGTGACCATCTGGATGTATTCCGGCACCTGCCCCACGGCAGAGCCCATACCACGTTCGGCCATCCCATGCGGGCAGCCAAAGTTCAGCTCGATCCCATCAGCACCGGTAGCTTCGACACGCGGCAGGATATCCTTCCAGGCCTGCTCCTCGCAGGGCACCATCAACGAAACGATGATGGCGCGATCTGGATAGTCCTTTTTCACGCGGGTGATTTCTTCCAGATTCACCTCAAGCGGGCGGTCGGTGATCAGCTCGATATTGTTGAGCCCCAGAAGGCGGCGGTCCGCCCCCCAGATCGCGCCATAGCGCGGACCGTTCACATTGACCACCGGCGGGCCTTCGGAGCCGAGGGTCTTCCAGACCACCCCACCCCAGCCGGCCTCAAAGGCGCGGCGGACATTGTATTCTTTATCCGTCGGCGGCGCAGAGGCGAGCCAGAACGGGTTCGGAGATTTTATCCCCAGAAAATCTGCTGTCAGATCAGCCATTTGTCTGTTCCTTACACTGGCAACACAGGGCCGGGTCCGGCCCTGCTGCTGGCTTAGCCCATCAGGCTGGCGTGAATATCCATGGCCGCATCGCGACCTTCGGCGACGGCCGTCACTGTCAGATCCTCGCCGCCAGAGGCACAATCACCCCCGGCCCAGACCCCCGCGACCGATGTCCGGCCCTGCGCGTCCACCTTGATCTTGCGCCCATCAAGCGCCAGCGCGTCCGGCTGGCCCTCAAGCGTCTGCCCGATCGCCTTGTAGATCTGGTCGGCTGCGATCCGCACCGTCTCGCCGGTGCCGGTCAGCTGACCGCCTTCGCTGTTGGTATACTCCAGCTCGATTTCCGCACAGGCGCCATTCCCGTGCACAGCCACCGGCTGAACGTTGAACATCAGCTTTACACCCTTGGTGGCCGCAAGGTCCTGCTCGAACCGGCTCGCCCCCATGGCGTCACGGCCGCGGCGGTAGGCGATGGTGACATTCTCGGAACCAAGAAGCTTCGACTGCACAGCCGCGTCAACCGCAGTCATGCCGCCGCCGATCACCACGACATTGCGACCGACCGGCAGGTTTGCCAGATCATCGGCCTGACGCAGCTCGGCGATGAAATCGACTGCATCACGCACACCGTCCTTGTCCTCGCCCGCCGCCCGCAGGGCGTTCACACCGGCAAGACCGATGGACAGAAACACTGCGTCATATTCGGCCTTCAGGGCATCGAGGCTCAGATCGCCACCAAGCTTCTTGCCGTATTCCATGGCAATTCCACCGATCTGCAGAAGCCAATCGACTTCTTTCGCCGCAAAATCATTGGTGGATTTATACGCGGCGATCCCGAATTCATTCAGGCCGCCCGCCTTGGACCTGGCGTCATAAACGACAACGTCATGGCCCAACATCGCAAGACGGTGCGCCGCAGAGAGACCCGCCGGACCGGCACCAACCACGGCCACTTTCTTGCCGGTTGTTTCGGCGCGGCTGAAAGGGTGCACGCCCTTTTCCATCAGCGTGTCGGTTGCATAGCGTTGCAGACGGCCAATCTCGACCGGCTTGCCTTCGGCCGCTTCACGAACGCAGGCCTGCTCGCAGAGGGTTTCGGTCGGGCAGACCCGCGCGCACATCCCGCCAAGGATGTTCTGTTCGAGAATAGTCTTCGCCGCCGTTTCCGGGTGGCCTGTCTGGATCTCGCGGATGAACTGCGGAATGTCGATGGAGGTTGGGCAAGCCGTAATACAGGGCGCATCATAGCAGAAATAGCAGCGATCCGCTGCCACCGCCGCCTCATGCGCCTCATATTGCGGATGCAGATCTCCAAAGTTGTCGGCAATTTCTGAGGCGGACAAACGCCCTGCCTGAACGCCGGATGCCTGATGGCTGGTCGCCATTGGGTGTCTCCCTGGATTTGTTTATTATGCAAACCAGAGTGCCACAGTTTGATTTTTTATCAACTGGTAAAATTTTTGAAATGACGTTTTTCTTAGCCTGCCCTGCCGATCCTCTACTCAAGGTGTTAAAAACAAAAACGAAAACCGCGCCGCCCAGAATATGGGCAGGCGCGGCATCCCTCAATCCACCCGCGCGCTCGGGGCAGTATCGGTGTCAAAAAAGGTCAGGACAACTGATCTAAAACAGCGCCCGCAGCGCTGCCGACAGGACCATTCGCATGGAGAGATTCAGCGCGCGGCTAAGCGCCAGCCACCTCAGGCAAGCATGGCCGTCGCTTCGATCTCGATTTTGGCACGGTCTTCCACCAGGTCTGCAACAACGACCATTGTCATGGCTGGAAAATGATAACCCATCACCGCACGATAGGCGGCGCCAACCTCCGCCTGATGGGCCAGATACTCCGCCTTGTCGGTGACATACCAGGTCAGCCGGGTGATATCGCTGGCCTGCCCGCCTGCCTGCTGCACCACGGTCAGGATATTCTGAAGCGCCTGGCTCATCTGGCCGATGAAGTCATCGGTTTCAAACACCTGATCCGCAGTCCAGCCAATCTGGCCACCGACAAACAACATCCGCCCCTCGCCGATCATGCCATTCGCATAGCCTTTTGCAGGTTTCCAGCCATCGGGGTGCACGTTGATTGTGGGCATTGGGGACTCCTGCATCGGCGGACGGGGGACAATTATCCGCCAATATCGGTCACCTGAGAAAATACTTCAAGCTTAAAATTTACAGACCTAAAGCATAACCGGGATCAAAGGCCCAGAAACAACAAAGCCCCCCGCATTGGCGGAGGGCCGATGTCGTCACCTTGCAGTCACGCGCGGTCTGAGGCCGCCGTTACATGCCAAGCGCTTCTTTATACATTTCAAGAACCGCTTCTTCCTCGGCGATATCGTCCTTGTCCCGCTTGCGCAGGGCGATCACCTTGCGGATCACCTTGGTGTCATAGCCGCGCGCTTTGGCTTCGGCCATGATCTCTTTCTGCTGCTCTGCGAGATCTTTTTTCTCGGCATCCAGACGCTCGAACCGTTCGATAAACTGGCGCAATTCACCAGCGGTCACACGGTAGCTGTCGCTTTTTTCGTCTTCGGTCATATCCATCGTGGGCTCCGTCGGCAAAGGGTAGACATTCGGATCAGCCCTCCAGATACAAGTGCGCACCTCAGTCCGCAAGCAGTGATAGGACAATCCCGCGCAGCGCCCGCCCCAATAGGCAAAATCTGCCACACACCATAACCCACCAGGCCCGCGCGGGTTGCCCCGGGCGCAGCAATCCGATAGGCGCTGCCCCTGAAAACGACCGGCGCATTGGCGCGCCGCCATCGGAGAGTGCGATGTACGAGATTCTGGTTTGGGCTGGTGCGGCTGTATCTGTGGCCGGTCTTTTGGGGCTGATGTGGAGCGTTCTGCGCGTGATGCAGGCCAAACGTCAGAAGCTGGACGACGACGCCCTGCGGGCCGTCATCCAAAAGGTCCTGCCCTATAATCTGGGCGCGCTATTCCTGTCGGTTATCGGCCTGATGCTGGTCATGCTGGGGCTCAGCCTGGGCTAAGCCCCGCCTTGCGGTGGCGCCGTTTTTTTTTCCACCGTGTCGGTGACGCACTGCCCCCCGGGCAGGCCGACCGTGACCATGACAGGCCAGCGGCTGACCGCCGGACACAGCGCCATCTTTCAAACCGGCATATTGTCGAACATATCCTCGGCGGATTCCTCGCTAAGGATCTGCTCCAGTCGCACCATGCGGGTCGGCACACGCCCACCCGCCACACGCAGACGTGCCAATGTCCGGTTAAAATCAGGATGCAGCGCAAGCCGATCCTGGCGATGTGCGGCCAATATCTTGCGTTCGAGCCCTTCGGCCCGCTGTATCAGACTGTCGATCCTGCTATTGTCGTTGGTCATTCCACACTCCTCCCTAGAGCCTGCGCGGCGGGCATCACCCGCGCCGCAACACGGGGGTATGAACCGGGACGGAGAGGGCTGAACAACGCCCTTCTGCCCGCTCCCGACACCCCTTGTGTTCTGCACAAGGCATCGCGGTTCACCTCACCACAATCGCCACAGTAGCATAGTATCCGCAGCATGACTTTGAGCGAGATCAACCATAACGAGAAAATGAGCAGGTACAAGCCAGGGCACCGACCCGGCGCCCTGATTTACGGTCGATTTTTCGCAGCCCCGGGTGAATGCCCACTTGAACATATTCATTATTTAATATATGTAAAAGACACAGCAGGAGGGTCCCCATGAAGCCGATCGTCAAAGCCTTTTTTGATGAACAGACAAATACCGTATCCTATGTGGTGCGGGAGCCGGACGGCAGCGCCTGCGCGCTGATCGATTCCGTGCTGGATTTTGATCATGCCGCAGGGCGCACCGATACCCGGTCCGCTGATGAGATGATTGCCTGGGTCAAGGCCGAAGGGCTGCGGGTGGAATGGATCCTCGAAAGCCACGTTCATGCCGACCACCTGTCGGCAGCGCCCTATCTTCAGGAACAGCTGGGCGGGAAGATTGGCATTGGTGCCAATATCACGCTGGTTCAGGACACTTTCGGCAAGGTGTTCAACGAAGGCACCGAGTTTCAGCGCGACGGCAGCCAATTCGACGCATTGTTCAAACATGGCGATAGTTTTCACATCGGCCAGATGCGCGGCGACGTGCTGCACACACCGGGCCATACCCCGGCCTGCCTCACCTATGTGATTGGCGACGCAGCCTTTGTCGGTGATACGCTGTTCATGCCGGACTTCGGCACCGCCCGCTGCGATTTTCCGGGTGGATCCTCTGAGGCGCTGTTTCAATCCATCCAGAAAATTCTCGCCCTGCCCGATGAGACCCGAATCTTTGTCGGTCACGATTACAAGGCGCCCGGCCGCGACGACTATGCCTGGGAAACCACCGTTGGAGAGCAGAAGGCGCTCAACATCCATATCGGTCAGGGCCGTCCCATCGAGGAATTCGTGGCCATGCGGGATGCCCGCGACGCCACTCTGGCCATGCCCCGGCTGATCCTGCCATCACTGCAGGTCAATATGCGGGCCGGCCGGATGCCAGAACCGGAGGACGACGGCCATGTCTACCTCAAGGTGCCGATCGACAAGCTTTGATCGGGCCTGACACACACTGCGCCGAACTGGGCACAAGCGGCCATAAACAAGGGATATCACGATGAATGCAGATTGGATCTGGGGACTGATTGGCGGTGCGCTGATCGGCACAGGCGGGGCAGTTTATCTGCTTGGCAACGGCCGTATCATGGGCGCCAGCGGCATCCTTGGCGGGCTGATCGACGGCAGCGGGCGCAATACGTCGGGCGAGCGCATCGCGTTCATCGCCGGTGTCATTCTGGTGCCGCTGGTGATCTGGCTGACCGTGGCCGACGCCCCTGACACCCACCTGACCGGCAACACCGTGGTGATCATCGCAGCGGGCCTGCTGGTTGGTCTTGGCACCCGTATCGCCAATGGCTGCACATCCGGCCATGGCGTCTGCGGCATATCGCGGCTGTCGCTGCGCGGGCTGGTGGCAACTCTCATCTACATTCTTGCAGGCGCCGTGACATTGGCCCTGTTTCGTCATCTCTGGGGGCTGATCTAATGCGGGTACTGCTGTCCTTCGTCGCCGGCGGGCTTTTTGGTCTGGGACTGTTTCTGTCAGGGATGACCGACACGCAAAAGGTCCAGGGCTGGCTTGATATCTTTGGCAACTGGGACCCCACGCTGGCCTTCGTAATGGGCGGCGCGATCCTGCCAATGGCAGTGGCCTGGCAACTGACAGACGGACGCCGCCCACTGGTCGGTGGCTCCTTTCCCAGCCTGCCGCGCCAAGAACTGGACAGGCGCCTGGTGATCGGTTCGGTCCTCTTCGGGATGGGCTGGGGGCTTGCCGGTCTCTGCCCCGGACCAGCAATGGCCTCGCTCAGCTATGGTGGGTTTGGAGGCGTCATTTTCCTGGTCTCGATGGGCGTCGGCATGATTGCGGCACCGCCCGTCGTCCAGCGACTGGACCGAACCGCAGCAAGCACGTAAAAGACAGATCCATGGATGCACGCACATTGACCCCCCGCTATTCCGTCTCGCCGCAGATTTCGGTTGAGGACCTGCCACAGCTGGCCGAGGCCGGTTTCACCACGGTGATCTGCAATCGGCCCGATGCCGAGGTACCGCCAAGCCATCAGGCCGAGGCTATCCGCGCCGCCGCTGAGGCGCAGGGGCTTCGGTTTGAGGTGCTTCCCCTGACCCACCAGACCATGACGCCTGAGAATGTTGCGCAGCAACAGGCCTTTATTGAGGCTTCCGAAGGTCCGGTTCTGGCCTATTGTGCCTCGGGCACGCGCTGCTCGGTCATCTGGGCCCTTGGGCAAGCGCCGGTGATGCCGGTGGATGAAATCCTCGCCGCAACCGCGCAGGCGGGCTATCAGCTGGACGGGCTCCGGCCGACTCTGATCGCCGTCGCAACCCAATCCGCCCTTGCCGAAGGCGACAGCTGACGTCGTGGCCAAAGCCCGCAACGCCAGATAAGCTTCGCCATATAAACATATGAAAAATGAAGACAGTGCCGATCGTGCACTGTCTTTTTTGTTTCTGCCGATAGCGGGTGTTCAGCTGAGCTTTCGAAAGGGTCGCATTGCCGCGCACCGTGCGGAGACTGGCAGGACAGCATCAGGCGCGATGGGATTGCGTTGTCGCGGTCAGCCGGTACCGCTGTTCAGCCCGGCCAGATCGGAGATTTCCATCGCGGCGGCGTCGGCGTTGAACTCGCCCAGCCCATCTCCCAGCCCATCTCCCAGCCCATCTCCGAATCCATCACCCAGACCGTCCCCCATGGGCATCGCGCCAAGGTCCGGCAATTCGCCAAGATCCGGCAGATCACCAGACATCGCATCACCAAGACCGTCGCCAAGCCCATCACCGAGGCCATCGCCCATTGGCATTCCGCCGAAATCGCCGCCAAGGTCGCCTCCCAGATCGCCGCCAAGGTCGGCTCCAAGATCACCGCCAAAATCCCCAAGATCGCCGCCCATATCGCCAAGCCCACCCATGCCGCCCATCGGGTCTTGCAACCCGTCGGCCGCGATGGAGAGATCCAGCGTCGGAGGTTCATGGTCGAGCGCAGCGGCATCGCCGCCCATATGAGTTGAGAACGAGCCCTGATCGGCCGCACTATCATTCACAAGTTTGGTCCGGGGATCTGTCAGCCGCACGGCGCGGGCGCCATTCATCTGCCCCAGACGTCCCTGCGCAACGGCTTGGCCGCTGATCGAGATCATTTCCGTCTCATAGAGATAGGCCTGATCCAGCGGCAGAAGATCCCCCTCCTCGAGCGAGGAGAATTCATTTGCGGGGATCTTCATCTTGCAGAGGATCGCGCGCAGCTCTGCACGCATTGACCCCATGTTGCTGCCCAGTGACGGTCCCGCAGCATGGGCTGATTGCCCGGCCTGCCCCAGATCCTCCGGCGTGGGTTCCGGCAGGATCAATGTCAGCCCGCCCTGCATGGCACCGCAGGCCAGATCCAGCGTCAGCTCAATCACCCGGTAATCTTCAGCCTCAAGACCCAGAACGAGGCTGCGCACATCCTCTACCTGCGCGCCGAAACGGTAGCCGGAGAAGATCGCCTCATCCTTTTGCTGGGCCAGCATGGAGACCACCTTGGAAAAGGTGCGCTCAAGAAAATCGGCAACCATGGCCGCGTCTGTCGGGGTGTAATTACGTTCGCTCGGCGCCTTGCCCAGAACCTGCCCCATGGTCTGCTGCTGAATGAGGGCGGTCACGGTTGGCGCGTCCAGTGTCGCGGCACCGATACGCCCGTTCGGCCCGTCCAATACCACCAGCAGATGCTTGTCCGACAGATGCGGTGGCAGATCTTCCGGAACACGGTTGGACTGGCGCGCGGCCAGCACAGCGACCGGCAGATCACACAGATCCGCCGCCGCCCGCGCAATCGAGCGGCGCAACGCCTTCAGGGTCAGGTAGCTGGTAAGCCCGCCTTTGCCTTCTTTGGTGGCGGCCAATTTGCGGGCCAATACGCCGCTGCCACCAGTCGCTGCCGATTCCGATTTCGTTTCAGACATAGGTTGTAAACCTGCCCCTCTCGCACCGCTTTGCCATAGGTCTACCCCAAGAGTGGTTACCAATAACTTTACGATAAACAGTTAAACCGGGTTTTCCCGACGAAGAGGTAAGGAAACCTGAAACGCGCCGCCGACCTCATCCGATAGGTAGGCCACATCACCGCCGAGTCGCTGCATGATCTCGCGACAGATCGCCAAACCAAGACCGGCACCGCCTGCACGTTCTGGGCTAACTCGCGAGAATTTCTCGAAAATCATGGTCCGAAACTCCGCCGGGATTCCCTGCCCATTGTCGATGAAGTCAATGAACAACCAGTCACCGCTCTGCCGCGCCATGATACGCAGCTGCGGCTCTGCCGCGGTGCAGTATTTGTCGGCATTGGCGATCAGATTGATAAACACCTGTGCCAGCCGGTCCAGATCCGATGACAGCCGCATCTCATCCGTCGCCGTATCACGCTGAACTTTCAGCCGCGCGGAACCATCCGCCAGCGCGGTCGCCTCCGCATGATCCAGCACATCGCCGAGCCGCCCGGCGCTGATGTTGAGGCTGACCTGACCGTTTTCCAACACGCTCAGATCCAGCAGATCGTTCAGCAGACGGGTCAGCCGCTGCGCCTCGTCATGGATGATACCAGCATAGCGGCTGTGATCACGGGGTTCGAGGTTCTCAGTGTCGCGCAGGATTTCGGAGAAGGCGCGAATAGAAGTCATCGGCGTACGCAATTCATGGCTCACCTGGCTAAGAAACGCATCCTTCTGCTGCGATAACTGGGTCAGCTTTTCGTTTGTTTCCTGAAGCTTGCGCGCGGTTCTTGACAGCTCTTCAGATTGCGCCTCAAGCCGGTTGGAATACTCGAGGATCTGCGCGGTCTCATCCGCCACAGCCAGCAGATCCTGCACCGACACCGACGATCCCCCCACAATCTGCCCCACCATGGCATGGGCCGCCGCCGCCCCGATCGAGGCGCTGAGTTCGCGTTCCAGCCGCTCCAGAAACGCAGGCGTCGGCTCCGGCAACGGACCACGCCCTCCCTGCCGCGCCAATTCGCTCTGAAAGAACTGCTGGGCCTCGCCCGCGCCCAGAATACGCTGCGACATGATCATCAGATCCTCGCTTTGCGCAACCGAGCCGGTCCAGCCGCGCGGCCCCGACGAATGATCAAACACATGAACAAACTGCGCGCCCTGTAACCGCTCCAAAGGGCTCGGAAAGGTCAGCAATGATCCGATAAGAAACGCCGCCGTGTTCAAGGCCATCGACCAGAGCACCGCATGGACCGTCGGATCAAGGCCCTCGATCCCAAAGAGCGCATGTGGCCGCAGCCAGGATAGGCCCAGCAGCCCCTCGGCCAGCACCCGCGCGGGCAACAGCCCACCGCCAAGCTCCGGCAGCAGCATTGTATAAAGCCAGATCGCAAAGCCGACCGACAGGCCGGCCAGCGCACCGCTGCGCGTGGCGCCGCGCCAGAACAGGCCCCCGACAAGGCTCGGCAGCATCTGGGAGATACCTGTAAAGGAGATCAGTCCGATGGCGGCCAGCGCCGCACCGCCGCCCGATAGCGTGTAATAGAAATACCCCAGCGCCATGATGCCTGCGATGGACAGACGTCGCGACAGCAGCACCACATGCCGCACATCCCCCGAGACCGAGGCGCCCACCTCCTGCCAGCGCAGCCAGATCGGCATCACGATATGGTTCGACACCATCGTCGACAGCGCCATTGCAGCCACAATGGCCATGGATGTTGCCGAGGAAAACCCGCCAAGGAAAGACAGCATCGCCAACCCTTGCTGTCCCTGCGCCAGCGGCAGGGTCAGCACGAACAGATCCGGATTCGACCCGGCCGGCAGCAACTCCAGCCCGATGGCCGCAATCGGCACCACGAAGATCGAGATCAACAGCAGATAAAGTGGAAACGCCCAGGCCGCGACCCGCAGGTGGCGTTCATCCTCATTCTCGACCACCATGACCTGAAACATACGCGGCAGGCAGACAAAGGCGGCGGCAGACAGGAATGTAATGGTGGCCCAGCGACCGCCATCAACCTGCCACTGACCTATGCTGGAGGCGTCAATCCGCACCATCGTCTCACCCACACCACCCGCCACTCCCCAGACCACAAAAATGCCCACCGCCAGCAGGGAGATCAGTTTTACCACGGCCTCAAGCGCGACGGCGGTGACAACACCATGATGGCGTTCGTTGGCGTTGAGATTGCGCGTACCAAACAGAATGGCAAAGGCCGCAAGCCCCGCCGCCACCCAGAACACCGTCTGCGTTTCATTGACACTGCGCAGCGGATCAGCCTCGGCAAAGATCGAGAAAGACAGTGTAATGGACTGCAATTGCAGCGAAATATAGGGGGTCGTACCAATCACCGCCAGAATCGTGACGCCAATCGCCAGAAGGTTCGACTTGCCATAGCGCGCAGACAAGAGGTCAGCGATAGAGGTGATCCGCTGGCTGCGGCCGACCCGTACCAGCTTGCGCAGCCCCCACCACCAGCCGACCATTACCAGCGTCGGGCCGAGGTATATGGTGATAAACTCCAGTCCCGAACGTGCCGCGTAGCCCACGGCGCCATAGAAGGTCCAGGCCGTGCAGTAGATCGACAGCGACAGCGTATAGATCAGCGGAGATCGCATCCAGCGGGCAGCGCGACCGTGGCTGGCATGGCGGTCCGCCGCAAAGGCGACGATGAACAGAAGGGCGACATATCCCAGACAGACCAGCGCCAGAACATTGAGTGACGCCATCAGTCTGCGTCCCCGCCCCGGCGCGGCTCGCCACCCTCTGTCCAATGTTCCGCCCAGCGGCGCACCGCCAGTGCAAAGCCGAAGCTGGCCAGGATCAGCCCCGCCCAAACGACCAGGATATAGATCATTGCCCGCGACAGGGGCATACCCGACACCGTGTCGGGGGCCGGATAGGGATCAGGGTCAGGCCACATCAGCGGAACCGCAAACAGCAGCGCACCGAGCACCGGCAAGAATCGTGCGACATCCATCAGGCGACGGCGGCGGTAGGTCTTGCGCTCGACAAACGGCGCCGCGGTTTCACCCTCGCCTTCGGCCCCGTCGCCACGGATCATCCCTGGCGGGCCTGTTCGGCCAGATCGGCAGCGGCGGCAGCCGCCGCATCAGACAGTTTGGCCCGGTTCTGGGCAGCCTGCGCGTGCAGATCCCGCACAGCGGTCAGCACCTCATTGTTGGAAAACGGTTTGGTCATGAACCGCGTAACTCCGGCCTGTTCGGCCATCTCCCGGTCGCGCAGCTGCCCCCTTGCGGTCAGCATCAGCACCGGCAACCCCGGCAATCGCGCGCTCTCGCGCAGCTCGCGGATGATCTCCAGGCCGCTTTTGCCCGGCAACATCAGATCCAGGATCACCAGATCCGGCTTGGCTGCACAGATCACCTCTACCGCATCACTGCCATCGGCATGGCTGTCCACCTGCCAGCCGTCGCGGGTCAGCAGAAACCGGATTGCTTCGGTGATATTCGGCTCGTCTTCGACCAGAACAACATGCCTGCCCATTGTGTGGATAGTCCTCCCCTACGCCCGAACCTTCGCGGGGTCATTGCCCCCAGGCGCCTCCGTCCCTGGCGCAACAGTAGCGCTGCGCTTGCGCCGCTGTCAAAACTCTTCCTTCAGGATCGACGGCTCGCGCCGCGCCACACAGTCGCGGCGCGAACAGATCCGGCAGCTCGCGCCGACCGGCTGAGCGGTCTCGGCCACGTCACGCTTGGGCAGGATCAGCATCACAGCATGATACAACGGATCGCTGTCGAAATCCGGTCGCTGATGCGGCCAGGAAACCGCCAGACAATCAAACCCGACTGCATTGCGCCCCTGTTGCACCACATCGCGGCGCACGGGTTCCTGCGGCCGCGACAGCGCCGTGTAAAGCGGCCAGAGCGGACAGGAGGCTCCAAAACGCGGCAGGGCGAACCCGGTCACAGGCTTGCGGAACAGGATCGACCCCGAGGCATCGCAGATCACCAGCCCTGCCTCCTGCCCCAGAACTTCAGGAGGCAAGGCCCCAAGCCGCCGCAGCACCGTCGGCAGGTCACAGTCGAACGCACGCGCCAGGGCGACGGGGGCCACGCCATCGCGGGCAAGCCGCTCGGCCAAATCTGTCAGCGGCATCGCCTCGGCATCGGCGCAATATTGCAGCAGCCCGGCGCGGGCAATGGCGGTTCCGGCGGCGCTGACCAGCTCATCGGCCTGCGACAGCAGCGCCTCGATCAGCCCGGGGCGGGCGGCCACATCCGCAACTTCCAGGTCCACGAAGTGGTGCTCATGAGCGGCAAAGAACTGCTCCGCCTCTTCCTGGGGCATCCCCCGCCGTTCGACCGATGTGTTGCTCTCATCAAGAAAATTCACCAGCGCACGGCTGCTCTCGGCCAGACGCCGGGAATCCTCGTTGAGGTTCTTGTGGAACCGATCCCGCCATTCGGCCTCCAGCTCGCCGGTTTCGGCGAGGATCGAGGCCGTCGACCGGATGGCGGCAGCGGTAGACAGCACCTCATGTAGCGAAGCCGCCAGCTGAGGATCATGTGTCAGCCGGTCCGACAACGTCTGGACCGTCCGTTCCAAGCTGGCAATCCGCAGTCGGCCCTGGGCCAGAACCTCGGCCCAGCCGGGAAAGCGGCCCGCAAATTCGTCTACCCGGTCCAGTTCGGCCACAGGTCGGGTGAGATCAGCCGCCGCCTCCCGCAGGGTCGCCAGCAACGCCACCTCTGCCCCTTCGGTCAGCATGGAGGGTTCAACCGCCAGCACCCGTGCAAGATCCACCAGCAGCTTACCGCCGATTCTGCGGCGATTGTGTTCAATCAGGTTCAAATAGGAGGCCGAGATATCGACCAGCCGGGCCAGCTCCGCCTGACGCAGTCCCAACATCAAGCGCCTCTCCCGGATACGGCTTCCTGTCAACGTGTCACGGCCCATGGCAATGCCCCCTCTCAAAAACACGGTGGATCAAGGGTTTTCTGCAACGCAACATAAGTTTCTTTACAAAGAATCCTTAACACCTGTTCATTTCTTTACAGAATAAACCTGCATTTCAAGGGTTTTATTGCGCAATTTTACAAGCCGCGCCCATACTGATTTTGCACGAAAACGTGCGGGCGCCAGCGGAAGTGAGGAGCTGTTGTCGTCATTACACAAATGGGAGGATTACATGTCCAAGACTGACGTATCACGTCGCGGAGTCCTGAAGACCGGCGCCCTGGCAGGTGCCGGCGTTGCGCTTCCGACAATCTTTACCGCATCGTCTGCTGCGGCGTTTACCAACGAACCGACCGGCAGCAGCGTGACGCTGGGCTTCAACGTTCCGCAAACAGGCCCCTATGCCGACGAAGGCGCGGACGAGCTGCGCGCCTACAAGCTGGCGGTCGAACATCTGAATGGCGGCGGCGACGGCGGCATGATGAACACCTTCTCGTCCAAGTCGCTACAGGGCAACGGTATCCTGGGCAAAGAAGTCAAATACGTCACCGGCGACACTCAGACGAAATCTGACGCCGCCCGTGCCTCCGCCAAGTCGATGATCGAAAAGGACGGTGCCGTAATGATCACCGGTGGCTCGTCCTCCGGTGTTGCGATTGCCGTGCAGGGTCTCTGCCAGGAGGCCGGCGTGATCTTCATGGCGGGTCTCACCCACTCCAACGACACCACTGGTAAAGACAAGAAAGCCAACGGCTTCCGTCACTTCTTCAACGGTTACATGTCCGGCGCTGCCCTGGCGCCGGTGCTGAAGAACCTCTACGGCACTGACCGGAACGCCTATCACCTGACGGCGGATTACACCTGGGGCTGGACCCAGGAAGAATCCATCGCCGCCGCCACCGAGGCCCTGGGCTGGAACACCGTGAACAAGGTGCGCACGCCGCTGGCTGCAACCGACTTCTCGTCCTACATCGCCCCGGTTCTGAACTCCGGCGCGGATGTGCTGGTGCTGAACCACTATGGCGGCAACATGGTGAACTCGCTGACCAACGCGGTTCAGTTCGGCCTGCGTGAAAAGGTTGTAAACGGCAAGAACTTCGAGATTGTCGTACCGCTCTATTCGCGTCTGATGGCGAAAGGTGCGGGCGAGAACGTGAAGGGCATCCACGGCTCCACCAACTGGCATTGGTCGCTGCAGGACGAAGGCTCGCAGGCATTCGTACGTTCCTTCGGGTCCAAGTATGGCTTCCCGCCCAGCCAGGCCGCGCATACCGTCTACTGTCAGACCCTGCTGTATGCAGATGCGGTGGAACGCGCGGGTTCGTTCAACCCCTGTGCGGTTGTCGAAGCCCTCGAAGGGTTCGAATTCGACGGTCTGGGCAACGGCAAGACGCTCTATCGCGCCGAAGACCACCAGTGCTTCAAGGACGTTCTGGTTGTGCGCGGCAAGGAAAACCCGACCTCGGAGTTCGACCTGCTTGAAGTGGTCGAAGTGACCCCGGCAGCGCAGGTAACTTACCCGCCGGATCACCCGATGTTTGCAGGCGGTGCCCTGGGCACCTGCAACAGCGGCGCCTGATCGCGATAACCGGGGCGGGCACTCTCAACGGTGCCCGTCCCGTCACTCTCCCGGCTTGACCCTGCCCGACATGTCTAGACGACAGGACCAGCGCCAGCGGCGCTGAACAGCCGACTTATGCCAATTCCAGACGGACCAACCGAAGGTGGGGACAATGGACGCAATCCTATTGCAAATCTTGAACGGGCTCGACAAGGGCTCGGCCTATGCGCTGATCGCGCTGGGTCTGACACTCATCTTTGGCACGCTCGGCGTGGTGAACTTTGCCCATGGGGCGCTGTTCATGATCGGCGCGTTCTGTGCGGTCACCGTGCAACGCGTCCTGAGCCTCAGCTTTGAAACCGTGGATGAAACCCAGAAGGATTTTCTGGGCAATCCGCTCAAGGTGAAAACCCCTTATGTGGAGAGTTGGTTCGGCCCCGAGGTGGGCGGTGCCATCGTCGACTGGGCCGTGCCGTTGGCGATCCTATTTGCCATCCCGATCATGATTACGGTTGGCTATGTGATGGAACGCGGGCTGATCAAGCATTTCTACAAGCGCCCCCATGCGGATCAGATTCTGGTGACCTTTGGCCTCGCCATCGTGTTGCAGGAGGTGGTGAAATATTTCTACGGCGCCAACCCGATCCAGACGCCTGCGCCCGATGCGCTGAACGGCGTGATCAATCTGGGTGCGATCATCGGCCTCGACATCATCTATCCGGTCTGGCGCGTGGTCTATTTCGGCTTTGCCCTTGTGATCATCGGCGGCATCTTCTCCTTCCTGCAGTTTACCACATTCGGCATGGTGGTGCGCGCCGGTATGGCCGACCGTGAAACCGTCGGGCTGCTGGGGATCAATATCGACCGCCGCTTTACCATCATGTTCGGCATCGCTGCCGCCGTCGCGGGACTGGCCGGCGTTATGTACACACCGATCAACTCCCCCAACTACCACATGGGTATGGATTTCCTGGTGCTGAGCTTTGTGGTGGTGGTTGTCGGAGGTATGGGATCGCTGCCCGGCGCCGTGCTTGCAGGGTTCCTTCTTGGCGTGCTCGAAAGCTTCGCCTCGATGAATGAAATCAAATCCCTGATCCCCGGTATCGACCAGATCATCATCTATGTGGTCGCAATCATCATTCTGCTCACCCGCCCTCGAGGCCTGATGGGCCGCAAAGGTGTGATGGAGGACTAAGCACATGTTCGCACTCAACAAAAAAGACAAGACGCTGCTGCTGGTCGTTGCCATCCTGACCCTGTTTGCACCGTTCATCCTGAACCCCTTCCCGACGGGCAGCGCCCTGGCGCAGTTCAACGCGGGCTACCCGGACCTGATGCAGCGGTTTGTAATCTTCGGGATCTTTGCCATCGGCTTCAACATTCTCTTTGGCCTCACCGGCTACCTGTCCTTTGGTCATGCCGCCTTCCTTGGTGTGGGATCCTATTCAGCGGTCTGGATGTTCAAGCTGCTCAGCATGAACGTGGTTCCGGCCATCGTGCTGTCGGTGATCGTCGCGGGTCTGTTTGCACTGGTGATCGGCTATGTCAGCCTGCGCCGCTCCGGCATCTACTTCTCGATCCTGACGCTGGCATTCGCGCAGATGTCCTTCAATCTGGCCTATTCGGTGCTGACCCCAATCACCAATGGCGAGACCGGCCTGCAGCTGACGCTGGATGACCCGCGCATTCTGGGCGTGTCGGCGACCGCTGATGGCTCGATCCCGGTGACCAGCCTCTTTGGCCTGGAGATGCGCTCGACCTTCGAGATGGTCGTGGGTCCGTGGGCCTTCCAGTTCAACGCGGGCTACTACCTCTGCGCACTGATCCTGCTGGCCGCATTCTACCTGTCGATCCGTATCTTCCGCTCGCCCTTTGGTCTGATGCTGAAGGCGGTGAAATCGAACCAGCAGCGGATGAACTACACCGGCCTGAACACGCGGCCCTACACGCTGGCTGCCTTTGTGATCTCGGGCATGTATGCCGGTCTGGCTGGCGGCCTGATGGCCTCAATGGACCCGCTGGCAGGCGCCGAACGGATGCAGTGGACCGCCTCTGGTGAAGTGGTTCTGATGACAATCCTCGGCGGAGCAGGCACCCTGATCGGGCCGGTTCTGGGCGCAGGGTTCATCAAATACTTCGAGAACATCTTCTCCAAGATCAACGACAACGTCCTGCACAGCTGGTTCAGCTTCATGCCCGACGGGATCGAGGATGCGATGGTCTTCATCGTCCACCCCTTCATCGGCAAGGGCTGGCACCTGACGCTGGGCATCCTGTTCATGCTGGTTGTGATCTTCCTGCCCGGTGGCCTGGTCGAAGGCGGACAGAAGCTGCGCGGCTGGATCCAGGGGCGCAAACACGAAAAAGACAGCCCCTCGGGCAAAACTGAACCTGCGGAATAAGGAGCAAGACCAATGGGTATCCTTGAAGTCAAAAACGTAGGCAAACGGTTCGGCGGCCTTCAGGCGCTGTCAGAGGTGAACCTCAGCGTGCGCGAAAACACGGTCCATGCCATCATCGGCCCCAATGGTGCAGGCAAATCGACCCTTCTGAACTGCCTGGTGGGCAAACTGATCCCGGATACAGGGTCGGTGATGTTTGACGGCAAATCCGTTCTGGGCCGCGCGCCTTATGAGATCAACCAGATGGGCATTTCCCGCGTTTTCCAGACGCCAGAGATCTTTGGCGACCTCTCGGTGCTGGAGAACATGATGATCCCCTGCTTTGCCAAACGCGACGGCGCCTTTGAGATGAATGCGATCAGCGCCGTCTCCAGCCAGCGCGACATTCTGGAAAAGGCAGAGCATATGCTGGAGGAGATGAACATGGCCGACAAACGGCACATGAACGCGGCCTCCATGTCACGCGGGGATAAGCGACGGCTTGAGATTGGCATGTGTCTGTCACAAGAACCGCGCCTCCTGTTGCTGGACGAACCCACAGCGGGCATGGCGCGGGCCGATACCAACAACACCATTGATCTGCTGAAACAGATCAAGTCCGAGCGCGACATCACCATCGCGATCATCGAACACGACATGCACGTCGTATTCTCGCTGGCGGACCGGATCACCGTGCTGGCGCAGGGTAAACCGCTGGTGGAGGATGATCCGCAAAACATCAAAGGCAACCCGAAGGTGCGCGAAGCCTACCTCGGCGAGTCGGCGTAAGGAGATCACAGATGAACGTCAAACCCGACTTTTCCAAACACGCCAACCACGCCACCACGGCCCCGGCCTTTCTCTCGGTCTGGGACATGCACGCCTATTACGGCGAGAGCTACATCGTTCAGGGCATTTCCTTCAATGTGCATGAAGGCGAGATCCTGGCGCTTCTGGGTCGCAACGGCGCTGGCAAGACTTCGACCCTGCGTTCCATCGCGCGCACGGGTTCACCGATGGTGACCAAGGGCGAAATCTGGCTTGATCATCAGCCGCTGCACACGATGTCCTCGCATGAGGCTTCGGCGGCGGGCCTGGGTCTGGTGCCGGAAGATCGCCGCATCATCCCCGGCCTGACGGTTGAGGAAAACCTGCAGCTGGCCCAGATTGCCCCGCCCATCGGCTGGTCGATCGAACGTCTATATGAGCTGTTCCCGCGTCTTGGCGAGCGGCGCAAGCAAGAGGGCGTGACCCTCTCCGGTGGGGAACAGCAGATGCTGGCCATCGCCCGCGCGCTGGCCCGTGACATCAAGGTGCTGCTGCTCGACGAACCCTATGAAGGTCTGGCCCCTGTGATCGTCGATGAGATCGAAAAGACCCTCATCCACATCAAACAGCAGGGCATCACCACCGTCATCGTCGAACAGAACGCAGTGCGCGCCCTGGAACTGGCCGACCGCGCGGTGATCCTCGACACCGGAGGCATCGTCTTTGATGGCTCAGCGGCCGAGGTTCTGGAAAACGAGGAACTGCGCGCCGAATATCTGGCCATCTGATCCAAACACTCCCCGTCGGGTCGGTACGAATGGCCGACCTTGGCACCTTGGGGCTGATGCCAGTGCATCAGCCCTTTTTTTGGTGCCGCATCCGCGCGGAATCCCGGACAATGAAGGCCTGCCACCACGAGACAGATCGGCACTGGCCCCTATCGGGCGGAATTCGCTTTGCTTTGCACAATAACAGCGGTTATCTGCCCGCATGACCGATCTCGCCTTTGAATTTGCCCCGGTGGGGCTGGCTTTGCTTGACAAACGGGTGATCCAGCGCTGCAACCGGCAGTTTGCCGAAACCTTTGGCGGCGCCAGCGCCAGTTATGTCGGCCTGCCCATCGCCGAGCTTTACCCCAGTCAGGAAGACTTCCAGCGGATTGGAGATCGGCTGCAACAGGCGGATGCGCAATCCGGCCACTATAACGACGAACGGATCATGCGCCGTCGCAACGGCGATCTGTTCTGGTGCCGGGTGCGCGGGCGGTCGCTGACACCGGAGCAGCATTTTCGCAGCGGTGTCTGGAGCTTTGCCGATATTTCAGACGACCGACCGGTGGTCAGCCTCACCCCGCGCGAGCGGGATGTGGCGATCCTTACCTGCCGCGGGCTGTCGGCCAAGGAAATCGGTGCGGAACTGAACCTTTCGTATCGCACGATAGAAACCCATCGCGCCCATCTCCTGGTCAAATTCTCCGCCCGCAAGCTGCCGGAACTGGTGGCAAAACTGACCGGAATGCCGCTCTGAGCTCTGATCTGCGCGACGAGATTGCAAATCCTGCCAATGGCGCTCATGTTAGCGGCTATCTTGTCAGCGCTTTCCTTGTGGTAAAGCATACCCTATAAGCGCCTTCAATTCTTATGCCCGTAGGGATCTGCGGGCCTGTCGGAACCGGCTGAGGACAACAATGACAAATAAGACCCACGAAGCAGACGTATCCTTCATCAAAGCGCTGGCGGAACTGCTGCGCGACAATGATCTGACCGAATTGCAGGTCAAACGTGACTACGGCGAAGACGACAGCCTGAACGTGCGCGTATCGCGCCAGACCATGGCCGCGGCCCCTGTACAGGCTTATGCCACACCGGCCCCGGTGGCCGCGGTAGCTGCCCCGGCGGCCGCCGCCCCTGCCGCGGCACCCGCCGCCGCAGAGGATCCCGCCAGCCACCCCGGCGCCGTTCCCTCGCCGATGGTCGGGACCGTCTACACCCAGCCCGAACCGGGCGCGCCTACCTTTGTAAAAGTTGGCGATCAGGTGGCCGAGGGCGATACCCTCTTGATCGTCGAAGCCATGAAGACCATGAACCACATCCCGGCCCCGAAGGCCGGCACCATCAAGCGTATCCTCGTCGAAGACGGCGCAGCGGTCGAATTCGGAACGCCGCTGGTCATCATCGAGTAAGGGTCCAACATGTTTGATAAGATCCTGATTGCCAACCGAGGTGAGATCGCGCTGCGCGTGATCCGCGCCTGCCGGGAAATGGGCATCAAGTCGGTTGCCGTGCATTCCACCGCTGACGCGGATGCGATGCATGTTCGCATGGCCGACGAATCCGTCTGTATCGGACCGCCGTCCGGCACCCACAGCTACCTGTCGATCCCCGCCATCATCTCCGCCTGCGAGATCACCGGTGCTCAGGCGATCCATCCCGGCTATGGCTTCCTGTCGGAGAATGCCAATTTCGTTCAGATCGTCGAAGACCACGGGCTGACCTTTATCGGCCCCACCGCGGAACATATCCGCGTCATGGGCGACAAGATCACCGCAAAGGACACCATGAAGGATCTGGGCGTGCCCTGCGTGCCCGGCTCCGATGGTGGTGTACCGGATCTGGAAACTGCCAAGAAAATTGGCGAGGACATCGGCTATCCGGTGATCATCAAGGCCACCGCCGGCGGTGGCGGACGTGGCATGAAGGTAGCCAAGACCGCCGCCGACATGGAACAGGCCTTCATGACTGCCCGCGCCGAAGGCAAAGCCGCCTTTGGCAACGATGAGGTCTATATCGAGAAATACCTGACCACACCGCGCCACATCGAGATCCAGGTCTTTGGCGACGGCAAGGGCAATGCCGTTCATCTGGGCGAGCGCGACTGTTCGCTGCAGCGGCGCCACCAGAAGGTTTTCGAAGAGGCTCCCGGCCCCTGCATTACCCCAGAGGAACGCGCGCGGATCGGCAAGACCTGTGCGGATGCTGTTGCAAAGATCAATTACATTGGCGCTGGCACCATCGAGTTCCTCTATGAAAACGGTGAATTCTACTTCATCGAGATGAACACCCGCCTGCAGGTGGAACACCCGGTCACCGAGAGCATTTTCGGTGTCGATCTGGTGCGCGAGCAGATCCGGGTCGCCGAAGGCCTGCCGATGTCGTTCACACAGGACGATCTGGAGATCAACGGTCACTCGATCGAGGTGCGGATCAACGCCGAGAAACTGCCGAACTTCTCGCCCTGTCCGGGCAAGATCACCCAGTATCACGCCCCCGGCGGGCTGGGTGTGCGGATGGATTCGGCGCTTTACGACGGCTATTCGATCCCGCCCTACTACGACAGCCTGATTGGCAAGCTGATCGTGCATGGCCGCGACCGGCCAGAGGCCTTGGCACGTCTCAGCCGTGCCCTGGGAGAGCTGATCGTGGATGGTGTCGACACCACCGTTCCACTGTTCCACGCGCTGCTCGAAGAGAAGGATATCCACACCGGGCAGTACAATATTCATTGGCTGGAAAAATGGCTGGAAACCAATCTCGGTAACGCCTGATCATTTGGGGCGGCCTTGCGGGGGCCGCCTTTTTTCTTTCCCGCTGCCCGATTTTTACCCCTGCCCTTTGCCTTGTATCATCGCGTTTTCCATTTTCCCGAACCCACGATCCCGTTTTAGACTAGCCTTATGACCCTCACGCCAGAACTGCTGCTTCACGCCTATTCCGTCGGCGTTTTTCCCATGGCCGAGAGCCGGGACGACCCCGACGTTTTCTGGGTAGATCCGAAGCGGCGCGGCGTGTTCCCGATCGGTGGATTTCATCTGTCGCGCTCGCTGGCCAAAACCCTGCGAAAGGGGGGGCATGAAATTGCCGTGAACCGGGATTTTGCCGCAGTGCTTGACGGCTGTGCCGATCGCGCCGAGACATGGATCAACCCAGAAATCCGCGCCCGCTACATTGATCTGCACCAGCAGGGCAACGCCCATTCGCTTGAGGTTTATCACGCAGGTGAGCTGACAGGCGGCGTCTATGGGGTTGTGCTGGGCGGTGCGTTCTTCGGTGAGAGCATGTTCTCCCGGCGCCGGGACGCGTCAAAGATCGCATTGGCCTATCTGATGGATCGGCTGCAACAGACGGGTTTCACCCTCTGTGATACGCAGTTCCTGACGCCGCATCTCGCCTCTCTCGGCGCGGTCGAGATCAGCCGGGCGCGCTATCGCCGCCAATTGCGGGAGGCGCTGGATATTGACGCGGATTTTACCGCCGCCCCCCTGCCCACGCCTCAGGCGTTGGTGCAGCGCATCACCCAGATATCATAGCGGCTGTGATCCAGCGCGTTCAAAGCCGGGCTTGACGCGATCATCCAGCCGTCAAAATAAACCGTGGCATCATTGGGATTGCGCACCGTCACATAGGCATAGGCATCGCCGGTTGGGTTGTCGGCAGGAAAGCGGCATTCCTGCAGGCTAACGATCACGCCAAATATCTCAGCGCTGCCGCCCACCGGAATTTCCAGATCCTGCGTCTGACCATTGACCTTGTCGAGGCCGCGCAGAACGGCGGAGGTGCCATTTTCAGCAGCCCCCTGCGCGCAAGCGACACCCGTGGCTGTCACAAGTGCAAAAAGCGCCGCAATCAGACGCATCAGCCTTCGTCTCCGCTGCCTGCAACAAATTTCACCAGAAGCGAGATCAGGCTGACCGCGCCCTGAGTGTCCTCCACCGCGTCCCCCGCCTCAAAGGCAAAGGGCGATCCGCCGGGCATCACCTCAACGAAGTTGCCGCCAAGCAGGCCTTCGGAAGAAATCACCACCGCGCTGTCGTCGGGGATCTCGATCCCTTCCTTGACGGAGAACCGGGTATCGGCACGAAAGGTCTGCGGGTTCAGTTCAACACCGGTGACCGTGCCGATCTTGACACCGGCAAGACGGACATCGGTGCCGACGCTCACCCCTTCCAGAGACCGGAACGAGGCGTTCAGCTCATAAGCAGAGCCCGCGCGCGACAGACCGGCAGCCTGACCGGCATAGACGGCAAATCCGATGGCAGCGGCCAGAACCAGCCCACCTGCCAAAACCTCGGTAGTGTTATGCGACATGCTGTTTCAGCCCCTGCCTTTGGATGGGTCGACACCTGTGCCAACCGGCCAGCGCCGCTGGCGACGCTGTTGTCTCGATCAGATGTGACCGATGCTTATTCCGGCGACCATGCTTCATAGTCGCTGCGTTCCTTGGGAGCTCCGGCTGCGCGGATCGACCCGGCCGGTGCATAGGCCAGCATGGTGCCGGTCAGGTTTTCCTGATGCGGCTTTTCCCAGGGTTTATGCGCCAGAGGTTTTTCGGACGGCACTTCGTCAAACGTGCGGTGCAACCAGCCATGCCAATCGGCCCCGATGCGCGAGGCCTCAACCTCGCCGTTGAACATCACCCAGCGCTTGCTGTCGTCGGCATTGCGATAATACACGTTGCCCTGATCGTCCTCACCCACCTTGGTGCCCTTACGGGCGGTGAAGATACGCGTATTCAGGGTCGAGCCGTTCCACCAGGTCACAGCCCGCAAGAGAGAGTTCAGGATTCCCATCGGTTCCTCCGAAAATTTCGCTTCTGATATGGCGCAATTTACCGCCAAGGTCCAGACACGCTGCACCCGCCCATGGGGATTGTCGCAAAACTTCTCGGGCATTTGCACAATCGGGCCATAATTGCCGCCTAAGATGCGCGTGAATTCTTAACATCCGATAGCGAGGCCGCCCGTGCGCTTCATCCTTTCTCTGGTCGCAACCCTTATTGTCGCCGTTACTGTGCTGGACCTGATGCAGGTGACCAGCCTGATGATCCACGGCGACCGTGCCCAGCAGGGGCCAAAGACGATCCGCCTGGCCGAACCGGATGAAGGAGATTGGCAGCAGATGACAATGAAAACGCTGGACGCGGCGAAATCCATGCTGGGCCTGAATGCAGAACCAGAGAAAAGCGAGTTGCAGAAGCTGATGGAGCGGCGCCGCAAGGAAACCGCCCCTATGCGTAGTTTCGAGTTCTAGCCCGCAGTCGGCCCAGGCCAGAGTTCCCCTTAGGCCGACGCCAGGGCCGTTACCTCGATCTCGATCCGAAACTTGGGATCAATCAGCCCGCATTCGATCATCGTGGCAGCTGGCGGGTTATCGCCAAAGGTCTGCGCCAACAGCGGCCAGCAGGGCTCGAACTCAGCGCGATCGGGCAGGTAGTAGTTCACCCGTACCACATCGGCAAAACTGCTGCCCGCCTGCTCAAGCGCGGCCCCAATGATATTAAGCGCTGACTGGCACTGCGCGACCACGTCGTCCCCCTGTCCCACGGTGCCTGCCACATGCACAAAGCCGCCCGCAACCACGGCGCGGCAATAGCCGATCTTGGCCTCAAATTCGCCTCCGGAGGAAATGCGTTTGATCATGTTCTCTGTCTCTTTCTTACCGAAAATCACATGGAAAAGCGGCGCAAGGTTACCCTCACGCCGCCTTTCAATCATCTCAGCTCTGCCATTGGCATCGCTACAAAGCTCAACCAGCTGTCGCCGACTCTTTTTCGGCGTCGGCGTGGATCATCAGCGGTTGTGCGTCCGAGTTCACAGCCTCTTCGTTCACGACCACTTTCTCGACGCTGTCCATTCCCGGCAGCTCAAACATGGTGTCGAGCAGGATATCCTCCAGAATGGAGCGCAGACCACGGGCGCCGGTTTTGCGTTCGATCGCTTTCTTCGCAATCGCACTCAGCGCTTCCTCGGTAAAGTCCAGCTCGGTATCTTCCAGCTCGAACAGGCGCTGATACTGTTTGACCAGAGCATTCTTCGGCTTGGTCAGAATGGTGATCAGCGCGTCCTCATCCAGATCTTCCAGTGTTGCCAGAACCGGCAGACGGCCGACGAATTCCGGGATCAGGCCGAATTTCAGCAGGTCTTCAGGTTCAAGCTTCTTGAAGGTTTCACCGACACCCGCATCGCTGTCATCACGCACATCCGCGCCAAAGCCCATGGCCGAGCCCTTGCCGCGCTGTTTGATGATCTTGTCGAGACCGGCGAAGGCGCCACCGCAGATGAACAGGATATTGGTGGTGTCCACCTGCAGGAATTCCTGCTGCGGATGCTTGCGCCCGCCCTGCGGCGGCACGCTGGCCACGGTACCTTCCATCAGCTTCAGCAGCGCCTGCTGCACCCCCTCGCCCGACACGTCGCGGGTGATCGAAGGGTTTTCCGACTTGCGGGTGATCTTGTCGACCTCGTCGATGTAGACGATGCCGCGCTGCGCACGTTCGACGTTGTATTCCGACGCCTGCAACAGCTTGAGAATGATATTCTCGACATCCTCGCCCACATAACCGGCTTCGGTCAGCGTGGTCGCATCCGCCATGGTGAAGGGCACATCCAGAATACGCGCCAGCGTCTGCGCCAGCAGCGTCTTGCCGCAGCCGGTTGGGCCGATCAGCAAAATGTTGGATTTTGACAATTCGATGTCCGAACCCGCCTTCTGAGCGTGATTCAGGCGCTTGTAGTGGTTGTGCACCGCAACAGACAGCACCCGCTTGGCCATTGCCTGACCGATCACATAATCGTCAAGGACCTCGCAGATGTCCTTCGGCGTCGGAACGCCGTCGGTGGACTTCAGCCCGGAGGCCTTCGTCTCTTCGCGGATGATGTCCATGCACAGTTCGACGCATTCGTCGCAGATGAACACGGTTGGGCCCGCAATAAGCTTGCGTACCTCATGCTGGCTCTTGCCGCAGAAGCTGCAATAAAGCGTGTTCTTACTGTCGCCGCTTGAGTTCGTTGCCATGGTCTACCTTTCCGTCCAGGGCGTGCATGCGCCTCCTGCGCCACCCGTAATATTGGCAGCTTATGCCACAGGCACAGCAGCCACAATCGCAAAGTGTGCCCCGATGACGACGGGGCACACCTGCCAGCTCACACCGCTGATCAGCTGTCCTCGTCGTCCAGCTTGCTGCGGTTTTCGACGATTTCGTCGATCAATCCGAATTCCTTCGCCTCTTCGGGAGACATGAAATTATCCCGCTCCAGCGCGTTCACGATCTTGTCGTATTCCTGGCCGGTGTGCTTGACGTAGATTTCGTTCAGGCGCTTCTTCAGCTTCAGGGTTTCCTCGGCGTGGATCATGATATCCGTCGCCTGCCCTTGGAAGCCACCGGAGGGCTGATGCACCATGACGCGGCTGTTGGGCAGCGAGAACCGCATCCCCGCCTCACCCGCCGTCAGCAGCAGCGAGCCCATGGAGGCCGCCTGGCCGATCACCAGTGTCGAAACCTTCGGCTTGATGTATTGCATGGTGTCATAGATCGACAGACCCGAGGTCACAACGCCGCCGGGGCTGTTGATATACATCGAGATCTCTTTCGACGGGTTCTCCGCCTCAAGGTGCAGCAGCTGGGCCACGATCAGGGAGCTCATGCCGTCGTGAACCGGACCATTAAGGAAAATGATCCGCTCCTTCAGCAGGCGCGAAAAGATATCATAGGCGCGTTCACCGCGGCTGGTCTGTTCCACCACCATCGGCACCAGCGTGTTCATGTATGTTTCTCTTGGATCGACCATATTGACCTGCCTGCTTTGAATTGTATCGGCATCATAGCCGACTGAGTATTACCCGAGTCTTAGTGCCGCCACATTTGGGCTGCAAGGGGCGGCGATTGTTTTTGCGCTGGCCTGTGCCCTGCACCCGAATGCGGCCTCGGTGGCGCAAACAGTCAGGTCCGCGTCGAAAACCATCGCCCCGCCGTCGCAAAAGGTGGGATGCAGGCCGCAGATCGGGGTTAACTAGCAAAGATCACAGACCCAACCGAAACCGGTGTGTTACAGGTTCCCGAAATGATCGATGACTATTTTGTGCAAAAAGGGGCGTCGGCCAATCTGACGATCCCCTTTGACGGTGAGCCGCAGGATTTCTATTTTCTGCTGCTGCCGAAGGCGACGATGCTGCCCATCGCGGCCGCCGTCGAGCCGTTGCGCATTGCCAATCAGGTCACCAATACGCAGCTCTATCGCTGGTATGTGATGACACCGGATGGCGAACCGATCCGCTGCTCAAACGGGATGACCATCACGCCGGACCTGCCAATGGGTCCGCTCCCGGGGGATGCTCTGGCTTTTGTCTGCTCGGGCGTGGAACCGCAGAATGCCGCCAGTGAAGCGGTGTTGAACTGGCTGCGGCGCGAACGCCGCTTTGGCCGCTCGATCGGCGGCATCTGCACCGGGGCCTTTGCTCTGGCGCAGGCTGGGCTACTGGGCGAGCATCGGTTCACCCTGCACTGGGAGAACCAGCCCGGTTTTGTCGAGAGATATCCGGACCTGCTCCCATCGCCCCGGATCTTTGAAATCAGCGATACTCTGATGACATGCGGCGGCGGCAATGCAGCCACAGATATGATGCTGAACCTGATCGAGGAACGCCATGGCAAGCAGCTGGCGATCATTGTTGCCGATATGTGCCTGCATGTGCGTACCGGCGGGCAGAGCACACCGCAGAAGTCCAATTACGCGGTCGCAATCGGCAGCCGCAACCAACGGCTGCTGAACGCGCTTCAGCTGATGCAGGAATCAATTGAGGAGCCGCTCTCCATCGGCGAGCTCTGTGATCGGCTGGATATCTCGCGTCGTCAGCTGGAGCGGCTGTTTGCGCGCTATCTCGACCAGAGCCCGATGCATGTCTACTTCGACATGCGGCTCAGCCATGCCTTTGCGCTGATGAACGAGACCTCGATGTCAGTGACCGAGATCGCGCTAGCCTCGGGCTTCAACAGCGCCACGCATTTCTCGCGCCAGTTCAAACGCAAGTTCGGCGCCAGCCCGCATTTTTTCCGTAAGGGGTGGAACTGAGCCGCAGCAGCCGCCGACAGCAGCAGTCTCCCCCCGTTGCGGATGAGCAGGCCGTGTCCTCAGCCGTCGATCTTGCGCCCCATGATGGCCAGCGACTGCTGGTAGACGGTCGCCGCATTCCATTCCTTCAGCACGCGGTAATTCGGCTCCCCCTGTTGGTAGCCACGCCCGGGTTTCCAGCCTTTCTTGCGCAGGAAATGGGCGGTTGAGGCCAGCGCATCCCCCATGTTGTAGAAATCCACCCGCCCGTTGCCATCCCAGTCCACACCGTAGTTGAGCGCATTCCCCGGCAGGAACTGGGTGTGCCCCAGTTCGCCGTGTTTGGCGCCTTTGGTCGCGCCGGTAATGGCGCCCTGATCCACCAGTTTCAGCGCACCAATGGCATGGGGTTTGAAGAAATCGGAGCGGCGGCAGTCGTAGGTCAGCGTCACGATGGCCGAGACCACCTGACTGTCACCCATGTAATTGCCAAACGCAGTTTCCATACCGTGAATCGCAATCAGGATCCCGGCCGGAACCCCGAACTTGCGTTCCAATGCGGCAAAGAACTCCGCATTGCGTGCCTTGCGCTTGCGGCCTTGAGCGATGATCGTATTGGCGCCGCGGATCTGCATGAATTTCTCAAGAGAATAGCGAAAGCTCTTCTGGTTGCGATCTGCGGCGATGGTGCGGCTGGCGTAGCTGGTATTGGCCAGCGCGTTCAGCCCGGCCTGGCGGACACCGGCGCGTTGCGCCTCCTGGGCGAAATCGCGTTTCCAGGTCTCAAACCCGGCAGAGGTATTGCCGCAGGATGCCGCCATCGCGGCAAGGGGAAGGCCAGAGGCCAGTATCGCGGCGGCTGCGATGGCTGACAGTCGACGGCTGAGCAGCAGCGGCGCTCGACGATGAGTGGCGGCGGCATCTGAGGTGAAGGGGCGAAACAACTGGAACATCTTAAAAAACCTGAATCCGAAGCTTATGGGCTGAACCTTCAGTCTAGCTGAAATCTGCGTCGAGACCAGCCATCAGATCACCCCGGCGCAAGCCTATGTCCGGCGTCAGTTCGCGGCCTCAGGCAAACGCGCTGCCCGCAGCCAGCGCCAGACCATCGGCGACAGCTGTCATCGCGTTCTCCGAATATAGCTCAGCGCGCGGACAGAGCTGCTGCATCTGCGTCTGCACCGCCGCAAGCAGGGCTGAACCCCCGACCAGAACCACCCGCGTGACCTGATCACCGCGCAGATCCGCCCGACGAAGGGTCTCGCGGGCGCAGGCGGTGATCTCGTCGATATCGCTCGCCAGGCTCTGCTCAAGCGTCTGCGTGTCCAGGGGCACCGACAGCCCCGGTTCCAGAACCTTCAGATCAATCACCGCGCGGCGGCGATCTGGGTGATTGACCGCGATTTTGCCCCGCTCAACGGCAAAGGCCAGATCGTGCCCCAGCTCATCTTCCAACACGGAGACAAGCCGTGCCAGTTTTTCAGGTTCTTCGGCATTGCGCGCCAGATCCTGCGCGGCGCGGCGACTGTCGGCAGCATAGAGGAAAGGGATCATCTGCCAGGTCGCCAGATCGTTGAACAGCCGGTTGGGTGCAGGCAGGCTGCCGCCGCCAAAACTGTTGCGAATGGCACTGCCGCGCCCCAACAGCGGCATCACGTGATCAATGCTCAGCTGCCGGTCGAAATCGGTCCCGCCAAGACGCACGCCATGCGAGGCCAGAATACGCGCAGCCCCATCCCGTGACTGCTCAAAGGCTGTGAAGTCCGAGGTGCCGCCGCCGATATCAACGATCAGGCCGATGCCGGGCTTGGGCAGTGCCGAGCGCAGGGCCGCTTCGGGTTCCAGCATGAAACGGACCTCCTCAAACCCTGCGGCCAGATAGCAGGCGCGCAGGTCCACTTCGGCCTGGGCATCGCGGGCTGCATCCTTGCTGTGAAACAGCACCGGACGGCCTGACAGCGCATGGCTGAACGACTGGCCGGTTGCCGCCTCTGCCCGGGTCTTCAGCTCGGCCAGAAAACGGGCCACGATAGTGACAAAATCGACCAGCTCACCATTCAGACGACGCTTTTCATACATCAGCGGCGTGCCGAGAAGGCTTTTCAAGGCACGCATGAAGCGGCCTTCGTCCCCATTGATCAACGCGCGGGTGGCTGGCCGCCCGATAATCATCTTGCGACGATCAGGATCAAAGAAAACGGCGGTTGGCAGCGTGGTTTCCCCCGGCTCGATCTCCACCAGCCAGGGTCGTCCGTTGACCGCAACACCGGCTGCCGAGTTGGAGGTGCCAAAGTCGATTCCAAGGGTGTTGGGAGTGGGCATGTCTGGCACCTGTCGCTGAGAAAGAACCGGCGTGAGTATCTGAAGACGTTGTGCAAAACAAGTGTTCAGACAGCGGCGGAACGACACAACTCTGGCGGAACGCAAACCACCCCCGCGATAGCCATAGCGGAGGTGGTGGGAGGCAGGCACCGCCTGACGCCTGCACTGAGGAGTGCTGGCGGGATCAGTCGGCGGTTGCGGCCTTCAGATAAGCGATCACCGCTTCGATATCGGCGTCTTTCTTCAGCCCGGCAAAGGACATCTTGGTCCCTTTCATGTATTTCTTCGGATTTGCGAGAAAGGCCGCAAGCGCGGCCTCATCCCAGACCAGCCCATTTTCTGCCGCCGCTAGCAGCGCCTTGGAATAGCGAAACCCATCAACATGGGCGGCTGGCGCGCCGATGATTCCGTTCAGGATCGGACCGGTTTTCGATTTCGCGCCCGCGCCGATCTGGTGGCAGGATTTGCATTTGCGAAAGGTCTTCTCGCCCTTTGCGACCAGCTCAGGGTCTGGGCCGATGTCTGGGGTAGCCTCTGGGGCGACGGCCTCTTTGACGGACGCGCTGTCTGCCTCTGCGGCGGGCACGGCCGGTTCGGCTGCGGTGTCCGCTTGTGTCTCAGCGGCATCGGTTTCGTCCGGCGTCACATCCAGCACCATGGCGCGCATGGTAATCTCGACGCTGTCCTTGCAGCTCTCCATGCAGGGTGAAGCGGTCCAGAAGTGTTTTTCCGCTTCCAGCCGGTCATCCAGAATGAAGCCATCCGCATTGGGCAGCTGCACCCCGGCAAAGGTTTCGTCCGACAGCACAAACTCATCATCGACCAGGTCGTTGGAATAGAGGATATAGGCGACAATCGCATAGACCTCATCCGGGGTCAGAGATTGTGCGTCGCCAAAGGGCATGGAACGGTTCACGTAATCCCACGTGGTCGAGAGATACGGCCAGTAGCTGCCGACAGTTTTCAGCGGATCGTCATGGTCGAGCGTGCCCTGCCCGCCCGCGAGCTTGGGCCAATTGCCCACACCCTCGGCGAAATCGCCGTGGCAGACCGCGCATTTTTCGGCAAAGACCTCCTCGCCGGCGAAGACATCGCCCGAGCCTTCGGGCAGCCCGGTGCCATCGGGAGAGACATCGAGATCCCAGGCCGCGATTTCCTCCGGCAAGGCCGGGCGACCGAGGCCGAATTTTTCCGCTGCGGCTGGCGTCGCGACCATGGTGGAAAAGACAGCTGCTGCAAGCAAGCTCCGCCTCCCCTCGGTGGGCTTCATCACCACTTCAAGAAACCTCGACATTTTCCGCCTCCCCGTTTGCCTTGACCCACCAGGTCTGGATGGCGTTGTTGTGATAAATCGAATTCAGCCCCCGCACCTCGCGCAGCTGCGCCTTGGTTGGCTGCACATAGCCCGACGCGTCGCGAGCCCGGCTTTGCAGCAGCATCTCGGACCCGTCCCAGTTGATATCCAGATAGAACCGGGTCAGCGCCTTGTCCGTTCCCGGTGCCGCCAGCCGCGCCTCGGTCCAGGTCTTGCCGCCATCCAGGGACACATCCACGCCAGTGATTGCGCCGCGCCCGGACCAGGCCAGGCCAGTGATCACCAGCGGCCCGGCGCCATGGGTAATCGGTGCCTGAGGGCTTGGGCTGGTCACAACGGATTTTGCGTCCATCTCCCAGGTCCACTTGCGGCTGATGCCATTGGCCAGCGTGTCGGTGTATTTCGAGGTTTCCTCGCGGCTCTCTACCGGACCCGCCATGACCTCGATCCGGCGCAGCCATTTGACCCACATATTGCCTTCCCAGCCGGGCACCACGAGGCGCACCGGATAGCCGTGCTCCTTGCGCAGCGCCTCACCGTTGGCCTTGAAGGCGACCAGCACGTCGTCCATCGCCTTTTCCAGCGGGATCGAGCGCCCGTTGGAGGACGCATCCGCCCCCTCGACATAAACCCATTTGCCTGCGGGGTTTACGCCCGCTTCCTCAAGCAGGGTGCGCAGCGGGACACCGGAATATTCCATGTTGTGGATCATGCCATGGGTGAACTGCGCGCCATTGAGTTGCGCGCCGGCCCACTCCATGCCGGAATTCGCAGCACATTCGCAGAAATAGACGCGGTTTTCGCGCGGGAAGCGTTCCAGATCCGCATAGGTAAACACCAAAGGCGTGTCGACCAGGCCGTTGATCATCAGCCGGTAGTCATCCTTGCGCAGCTCAATCGCGCCGGAGTGATGACGTTCAAAGGCGCAGCCTTGCGGGGTGATGGTTCCGTCCAGCGCGTGGATCGGCGTGAAGTTGATCGAGCTGATGGTGTCCGCCGTCAGCCACTCCACATTGCGCCGGACCACGTCGCTTTCGTATTTGATCGGCAGGCCGTAGGGGGTGGTATCCACGCCGTCGCCAAGACCGGATGCCCAGTCCTGCACCTCTGTGATCAGCGGGTCGGGTGTCGCAGCGCCAGCAGAACGGCTCGCCACTGCCCCTGCCCCAACCGCCGCAGCACCGGCCAGGAACTGGCGGCGCGACCGGCTGGTTTGCTTCGGTTTATCAGTCATCTCTGATTGCCTCCTTACATCGAAAAATTCACTTTCGTGAATTCATCAGCGCAAAAATTTTTGGCGGATGCCGGGCTTAGGCGCCCGACACCTGCACGGAATTGTTCGGGGAAAGGGTAACGGTGCCCATCTTGCGAATGTGGCTTTCGACCACATCCCAGATCTGCGGCCCCTCGGTCCCTTCATTCACGCTGGCCCAGCCTGCAACGATATAGGTCTTGGCCGGGTCAATCGCCTCGCCGGTCTTCAGCAGTGTCATATTGCTGATCCGTTCGCCCTGCGGCCTGGTGATGTCGATATTGTAGCCCATGCCACCGACGCGCACCATGTCGCCGCCCTGCTGGTAATAAGGGTCGGGATTGAAAATGTTGTCGGCCACGTCCTCCATCACCACCTTCAGGAATTCGCCTGTCATTTCATTGCGATAGGCTGCACCGTAGCTCATCGACGTGACATTCCAGATATCCTCGCGGGTGATGTCGTCGCCGGGCAGCAAGGACGGCCCCCAACGCACGCCGGGCGACAGGGCGATATCGGCTTCACGCTCGGTCAGCAGCGCGTCACAGATGAGATCGTCCCAAGTGCCGTTGAAATTGCCGCGCCGATAGAGCAACTCATCAGTCTGGCCGATCACCTCGGCCAGCTCTGCCTCATAGGGCGCGCGCTGGTCGTTGATCAGCTGGCTGATCACCGGATCCGGCGCAATGACGTCGGAAAACACCGGGATCAGCTTGTGCCGCAGCCCCATCAGCTGGCTGTCACGCACATCCAGATCCACGCGGGAGACGAATTTACCATTGGACCCAGACGCAACAATGTGGGTCTGACCAACAAGAACCGGTTCCGGCAGCGCATCATGGGTGTGGCCGGACAGGATCACGTCGATGCCGCTGACCACACCGGCCATTTTCTTGTCAACGTCAAAGCCATTGTGCGACAGCACCACAACAACATCCGCACCAGCGGCGCGTACCTCGTCGACCATCTCCTGCATATGTTCATCGCGGATCCCAAAGGAGTATTCCGGGAACATCCAGCCGGGGTTTGCAATCGGCATATAGGGGAAGGCCTGACCGATCACCGCAACCTTCGCGCCGCCACGGTCGAAGAACTTATAAGGTTTGAACAGCTCAGCCGGTTCATCCCATTCCGCATCAAAGATATTCTGGCCAAGTGCGGCAAAGGGCAGCCCCTCGACGATCTCATTCACCCGATCCGATCCCAGCGTGAACTCCCAGTGGAAGGTCATCGCATCCGGCTTCAACGCGTTCATCACATTGACCATGTCCTGGCCTTCGGTGTGATGGCAGGTGTAGGAACCATGCCAGGTGTCACCGCCATCCAGCAACAGCGCATCGGGGCGGTCGGCGCGGATGGCGTTGATGATTGTTGCAACACGATCCAGCCCGCCGACCCGGCCATAGCCCAGGGCAAGCGACGCAAAATCATTGTAGGTCAGTGCATAAGCTGAGGGGCTGCCATCGGCGATCCCATAGGCCTTGCGGAAATCCGCGCCGGTGATATGCGGAACATCGCCCTTGTTGTCACCAACCCCAAGATTGACCGAGGGCTCACGAAAATAGATCGGCTTCAGCTGAGCGTGAATGTCCGTGACATGGATCAGGCTGATGTTGCCATAGGTGTCAAACTGCAGGAGCTGATCCTGTGTCAGCTTCTGCTGCGCTGCCAGTCTGGCCCAGCTGCCAAAACCTGAGGCACCAACCAGCGCTGACGCTGCCATGGAGACCTGCAAGAAATCACGCCGCGAGATCATGGGTTCATCTTCCTACTGAGACATACGATATATTCGCATGTTTGAATGACATTGAGGGAAACGCGCCCCGCATCATCTCTGACACGGGGCCACGCGGATCAGTTGCGGACAGACGGTGCCTCGACCGAGAGGCCGTTGCCACGCGATGCGACATAGAGCTCCAGCGCCACAAACTCAGCCGAACCCGGTTTGTAAGTCTCGGCGCGGGTGTCACGCACGCAGCCTTTGAACCGCGCATGGGCCGTGTTCAGCTTGGTGTTCTTCAAGCGGTAGACCGGGAATCCATTGATCTGGCCCTGGCTCAGATGGTCGGCGCGGATCATGTTGCCATAGTTGTCTTCATGGCAATTGGCACAGGAGAGTTCCAGCTGACCGGTGCGGGTGTAGTAGAGCTCCTTGCCCTGTTCCCAGGTGGACTGGGCCGGGCCGTCAATGGCCACGTTGACCGGCATCCCGCGCGATTGCACCGAAATCAGCGCTTCCATAGCCGCCATCTTGCCGCTGGTGTATTTCCACTTCTCCGCGCCCATCTGGTTCTCGCGGCAGTCGTTGATCTGCATGACGAGGGTACGCATCTCGCCTGCATCCTCGTTCCACTTGGGGTAAACCGCGCGGACGCCGACCATGCTCTCTTCGACATCGTCGTGGCAGGAGGCGCAGGATTTCTCCGCGGTGCCTTCAACCTTGGACCATGTATCCATTGCCTGATCGACAAAGACCATTGCAGGGTTGTCAAAATCATCCATCTGCAGCGCCTGCGTCTCATCCGAGCGGAAATGCCAGCCTGACATCACCTCGTCCAGCACATCAGCAACATGCGCGGGTGCGGCGGTCTTGGTGACCATTTCGATCTCGTCATTGACGACCAGCGTATCATCATCCGCCTCGGCAAAGGCGGTAACGGGCAAGGCCAGCGCCATGGCAATTGCGGTGATTGCCTTATTATTCATCTTGTTTCCTCCCTTGGGTGGTCGTCCCGCCCGGCGTTCCGGACAGGGCGTTTGCCTATGGATCCGGAAGGGATCAGCCGATCGCGATCGGTTTTTGTTCCGTGTAGACAGAACCGTCATCGTCGTACCAGGTGAAGACGAATTCACCCGCCTCGGGGACGGTGGCGTCGAACTGGAAGTAAGGGTTGGTGGAAATGGCGGGTTCCATGGCCACATCAACAACGGACTGACCGTTGAACTCGCAGGTAAAGCGATTGATGATCGACCGCGGAATGACTTTGCCTTCCTTGTCCTTGCGCTGACCGCTTTCCATGTTGTGGCTGATCAGCGTCTTGATGGTCACCGCTTCGCCTGCGGCTGCTTTCTTCGGGACTTTGACGCGGGGTTTTACACCGGATGCCATGTCGTTAACTCCTGATATCTATGGGGCGAACCTGACGGACAGGTCGCGCTTAGCCGCCGCAGCCGCCGATGGTCACCTTGACGGTCGCGCTTGCCTTGGCAAAGCTGCCGTCGGCCATTTTGGCAACCGCCACAATGTCTTGCGTGCCTGCGAGGCGAATCCGTGTGGCGGCTGACTGGCTGGCAGCCAACGGACCAAAGGTAAAGGTCGCGACGCCCGGGGTCGGGTTGCCGGTCGCCAGGATCATGATGGCGGAAGCACCGGGCGCATCGACCTCGATCGGTACGGTATTGCCGTTTTCGGCGATTTCGGGCGCGGTCAGTGTCAGGCCGGTGTCAGCCATATCAGCGCCACCCGTGAACTCTGCAATCCGATCCTCGGCTGCAGCAACGACACGCAGGGGCAGCATGGTCAGGGCAGCGGCCCCAAGGCCAAGGCCAAGTGTGTCGCGACGTGAGAACTCCATCGTATGTCTCCTTTGACGTTGATGGCGCAAAAGATCCCGGTCCTTTGCGTCAGTCTTCTTTCAGGGTCGCAAGAAATGCGACCACATCTTCGATTTCCTGGGCGGTCAGGATCGGCGGCAGCGGCTCGGTCCCCGCCTCGCCCGTGTAGGCATCGCCCGGCCGGATGAAGCCATCGACCTTGTAAAAGGCGGGCATCATCGTGCCGTCGAATGTCATCTTGGCATTGGCCACCAGACCGCGCAGCTCCGCCTCGCTCCAGCGGCTGCCGGCACCATCCAGCGCAGGGCCGATTTCACCGTGAAACGGCACATCCGACAGCGCGGACACCTGATGGCAGGCCACGCAATTGCCCTTGGATTTGTCGCCAACCAGCAATGCGCCGCTGGCGGCATCCCCGGCAGCTCCGCTGAGCGATACGGCAACAGCGCCGTCGTCGTCATAGGCGACCTCTTTCGGCGCGATCTCAGCGGCAAACGCAACTGTCCCGGCCAGACAGGCTGCCAGTGTCAGAGATATTTGCTTCATGTTTCCTCCCATTGGCTCCCACGCGCTTTGGCGTGCTTCGCTGGCGTTTACCCTAGGCGACCTCACCCGGCTAACGCAACATCAAATTCAGTAATTTGAATTTCATTATGTCGTTTCGACCGTTCAACCTATCCGACCTCGTCTGCCCGACGGCACGCAGGCAAGGCCATCTTTGCTGCAAAGACGATCAAACCACCGGTATCAATCGGTGGAGCCGTTGTTCCGTTCCTGGATGCGGCGGGCATGGTAACGTTGAAAATCTTCTCCGTTATCAATCAAATAGCGCTCTTCGTTCACCCATGTGAACATATCGAGCGTAGTGCCGACCCCAAAGGCACCGGGCATGATCGCCACCGCGGCCTGCGGCGCCGGAATCTCGGGCACCTCCTGCGGCAGGAACATCATTGTCGGGGTAAACAGAACGCCCCATTTTCGGGCCATGTCCTTCTCCGACAGGGTTTCACCGTCAAAATCCGTCACTTCGACATCGCCATATAGATTGAGCTGCACCACAAAGAAATTGTCGCCGATGTAGGACCCGACCTCGGGTGTCGGGAACACCTCCTCGTGCATCTTGGTACAATAGACACAGCCCCTTTGTTCAAAGAACAGCACCAGCCGCTTGCCCTCGGCATTGGCCTCGTCCAGATCCTCGCGCAGATCCTTGAAGGTCTCGCGCATCCAGGGGGTCTTGTGCAGGCCATCATCGCCGAGCTCCACCGCCCCCGCAGAGCCGACACACAGCAGCCACAACAGTCCGATCATTAGTCGTTTCATCTCTTACCCTCCCAATACGGCCGCCATTCTGGGCCGCTCAGCCGATACTTGCAAAACCCGGGAACCACCGGATCATAGCCTCGGCAATATAACGCACGCTGCCCGTGGCGATCAGAACCGCAAAGATGATGAGCATTACGCCCATCCCCTTTTCCACCCAGGCAAAGGCAGACCGGTGGCGGGCCACAAACCTAAGAAAAGGCCCGGCAAACAGCGCCGCTACCACAAAGGGCGCGGTCATCGCCGCGCCGTAGACCAGCAACAGCAGCCCGCCGCGCCAGATATCGCCAAGGCCAGAGGCAATCATCAGGATCGAGGCCAGGGCCGGTCCCACGCAGGGTGTCCAGCCAAAGCCAAAGGCCAATCCCATCAAATAGGCGCCAGCCAAGGTCGCGGGCGGCGCGGTGCTTTCGATCCGAGCCTCGCGATAAAGCAGTGGAATCCGCAGGACCCCCAGAAAATGCAGCCCAAAGACCAGCAGCAATACCGCAGCGCCATAGGCCAGCACATCCATATATTGGCCAAACACCTGCCCCAGTGCGGTGGCTCCCATTCCCATCAGCACGAAAACCGTGGTCACCCCTGCGGCAAAGCAGATCGACGCCAGCACAAGGCGCCGCCGCGCGCCCAAAGCGATCTCGCCGTCGCTGCGCAGCTCCGCGATGGAAAGCCCCCCCATATAGGAGAGGTAAAACGGCACCATGGGCAGCACGCAGGGCGTGAAGAATGACAATAGCCCCGCAACAAGCGCTCCGAACAAAGAGATTTCCAGCATGTATCAAGGCCCCTTGCCATCTTCTGCATTCGAACCAGACAAGACCACAGTTGCCGATCCACATCGCGCCGAGAAGTATCTTCTGTCGGCTGCTGGCGGTCGATCTCCGTGTGCAAGCCGCGATTGCTCAAATCAGGCACAGCTCCAACAAGATGCGCGGGCCGCCGGTCCACCCCGGTAGAAACTTGTACTATTCACATATTCAAATTACGTAGTACATATAGACACCCTTCATGACGACCCGTCAATCACCGGCCGTGGCTCAGACATCGTACTTCACGGCCCCCACACAGATCATCGAGACAAATCGCATCATGGCCTTTTCTTCGCTGACCTCCCTGCCCTATCGCAGCTGCCGCGCCGCTGCCTCGGCGCTGGCAAAGGTCGCTGTCATGGCGGCATTGCCGCTGATCGCATCGGCCAGCGATGCCGCAGAGCTGGTGATGGTCGAGCAGCCGGGCTGCGCCTGGTGCGAACGCTGGGACGCGGAGATTGCGCCGATCTATCCAAAGACCGCCGAAGGCACCTTTGCCCCGCTGCGCCGGGCAGATTTGCGCGACATGCCGAAAGATCTGACGCTGTCACGGCGGGTCACATTCACGCCAACCTTCTTGATCGTTGAGGGCGGCCATGAGATGGCGAGACTGGAAGGCTATCCGGGAGAGGATTTTTTCTGGCCGCTGATTTCCGGTCTGCTGCAGGCGCACGCAGGCTTTGTCCCGCCCGCTGCCGAGCAACCAGACGCTGGACAAGCCCCCGACCAGCAGCCCGCCCCGATGGCCACCAATGGTTGAACCAGGAGAGAACACCGATATGGCCCTGCCACAGTTTTCCGCCGATATGGCCCCCGAAGATCTCGATACGATGGTGGACAATGCCACCCGCGCCTCGAATTTTCTGAAGGCGATCAGCCACGAGGGACGCCTGATGATCCTGTGCCATCTGGTGTCGGGTGAAAAATCGGTGACCGAGCTGGAAGAGCTGCTCTCCGCACGTCAGGCGGCGGTTTCCCAACAGCTGTCGCGCCTGCGTCTGGAAGGTCTGGTCATTCCACGCCGTGAGGGCAAGGCGATCTATTACCGGCTGGCAGATGATCGTCCGCGCCGGATCCTGGAAGTGGTCTACGAGCTGTTCTGCAAAGAGGACTGACCGACGACCGGTCGGCCCGGCCACACTGGCAGCGCCCCCTTCAGCCGCCAGCCCCGCAGCTCTTTCACCGGCGGAACCCGCACAAGATGCCCACCCCCCTGTCCGACCTCCTGAACGATACGCAGCTGACCGCCCTGCTGGGGGTGTTTGGCGGCGTCCTGCTGGGATTGGCGGCGCGGCTGGGGCGGTTCTGCACGCTGGGCGCCATCGAGGATCTGCTCTATGGCGGCTCGTCCCTGCGTCTGCGGATGTGGGGCATGGCAATCGGCATGGCAATCCTGGGAAGTTTTGGCCTCATGGCTCTAGGCTGGCTGGACCCGGCGCAGTCGCAATATCTTGCCATTCGCTGGATGCCGCTGGCCTCTATCGGCGGCGGCCTGTTATTTGGCTATGGCATGGCCCTGAGCGGGATGTGCGGCTATGGTGCCATAGCCCGGCTCGGCGGCGGCGATCTGCGCAGCTTTGTCATCGTGCTGGTGATGGGCGTATCGACCTTTGTCGTGCTGACAGGCCCTCTCGCCCCGCTGCGCAACCTGTTTTTCCGGCAACAGAGCATCACCGATGATCTGCCCGCCGGCATCGCCCATCATCTGGCCAACTATCTTGGAGCGTCGGTCAGCGCTATCGGCCTTGCCATCGGCGGTGCGATCCTGCTGATATCCATCCTCGGGCGCGAGGTGCGCGAGTCTCCGGCCGCTATTGGCTGGGCTGCGCTGGTGGCGTTTGCCATCATCAGCGGCTGGGCAGGCAGCAGCCATATCGCGCGGACGGGGTTTGACGCGATACCTCTGGTCTCGCATTCCTTCTCCGCGCCGCTTGGCGAAACCATCATGTGGACAATGACCGGCAGCCTGCGGCCGATCAGCTTTGCCGTCGGCTCGGTCAGCGGCGTCTGGCTCGGTGCCTTTATCGGTTCGCTGATCAAGGGGCATTTCCGCTGGGAGGCCTGCGACGACCCGCGCGAGTTGCGCCGCCAGATCATCGGGGCCGCGATCATGGGGGGCGGCGCGGTCCTTGCAATGGGCTGCACGGTCGGCCAGGGTCTGAGCGCCTTTTCGCTGTTGTCGATTTCTGCCCCGGTGACCTTTCTGTCGATCTTTGCCGGGGCCGCTGTTGGGCTGCGCCAGCTGATCACCGGTTTTCGCCGCGCCGCCTGACTGTACCGCCTGACTGCACCACCTGACTGCCCTGCCGCGCGGCTCGCCCCGGCTGCACGACAATGTGACTGCGGTGCAGCCGCCGAGGCATTAACCTCGCAAGCAACGACAGGAGATCACCGCCATGTTTCAAAACGTGATGGGTCCGATGGCCCCCCGCCGCAGCCATCTGTTCGCTGCGGCCCTGGCCTTTGTGCTGTTCGCCGCAACAGGGTCACATACGATGGTCGCGGCCGCCGCACCGCTGGCCGAGCGCCAGGGCTGGGCTGTTCATCAGACCCGCAAGCCCTACCCGCAGCTGGTCGAAGATGTGATTGCGGCGACGAAGGCGCAGGGTCTTGTCGTGGTGACGCAGGCCGGGCCGACCAAGGCCGCTGCGGCCCGTGGCATTACCATACCTGGCAACCGGGTGATCGGTGTTTTCAACAATGACTATGCGGTGCGGGTCCTCAGCCATTCCACCGCCGCAATGATTGAAGCCCCGATCCGCCTTTATGTGACCGAAGGCGAAGATGGCTTGGCGACGCTTTCTTATAAAACCGCAACCCATGTCTTTGCCCCCTATCTCGATGAAGGCGGGGCTGATCTCGCCGATATCGCGGCAGAGCTGGACCAACATCTTGATGCCATTGCGCAAAATGCGGCGCGCTCGGCGCCTTGACGCTCACACCCGCGTGAGGAGGCTTGCAACCTTGCCCGGTTCCGGCAATTTGGCGGCACTTGTTCACGAAGGGTGGATCTCATGACACAGACCGACACCGCGGCTGCGACGGCCACAGAACCATTGCGCGCGGCGGATGTGCTGGCCCGGCGACTATATGCCGCCGGATGCCGCCATGCCTTCGGCATGCCCGGTGGCGAAGTGCTGACGCTTGTCGATGCGCTGACCAAGGCGGGCATCCGCTTTCACCTTGCCAAACACGAGAACAGCGCCGGTTTCATGGGCGAAGGCGTGCACCACAGCGATGGCGCACCGGTTATCCTGGTGGCCACGCTGGGCCCGGGGGCGCTCAATGGGGTGAACGTTGTCGCCAATGCGCATCAGGACCGGGTGCCGATGCTGGTGCTGACAGGATGTGTGGATGCGGCGGAAGCGGCCACCTATACCCATCAGGTACTGGACCACCAGGCGGTTTTTGCCCCGATCACCAAGGCCAGCTATCGCCTCGACGCCGAGGCTGCCGGTGTGATCGCCGACAAGGCGGTGCGGATCGCAACAGCGCCGCGCAATGGGCCGGTGCATATCGATGTGCCGATCTCTGTCGCCGATTCCCCTGCCGGCCCCCACCGTCCTTGCCTCGCGCCTGCCAGAGCAACGCAACCGCAGCCCGCTGACCTGGCGCAGGCGCGCGCGTGGCTTACCGAGGCCGAGCGCCCGCTGGCGGTGATCGGTCTTGACGCTGTTGCCGAGGCCGCATCCGCGCCGCTTCTGGCCTTTCTCGAACACTACCAGATCCCTTTTGTAACCAGCTACAAGGCCAAGGGCATCCTGCCTGAGAAGCACCCGCTTTGCCTTGGCAGCGCCGGGCTGTCGCCGCTCGCCGATCGTCACCTGCTGCCGCTGGTGCGCGAGGCCGATCTGGTTCTTGCGCTGGGGTACGATCCAATCGAGATGCGCCCGGGCTGGCGCAACGCCTGGGATTGTTCCCGCCAGCGGGTGATTGATATCTGCGCCGAGGACAACACCCACTACATGCACGCGGCCACTCTGACGCTGGTTGCCGGTCTTGCGCCCAGTCTGCGCGCCCTGACGGTTGGGGCGCAGCTCGCCGATGACACACAGCCGTCCCCGCAGCGCTGGCCCGAAGGTCAGCCTGAGGTGGCCCGGGCAGCCCTTCGATCCGCCTTCACCCCGCAGGCGGACTGGGGACCCGCTGCGATCGTTGCCGAATGTCAGGCCACCCTGCCCGGCGATACGCTGGCGACGGCAGACAGCGGCGCCCATCGGATCTTGCTCTCGCAGATGTGGAGCTGCCATGAGCCTCGCGCCCTGATCCAATCCTCGGGCCTCTGCACCATGGGCTGCGCGGTGCCGATGGCCATCGGCCGCAAACTGGCAGAGCCGCAGCGCACGGTTGTCAGCTTCTCCGGTGATGCGGGTTTCCTGATGGTGGCGGGCGAGTTGTCCACCGCCGCCGAGCTTGGCGTTGCGCCGATCTTTGTTGTCTTCGCCGATGCCAGCCTCGCATTGATCGATCTGAAGCAGCGACAGCGACGGCTGGATAACGCTGGCGTCGACTTCGGCCAGCACGACTTTGCCGCGATGGGCCGGGCCTTTGGCGGCCATGGCGTCAGGGTCCGCGACCGCGCAGGCCTGCGCGCTGCCTTGCAAGAGGCACAGCAGGCCGAGCGTTTCACCGTCATTGCCGCAGAATTCGAGCGGGAGGCCTATGATGGGCTCATCTGACCGGACATCCGAAGCCAAGCTGTCCCATGGCCCGCTGACTGGCGTCAAGGTGCTGGACCTGTCCCGCATTCTGGCAGGGCCGACCTGCACCCAGATGCTGGGAGATCTGGGGGCCAGTGTGCTCAAGGTCGAAAACCCGCGAACCGGGGGCGATGACACCCGGCAGTGGGGGCCGCCCTATGTGGTGGATGGAGACGGTCACCAGTCGGATCTGTCGGCCTATTTCATGGCCGCAAACCGCAATAAGCGCTCGGTTGAGGTGGACATCGCCACGACCGAGGGCCAGCAGATCATACGTCGTCTCGCCGCTGAAGCCGATATTCTGCTGGAAAACTTCAAACCCGGCGGGCTTGCCAAATACGGCCTCGACTACGAGAGCCTGCACACAGAGTTCCCGCATCTGGTCTATGGTTCGATCTCCGGCTACGGCCAGACTGGACCCAATGCCCATAAACCCGGCTATGACCTGATGGCACAGGGCTATGGCGGGATCATGTCGCTCACCGGTGAGCCTGAGGGCCGACCGATGAAGGTTGGCGTCGGCATCGCCGACGTAATGTGCGGAATGTATGCCTGTGTCGGCATCCTCGCAGCGCTGCGCCACAAGGAACAGACCGGCGAAGGCCAGCAGGTCGATATAGCGCTGGTGGATGCGCAGATCGCCTGGCTGATCAACGAAGGAGTGGCAACACTCAACACTGGCAGCGCCCCCAAACGGCGCGGTAATGAGCATCCCAGCATCGTGCCATACGGGTTATATGAGACCTCAGATGGCCATGTGATCCTCGCGGTCGGCAATGACGCGCAATTTGGCCGCTTCCTATCTTTTCTCGGTCTGGACGGGCTGGCGCGGGACCCGCGCTTTGCAACCAACCCGGCCCGCTTGCAGCACCGCGACGCGCTCGCCGATATCCTGGTACCGGCGCTGCGCCAATACCGCACCGATGAGGTGATCGCCGCGATGGAGGCCCACAAGGTGCCAGCAGGACCGGTGCAGACGCTCGATCAGGTTTTTGCCTCTGATCAGGTGGCGGCGCGGGATATGACAATTGAAATGTCCTCAGCGGCGGGGCCGGTGCGGTTGCTTGGCAATCCGCTCAAATTCTCCCGGACGCCGGTGACCTACCGCCATGCGCCTCCAATCTGCGGCGCAGACAGCGACCTCCTAGCCAGGACCGCGGACCCGTTTTCGGAAGACGACAACTAAGACAGCGGCGCGCCGCCGACCGAGAACAGGCAGACGCCCCGTCACCCGGGGGCGGCTGCCTGCTCAATATCTCTGCTATCCCCTTAAGACACCGCAGAAAACGCCTGTTTCTCGGGCTTGCAACCGGCAGGATCTGGCCGAGTGTTACAGAAACTGGCGGTCTTCGGCCAAAGTCGCGCTGCACGGGCTTGCCAGATTACAAAAAATGCGGGAAATCGCTGTCAATCAATATGGTTGGCCCATTAATCCGGCGAGATTGCACACGCCGCTTCACCAAACCGCGAGCGGGCATCGCGAGACGCGCGGCCGTGCTTTAGGCTCGACGACAAAGCACCTCTGCTTTCGTTTTTGACACGGATCGGACAAACGATGATGCAAGATATTTTTGGCCAGGACACCAGCCTGACAAACGCCGCGGCGCTCGAGAACTGGAACTGCGTTCAGATGGGGGTGTTGTCTCACGGCGCTGCCGCGCCGCAACATCTGGGCGCCCTGCTGGAGGCTGCACCGGAGTTTGCCATGGCCCAGGCGGCCAAGGGCATGTTTGTGCTGCTGCTGGGCCGGGCAGAGCTGATGCAGGCCGCACGCGACGCCTATGCTGCGGCCAAGGCCGCCGAGGATGGTGCATTGCCACGCGAACGCCACTATATCGCTGCGCTCGGTGCTTGGCTGGAGGGCCGTCCATCGCTGGCGATTGCAGAGATGGAGACCGTGCTGCGCAGCCACCCCGAGGACGCGCTGGCGATGAAGCTGAGCCACGCGATCCGCTTCATCCTGGGCGACAGCGCCGGTATGCGCCGGTCGATCGAGCGGGTCCTGCCCGCCTATGCGCCGGATCACGCCGGACGCGGTTACCTGCTTGGATGCCACGCCTTTTCGCTTGAGGAAACCGGCGCTTATGACCTGGCCGAAGCAACCGGGCGTCAGGCGCTCTGGATGGCACCGGATGATGCCTGGGGCCTGCATGCGGTGGCCCATGTCCATGATATGACGGGCAACTCCCGTGCCGGGCTTGACTGGCTGACCGGTCGCGAAGAGGCCTGGGCGCATTGCAACAACTTTCGCTACCACGTCTGGTGGCACAAGGCGCTGATGCATCTGGATCAGGGGCAGACCGAACAGGTGCTGGCGCTATACGATCACGAGATCCGCAAAGACAAAACCGATGATTACCGTGACATTTCCAACGCCACCTCACTGCTGATGCGGCTGGAGCTGGAGGGCATTGCAATCGGTGACCGCTGGGAAGAACTCGCAGAACTCTGTGCCAACCGGACCGAAGACGGCTGCCTGATCTTTGCCGATCTTCACTATCTTCTGGCACTGGTGGGCGATGATCGCAAGGTTGAGGCTGGCCAGCTGGTGCAGCGGATCCACGCTGATGCGCGTCGCGGCGCCAGCGAGAGCGATGGCCGCATGGCAACGCCAGGCTGCGGCCTTGCGCTGGGGCTCGAGGCCTTTGGCGAAGGTAACTACAGCGAAGCCTTCGGCTATCTCGCCAGCGGACGCAGTTCCCTGCAACTGGCAGGGGGCAGCCATGCCCAGCGGGACGTTTTCGAACGCGTGACCATTGATGCGGGCATCCGCGCGGGGCGTCTGGACGCGGTGGAGGCCATCCTCAACGAGCGGCGCGCCCAGCGGGGCGGCGCCGAGGACAGCTATGCACAGGCGCGCCGTGCACTGATCGCTGCCGGACGTGGCGCGCCCTGCGCGCAAAGCGTCCCGGCAGAATAACAAAAGTAAGGACACAACAGCCTATGGCGACCATCTCGCCCTTTCCCGGTGCCAAGGGCACCGAGACCACTCCAGTGGCCAATCGCCCGGTTGCCCCGCAATCGGACGCGCAGACCCGCGCGCTTCGCGATCCCCGGCTGGATTTCTACCGCGGCATTGCGATGTTCATCATCCTGTGCGCTCATATTCCCGGGAACCGCTGGACCGGCTGGATTCCGGCCCGGTTTGGCTTCTCCGACGCGACGGAGATCTTTGTCTTCTGTTCGGGCATGGCCTCGGCCATCGCCTTTGGCGGCACCTTTGCCCGCCGCGGCTGGCTAATTGGCAGCGCGCGCGTGGTGTTTCGCTGCTGGCAAGTCTACTGGGCCCATATCGGCCTGTTTGTCTTTCTCGCCACCACCATGGCGGCGCTGGATCTCTACGGGGCTTTTGACAAGAGCTATATTGCCTCGCTGAACCTGTTGCCGTTCTTTGAAAACCCGGTGCCGCAGCTGGTTGGGCTGATGACGCTCAGCTACGTGCCAAACTACTTTGACATTCTGCCGATGTATCTCGTCGTGTTGGGGCTGATGCCGCTGATGATGGGGCTGGAACGCGTCGGCGTCTGGGCAGTGGCGGCCACCTCGATCGCGATCTGGCTGCTGGCCAACCCGTATATGATCGGCCTCGGGCCGAATGGGCTGTCGCTCTCCGCCGAACCCTGGTCGAGCCGCGAATGGTTTTTCAACCCCTTTGGCTGGCAGCTGCTGTTCTTCACCGGCTTTGCCTTCATGAAAGGCTGGCTGCCCGCCCCGCCAGTCTCACGCGGACTGATGATCATAGCCACGGCCTATCTGCTCCTGCTAGCGCCCTTCGGCTCCTGGAAAGTCTTCCTCTGGGTTGAAGCCTGGAACACCGGTCTGGCGGAGCTGATCCGACCGACCTGGCAGCTGACAGCCGAATGGCGGGAAAAAACCGACTTTGGCCTTTTGCGCTATGGCCATTTCCTGTCGCTGGCCTACCTCGGCTGGGTGGTTGCGGGCGAAGGCGGTCGCCGTCTGATCGCCTACGGGCGATCCACGCCCGCCCGGATCTGGGCCGTGCTGCTGTCGCTGATCACCAAAGTCGGTCAGCAATCGCTTGCGGTCTTTGTGTTTTCCATGGCGCTGGCCCGATTGCTCGGCTTTGCCATGGATCTCACCGACAGGTCGATCATGACCACTGCATTTTTTAACCTCACCGGGTTTGGCCTGATCATCGGCTGCGCCTATATCGCTGCCTGGTTCAAATCACATCCATGGAAAACCAAGAGATGAAAGAATTCTCGCGACGCACCTTTCTGGCAACCGCCCTGGCCAGCACGGCCCCGCTTGCGCTTGCCGCGCTGACCTCGCCTGCGCGTGCGACCGGAGGCCCTGCATTCTCGCGCGAAACGGTTGTGGCGCTGGCGCGCGAGTTGGCGGCCGCCCCTTATGCGCCCCGGCCCAGCGTGCCGCAGGACTGGCAGGAGCAGACCTATGAGGAATACCAGACCCGCTGGTTCCGTAGCCGCGATGCGCTCTGGTCGAAGACCCCGCGCAGCTACAATGTCGATTTCTTTCTGCCCGGCCTTTATTTCCCGCGCCCGGTCGAGATCTACACCGTGGAAAACGGCCTCGCCCAGCCGGTGGCCTTTGACCTGTCGCTGTTTGACAAAACCGACAAAGCCCCCGACCTGAGCGTCGACGACAGCCTCGGCTACTCCGGTTTCCGGCTGCGGACCGATCTAAAGGAACCCGGCAAGAAAACGGAATTCTGCGTATTCCAGGGCGCGAGTTATTTCCGGGCCATCGGGGCTGCACACACCTATGGGCTGTCGGCGCGCGGCCTGGCGGTGAATACCGCTACCTCCAAGGGCGAAGAATTCCCTGAATTCATTGCCTTCTGGCTCGAAGCTCCAGTTCCCGGCCAAAAGAACATGATCGTCCATGCGCTAATGGATTCGCCGTCTGTCACCGGGGCCTACCGGTTTGACATACTGCCGGGGCAAGACACGGTGATGGATGTCGAGGCGCGCCTGTTTGCACGTGCGGAACTGGACAATATCGGGCTTGGACCACTCACCTCGATGTTCCTGTTTGATCAGACCAATCGCAACCGGTTTGACGATTTCCGCCCTGCGGTTCACGACAGCGACGGTCTGCTGGTGGTCAACGGCAACGGCGAGACCCTGTGGCGCCCACTGGCCAACCCCAAGACGCTGCAGCTGTCGTCCTTTGTCGATGAAAACCCGCGTGGCTTTGGCCTGATGCAGCGCCCGCGGCTGCTGTCTGATTTTGAGGATCTGGAAGCGCATTATCACCAGCGCCCGGCGCTCTGGGTTGAGCCGAAGGGTGATTGGGGCAAAGGCGCCGTCACGCTGGTCGAAATCCCGGCAGACAAGGAAATCTACGACAATATCGTGGCCTATTGGCGCCCCCGCGACAGCTACGCCCCTGGCTCAGAGATTGCCATTGACTATCGGCTGACCTGGGGCAACGGCCCGGATCTGCCGGTGCCACAGGTGATCAACACCGCTGCGGGCGCGCGCATCTTTGGTGATCCGGGTCGGATCATCACCATCGATTTCGCCGCCCATCCGCTGTTTGCCGGTGGCGTTGATGATCTAAAGGCGCATATCACGTCACCTCATGTCACCCCAACCGAAGGCGTCTTGCAGCAAAACCCGGAAACTGGCGGGGTGCGGTTGGCCTTTGCCTTTGACCCGGGCGAACGCGACCACGTCGAATTGCGCGCTGAACTGCGCAAGGATGATCAGCCCGCCTCCGAAGTCTGGCTTTACCGGTGGACCAAATGACCAATTTCTCCCTGACCCCACCGGAACAACCGCTGGCTATGCCAGAGCAGAATTTCGGTGCCCATTTTCAGGATCACGCCTGCCCCTTACCCGGTGACAGCGTGGCAACCGGCGGACAGCCCAGCGAGTCAAGCCAGCGTCAGGTGGCGCTATGGCGTGTTCTGGCCTTCTCTCCGGCGATGGCCGCTACGGGGCTGTTGACCTGGGGTATGAAGGACTGGTTCGCGGCAGACGGGTTTTCCATGCTGGAGGTCGCACTTCTGGTGTTGATCGCGTTCAATTTCTTCTGGATCTGCTTTTCGGTCTCTACCGTTCTTCTGGGTCTCTGGGGCCTGTCCCAGCGCCCCCGCGCGCTGGGGCGAGGCCGCCCGCAGCGGATGAAGGTCGCGCTCCTGATGCCGATCTACAACGAGGTCCCCTGGTATGTACTTGGCAATGCCCAATCCATGCTGGAAGAGCTGCACGCCCGTGGCGGTGTCCATGACTATGCAATGTTCATCCTGTCCGACACCCGTGACGATGCCATTGCCGCAGAGGAACGTGCCAGTGTCGAGGCCCTGCGCAGTATGCTCCCCGCAGGGGCCCAGCTCTATTATCGGCGCCGCGATGACAATGCAGGACGCAAGGTCGGCAATATCGCCGACTGGGTGCGCCGGTGGGGCGCCGGCTGGGACGCCATGCTGGTGCTCGATGCCGACAGCCTGATGACCGGGCGCGCCATTGCCCATCTGGCCGACGCGCTGGCTCGTGATCCCGGCGCAGGTCTGATCCAGAGCTATCCGCAGCTGATCGGTGCGCATTCCGTCTTTGGCCGGATGCAGCAGTTTGCCAATGGCGTCTACGGCCTGGCTCTGGCCGAAGGTCTGGCCCGCTGGGCAGGGCATGAAGGCAATTACTGGGGGCATAATGCGATCATCCGCACCCGTGCCTTTGCCGCCTGTGCGGGGCTGCCACCGCTGCGCTCTGTCTTTGGTGGTGAAAAGCTGATCATGAGCCATGATTTCGTGGAGGCCGGGCTGCTGCGTCGCGCCGGTTGGAGCGTGCAGTTCCTGCCCCGCATTCGTGGGTCTTACGAAGAAACTCCGCAGACGCTGATTGACCATGTGCTGCGGGATCGGCGCTGGTGTCAGGGCAATCTACAGCACCTGAACCTGCTCAACGCCAAGGGGTTTCGCGCCTTGTCACGCTTTCATCTGCTGCATGGGGCCATCGGCTACCTGATGGCGCCAGTCTGGTTCGCCCTGCTGGTGATCTGGGCGCTGATCGGACGTGGCGAGGAAGCCTCGGTCCTGACCTATTTCAGTGAAACCAATCCGCTGATGCCCTCCTGGCCGGACATGTCAGAGCCGCGCCATGTGCTGGTGATCCTGCTCATCTATGCCATGCTGCTCGCCCCAAAGCTTCTGGCCGTGGCGGCGCTGCCGATGACCGGGAGCCGCTTCTCCGACTATGGCGGCGCGGGCGCCTTTGCCCTGTCACTGTTGACGGAAATCCTGCTCGCGATCCTTTATGCGCCTATCCTGATGGTTCAGCAGATGATCGCGGTGCTGCGCACCGCCTTTGGCCTCCAAAAGGGATGGGCGCCGCAGGCACGCGACGGTGGCAGCTACTCCTGGCGCACGCTGTTCACCTGCCACGCGCTGGAAACCGTCAGCGGCATCGCGCTGTGGACGGGGATTCTTGCCGGCGTGGTATCCGTCTGGCTATTGCCAATCGCCGTATCGCTGATCCTTGCGGTGCCCCTGTCGGCCCTGTCGGGCGTACCGTTGCAGCGCTTTGCCAAAGCCCTTCTGGCCACCCGTGAGGTCCATAACGAGCCCCGGATCACCCGCATCGCCCGTGCCAGACGGGACAGGTTGCGCCTGGCATTGGAGCGATCCCCCGCCCATCCCACAGCCGCTGAGTAAAAAAGACAGTTCAGGCGAAAATATCCACAATTTGCATTAAATTGAAAATTCCGGCAGGAACCATCAGGTTTCGCCGGAATTTTTTATTGAGAATTCACAGCCGCCTCATCGACGCCATATGTTGCACTACTGCGACAGCGGGCGATCCTCGAACCAATCGGCAAGCCATGCGGCCCAGCCCTCCGGCACCCGGTGCCCGCCGTCGAAAAGCACCACGTCGATATCTGCGCCTGTACCGCAGGCCCATCGGCGCCGCAGGGTGCCACCTTCAGATCCGCTGTGGCTTGGCGCATGTGTCGTGCAGCCGTTGGTATCGCGCCACAGCTCAAGCCCGGCAAAGATATCTCCCTGCTGGAAACGACGATTGCCAAGGTATCGGCCTTCCAGCGGCACCACCTCATCGCGCCATCCGTGAGTGTGCATCAAACGCACCGGACCGGTGCAGCTCTCAGGCTGCGGCCGCCAGAAACTGCCCGCAATCGTTGCGTAAGCGGCAAATTGATCGGGGGTTGCACAGGCCAGATAGCTGACCATGAAGGCGCCTGCGGAAAATCCTGATAAAACAACGGATTTCCGGTCGATATTAAACCTATGTTCAGCATCTGCCAGCACCGCCTCAAAAAACGCGGATTCGTCGCGGCCACCGAAATCCGGCAAGAACGCCCAAGAGCGAGGGCCACCGGGATCGCGCGGCAGCGCCGTGGGGGCGATCACCGCGTAGCCCCGATCGTTCAACCCATCGACCATCGCGCGATTGCGCAGTGCAGCCTCACCCGACCCGCCGTAGCCGTGCAGGAACATCACCGCCGGCAGCGCTTTCTCATCGCCGGTATCCGGCAGCACGATGTGATAGTCGCCCCCGTCAATCTGGCAGGCATCGGCGAGGGGCCCGCATCCAGCCTGTACCGCCGAGCCGAAAAGCAGGCCCGACAGAGCAACGCTTACGCCCGGCCAGAGGCGCCACATACCTGCTATCACCTGTTTCATCAGCCCTGCCCCGTCCAGCGCGCGACCGGCAGATTGCTGCGCAGCCATCCCGGCCCGGCGGCGGAGCCGAGCATCCCCTCCGGCACGTCGATCACATTTGTATAACCGGCCGCGTCCAGCGCCAGCGTCACCCGGGCGGAGCGCACACCGCGCGCGCAGATCAGGGCCAGCGGCGCGCTGCGATCACCACCGGTGACGCGATCAAGCGCGGCCAGAAAATCCTCACGCCGCATGTCGATCTGATGGCTGCCCACTGGCACACCGCTGGCCCGCCACTCACGCGGTGTGCGGATATCTACCAGGATCAGCTCCCCCGCCTTGGCCCTGGCAAATGCGTCCTCAACCGACAGGCGGGGACGGTCATGGGCCGGGGGTTGCCTGCGCCACCATGTATATCCACCGCCCCCCGCAATGGCGATCCCGGCGAAGGCCACACCGGCCTGCAGCAATCGACGCCGCGAGATCAACGGATCACCCGCCTCCGCCTCAGCTGCCGGGTCACTGTCCGCGCCATCAGTCTGAGGGCCGGAGTTATCTGACCGTTTTGATTGAGAATGCGACATCTGGCCTCTCCCCGCGCTGCCGGCGCCGTCCTACATGACCCAAGACCTAGCAGGTTCCTGCAAAGTGTTCAGCCTGAGACATCCCGCATGGTGATCAAGTTGTTGTCAACCTGACACCGGGCCGCGCCAAATTGCTGCGGCGGGAAAAAAAACTCACCGGATCGCTGCCTTTGCAGGGTTTGCAGGCGCGGTCGGGGCTGGCACAGTTGCGAAAAATTGCTTAGGCACCAAACGATCTGGCCTTGTGCATGGAGGAGAACCGCACGTGTCCCTGTTCCTGATTGCAGCCCTGCCCTTTCTCGGCGCGGTATTCCCCGCGCTATTGATCCGTGCCGGGCGCAATGCCTCGGCATCGGCGGCAGGCCTGACAACATTGCTCGCGTTTGTCGGACTGATGCTGCACGCCCCGGCGGTGATGCGCGGCGAAGTTATTCAGGCGCAATTCGACTGGCTGCCGGCGCTTGGGCTGAATGCCAATTTCTTCCTCGACGGCCTGGGCTTTCTCTTTGCCGGGCTGATCCTTGGAATTGGCCTGCTGATCATCCTCTATGCCCGGTTCTACCTGTCGCGCGAGGATCCGATGGGTAATTTCTACACCTATCTGCTGCTGTTTCAGGGCGCGATGGTGGGGATTGTCACCTCGGACAACATTCTGCTGCTGCTGATCTTCTGGGAGCTGACGTCGCTCAGTTCCTTCCTGCTGATCGGCTACTGGAAGCATCTGCCCGAAGGACGTCAGGGCGCGCGAATGGCGCTGACTGTTACCGGCGCCGGTGGCCTTGCCATGATCGGTGGCATGCTGATCCTCGGCAATATCGTCGGGTCTTATGATCTGACCGTGATCCTGGGCGCAAAGGAGGTCATTCAGGCTTCGCCGCTCTATCTGCCGGCCCTGATCCTGATCCTGATTGGCGCCTTCACCAAATCGGCGCAGTTCCCGTTTCATTTCTGGCTGCCGCACGCCATGGCCGCACCGACGCCGGTGTCGGCCTATCTCCACTCCGCAACCATGGTGAAGGCAGGCCTGTTCCTGATGGCGCGGATGTGGCCTGTGTTGGCCGGTACGCCGGAATGGTTCTACATCGTCGCAACGACGGGTCTGATCACGATGGTGCTGGGGGCGATCATTGCCCTGTTCAAGGATGATCTGAAGGCGCTTCTGGCGTTTTCCACCGTCAGCCACCTGGGCCTGATCACCATGCTGCTGGGGTTCGGCACCAAATTTGCTGCCGTCGCCGCCGTTTTCCACATCATCAACCATGCCACCTTCAAGGCGGCTCTGTTTATGAGCGCGGGCATTGTCGACCACGAGGCCCACACCCGCGACATCAAACGGCTGGGCGGCCTGCGGCACCTGATGCCGATCACCTTTGCCATCGCCACAGTCGCGGCCCTGTCGATGGCTGGCATTCCGCCCTTCAACGGTTTCCTGTCGAAGGAGATGATGCTGGAGGAAACCGTTCACACGGTCTGGGCGGGTTCACATTATCTGGTGCCGGGCCTAGCGCTATTGGGGGCCTTGTTCTCCGCCGCCTATTCGTTCCGCTTCATCGCCCATGTCTTCCTCGGGCCAAGGCGTGACGACTACCCTGCGACCCCGCATGATCCCGGCACCGGCATGTGGCTGGCCCCTGCGTTTCTGGTTGGTCTTGTCGTGCTGATCGGCCTGTTCTCGGCCAAGATCGTCGGGCCGTTGGTGGCCACTGCGGCCTCTGCCGTGATTGGTGGCGAGAAACTGCCCTATTATTCGCTGAAACTCTGGCACGGATTTACTCCGGCGCTTTATATGTCGATGGCGGCGGTTGCCGGGGGTGCCGTCCTGCTGATGCTGCACAAACCGCTGATGCGTATGTGGGATGCCGCACCGCGCCCGGAGGCGAAGGTGATTTTCGAGGCGCTGATCGGCGCGCTCACACGGCTTTCGCGTGCCATTACCGACGGGATGCACAATGGCTCGATGCCACGCTATGCCGGGATCATGATCACCTTTACCGCGGTACTGTCCTTCTATGCCTATCAATCCGGCACATTGGCGGCGCCGACCCGCAGCCTTCAGGATGTCGGGCTGATCCCGATCCTTGGCTGGGCCAGCCTGCTGATCGCAACCGGTTTTCTGGTTGCCATGCACCGCAACCGCCTGCTGGCGCTGGTGCTGATCGGCGTTGTTGGACTGGTGGTGTCGATGGGCTTTAACTACATGTCAGCGCCGGATCTCGCTCTGACGCAGATTTCGGTCGAAGTGGTCACCATCATTCTGATGCTGCTGGCGCTGAACTTCATGCCCAAGGAAACCCCGGTCGAAAGCTCTGGCGGCGCCCGCCTGCGTGACATCTCCATTGCCGGCATCTCAGGCCTTGGGGTTGCGGGGCTGATCTATGCACTGATGACCCGTGATTTCATCGGTGAGACGATTTCCGGCTTCCACCTTGAAAACTCCTACAAGGGCGGCGGCGGCACCAATGTCGTCAATGTGATCCTGGTGGATTTCCGAGGCTTCGACACCTTTGGCGAGATCATCGTTCTTGGCATTGCCGCGCTGGTGATCTTTGCGCTGACCGAGGCGGTGCTGGGCACCCGCGTGCGGGCCTATCTGCTGAACCGCAAGCCCGATCTGCCGCAGGCCGGTGACTCGCATCCGATGATGATGGTGGTGGCGACACGCGTGATGATGCCGCTGGCGCTGATGGTGGCGGCCTATATCTTCTTCCGGGGGCACAACCTGCCCGGTGGCGGCTTTATCGCCGGGCTGATCGCGGCGATTGCGGTCATCATGCAATATATGGCGTCGGGCTTTGCCTGGGCGACCGAGCGGCAGCGCTACCCCTATCATGGCATCATCGGATCCGGTGTGCTGATCGCCGCCGCAACCGGCATGGGATCATGGTTCAGCGGCAAGCCCTTCCTGACCAGCGCCTTTGGGTACATCCACTGGGAACCGCTGGAAGAATTTGAATGGGCAACTGCTGCGCTGTTCGACCTTGGCGTGTTTCTGGCAGTTGTTGGCGCTGTGCTGCTGGCGCTGGAGAGCCTGTCACGCTTTGCCTGGCAGCCTGGCACCGACAGCACCCACGCGATGGATATCAACCCGGCCCGCGATGACGTGGCCATGACCGAGAACGAGGGCTGACTATGGAAATTCTAGTCGCTTCGGCCGTGGGCGTCCTGACCGCGGCCGGCATCTACCTGATCCTGCGCCGACGCAGCTTTCCCGTCATCCTCGGGCTGTCACTGATCTCCTATGCGGTGAACGTGTTCCTGTTTGCCACTGGCCGCTTGATGACCAACGCCCCTGCGATCCTCAATAAATACGAAGAGGTCCCCTATACCGACCCGCTGCCGCAGGCTCTGGTGCTGACCGCAATCGTGATCTCCTTTGGCATGACGGCCGTTGTGGTGATGATTGCGCTGGGGGCCTATCTGTCGTCGCAGGATGACCGGATCAATCTCAGCGATGATGATGCCAAAGTTGGAGATGACGCATGAACCACCTCGTGATTGCGCCGATTGTCCTGCCGGCAATCGTCGCGCCCTTTATTATCATGGTCCTGCGCTACCATCTGGACCTGCAACGGATCTTCTCGGTCGCCAGCAGCCTGCTGGTGCTCTGCCTGACCCTGGCGCTGGCAGCGCAGGCCGCCGACGGCACCGTGCAGGTCTATGAGCTGGGCGACTGGCCTGCGCCTTTTGGCATCGTGCTGGTGCTGGATCGCCTGTCGGCAATGATGATCGTGCTGACATCGGTTCTGGCGCTGGCTGTCGTGCTCTACGCGATTGGCACCGGCTGGGATTCTCGCGGCGCCAATTTCCACGCGCTGTTCCAGTTCCAGATCATGGGCATTCTCGGCGCCTTCATGACGGGCGATGCCTTCAACCTGTTCGTGTTCTTCGAAGTGCTGCTGATTGCCTCCTACGGGTTGATGATCCACGCAGGCGGCGCCAAGCGGTTTCAGGCCGGCGTGCAATATGTGGTCTACAACCTCCTGGGCTCGACCCTGTTCCTGTTTGCGCTCGGCACGATCTACGCCGTCACCGGCACTCTGAACATGGCCGATCTGGCGGTGCGCGTGGCCGAGATGTCGGGCGAGGAAACCGCCCTGCTGCGCGTTGGTGCGGTCATGCTGCTGCTGGTCTTCGCGATCAAGGCTGCGGTGCTGCCGCTGCATTTCTGGCTGCCCGCCTCCTACAGCCATGCCCCGCTGCCGGTGGCCGCGCTGTTTGCGATCATGACAAAGGTCGGCGCCTATGCAATCCTGCGAGTCTACACGCTGATCTTTGGCCCGGATGTTGCGATCACCGAAGGGCTGGTCGGCGATTGGCTGCTGCCTGCCGCCATGGTCACGCTGGTCGTCGGCGCCATCGGTGTCCTCGGCTCGCGCGAGATCGGGCGACTGGTCGCCTTTGGGGCGATCACCTCGATGGGGACACTGCTGATTTCCATTGCCCTGTTCACCCCTGCCGCAACCGGAGCCGCTCTCTACTACATCGTCCATTCGACGCTGGCGACGGCGCTGATGTTCCTGATTGCCGATCAGGTCATGGAACGTCAGGGCGGTGCTATTGCCGCCCTTCGTCTGATGCCGCAGAGCGGCTTGCTGTCGGTGATGTTCTTTATCGCCGCTATCGCGCTGGCCGGTATGCCACCAGTTTCCGGCTTCATCGGTAAGCTGCTGGTGATGGACGCCGCGCGCGATCATGACCTGGTCTGGTGGATCTGGGCGGTCATTCTGCTCGGCTCGCTTGTGACCATCGTTGGTCTGGCTCGTGCAGGCACGCTGATCTTCTGGAAAAGCCATGGCCTGCAGGCAACCGACGGCACGGTCGCATCCGATGCAGGTGACGAGGATCTTCTCGACGGCAACCCCACCGCAGCCCCAGCGGCGGCGCCGGTCCTGCCGCTAGTTGTCTGCTTTGGGCTGATGGGGGCGATTGTGCTGCTCACCCTCTTTGCCGGGCCGATGACCCGCTATGCCGACGCCACGGCGGCCCAGCTGTTCACCCCAACCGCCTACATCGAAACCGTCCTTGGGGGGCTTTGAAATGAAGCTGATGCGCCGCGTACTGCCACACCCGATCCTGACACTGGTGCTGACCGCAACCTGGCTGTTGCTGGTGAATGGCTGGTCGCTCAACTCGCTGGTGTTCGGGTTCATGCTCGGGGTTTTGATCCCCTTCCTGACACAGCCCTACTGGCCCCAACAGCTGAAGATGAAAGGCCCAGTGAAGATCGTCGGCTACATCCTCATCGTACTCTATGATATCGTGGTGGCCAATCTGGTGGTGGCCAAGATCGTCCTGTTCAAATCCAATGCCAGCCGCCACCCCAATTGGGTGACGATCCCGCTGGACCTGCGCACACCCGAAGCGATCACGGTGCTGGCAGCGACCATCACCATGACACCGGGGACCGTCTCTGCCGATCTCTCAGCCGAAGGTCATGCGCTGCTGGTCCACTGCCTTGACGCGCCGGACCCCGAAGCGGTGCGCGACGAGATCAAGGACCGCTACGAACGCCGCCTGAAGGAGATTTTCGAATGATCGAAACAGCTGCAATCTTTGCGTTTGTCTGCTTTGCGCTGTCGCTGCTGATGAACCTGTGGAAAGTTGTCTCCGCCGAGGATGTTGCCGACCGGATCCTGGCGCTGGATACGATGTTCATCAACGCCATCGCGCTGATGGTGCTCTATGGGCTGGCGCTGGGAACCGAGATCTTCTTTGAGGCGGCAATGATCATCGCCATGCTGGGCTTCGTGTCCACAGTGGCCTATGCGCGCTTCATCCTGCGCGGCAATATCATCGAGTGAGGAGAGATCATGGACCTGTTCTTTGACATCGTGATCGCCGGATTTCTCGTGATCGGCGGCATCTTCGGTATCGTGGGATCATTTGGCCTGTTGAAGCTCAACGACCGCATGTCCCGGCTGCACGCGCCCACCAAGGCGACGACGCTGGGCGTTGGCGGTGTGCTGCTGGCCTCGATGACCCATGCCGCCGTCTACGAATACCACCTGTCGGTGCATGAGCTGATGATTACGCTATTTCTGTTCCTGACGGCGCCGATCACGGCAAATTTCATTGCCAAGGTTCACATCCACCGGCACGACACGCCAGACAGCCTGCCAGACGCGGGTAAAGACAAGATATGGGCGACGCATAAACTGCCCGAAAACGAAGTGATCGGCCCAGAGGTCTGATCTCCCAGCGCCCCCGCCAGTCCGGCGGGGGTCTTTCATCCGGGGCGGAGCCTGTCCGGGTGAGCCAGCCCAGCCCGGTGACACATAGATGATGCACGCAGCCCCCCTCCCCCTGACCAAAGACGTGGTATTGATCGGCGGCGGCCACACCCATGCGCTGGTGCTGCGCAAATGGGGTATGCGGCCCCTCGCCGGAGCGCGCCTGACCGTGATCAACCCCGGTCCGACCGCCCCCTACTCCGGCATGTTGCCGGGCTTTGTCGCCGGGCATTACGCGCGCGAGGCGTTGGATATTGATCTGGTGAAGCTGGCACGCTTTGCCGGGGCGCGATTGGTGCTCGGGGCGGCTGATCACATCGACACCGATAGACGCGAGGTCCATGTCTCGGGCCGCCCCCCAATTGCCTATGACATTGCCGCAATCAACCTGGGCATCACCTCTGCCATGCCCGATATGCCGGGATTTGATGACCATGCGATCCCGGCAAAACCACTCGGCCGTTTTGCGGAAAGCTGGGCCGCGTATCTGCACGGCGACAGCGCCGCCCATGTTGCGGTGATCGGTGGCGGTGTGGCCGGAGTGGAGCTGATCCTCGCCATGGCCCATGCGCTGCGGGCCCGGGGCCGGACGGTGCAAGCCACGTTGATTGATCGCAGCGAAATCCTGACTGACACCGGCACCAAGTCCAGCGCCCGGCTGCGCGCTGCGCTGCGCGGTCTTGACGTCACCGTGATAGAACACACGAAGATTGCCCAGATCGAGGCCACTCATGTGTTGCTGGCGGACGGCCGCGCAATCCGGTCCGATTTCACAACCGGGGCTGCGGGTGCACGTCCCTACCCCTGGCTCAACGAAACCGGGCTGGACCTGCACGACGGGTTTCTCTCGGTTGATGCCTATTTGCAGACCAGTCGCAAAGGCGTCTTTGCTACCGGCGACTGTGCTCATTTCAGCCCCGACCCGCGTCCGAAGGCCGGGGTCTATGCGGTGCGTCAGGCGCCGATCCTCTATCATAATCTGCGCGCCAGCCTGACGCGGGATCCTCTGCGCCGCTACCGCCCGCAGAAAGACTATCTGAAACTGATCTCGATGGGCGGCAAAACCGCTGTTGGAGAACGCTTTGGACAGACCTTTTCGGGCGGTTGGATCTGGCGCTGGAAAGATCACATCGATCAGAGCTTCATGGCGCAGTTCCGTGATCTGCCGCAGATGGATCAGCCGGCGCTGCCCCCCGAACACACCCATGATCTGCCAGAGGCGCTTGGCCATAAACCGATGTGCGGAGGTTGCGGTGCCAAGGTTGGCGCGCACACGCTCAAGGCGACGCTCCGATCGCAGCCGAATACTCAGCGCACGGACATCACCCCGCTTCCCGGTGATGACGCCGCGCTGCTGATAACGGGCGGGCAAAGGCAGGTGATCAGCACAGATCACCTGCGGGCCTTTACCGCTGACCCGGTGGTGATGGCCCGTATCGCGGCGGTCCATGCGCTTGGCGATATCTGGGCGATGGGCGCCGAGCCGCAGGCCGCGACCGCCAACTTGATCCTGCCCCGACTGTCGGCGGAACTTCAGGCCCGGACCCTTGATGAAATCATGTCTGCCGCCGGTGACATCCTGAGGAAAGCCGGCGCCGAGATCGTTGGTGGCCACACCTCCGTGGGAGACGAGCTGACCATAGGGTTTACCGTGACCGGACTATGCGACGCGGCGCCCATCACCCTGGCCGGGGCACAGCCGGGTGACGCCCTGATCCTGACAAAACCGCTGGGCACCGGGGTGATCATGGCGGCGGAAATGGTGGGAAAGGCCGAGGGTGCCTGGGTCGCCGCGGCATTGACGTCGATGAGCCAGTCGCAGGACAAGACCGCCGAGCTTCTGCACGCCGCACATGCGATGACCGATGTGACCGGATTTGGCCTGCTGGGCCATCTGCTGGGGATTTGCGAAGCCTCCGCTGTTGGAGCTGAACTGGACCTCGGGGCAATTCCTGCGCTGCCCGGTGCCGCTGCATTGACAGCACGCGGGGTCAGATCCTCGCTCTTTGAAGAAGATGCCGCGCTTTTGCCGCAGATAACCACCGGCGGGCCACAGGATCTGCTGTTCGATCCGCAGACTGCCGGTGGCCTGCTGGCCGCACTGCCGCGCGATCAGGCCCAGGCGCTCTTACCCGAACTCCGCAGATACGCAGCTGAGGCCGCGATCATCGGCCATATCACCGGCTCTGCGGGCGCGATCACGCTGATCTGAAGTCGCGGCTATAGCCGGTCCAGCTCAAGACGCAGATCCGCGGCCAGCCGGTCCAGATCTGGCCCCCGCAGGTCGGTTGCCCCCAGCGTGGTTATCACATCGGCACCGATGGCCCGGCGCGCAGTCTCATAGGCGGGGTCGTAATGCTGCGTGATGAGCGCCTCCGTCAGCGCCGGTTTGTCGCCTTCGGCAATCCTCTGCAACCAGCCATCGACCACCGCATTGGAGCGATGTGCCCGCAACCCATCGAGACGCACGCGCAGCATCTCCGTGTTTGACAGAATATCATCATAACCCGCCAGCAAGTATCGACAACGCGCCGCCACAGGTGCGTGGATCTCGATCCGCGGAGCCCGTTTCATGGCCGCCCAGAGCTGCGGTGGGATGATCCGTGCGCCGATCTTGCTCGACTCCGCCTCCACCAGCACCGGGCGTTCCGGGTTCATCCGTGCCAGTTGACCGGCCAATGCGGATTCAAACGCCTTCTGGCTGGGCTGCGGGGTTGGGTGATCGCCAAGCAGCGAGCCACGATGATGTGCCAGCCCCTCGAGGTCCAGCACCTGTGCGCCAAGCAGTCCAACACGCTGGAGGATATCGGTTTTTGCGGTGCCCGTGTAGCCATCCAGCGCCACGAAACGATGCGGCAACGCTGCTTTATAGAGATAATTATGGACCAGTCTGCGGTAACTTTGGTAGCCGCCCTCGACCACATCCGCCCGCCATCCAATCTGCTGCAACAGCCAGGTAAAACTGCCGGACCGTTGCCCGCCGCGCCAACAGTAGACCAGCGGGCGCCAGGATCCCGGATGATGGCTCAGCCGTTGCTCAATATGGTCGGCAGCATTGCGAAACACCTTCGCGGCACCGACCTTGCGGGCCAGAAACGGACTTTGCTGGACATAGATCGTGCCAACTTCGGCGCGCTCTTCATTATCCAGAACCGGCAGGTTTATGGCCCCGGGCCAGTGATCCTCAGCAAATTCGGCGGGACTCCGCACGTCGATGACACAATCGTAGTCTTGATCGAGAATTTCGGATAGCGATGTAAAACGAAGGGCCATGTCTGATGATCTACCGCGCCGCGCGCGCAAGGAAAAGTCGCATTCCCTTTATACCTTAAACATTTTATTATGGATCAAAGATTCGTTTGAAATTCTATCTATAAACCGATCACAGCCGGTTCCCGGATGTGAACTGGATGCTTTTTCCAGCGGGAGGCAGGACATGGCAGAGCCACAGATAGATACCTTGCAGTTCCCCGGTCATCTGATCCGGCGGTTGCACCAGATCTCTGTTGCCCTGTTTGCGGATCATATGGCGCGCAATGACATCGACCTGACACCGGTACAGTTTGCCGCGATTGACGCCCTGGCCCACGAACCCGGTGTTGATCAGGCAACAATCGCGGCCCGCATTGCCTATGACCGCGCAACGCTTGGAAAAGTGATCGACCGGCTAGAGGCCAAGGGGCTGATCCGGCGTGATATTTCTCCAGCTGATAGACGTGCGCGCGTTGTCACCCTGACGGAGGCTGGCCAGTCGCTCCTGAACAAAGCCATGCCGATTGTCGAGGCGCTACAGTCCGAAATCCTGACCGGCCTCAGCCCGGCGGAGCAGGTTCAGATCACCACATTGTTGACCAAGGCGACCCAGATCGGCGACCGGCTGCGCCGCGCTCCGCACCGCGCGCAAACAGGCTCGCAGAAGGAATTCTGACCCCGCTATCGCGCGGAGACGGCCCGGCAGCCATATGGTGAGTAGCGGATAACAAGCTGCCGACGCAGGACCCGAACAGCACCGTCAATGCCCTAGCCAGATAGCGTGCAACGCTGGTTATCGACCATAGGCCTCGCGCGCGAGGTCGATGCGGGCTTCCAGAATTGTCATTTCTTTCATGATATCACGGCGTTTTGAACGGTCGCCGGTATCGGCAAGCTGTTGGCGCAGAACCGCAAGCGTGCGCGACAGCGTGACGAACTCCGGCACACCGCCGCTCTCCTTGATCAATCGGTTGACCAGCGCATTCTCCGGGTCGTCAACCGGTGGCAACGGTTTGCCCGCTCCTGACAGGTTGTCAAAAGCGCCATCGGCCTCCGCCTTCTGGATACGCGCGTTGATAAGGTCAATCAGGGGGTGATCCATAACGGTGTTATGTCGCAGCTGACAGGAAAAACAAAGACCGCGCCGAAGATACGGCGCGGTCCAGTCTGGATTGTTGAGGCAGCGCAATAGCTGCGCCCGGTCACTTCTGGCTGATGCGGCCGTCGGTGTAGGGCTTATAGGGGGAGTTCTCGACCAGATACTCTGCCATGACATCCGCCAGATCCGGGCCAAAGTCATAGGCGTTCTTGTCGTCGCCTGCGAAGACCTTGTAGCCATCACCGCCATTGCGGACGTAGTTGTTTGTCACGACAACATAGGTCTTGGTCGGATCAATCGGCACGAAGCTGTCGCCTTCGCTCACCATGACCTCCTGAATGCGGCCCTCATTGGGTGCAACCGACGGATCCCAGGTGAATTTCAGACCAGCGACCTGCGGGAAGCGGCCCTTGACCTCTTCAACCTGGCTCACCCCGTTTTCCAGGGCCGCGATGACGTCCTCGCCAGTGATTTCAAAGGTCGAGAGCGTGTTCTGGAACGGCAGGACCGTCAGGACCTCTCCCATCGTGACCTCGCCCGGCTCCAGGCTCGCACGGATACCGCCCGAGTTGGCAATCGCAATGCTGACACCCTGATCCTTCACTCGGTCCAGCATCGCATCGGCCACCAGGTTGCCCATCTGGCATTCCTGAACACGGCAATTGTCGCGGTCGCCGTCAACAGCTTCTGCGCTCTCGGCGACAACCTTGTTGCGGATCTCGTCCAGCGGTTTGGCCAGCTCGGCGATGCGTGCGACGGTATCCGCATCCTCGGTGACGGTGCCATCCATAATCAGAGGTTCGCCAACCGCTTCGACGACATTGCCTGCATCATCGAAGGTCACGTTCAGCTCACCCAGGAACTTGCCATAGGCATAGGCCTGCACGATGGCCACATCATTGACCATGGTCGGGTATGGCCCTGAAGCATCTTCCGAAGTGTTGGAAAGATAGGTGTTGCTGTGCCCACCCACGATGACGTCCACACCCGTGGTGCCCGCCGCAACGCGCTGATCCACGGCATAGCCCGAATGGCTCAGCACGATGATCTTGTTGACGCCCTCGGCGGTCAGCCGGTCGACCTCCCCCTGCACGGCATCAACCGGGTTGGTGAAGGTGATGTTTTTGCCCGGGCTGGCCAGATCGGGCGTATCTTCGGGAGTGAGGCCGATCAGGCCGATCTTTTCACCGCCGCGTTCGATCACGGTGGATTTCTTCAGCACACCGGCCAAGGCAGGCTCAGCGCTGACATCGGCATTGGACATCAGAACCGGAAACTGAACCGAATCCATGAACCCGCGCAGGACCTCGGGGCCATCATCGAACTCGTGGTTGCCGACAGTCATGCCGTCATATCCAAGCTTATTCATCATCTCGGCGGCAACTTTGCCCTTGTAGTAGGTGTAGTAGAGCGAGCCCTGAAACTGGTCGCCACCATCAACAAGAATGCTGTTGTTGCTGCGCGCGCGCGCATCCGCCAGCGCAGTTACCAGACGTGCCGATCCGCCAAAGCACTTGCCCTCGGCATTGTCCCCTTCGCGGCAGCCGCTGTCATACTTGCTGATCGGCTCAAACCGCGAATGAAAGTCATTGGTGTGCAGGATGGTCAGCTTGTAGTCGGCTGCGGCTACGCCCGCCGTCAGGCCAAGCGCGGCAACAGACGTCAGAAAACGCGTCATCATGGAAACATACTCCCTTATTATTTTTCTATTGCCGGATGGTGAGGGGAAATGCGGGCGCAGTCAAAGGGGAAAAATTCATCGCCGTGCTGTCTTTGCGTCAAGACCGATCATATTCAGCCTTGATTCACCTCTGCGCGCAGGGCATCACCGCGCCATGCTCATCTATAAAATCTTCCGCACCGACGAATGGACCACCCTTCAGGCAGAGGGTGAGACCCTCGGCGCCCCCATCGATCTGAGCGATGGTTACATTCATTTCTCCACCGCCGACCAGTCCCAGGAGACCGCAGCCAAGCATTTTGCCGGAGTTGACGGGCTTTGGCTGATTGCGGTCGATGCCGAACGGCTGGGGCTAGACCTGCGCTGGGAAGTGTCGCGGGGCGGCGCCGAGTTTCCCCATCTCTACCGCAAGATGACCATGACTGATGTGGTCTGGGCGAGACCGCTGCCGCTGGTCGACGGCACCCATCAATTCCCGGAGGATATGGCGTGAGCCTCGTTGAACGTCTTGCCCTTGGTGCGCTGCATCGCTGCGACCCGGAGACCGCCCATGGCTTGTCGATCAAGGCGCTGAAACTGGGGCTGACGCCCGCCCCCGGCCCGGTCACCTCCCAGCGTCTTACGACCGAGATCGCCGGTCTGTCCCTGCCAAATCCGGTTGGCTTGGCGGCGGGATTTGACAAGAACGCCGAAGCACTGCGCCCGCTCTCTCAGGCCGGGTTCGGCTTTATCGAGGTGGGGGCCGCGACGCCGCGCCCGCAACCCGGCAACCCCAAGCCGCGCCTGTTTCGTCTGACCGAAGATCAGGCGGCTATCAACAGGTTCGGCTTCAACAACGACGGCATGAGCGTGATCGGCCAGCGTCTTGCGGCCCGCCCGCGCGATGCTGTGATCGGCCTCAACCTTGGGGCCAACAAGGACAGCAGCGACCGCGCTGCCGATTTTGCCAAGGTGCTGGCCCATTGTGGGGCGCAACTGGATTTTGCGACGGTGAATGTCTCCTCGCCCAACACCGAGAAACTGCGCGATCTGCAGGGCAAGGCCGCCCTGTCAGCGCTGCTCAGCGGCGTGATTGAGACGCGGGACGGGCTGGACCAGCGGGTGCCGGTGTTCCTGAAAATCGCCCCCGACCTTGACCGCACCGGGATCGAGGATATTGCCGAGGTGGCGCTTGAAACCGGTATTGATGCGGTGATTGCCACCAATACAACGCTTGATCGCGACGGGCTGAACAGTGCGCATCGTGGCGAAACGGGCGGCCTGTCTGGCGCGCCGCTGTTTGAGAAATCCACCCGCGTCCTGGCGCAGCTTTCCGAGCGTCTAGACGGTCGGGTGCCTCTGATTGGCGTGGGCGGCATCTCCACAGCCGAACAGGCCTATGCCAAGATCTGCGCCGGCGCATCGGCGGTCCAGTTTTATACCGCCATGGTCTATACCGGGCTGTCACTGGCCGGAGAGATCGCGCGCGGGCTGGACCAGCTGCTGGCCCGCGACGGTTTTGACACTGTCGCAGATGCCGTCGGCAGCAAACGCGGGGACTGGCTATGATCACCTACTGGCACAATCCGCGCTGCTCAAAATCCCGTGCGGGCCTTGCCCTGCTTGAGGAGGCCGGAACAGCGGTCACCCTGCGCCTTTATCTGAAAGATGCGCCCTCGGAGGCAGAGCTGGCGGAGGTTCAGGCCAAACTGGGTGTCACTGCAATTGAGATGATGCGCAGCGGCGATGCCACCTTCAGGGAGCAGAACCTCAGCCCATCGGATGATGACGCAACGCTGATCGCGGCGATGGCCGCGCATCCGATCCTGATTGAGCGCCCCATCGCCATTTCGGAAACAGCAGCCGTCATAGGCCGTCCTACCGAAGCGCTGAAAAAACTTCTCTGACAGGAGCTGCCCGAAACAGTGGCCGCCTGAAACAGTCGCCATCTGAAACACAGCTGCTCTCTTTCAGCCCATCCCCGATCTATGCGCCGACCTGCGCTTCGAGCCGTGGATAGCGCAGACCAAGCGTCGCACCTCGCGCAAGGTTCAACACCATCAATGCCGCCCAAAGCCCGTGATTGCCGAGGAGCGGCACCAGAACCAACAGGGCCACAACGTAGACCGCCACCGATTGCAGCATCGCGATCCGCATGTCCCGCGTCCAGGTCGCCCCGATGTAAATCCCGTCGAACATATAGCTGGCCACACTGAGCAGCGGTAATATCGCAGCCCAGATCAGGTAATCCCGCCCGGCTGCCCGCACCTCAGGCGAAGTGGACATGACATCGATGAGCCAACCACCGCCCAGCCAGAACAGCAGCCCCAGTGCGATTGCGCCGCCCACGCCCCATTGGCTGGTCACCACCGCTGCGCGTCGCAGCTGCATCCGCGCCTTTGCACCGACCGCGCTGCCCACCAGCGCCTCGGCAGAAAAGGCAAAACCGTCGAGCGCAAAGGCCGTTATCTCAACGAATTGCAGCAACACCTGATTGGCTGCGAGCGTCACATCGCCCAGATCGGCGCCGATGAACAGAAAGGTCGTGAAGGATCCGGTCAGCAGCACCGAGCGGATCATGATATCGCCATTGACCTGCATCATGCGTTTCAGCCGCACAGGATCGAACACACGGGCCCAGTTGCGCCACTGGCTGCCTGCAAAGGCATCGCGGCACAGCCACAGCCCCAGCGCAAGACCGCTCCATTCCGCGATCAGGGTTGCGACCGCGACCCCTTCGACTCCCCAGCCCAGCCCCAGCACGAACCAGAGATCCAGCAGAATATTGAGACCGTTCATCCAGATTTGCAGGGCAAAAACACCGCGTGTGCGTTCAACCGCGATCAGCCAGCCTGTGACCGCATATAGCGCGATGGTAGCTGGGGCACCCCAGATGCGAATCTGAAGGTAATCCCGCGCCAGCCCTTCGACCTCGGCACTGGCAGGGGCCAGCGCAAAGGCCCCCCAGAACACCGCGACCTGTCCAACAATGAACACAAGGCCCGCAGCAAAGGCCAGCAGGATCCCCCGGGTGAGCAGCGCGCCCGTTTCTGCCCAGTCTCCAGCCCCGCGGGCCTGCGCGGCGAGACCCGTGGTGCCCATCCGCAGAAAACCGAAGATCCAATAGATCGTCGCCAGAATGACCGCACCGATGCCCACCGCCCCGATAGGAGCCGCCTGCCCCATCTGGCCAACAACTCCGGTATCCACGGCCCCCAGAATAGGCACCGTCGCATTCGAGAGTACAATCGGCAGCGCAATCTTCAGCACCCGCGCATGGCTGATCGGTTCCGGCACCTCGGCGCTGGCCGTGGACATGCGTTCTAGCCCTTGTCCCGAGGCGCGGCATCGGCCACGAAGTCCGGCGCGGCAGCCCCCTGTTTTGCCGCCTCCTGCGGCATCAGGAAATGGCCCGTGGCCTGGGCGAACAATTTGTCCTTGTGATCCTGCCAGGCCGCCACATGGACCGAGGCATAGCGCCGGCCGGACCGGGACACGGTGGCGCGTGCATAGGCATCTCTCGGCAGCCCGGAACGCAGGTAATCCACCGTGAAATCAATGGTCTTCGGCTGGCGTGGCAATTTACCTGCGGCCAGTTCCTCAACATCGAGCGTGCCGCTTTCGATGCGCTCCCACAGGTTGGCCCAGGTCAGGGTCATCACGGCTGTCACCTCCAGAAAGGCCGCTGTGACACCACCGTGGATGGCGGGTAGAAACGGGTTACCGATCAGCTTGTGATCGAAATTTAGCTGCGCCGTCAGCTCATCGCCGCGACGATCAAACGTGATGTTGAGAAAACGCGCATAGGGCACGGATTCCACAAGCGCGGCGAGGGCAGCGTCGCGCCGTTGCTTCACCACCTGAACGGGTTCGGGACGGGGGCGGCTCAAAATTTTGCCTCCACGGTAAAGGCGCCAACCGCCGTGGCGACGGGATGTGCCTCATCCTCGTCCATCGCCGTCGCACGGACGAAGGCGACGTTGCGGGTCATGTGATGACAGGTCGCGCGGGTCACGATCCGCTGCCCGGGGGTGGCCGCACGCATGTAGTCGATACGCAGGTCGATCGTGGCGGTGCCGCCCGGCGCCGACGGGTGGCACATCACCGCCGCGCCGCAACAGGTATCCATCAGCGCCGACACCGCGCCACCGTGGATCACCCCGGTTTCCGGGTCGCCGATCAGTTTCTCATCATAGGGCATCACGATCTCGGCCGTGCCATCCCCCAGTTCCGTGAGGGTCATCCCCAGTTCCTGCGCATGCGGGATGGCTTCTATGAACTGTCGCGCGAGCTGCGTCTTGTCGACCATGGGCTTCCCCGTTCCTATGTTTTCCTCTTTATCGGCCAGACCTTGGCCGAAGAGCAACCCCGGCGGTTGAACCCTTTGCCGGTTGTGCTTAGTTTGCGGGTAAGGGAGATACGGAATGACCGAACAGAAATTGTCATTCAAGGAGATGTGCAGCGAATTCGACGTGACCCCGCGCACGCTTCGCTACTATGAGTACATCGAATTGTTGCAACCCGATCGCGAAGGCCGGTCGCGGTTTTACGGTGCCCGCGAGCGGGCCCGGATGAAGCTGATTATGCGGGGACGCAAGTTCGGCTTCCAGCTCGAAGAGATCCGCCAGTGGCTGCTGATCTATGAAAACGAGGGCGATGAGGCTCAAAATCGCGCCTTTGTCGAAATGGCCGACCGCCAGATGGAAGAGCTGCGCAAGCAGCGCGAACAGCTCGACGAAGCGCTTCAGGAACTCCACGACCTGCGAGCCACCACGCTCAACCTGCTGAAACAAGACGCCTGATCCCAGCCGACCAAGCGTCAGGTCGGATCCGCTTTTGACACTCAACGCCCCGCCGACTGGTGGGGTGTTTTCCGTTCTGCGGGCTCGTCAGCGCGTGATCTGCCGTCCATGTGACGGATGTTTCAATCAAAAAAATCGAACATAATCCACGCGAAAAAGCCCGATAATTTTGTCGGTAATTTGCACGATCGCCCTATTTTAAGGGCTGATAGCCAAACCCGAAACGAAGTAACGTTGCGTCAGTTCGGTGGATCCTACGTCACCTCGGAAAGTGACGCAGCGTTCAACTTACGTCAACGTCAAGTTGCTGTTGTAAACGACGAGCAAGCTGCTCACCTTAGTCTCACAACCCAGCAGTTATGAGTTACGACGATGACCGATGAAACCAAGACCATCCGCCAGATGTGCGATGAGTTCGGCGTTACGCCGCGTACATTGCGGTTTTACGAAGCCAAGGAGTTGCTGTTCCCGATCCGCGAGGGTCAGAAACGCCTCTTTACCAAACGCGACCAGGCCCGGCTCAAGCTGATCCTGCGCGGCAAGCGGTTTGGCTTCAGCCTCGAGGAAATCCGGCAACTTCTGAATCTCTATCATATGGGCGACCAGCAGCTGACGCAGTTGACCCGCACCTATGACATCGCCTGCGACCGGCTCGCCGATATGGAGCGGCAGCGCGATGAGCTGAACGAGGCAATTGATGATCTGAAAGAGCAGCTGCGTTGGGGCGAACGTGTGATCGCCTCGATGAGCGCCAAACAAGAAGCCGCGGAATAGATCCCGGCCCCCATGCCTGCCTGTCCCACGATGGGAGAGGCAACCAGACAGACACCGCAGAACCACAGCGAGGACCGCGATGCCCAGTTACACCGCCCCGATCAAAGACACTCAGTTCATTCTTCACAATGTTCTGAAGATCTCTGAAAGCGCCATTCCCGGCTATGACGAGCTGGACGCCGATTTCACCAATGCCGTGCTGGAAGAAGCAGGCAAGATCTCCAGCGAAGTCCTGCACCCGCTGAACACCGTCGGCGATACCGAAGGCTGCCGCCTTGAAAATGGCGTCGTCTACACACCGACCGGGTTCAAGGCTGCGTTTGAGCAGGTCAAGGAAGGCGGCTGGACCGGTCTCGACATGCCGGAAGAATACGGTGGCCAGAACATGCCCTATATCATGGGCACAGCCGTGGGCGAGATGTTCTCCGCTGCGAACCAGGCCTTCACCATGTATCAGGGCCTGACCCATGGCGCCGCGTCGGCGATCCTCGCCCATGGTAGCGACGCCCAGAAAGATACCTATCTGCCGAAAATGGTGTCCTGCGAATGGACCGGCACGATGAACCTGACCGAACCGCACTGCGGCACCGATCTGGGTCTGATGCGCACGAAGGCCGAACCGCAGGATGACGGCAGCTACAAGATCACCGGCCAGAAGATCTTCATCTCCTCCGGCGATCACGACATGGCCGACAACATCATCCATCTGGTGCTGGCCAAGATCCCCGGCGGCCCCGAGGGCATCAAAGGCGTGTCGCTCTTCATCGTGCCGAAGTTCATGGTGAACGAGGACGGCTCGCTCGGCGAACGCAATGGCGTCTCCGTTGGCAAGATCGAAGAAAAGATGGGCATCCACGGCAACTCGACCTGTGTGATGAACTACGACAGCGCAACCGGCTACCTGCTCGGCACCGAGCACAAGGGCATGCGCGCCATGTTCACGATGATGAACGAAGCCCGCCTCGGCGTTGGCATGCAGGGTCTGGCTCAGGCCGACGCCGCCTATCAGAACGCCTTGGAATATGCCAAGGACCGTCTTCAGGGTCGCGATGTGACCGGCGCCAAGAACCCGGAAGGCCCGGCAGACCCGCTGATCGTCCACCCGGACATCCGCCGCAACCTGATGGATCAGAAAAGCTTTGCCGAAGGCGCGCGCGCATTCATCCTCTGGGGCGCAAAGATGATCGACCAGGCGCATCGCGCCGAGGATAAGAATGCCGACGGGCTGATCTCGCTGCTGACACCGGTCATCAAAGGCTTCCTGACCGATCAGGGTTATGACATGACCGTTCAGGCACAGCAGATCTACGGCGGTCACGGCTACATCGAAGAATGGGGCATGTCGCAATACACCCGCGATGCCCGGATCGCGATGATCTACGAAGGCGCCAATGGCGTTCAGGCGCTGGATCTGGTCGGCCGCAAGCTGGCGCAGGATGGCGGCAAACATGTCATGGCCTTCTTCGAGATGGTGAAGAATTTCTGCAAAGAAAACGGGGACATCTCCGACGCTTACAGCAAGGAGTTCATCGAACCTCTGAAAGCCGCGTCGAAGGACCTTCAGGCCGCTGGCATGTATTTCATGCAAAACGGCATGACCAACCCGAACAATGCGCTGTCTGGGTCTTATGACTTCATGCACATGTTTGGTCACGTCTGCCTCGGCCTGATGTGGGCGGAGATGGCCAAGGCCGCACAGGCAGAGCTTGACGCCGGGTCTTCTGACGCCGCGTTCTACGAGACAAAAATCGCGACCGGGCGGTATTACATGGCACGCAGGCTGCCTGCGACGGCGCTGCACCTCAGCCGTATCCAGACCGGCGGCGACACGGTGATGGCACTGGCGGCAGACCAGTTCTGAAGCGCAGTTTGATCATCTCGGAGCCCCTTTTCGTGAGGGTCTCCGACACCGCCCCCGTCTGATCATCGGGGCGGCAGGATAACAGGCGATCCGGGCCATCCGGGGCGCCAGAACCAGGGCGTCGCAATTGGAGGAGAGACAATGCCCAAACGCTTTCGCCTCACGCGCCGCCTGCCGGTAGCGATGACCGAAGACGGCTATCGCCGCTTGCGCCGATTTTCGCAGGAGGCCGGCCTCGACGAAGGCGAAGCCCTCTCCTTCCTGTTTGAGAATTTCGACAGCATCACAGATCGCGACAACCTCACCCACCGGCTGCGGCTCTTCAATGCCGAGCTTGAGGATCGCAAGAAATAGGCCGGCCCACACCGTCCAGAGAAAACAGATGCCACAAGGCACGAGACAGCCACCAAAGGGGAGCCCCATGAGCGCAGAGCAAAAATCCAGCTGGATGACCGAAGAGCATCAGATGCTGGCGGATATGACCGCCCAGTTCATCACCCGCGAATGGGCGCCGAAATTCGAGACCTGGCGCAAGCAAGGCATGATGGATCGCTCCACCTGGAATGAAGCTGGTGCCCTTGGCCTGCTCTGCCCCTCCGTACCGGAAGAATACGGCGGCGTCGGTGGTGATTTCGGCCATGAAGCCGCAATCCTGATTGAAGGCAGCCGCGCCAATCTCGCCAGCTGGGGCCACGGGATCCATTCCGGCATCGTCGCCCATTACGTGCTGGCCTATGGGACCGAAGAGCAGAAACAGCGCTGGCTGCCCAGGATGATCACCGGCGAGCTGGTCGGCGCTCTGGCGATGACCGAACCCTCCACCGGCTCCGACGTGCAGCGGATCAAGACAAAAGCAGTCAAAGATGGCAACGCCTACCGGCTGAGCGGTCAGAAAACCTTCATCACCAATGGCCAGCACGCCAATCTGATCCTGGTGGCGGCCAAGACCGACCCCACCGAAGGATCCAAGGGCATCTCGCTGGTGGCGGTTGAGACCGATGGCGCAGAGGGTTTCAGCCGCGGCCGCAACCTCGACAAGATCGGCTGCCATGCCGCAGATACCTCGGAACTCTTCTTCGACAATGTCGAGATTGCGCCGGAAAACATCCTCGGCGGCGCCGAGGGTCAGGGCTTTTACCAGATGATGCAGCAGCTGCCGCAGGAACGGCTGATCATCGCCTGTGGCGCCGTCGGTGCCATGGAAGGGGCGGTTGAACGCACGATCGCCTATTGCAAGGAGCGCGAGGCCTTTGGCGGGCCGCTGACGCAGTTTCAGAACACCCGGTTCAAACTGGTCGAATGCCAGACAAAAACAAAGGTTGCCCGTGCTTTCCTTGATGAATGTATGGTCGAACATCTGCAGGGCAAGCTGACCGTGGAAAAGGCGGCGATGGCCAAATACTGGATCACCGATACCCAAGGTGAGGTGCTCGACGAATGTGTCCAGCTGCATGGCGGCTACGGGTTCATGCAGGAATATGCTGTGGCCGAGATGTGGGCAGATGCCCGCGTTCAGCGCATCTATGGCGGCACCAATGAGATCATGAAGGAATTGATCGCGAGGTCCCTGTGAGGCTTCGGGCTGCACATATGGACGCAGATGCCGGAAGCCTCCGGCGGGAGTATTTGGGGAAAGATGACAGGATGAGACGCGCCTCCCCCCGAGCTCTCCGCCTAATGGGGCGGCGCGCCGTCACCTTTCACGGTCATCGGCTCTCCAGCCTGTTCCGCAGGACCATGCTGACGCCATCTACCTTAATGCGGAGTGAAGGCTCC